>NZ_CAMFHB010000017.1 GCF_945952055.1 uncultured Alsobacter sp.
ACGCACCAATCGCTGAGCCACATCACTCGCAGTGTCTTCGCGCAAAGGTCTCCAGCATGAGGACATTGCGCTGTCCGGCGGCAAGGTTGCCCCGTGCATTGGTCTCCAGGTTGAGGGGAGTGCGGGGCTGAAAGCCGCCTTCTGAGATCCTGCGCGCGAGGCCGGCCACCGCCCCGGCGTTCTTTGCGTGATCATCCCCTGCCCATCTTTTCCGCTGTACATTGGCGATATGTAAGATTGTAATACAAGGGCCTTTCGAGGCAGAGGGAAGGGGACAAGGCGATGAAGACGTTCCGACGACAGATCCTGCTCGCCGCGGCCGTGGTCGCGGGCTCCGTGGTGAGCGCAGCGGCCCAGCAACCGGCGACCCTGGTGGTGCCGCAGCTCGGCGAACCGAAGACGCTCAGCCCGAACTTCGCATCCGATTCGCTGGGCTTCGCACCGACGTCCAACGTCTACAGCCACCTCGTGGCGATCGACTGGGGCGTCAACAAGGGCACCGGCGCCTACGGGGACCTGGCGGAAAGCTGGACGACCAGCGAGGACGGCAAGACCGTCACCTTCAAGCTCGTCAAGAACGCCAAGTGGCACGACGGCAAGCCGGTCACGGCCCACGACGTCAAGTTCACCTTCGACACCATCATCCGCAAGAAGTACCCGGCCTTCGTCGTCCTCAAGAACGTCAAGGACATCACGGTGACCGACGACCAGACGGTCGTCCTCAACCTCATCGATCCCGAGGTCGGCTTCGTGCCGATGCTGGCCCAGGTGTCCACCTGGACGGCCAAGATCTATCCGAAGCACCTTTGGGAGGGGCAGGACGGCTTCGACGCCGGCCCGCTCGTCAACGCGCCGGTCGGGTCCGGACCGTTCAAGTTCTCCCGCTGGGAGAAGGGCGGGCTCGTCGAGCTCGAAGCCAACAAGGACTACTTCAAGGGCGCCCCGAAGGTCGACCGGCTGGTGTTCCGGCAGATCACGGACGTGAACGTGGCGCGTGCCGAGTTCGACAGCGGGCGCCTGCAGTTCCTGAACTACGAGTACGCGCCGCCGCTGGCCGAGATCCCGGCCCTGCAGCGCGACCCGAAGGTGAAGGTGGTCTTCACGCCGTCGCATTTCAGCCGCGACATCCAGATCAACCTCAAGAAGGCGCCGCTCGACAACGTCAAGGTTCGCCAGGCGATCGGCCATGCGATCGACCGCGACGCGATGAACAAGCTCGCCTTCAACGGGCTGTGGAAGCCGGCGATCAATGCCAGCGTCGAGAGCCAGGGCGATCTGATCAACCGGGACGCCAAGTTCCCGGCCTTCGACAAGGCACGGGCCGAGAAGCTGCTCGACGAGGCCGGGCTGCCGCGCGGCGCCGGCGGGTGGCGCTTCGACGTGTCGGTGACGAACCCGAACTTCCCCGATTGCAAGGCGATGATGGAGGTGCTGGTCCAGCAGCTGCGCCAGGTCGGCATCAACGCCAAGCTCGAGCAGTTCGACCAGGCCACCTGGTTCCGCCGCCAGGCCGAGAAGCAGTTCGACATCTCGTGCTACTTCACCCGCTATGGGCCGGATCCGGACGCCTTCCGCGAGCACTTCATGACGGGTGGCGGGCGCAACAACATGAGCTACTCCAACCCGGAGCTCGACGCGCTCGCCCAGAAGGCCGCCACGCTCAACAACAAGGACGAGCGTCGGAAGATGTATCACCGCATCCAGGAGATCATCGTCACCGACCTGCCCTACATCAACCTGTTCAACGAGCAGAAGACGACGCTCATCCGGACAGGCTGGTCGGGCTTCAACACCGAACCGGAGGCCTTCGACAAGGCCGTGACCTGGTTCGGCTATTACAGCGTGGTGCCGCCCGGCAAGTGAGAGCTTGTGGAACGAGGCCCGCCCCCGAAGAGCATGGGGGCGGTGTGCGGAAAGACTCACAAGGTCTGACACAGAGACGGGAGCCGCGCCTGCGCGGCTCCCTTTGCGGGTGAATCCATGAAGCGCTATCTGCTTCTGCGGGTGCTCCAGCTGGTGCCCGTGACCCTCGTCGTGATCGTGCTGAACTTCCTGCTCGTGCACATGGCGCCGGGGGACGTGTCGATCGTGCTCGCCGGCGACAGCGCCGATCCGGCCTATCTGGCGACGATCCGCGAACGCTACGGCCTGGATCGTCCGTTCATCGAACAGCTCTGGCGCTATCTGGTGCAGGTCGGGTCGGGCGACCTCGGCGTGTCGTTCCGCTCGCGCGAGCCCGTTTTCGCCGAGATCATGTCGCGCGTGCCCGCCACGCTCCTTCTGGTCGGCACGAGCCTCGCTTTGTCGGTCGTGCTGGGCACCATCATCGGCGCCTGGATCGCGCGGCGCCCCGGCTCGGCGCTCGACAGCGGCGTCAGCGCGCTCGCGGTCGCCCTGTTCAGCATGCCCGTGTTCTGGCTCGGCCTGATGATGGTGCTCCTTTTCGCCGTGCAGCTGCAGGTGCTCCCCGCCATGGGCATGTCCAGCGTGGACGGTCCCCGCGACGGCTTCGGCCGCGTGCTCGACGTCGCCCAGCACATGGTGCTGCCGGTGCTCTCCCTGACGACCGTCTCGCTCGGGCAGTACATCCGCCTGTCGCGCAGCGCGGTCGCCGAGGTGCTCGGCGAGAGCTACATCACCACGGTGCGGGCGATCGGCTTTCCGGAGCGCACCGTGCTGATGCACTACGCCTTGCGCAACGCCCTGCTGCCGGTCGTGACCGTGCTGGGACTCCAGCTGGGCCTCGTGCTGACGGGCGCGGTCCTCACCGAAACGGTGTTCTCCTGGCCGGGCCTCGGACGGCTCATCTACGACGCGATCCTGGCGCGCGACACGCCGGTCATCATGGGCTCCTTTATCGTCATGTCGGTCACCGTCGCGCTCGCCTCCCTCGCGACCGACCTCGTCTATGCCGCCCTCGATCCCAGGGTGAAGCTGGCGTGACCGGAAACCTGTTCCGCGCGCTGGCGTCGCGCGCTCCCTTCTGGATCAGCGCCGCGATCATCGTGGCCGCGGCCGTCATCGCGTTGCTCGCGCCGTTCCTGCCGCTCGCCGATCCCAACGCCATGGAGGGCGCGCCCTATTCGCCCCCGGGCGCCGAGCACTGGCTGGGCACCGACAATTTCGGACGTGACATCCTGTCGAGGCTCATCTGGGGCACGCGCCTCGCCTTCACGGTGGCGCTCGTCTCCTCGGCCATCGCGAGCCTGCTCGGCATCGTGCTGGGCTCCATCGCCGGCTATTTCGGCGGGCCCGTCGACGCGGTGCTGAGCCGCGCCTTCGAGGTGTTCCTGCTGATCCCCTCGTTCTTCCTCGTGCTGCTCATCGTGGCGCTGTTCGGCTCCAACATCGCCTACACGATGGTGGCCATCGCGCTCACGACGTGGCCGCGCTCGGCGCGCATCATGCGGGCGCAGGTGCTGAGCCTGAAGCAGCGCACCTACGTGCAGGCGGCGCGCGCGGTCGGCGCGTCCAACACCCACGTGCTGCTGCGCCATGTCGTGCCGAACGGGCTGGGCCCCATCGTCACCGACGCCACCATCCTGATGGGCCTCGCCATCCTCACCGAGGCGGGCCTGAGCTTCCTCGGCCTCGGCGACCAGAACGCGGTGAGCTGGGGCCGCATGATCTTCGAGGGCCAGCGCCAGCTGCGGCTCGCCCCCTGGATGTCGTTCTTCCCGGGGCTGTCGCTGCTGCTGCTGGTCGCCGCGTTCAACCTGCTCGGCGACGGCCTCAACCAGGCGCTGAGCCCACAACTGCGCCGCCTCGCCAACCGTGTCACCCCGCGCAAGCCGCTCGACCTGTCGGCGGCGGAGGCCGAGCCGACGCCCGCCGCGCCGATGATCGCGGTGCGCGACCTCGCGATGTCCTATGCGATCGGTACGCAGGCGCTGCGGGCGGTGGACGGCGTGTCGTTCAGCCTGGCGAAGGGCGAGAGCCTCGGCGTGGTCGGCGAAAGCGGCTGCGGCAAGTCGAGCCTCGGCGCCGCCATCCTCCAGGTGCTGGCGCCGAACGCGCGGCTCGAGGCTGGCGACGTGTCGATCGCGGGCCGGCCCGTGCTGCGCGACGGCCACACGGTGCGGGTCGATGGAAAGCCCGTGGTTGACGCGCTGAGGTGGAAGGACGCGTCGATCATCTTCCAGAGCGCGATGAACGCGCTCAACCCGGTGATGACGATCGAGCGGCAGCTCTCCGAGGCCTACCGGCTGCACCGGCCCGAAGCCACGGCCGAACAGGCGCGCGCCCGCATCGGCGAGGTCTTCGAGCTCATCGGCATTCCGATCGGGCGCCTTTCCGCCTACCCGCACGAGCTTTCGGGCGGCATGCGCCAGCGTGTGATGATCGCGCTCAGCCTGCTGCACGCGCCGGGCCTCGTCATCGCGGACGAGCCGACCACCGCGCTCGACGTGCTGGTGCAGGACCAGATCCTGGGCGAAATCGACGCGCTGCGCCGGCGCATGGGCCTCTCGCTGATCCTCATCTCGCACGACATGGGCGCGGTGGCCGAGACCTGCGACCGCGTCGCGGTGATGTATGCGGGCGAGTTCGTGGAAATCGCCCCGACGGACGTCATTTTCGATGCCCCGCGCCACCCCTATACGGTCGCCCTGCTGTCGTCGCTGCCCTCCGTCACCGGGCCGCGCAAGCCGCTGACCTCGATCCCCGGTGAGACGCCGTCCCTTACCGAGCCGATCACCGGCTGCCGCTTCGCCGCACGCTGCGGGCGGAGCACCGCGCTGTGCCGCGAACAGGCGCCGCCCCGGCATGTGGCGGGCGCCGGCCACGAGGTGCTCTGCCACTTCCCGGTCGGGGAGGCCGCGCCATGACCGCGCTTCTCGACATCGCCGACCTGAGCAAGCTCTATCCGCTGCGGCGCGGTCTCCTCGCGACGCTGCGCGGCGGCGAGGCGCCGATGCTGCGCGCCGTCGACGGCGTGTCGCTACGCCTGGCGGCGGGCGAGATCGTCGCGATCGTCGGCGAGTCCGGTTCGGGCAAGACGACCACCGGAAAGCTGGTGACGCTCCAGGAGCAGCCGACCTCGGGCACGATCCGGTTCGAGGGGCGCGACGTGCTCGGCCTGCGCGGGGCGGAGCTCAAGGACTACCGCCGACGCGTGCAGATGATCTTCCAGAACCCCTACGAGGCGCTGGACCCGCGCTACACGATCCTGCGGACGATCGTCGAACCGCTGGAGATCCATGGCGTCGGCACGCCCGGCGAGCGCAAGGACGTGGCCGAGGCGATGCTGGCCAAGGTGGACCTGCGGCCCACCAGCCGCTTCGCCAACCGCTATCCGGCGGACTTGTCGGGCGGGCAACTGCAGCGCGTCGCCATCGCGCGGGCGCTCGTGCTGGGGCCGAAGCTGGTGATCGCCGACGAGCCGGTGAGCATGCTCGACGTGTCGGTGCGCGCCGGGGTGATGAACCTCATGCTGTCGCTGAGCGCCGAGCTCGGCCTCGCCTCGCTCTACATCACCCACGACCTCGCCGTGGCGCGCGCCATGTCGACCCGCATCGCCGTGATGTATCTCGGCGCGGTCGTCGAGGAGGGGCCGACCGAGACGCTCGTCTCCGGCGCCGCCCATCCCTACACGCGCCTGCTCGTGGGCGCCGTGCCCGAGCACCGGGCCGGCAGCCGGCGCGCCCGCGTGCGGCTCACCGGCGAGGCCACGTCCGTGTCGAGCAAGCCCACCGGCTGCCGTTTCGCGCCGCGGTGTCCCCGCGCGCAGGCGGTGTGCACGACCAGCGTGCCGGCGCCCGTCCGCATCGGGGAGGGGCACTGGTCGGCCTGCCACTTCGCGGACGAGGTGGCGGTGGGGGGCTGAACGCTCTGGCTTGGCAGAGCCCCCCACGCCTCGTCCTGAGAGCTTGTGAAACGATCCGCTCCCCCCAACGTCCTCATCCTGAGCCGGCCGCAAGGCGGCCGAGTCGAAGGACGTCGGATGCTGCAACGGCACGCTTCTGCGTCCTTCGACTCACGGCCCTGCGGGCCGTGGCTCAGGATGAGGACGTCAGGGGGATGTTGGCGTGAAGGCCCTCAAGCCTAGCCCCGCGCCATCTCCTCGCCGATCCAGCTCACCGGCACGTGGCCGTACGACAGGAACCCGTCGTGGAAGGCGCGCGTGTCGCCGCCGATCGTCCGCCGCAGGTCCCAGATCTGCCGGGTGCCGAGGAAGTACATGAGCCGGGTGGCGGGCAGGATGGAGTTGCGGGTCGTTTCCGACCAGACGCGGGGGGCGGGGAAGCCGGCTTCGTCGGTGTAGAAGGACCGCATCCGCTCGAGGCCCCAGCCGCCGGCATGCAGGCCGATGTCGGCGAGCACGCTGGCCGCGTTGCGGCGCTGCGCCACGAGCGAGGCGAGATCGTCCCGCTCGTCGTAGAGGCCGTCCAGCTCGCTGGCGAGTTCGGTGACGTAGCAGGCCCACCCCTCGATCATGGTACCGGCTGCGAGCAGCGCGATGCCGCTGGCGCAGTCGTTGCCGCCGATGCGCGCGAGGCGGGAGGCGGCCTTGCGGGCCCTGGCATTCTGGGTGTGATGCCCGATCGAGCCGTGGTGCATGGCGTGCGTCTGCTTCACCGCCGTGAGCGGCTGCGGCACCGGCGCGGTCCAGTAGATGCTGCCCGTGCCCGCCGCGAGGGCCGAGGGACAGCGGTAGGACAGGAAATAGAGGTCTCCGGCCACGCCAGCGGCCCAGTCGGGCAGCGGGCGGAAGGACAGGTCGTAGTCGGTGGCCGGTGTCACCAGCCCGCCGGCGGTGGCCATGGTCCGCTCATGCCAGTGACGATAGGCCGAGGGCAGGTCCGCGACGGGGACGACGGGGTCCGGCGCGGCGGTACGGGCCGGGTGGGCCTCGATCCGCGCGGACAGGTCCCGGAAGGCGTCGGAGGCGAAGGCGACCGCCTCCTCGGGGCTCCACGCCAGGCCGTGGACCTCCCGCATGAGGAGAGCGAGATAGTCGCGACCACAGGCCGGTGCGCGATCCGGCAGCCCCTGCAGCGCCTGCGAGAAGGCGGCGAGGGCCTCGCGGGCCTTGCCCGCGGGGTGTTCAAGGGCTTGCGTCCACGAAGGATGCATCGGCAATCCCGTCGCCAGCAGGCGATCGAGGGCCGCGCATTCGCGCCGGGCCCGCTCGCACCAGTCGGCCGGCGTCGGGCGGCGCCCGATGTGGCGCAACCCGTCCGCCAGGAAGGCCGGTGCGGCTTCGAGGCGCTGGCGCAGGGCGTCCGGCGGGATGTCGCGTGCGCCCGGCAGCAGCAGGGAGATGAGGCCGAAGGCGACCTCGCCCGTGTACCAGCTCGGCTGGACGAAGCGCGGCCAGTGGTCGAGCGCGGCCTGCGCGTGCAGCAGGCTCGCCCGCATCAGGCGCGCGTCGAGGCGGCCGCCCGCGCTGTCCTGCGGCGGGGCCCGGTCGAGTGCCTGAAGCAAGGCCGCCACGGAGGCCCGCTCGGCCTCCGCGGTGTCCGGTGCGGCCGGCGGCAGCCGGTGGTCGTGTCCCGCGATGCCGATGAAAGACGCATCGACGGGATGGAACCGCGCGAGGTGGTCGAGGAAGCCCCCGACGAGGCGCTCCAGGGCCTCAGGCATCGGGATAGAGCGGCAGGTCCACCCAGCGGCGCTCCACGTGGGCCATGACGCAGGCGTCGACGATTTCCTGGCTGCGGGCGCCGTCCAGGAAGTCGCCTTCCGGCGGCCGGTTCTCCAGGATCTCGCCGATCCACAGCCGGACGAGGTTGCGGTAGTAAAGCTCGCGCCATTCCGTCCGCAGGCTGGTGCCGGGCGGGAAGTGGCTGTCGGGCAGCGTCACCGGTTCGAACTCGACCTTGTCGGCGGTGGCGAAGTGCAGGGTCTCGGCGATGCCGCGCTCGGTGACGAGGCGGCCGACGGCCGCGGCCTTGGACCCGTAGACGCGGATCTCGATGCCGGGATAGTTGCCGACCGCGACGATCGAGGTCTGCAGCATGCCCTGCGCGCCGGAGGCGAACTCGACGAGTGCCACGGTGCCGTCGTCGACGTTGATCTTCTGCAGGCCCTCGTAGCCGCGCACGGTCCGCTCGACCATGTAGTTGCTCATGGAGGATACGACGGCCTTGTACTCGCCGCCCATCCAGCGGACGAGATCGACGAGGTGCGACCCGTAGCCGACGATGGACATGGGGATCGGGTGCTTGGGCTGGAAATCCGCACCCTGCGGAACCTGCCGAAGCGGGAAGTACGGATCGAGGAACTGGCTGTTCTGCTCGAGGCCGTGGATGTGGAAGATCTCGCCCAGCGTGCCGTCCTCGATCCAGGCGCGGATCTGGCGCAGCGCCGGCGAGTACCGGAAGGTGAAGCCCACCTTGGTGCGGACCTTCGCCGCCTCCGCGGCACGGGCGAGCGCGAAGGCCTCCGTCGCGCTGCGGGCGATGGGCTTTTCGCAGAGCACGTGCTTGCCGGCCTCGATGGCCGCCATGCCCAGCGCATAGTGCGTGTCGGTGGGCGTGCAGACGTCCACCATCTGCACCTCGGGATCCGCGATCAGGTCCTCGGGCTTCGTGTAGACCTTGCGGATGTTGAACATCTTCGCCATGGCGGCCGCCCGCTCGGGGACGACGTCGCACACGGCCACCAGATCCACGCGCGGATCATTGGCGTAGCCGGGCAGGTGGGCCTTCTCCGCCCAGGTATGGGCGCCCAGGACACCGACGCCGAGTTTCTTGCCAGTCATGAAGCCACCTTCCCGCATTGCCGATCGGTAAGCTTGAGAGTGGCCGAAACGAGATTGTTAGACAATAGCACAAAGTCGGTGGATGGAGGGCTTCGATACGTTCATCCTCGACCTCTCGGCCGTCATGGCCGGGCTTGGCCCGGTCATCCACGACTTTGCCGGGGCCGCCCAGAAGGCGTGGATGCCCGGGCCGAGCCTGGGCATGACGCGCGCAGGGAGGGAGCCGGGAGCGGCGATAGTCCCGTCGTCTCGCGAGGGGAGGACATCGGAGCGGAAGGCGTGGGCCCTGAGGGTGCCTGTTCAGAGGCCGCCCCTCACTCCCCCGCCAGCCGCAGCACGAGGACGTCCTTCGCGGGGACGGTGATCTGGTCGCCGGGCAGTTCGCCACCCAGCGGCCAATGGCACGCGACCGGGCGCGCGCCCGCCAGCCGGCCCGACAGCACCACCCGCGTGCTGCGCTCCTGCGCCGTCGGATTCACGAGCCACAGGAACGTCCCCGCCTCCCCCTCGTGGATGCGCGCAAAAAGCTGCGGGTCGTCGAGGCGGACATGGGCCTCGCGGCCGGTCCAGGCGAAGACGTCCTGGAAGTAGCGGCGGTTCTCCGGGGCGCTGCTCTCGTAGTAGCCGATCGACGGATTGGTGCCGACGAGGAGCGTGCGTCCCTTGCCGAAGCTGTTCTCGACGACCGCCACGCGCCCGCCCTCGAAATGGCCCAGCGCCTTGCCGGTCGTGGGCACGTAGGACTGCAGGAGGCCGCCGCCGCGCACCGGCTGGGCCTGGTAGTCGAAGCGGATGCGGTCGCCGATGTCGGGCATGAACTCGACCTCGTCCTGGGCCACGCCGAAGACCGCGTCGAGGCCGAAGTTCGGCTGGGCCTGGCCGACATGGCCGCGGTCGCCGAAATAGCCCGGGCAGGCCTCGCTGACGAGCGTGCCGCCGGCGTCCACCCAGGTCTTCAGCTTCTCGGCGTGGGCCTGCGTCAGCATGATCGGATAGGGGGCGTAGATCGTGTCGTAGGCGTCGATGTCGTCGATGTGGACCCAGTCCGGCTGGATGCCGGTTTCGAGGAAGCCGCGATAGGCGCCCCATAGGGCGGCCGGCGAGGGCTTCTCCTTGCGCTCGAAGCAGAGCGCGTAGTCGAAGTCCATGGCCTCGGGCACGAACAGGATGCCGATCTCGCCCTTCACGGGCTTGGCCTCCCACATGCCGGCCTGGGCCGGATCGTTGGCCCATTTGGCGATACGGCTCTGCATGTCGGAGCGCGGCGTGCGCGAGCCGTCCATGCCGTAGGCGCCGAAGGCGCCGAAGAGCGGGCCGTCGAGGAGTGGGCGCCAGCGCAGGTTCAGGACGCCGCGCGCGCCGCCGGCGAAGGAGAGCAGCGTCCAGATGCGCAGGTCCTCGGGCGTGGCGACGCGCCCGTCCTCCTTGTCGCGGCCGATCACCTGGGGCTGCAGCCAGAGCGGGCCGCCCTGGCGCTCGGCGTGCCAGAACGGCTTGCCGCGCGAGGCGCCGCGCACGATGTCGACGCCGTACCAGCTCTTCCACGGCTCGGTGCCCTTGCGGGCCTGGATCCAGGTGAAGCCGTAGACCTCGACCTTGGAGGCGGCGAGCCAGTCGTCGCAGGCATTCGCCGAGTAGAACGGCACGGCGCTCGATATGCCGTGCGCCGCGATCATGCAGTCCGGGTCGATGGAGCGCACGAGGTCGATGCGCCATTGCATCTGCTCATAGGCGTTGTCGCGGCGGAACTGCAGCCAGTCGAGCACCTCGGGGTAGGGCGCCATCTGCACCGGCGGCTCGATGTCCTCCCACTCGGCGTAGCTGTAGCGGTTCCAGGCCCGCGCCAGCGTCTTCAGCGAGCCGTAGCGTGCCTTCAGCCACTCGCGGAAGGCGGCCTTGGTCCAGGTGCTGTATTCGACGTCGGCGCCGATGTTGCACTCGTTCCAGATGTCGTAGCCGAGCAGTCCCGGATGGCCCTTGTAGCGTGTCGCCATGGCGGTCAGGAACTTGCCCGCCGCCTCCTTCACGGCCGGGCTGTTCAGCGTCAGCACGCCGGCGCCCCAGCCGTTGTTGGCGAAGCCGCCGGTGGCGCTGCTGACGCCCATGAGGGAGGAGAGGGGCCGCCCGTCCGCGCGGATCTGGCGGGCGTCGGCATAGCGCCGCACGGCCCAGTCGGGCACAGCGTGGATGAGCTCGGCGACCACGGTCTTGATGCCGTTCTTCGCGGCGAGGTCGAGCTGGCGATCGTATTCCTCGAAGTCGTATTCGCCGGGCGCGACCTCGATCGAGCCCCACATGAACCAGTGCCGGAAGACGTTCATGCCGTCTTCCGCCGCCACGCCGTAGTCGCGCTCCCAGTGCTCGCGCGGCGGATTGGACTTGCGGAAATAGACCGCGCCGAAGGGAAGCTGCATGGGAAGTCGGGCCATCGGTGTCTCCGGGAGTCTCTGGCGCGTCGAAGGATTGGTCAGGCGGGGACCGGCGCCACGAAGCGGCGCCGGTTGAGCATGCGCTTGTGGCGCGGATCGGGGCTCGGCACTGCCGAGATGAGGCTCTGGGTGTAGGGCTCGCGCGGGGCCGAGCAGATCTCTGCGGCGGGCCCGATCTCGACGATCTTTCCGCGATGCATCACGGCGACGCGGTCGCAGAAATAGCGGATCACCGAGATGTCGTGGGAGATGAAGACGAAGGAGAGCGACAGGCGCTGCTGCAGCTCCAGCAGCAGGTCGAGCACCTGGCTGCGGATCGACACGTCGAGCGCCGACGTCGCCTCGTCGGCGATGATGACGCGGGGATCGAGCGCCAGCGCGCGCGCGATCCCGATGCGCTGGCGCTGGCCGCCCGAGAAGGCGTGCGGATAGCGCTCCATGCCCTTGGGGTCGAGCCCCACCATGGTCATCAGTTCGGCGACGCGGGCCTGCACCTGCTTGCGGTCCTGGCCAAGGCCCGAGACGACGAGCGGATCGGCGATGATCTCGCGCACGGTCATGCGCGGGTTGAGCGATCCGAACGGGTCCTGGAAGACGAAGCGGACGTCGCGGCGGAAGGCCGCGAGGCCCCCGGCGTCGAGCGTCGTGACTTCCCGCATCGCGCCATCGGCGCCCCGGTAGGAGATGCTGCCGGCGGTGGGCTCGATGACCCGCATCAGGAGCTTGCCGATGGTGGTCTTGCCCGATCCGCTCTCGCCGACGATGCCGAGGTTCTCGCCCGCATGCAGGTCGAAGCTCACGTCGTCCACGGCCTTCAGCGAGAAGGGCTTGCGGCCGAAGAAGCTGCCTTCGGTCGAATAGACCTTCGAGAGGTTGCTGACCGACAGGACCGGTTCGCCCGCGGGCGCCACGGTGCGGGCGCCGCGCTCGAGCTTCACCGTCGCGGCCAGGAGCTGGCGCGTGTAGGGGTGTTGCGGGGCGTGGAAGATCGCGTCGACCCCGCCGGTCTCGACGACCTTGCCGTAGCGCATCACCGCGACCGTGTCGGCCGTCTCGGCCACGACCCCGAGGTCGTGGGTGATGAGCAGCATGGACATGCCCTTCTCGACCTGGAGCCGGCGCACGAGATCGAGGATCTCGGCCTGCGTCGTCACGTCGAGGGCGGTGGTCGGCTCGTCGGCGATGAGGATTTCCGGGTTGCCGGCGAGAGCCATCGCGATCATGGCGCGTTGGCGCATGCCGCCGGAAAACTCGAAGGCGTAGCGGTCGACCATGGCGGCCGGATTGCTGATCTCGACCTGCCGCAGCAGCTCGATGGTGCGCTCGCGGGCCTCGTCCTTCGAGAGCCCGCTGTGCAGGCGCACGGCCTGGCCGATCTGGAAACCGATGGTGTGGACCGGCGAGAGCGAGCTCATCGGCTCCTGGAACACGAGGCCGATGCGCTTGCCGCGGATGGCCCGGATGGCCCGGCTTTTCGGATCGAGCGTCGCGACGTCGACGGCGCCGTCACCCTCGCGCAGGAGAATGCTGCCGCCGACGAGCCGGCCGGGCCGTTCGACGAGGCCCATCAGCGAGCGCGCCGTGACGCTCTTGCCCGAGCCGCTTTCGCCCACGAGGCAGAGCGTCTCGCCGCGCCGCAGGTCGAAGCTCACCTGCCGGACCGCGTGCAGGATGTAGTCGTGCATGGTGAAGTCGATCGAGAGATCGCGGACCGACAGCACGACGTCGGGAGGCAGGGACTGGGTCGGGGGCAGGCCGCTCATCCTGCCCTCACCCGTGATAGGGGTCGGCGGCATCGCGCAGCCCGTCCCCGAAGAAGTTGAAGGAGAGCACGGCGAGCACCACGGCCGCGGCCGGCCAGAAGAGCAGCCACGGTGCGGTCGCCACCGTGCGCACGTTCTGCGCGTCCTGCAGCAGCACGCCCCAGCTCACCACCGGCGGCTTCAGCCCGATGCCGAGGAAGGAGAGCGAGGTTTCCGCCACGATCATGGTGGGGATCGCGAGCGTCACCACGGCGAGGATGTGGCTCGTCAGCGAGGGCAGGATGTGCCGGAAGATGAGCCGGCGCTCGCGCGAGCCGTCGAGCCGGGCCGCCGTGACGAAGTCCTCGTTGCGCAGCGCGAGGAAGCGGCCGCGCACCTCGCGGGCGAGGCTCGTCCAGGCGAGCAGCGACACGATGATGGTGATGACGAAGTAGACCTGCAGCGGCGACCAGGTGACGGGGATCGCCGCCGCGAGGCCGAGCCACAGCGGGATCGTCGGCATGGCGCTCACCACCTCGACGAGCCGGCCGATCAGCATGTCGACCCAGCCGCCGTAGAAGCCCGCTAGCGCTCCGAGCACCACGCCGAGCATGAGCGACAGGCTGACGCCGATGAGCCCGATCGACATGGACACCCGCGTTCCGTAGATCAGCCGCGAGAACAGGTCGCGCCCCAGCCGGTCCGTGCCGAGCAGGTACATGGGATCGCTCGGCCGCAGCGGGCCGATCAGGTGCGTGTCCATGGGGATGAGGCCCCACAGCGTGTAGGCCGGACCCTTCACGAAGAAGCCGACGGGCACGATGCGGGTCTCGTCGACGACGAAGGTGCGCCGCAGCGCGACCTTGTCGATCTCGGTGCGGTAGCCCTTCACGTGCAGCTGGAAGGTGCTGGTGCCGTCGGGCTTGTTGACGAACAGGCCGAGGCGCTGGGGTGGGGCGAAGGTGTATTGCGCCCGCGACGTTTCCGGCAGGCCCGGCGCGATGACCTCGCAGAACAGGGCGACGAGGTAGAGGAGCACGATCATGGCGCCCGCCGCCATGGCGAGCTTCTGCCGGACGAGCTTGCGCGCGACCAGCCGCCACGGGCCGGCCGCGGCCGTGGCCATGGGGTCGGTGCCCTTGCGCAGGGGGGTGATGGCGGGTCCGGATTCCTCGGCGAGGGGGAGGGCGGTGGTGTCAGAGACGGACATCGGTGCCTCCGAGCGCCGCTGCACCAACCCCGCACCCAAACCCCTCATCCTGAGCCACGGCCCGCAGGGCCGTGAGTCGAAGGACGCACAACAGGGCCGCTGCGCCACTCCGCGTCCTTCGACTCGGCCGCTTTGCGGCCGGCTCAGGATGAGGGGCGTTGAAAGTGAAGAGGGAGAAAGCCATCACCGTCCTCTCAGCCCAGCCTGATCCGCGGATCGAGCAGCGCCAGCAGCACGTCCGAGACCAGCATGCCGACCAGCGTCAGCGCGCTCAGCAGCAGGATGAAGCTTCCCGCGAGGTACATGTCCTGCGAGACGAGCGCCCGGAAGAGCAGCGGCCCGGCGGTCGGCAGGTTCAGCACGATGGCGACGATCGTCACGCCCGAGACGAGGTGCGGCAGCACCCAGCCCAGTGCCGAGACGAAGGGGTTGAGCGCGATGCGGACGGGATAGATCAGCACCACCTCGTGCTCGGGCAGGCCCTTGGCGCGGGCTGTCAGCACGTAGGGCTTGTTGAGCTCGTCGGTGAGGTTGGCGCGCAGGATGCGGATGAGGGCGGCGGTGCCCGAGGAGCCGATGATGATGATCGGGATCCACAGATGTGCCAGCAGGTCGACGAACTTGTCCCACGACCACGGTGCGTCCGCGAACTCGGGCGAATAGAGCCCGCCAACGCTCTGACCGAGCCAGGCGAAGGCCACGTACATCAGCACCAGCGCCAGGATGAAATTCGGGATGGCGAGGCCGAGGAAGCCGATCAGCGTGAAGACGTGGTCGCCGATCGAATGCCGCTTCACGGCCGAGTAGAGGCCGATGGGGAAGGAGACCACCCAGACGAAGACGAGGCTCAGGATCGAGATCAGCAGGGTCGAGCCCATGCGTTCCCAGATGAGCTTGGAGACCGGCTGGTTCCACTCGAAGGAATAGCCGAAGTCGCCCCGGCTCAGGATGCCCCAGATCCACTTGAAGTACTGGACGTAGAAGGGCTGGTCGAGGCCGTAGATGGACTTCAGCAACTCCACCTGCGCCGGGTCGATGGTCTGCCCGCTGTCCGACATGGTGGCGAGCAGGGAGGTCAGGTAGTCGCCCGGCGGCAGCTCGATGATCAGGAACGAGATCAGCGACATCCCGAACAGCGTCGGGATCATGTAGAGGATGCGGCGCAGGATGTAGCCGGCCATGCGGGACCTCCCTCCCGGCGCTCAGGTCCAGGCGAGGTGCACGACCTCGACGCGCTCGACGGACGGCACCTTCACCGTGGCGCGCCCGCCGGCCACCTCGACCGGCACGTCCCTGTCGGCCACGAGCAGGCGCGCCTTCGCGCCCGAGCGGCCTTCCGGCAGCGCCACCGACACGGTCTGGGGCGGCAATGGCAGGACCTCGCGGGCCGGGCCCTTCAGCATCATCGGGTTGGTGAGGTTCATCAGCGACACGGCGAGGCCGGCCGCATCCTCCCGGACCGAGAGGTCGACGATGCCCGGCCCCTCGACGGTGACCCGCGATGGCGTGCCCAAGGCCCAGCGCACGGCGTTGCCGATCAGGCGGGAGTGGTCCGCGGCCAGCACCTCCCAGAAGATCTCGCCGATGTTCCAGGGAATGTAGACGCTGCGCCCGCCATGCCCCGTGTCACGCGCCACCACGGCCGCGCCGCGCGGTGCCTCGCGGGGATAGACCTCCTCCATCGGAAGGTCCGGGAAGTCGGGGACGTAGAGGAAGGGCTGCGACGCCCCCGCGGCCGGTTCCACCGCCAGCAGCCGGGTGCCGCCCATGATGCGGTTGGCGCCGTCGTAGCCGGCGCTGACCGGGTGGTCGCCGTTCAGCGCCACGTAGGTATTCTTGACGATCCCGCGCGGCCCCGATCCGAACGTGATGCCCAGCACGTCCGCGAGGCCGAACTCCGCGCGCTTGTTGCCGACGGCATCCCGCAGCGAACTCTCGTACGCGGCGACGATGCTGCCGCCGCGCTTCACGTAGTCGCGGATCGCCTGGCACTGGTCGTCGGAAAGGCACGAGACGTTGGCGAGCACGATGACCTTGAACCGGTCGAGGTTTTCCGCCGTCAGAGCCTGGTCGGAGAGGAGCTCGAAGGGCAGGCGGGCCTCGACCAGCGCATGGTAGAAGCCGAGGTCGTGGCTCTCGGCCTTGTGCCGGTCCTCCGGCGCCCAGTGGCGGAGCGTCGTGGCGGGGTCGATGACGGCGATTTCCGCCACCGGCGCCATGGCGCCGACGACGGGCTCGAGCTTGGCCTGCAGCGAGAAGGCCTCGGCGACCGGCGCGACCCAGCGCTTGTCCGGCACCACGCCGTTGAACTTGGTGAACCAGGCCGAGAGCCCGTGCACCGTGCCGTCGTTGATCCAGAGCTGGATTTCCTCGGGCGCTGTCACCGCGTCCTTCCAGCGATACTCCTCCTCGGGTCCGATCGAGGTGATCAGGACCACCGGGCGGTCGGGGAAGGTGGCGCGGATGCGCTTGCCGTTGCGCCCGGCCGACCAGCCGACCTCGACGCCGTGCCGGCCCTGGTGGTCCACCACAAGGAAGGGGCAGTGCTTCGTGATGACCTTGAGGTCGAACTCCATGAGCGAGGCGCCGCTCATGTTGGGGATGAAGCTCGCATGCGGGCGGATCGCCTTCACCGCGTCGTCCCACTGGGCGATGACGTCGGTCAGCACCTTGCGCCGCCACTGCGTCCAGGCCTGCCAGGCGGGATCCGACGCGTCGGCCTTGAGCGGCAGATCGTGGCCGGAGAAGTCCTTGAAGCGGCGCCGGCTGTCCTCGCCGTAGTCGATGCCGTGGCCCTGCCAGCGGTTGGCGAAGATCGCGTCGATGTCGTACTCGCGCACGATCTCCTTCACGATCTCCGGCATGTACTCGCTGTTGTAGGCGCCGTAGGCGTTCGTCACCCAGATGTCCGGATAGGCCCAGTGCCGGCGCGGCGTGCCGTCCGCATTGACCTGCACCCAATCCGGATGGGCCTTGGCCGCATCGTCGTGGATCGCGTGCGGATCGACGCGCGCCATGACATGCATGCCGAGCTTGCGGGCGCCTTCCACCAGCGCGCCGAAGCTGTCCTTCCCGCCCAGGAAGCGGCTGACGTAGTGGTAGGGCACCTTGCTCGGGTAGTAGGCGATGTAACCGCCGGCGCTGATGCAGGTGGCGTTCGACTTCGTGCGTCGGAAGACCTCGATCCAGAACTCGGGATCGAACTTCTCCGGGTCGTCCTCGACCAGCGTCAGCTGTGTCCAGCGGGTCGCCGTGCGGTACCAGTCGGCGGTGCGCAGCGTGGCGGAAGTCGTGCCGGTCATGATGGGTCCTGACGCCGGATGAGCGATGCGAGAGGCGCTCCCCGCCGCTCAGGCGGGGAGGCGAGACGGGGCAGGCGCCGGGCTCAGCTCTTGAAGAACTGCTCGGGCCGGGTGGGGCCGGGCGTCGGCCAGCCGAAGGAGTTCGGCATCGTCTTGGTGACGTTGCGCATGTTTTTCTTCACGACGCCGTAGCCGTCGGGCGGCACCGAGACGCCGAAGACGTAGAACTCCTCCGCGGCACCCTGGAGCAGCTGCTTCATCAGCGCGACACGCTCCTCGTCGCTCGAGGTCGCGGTGAGCTTGTCGTAGATCTCGAGCTGCTTCTTGGTGGAGGCGGGCGGCTCGACGGCGCGCGCATTGTTGCGGTCGCGGTACCAGAGCTGCCAGCCCGGCGCGTAGAAGGAGTTGTTGTCCTTCGGCACGTAGTAGCGCGGGTCGAGCATGGCGGCGATGCCGCCATTGGCGCCGAAGATGTGGCAGGTCGCGTCGAAGTCGCGGCCCTGGCGCACCCGCGTTTCCCACAGCGAGCGGTCCATCGAGCGGAACTGCGCGTCGATGCCGACCTCCTTGAACATCGGCATCACGAGCTGCAGCATGTCGAGGAAGACCGTGCGCGCCTGGTCGATCTCGAAGATGATCGTGAGGCGCCGGCCCTTCTCGTCGAGCCGGAAATTGGCGCCGTCGCGCTTGGGCACGATCTTGTCCAGCATGGCGTTCGCCTTGGCCGGATCGTAGTCGATGTACTGCGTGGCGAGCTGCTCGTTGTAGAGCGGGTCACCCTTCTTGATCGACGGCTGCGCCGGCTCGCCCTGGCCCACCAGAACCGCGTCGATCAGCGCCTGCCGGTCGACGGCGAGCGACATCGCGGCCCTGAAGTCGCGGTTGTTGAACAGGACGCGCTTGGTCTCGTCGTTGTGGTTCAGGTTCAGGATGAAACACATCGTGTTCGCATCCGTCTGGGTGAGCGTGTAGAACTCGTAGCCGCCCTTGTCGCGGGCGTCGTAGAGCACGGCCTTGTTGGTGGGCGTGCCGATATACTGGTCCATCATGTCGATCTCGCCCTGCATCGTCTTGAGCAGCAGGACCTGCGGATCGGAGACCATCTGGTAGACGATGCGCTCGAGGTAGGGGAGCTGGTTCCCCTCCGTGTCGACCTTCCAGTAGTAGGGGTTGCGCACCGCGATGGCGCGCTCGGTGTTCTCGCCGGGCGCCACGGTGAACATCCAGGCGTTGAGCGTCGGCTTCTTCGAGGAGTTGAGGAAGAAGGCGTTGTCGTCCTGGAAGCCGGCCGCGCTCTGGAACGAGGCGATCCAGCTGTCGAAGCCGCGGCTCTTGGCGAGGTCGTTGGCGGCCGGATTGTAGTCGATGTGGAACTGCGACAGGTAGTGCTTGGGGCAGCGGGCGGTCTGGTCGTTGTTCACCCAGGCGACGTTCAGCGGGAAGAAGCCGTTGGGCTTCTCGAAGATGACGCGGAAGGTCTGGGCGTCGACGATCTCGAGCCTCGCCGGCTTGCCGTCCTGCTTCCAGTGGTCCTGCCCGACGAAGGCGACGCGCTTGTCGGTGAGCACGGCGTCGTACCAGAACTTCACGTCGTCGGTGGTGTAGGGCTTGCCGTCGGACCACTTGAGGCCCTTGCGCAGGCGGATCGTGTAGACCTTGCCCTCCTTGTCGCCCTCGAAGCTCTCGGCGACGTTGGGCGTCACGCCGGACCAGTCGGGCGTGTAGCGCAAGAGCGGCTCGTAGGCCTGGTAGCGGAACAGCATCGACAGCGAGCCGCCGCCGACGAGCGCATGGTTCCAGTCCCCACCGTAGCGGCCGACCCGCTCCGTGGGCTTGATGACGAGGGGATTGTCCGGAAGGCGGTCCTTGAGCGGGGGCAGGGCGCCCTTGTCCACCAGCGCCTTGAGGCTCGGCGCCTCCTTGTAGTCCATCGCTGCGAAGGCTGTGCGCGGTGCGAGAACGAGCGCGGATCCGGCCGCGACGAAGCCGCGGCGGCTGATCGTCACCATGGGTTTCCTCCCCTTCAGGGCGCCCTCTCCGGAGCGCAGGTTGTTAGGGTAGGGTGAGGTTGCGCCCGCAAGTTTGTTAGGTAAAGAGTTAGGTTGAAAGAATTTCGGGGAGCGGGTCATGGCGCGTGTGACGGTGCGGGCGATCGCCGAGGCTTCGGGGCTTTCGGCCTTCACCGTGTCCCGGGCCCTGTCGGGCAAGGGCGGCGTCAGCGAGGCCACCCGCCGCGTGGTCCGCGACCTCGCCGACACCATGGGCTATCGCGGGCAGGCGGCCGCCGAGGGGGACGTGGGCCTCGTCTTCCACGACCAGGACCCCGTGAACGCCGACCTGCAGGTGCAGATGCAGAACGGCGTGCAGCGCGAGGCGCAGCGCTGGGGCCGCTCGGTCCGCATCCACTGGGGCCACGACCCGGCCCAGATCCGCCGCTTCGCCAAGGCCAACCGCGGCATCCTCCTCGTCGGCCCGCACGCGCCGGAGACCATGCAGGGCATCCTCGACGACGGCTCGCCTCTCGTGCGCATGGGCTGGCTCGACCCGCTGGCGCCGGTCGACCACGTCAGTGGCACCAACCGCGAGGCCGGGCAGGCCGTGGGGCGCTATCTCGTCGGCCTCGGCCACCGCCACATCGGCTACGTGCAGGGCCGCACGGGCCTGCGCGGCCGCGAGGAGCGGCTGCGCGGTTTGCGGGATGTCGCCGAGGCCGTGCCGGGGCTCGAGATCCGCAATCTCTGCTTCGAGGACCAGGGGCTCTGGGCGGTTCTGGAGCGCGAGATGAAGGACGGCTTCGCGCCGACCGCGCTCTTCTGCGCCCACGACGCGCTGGCCGTGCAGGCGATCCCGGTGCTCATGCGCCAGGGCTTTCGCATCCCCGAGGACGTCTCGGTCGTGGGCTTCTCGGATTTCCCGGTGGCCACCCAGATCTCCCCGCCGCTGACCACGGTGCGCGTTCACGGCGCCGAGATCGGCGCCGCCGCGCTGCGGCTGCTGCTGGACCGGATCGAGGGCAAGCTGCCGCCGGGCTCGCCGGCGCGGCGGGTGCAGATCGTCGAGACGCTGGTGGAGCGGGGGTCGAGCGGGCCTGCGCCGACGGGGCGGCGCCGTGGTAAACGCTAGCGCTCTCTTTCAACCACTCCCAGCTCCCTCATCCTGAGCCGGCCGCAGAGCGGCCGAGTCGAAGGACGCACAGCGGTGCAGCTCGACCCTGGTGCGTCCTTCGACTCGCGGCCCTGCGGGCCGCGGCTCAGGATGAGGGGCTTTGTGGAATGGGAGCCCCCCTCACGCCGCGTCGGGCATCCGCTCGATCAGCTTGTCCAGCGTCACCGGATAGTCCCGCACGCGCACGCCCGTGGCGTTGTAGACCGCGTTGGCGACGGCCGCGGCGACCCCGCAGATGCCGAGCTCGGCGATGCCCTTGGCCTTCATGGGCGAGGACATCGGATCCGCCTCGTCGAGGAAGATCACCTCCTGGTGCGGGATGTCGGCATGCACCGGCACCTCGTACTGGGCGAGGTCGTGGTTGACGAAGAAGCCGGCCCGCTTGTCGACGACGAGCTCTTCCAGGAGCGCCGCGCCGACACCCATGGTCATCGCGCCGATGACCTGGCTGCGCGCGGTCTTGGGGTTGAGGATGCGGCCGGAGGCGCAAACGGCGAGCATGCGTCGGACCCGGATTTCCGCCGTCCAGGCATCCACCGCCACCTCGACGAAATGCGAGCCGAACGTGGACTGCTGCGCCTTCTTGGAGATGTCGCCGAACTCGATCCCGTCCTCTTCCACGAGTTCCCCGTCCTTCACGGCCTCGGTCAAGGCGACGCTGCGTCCGCCCGCATTGACCTGGCCGTCTGCGAAGGTGAGGTCCGCCTGGTTGAAGCCGAGCTTGCCCGAGACGGCCTCGCGCAGCTTCACGCAGGCGGCGTAGACGCCCGCCGTCGAGCAGTTGCCGCCGAACTGGCCGCCCGAACCGGCCGACACCGGGAAGCTGGAATCGCCGAGGCGCACGGTGACGCGCTCCAGCGGCACGCCCATCATCTCGGCCGCGGTCTGGGCGATGATGGTGTAGCTGCCGGTGCCGATGTCGGTCATGTCCGTCTCGACGACGACCCCGCCCTGCGGCGTGAGCCGCACGCGGGCCGCCGACTTCACCGACATGTTGTTGCGGAACGCGGAGGCCATGCCGTGCCCGATGAGCCAGCCGCCTTCGCGCGTGCTGCCTGGCCTTGCGCTGCGTCGGCTCCAGCCGAACTTTTCGGCGCCCAGCCGCAGGCACTCCACGAAAGGCCGCTGCGAAAAGCGGCGCTGCCCGTTTTCCGCGCCGCTCTTCTCCGCCTTCGGGTCGTCCGGCACGACCTGCGTGTCGTTGCGGATGCGGAATTCGACCGGGTCGATCCCGAGCTTCTCCGCCATCTCGTCCATGGCGATCTCCAGCGCCATCATGCCGGTGGCTTCGCCGGGCGCGCGCATGGAATTGCTCTCGGGCAGGTCGAGGGTCTCCAGCCGCGTGGCGGTCATGCGGTTGGCCCCGGCATAGAGCATGCGCGTCTGGTCCACGGCCCCGTCGGGCTTGCCGCCCTCGAGGTCCGCCGACCAGCATTCGTGGCCGATGGCGGTGATGACGCCGTCGCGGTTCGCCCCGATCCGGATGCGCTGGATCGTGGCCGGCCGATGCGTCGTGTTGTTGAAGATCATGGGCCGCTGCAGCGCCACCTTCACCGGCCGTCCCGCGGCGCGGGCGCCGAGCGCCGCGAGCAGGGCGTCGGCCCGCAGGAAGAGCTTGCCGCCGAAGCCGCCACCGATGAACGGCGCCACGACATGGACGTCGTCCGGCTCGATCCCGAGCGTCTTGGCGAGGTCCTTCTTTGTCCAGGCGACCATCTGGGTCGACGTGTAGAGGGTGAGCTTGCGGCCCTCCCAGAAGGCGAGGGAGGCGTGCGGCTCCATCATCGCGTGGGATTCGTCGGGTGTGGTGTAGGTCTCGTCGAGCGTCATGTCGGCTGTGCCGAACGCGCTCTCGAAGTTGCCCACGGCGGTGTCGGGCGGCGAGTCGTTGACCTTCTCGGGCTTCTCCGCGCCGTTGCGCTCGCCCGCCAGGTCGAAGGCCCCCTTCGCGCGCTCGTACTCCACCTCCACGAGGACGGCCGCGGCGCGGGCCTGCTCGAAGGTCTCCGCCACCACGAGCGCGATGGCCTGGTGGTAGTGCTCGATCTCCGGACCGCCCAGCAGCGTGGCGGTGTTGTGCTCGCCCTTGCCGAGCTTGCCGGCGCTCTCGGCCGTCACGACCGCCACCACGCCCGGCGCGGCCTCGGCCCGCGCGGTGTCGAGCCGACGGATGCGGCCCTTGGCGATGGTCGCCCCCACGATCACGCCGTGCGCCTGGTTCGGCGCCGCGCCGTGGTGCTCGTAGGCGTAGGGCGCGCGGCCGGTGGTCTTCAGCGGGCCGTCGATGCGGTCGAGGGGCTTGCCGACGATGGTCAGCCGATCGATGGGATTGGTTTCGGCGGGGGTGTCGAACTTCATGGGTCAGCGCCTCGCGTCGGTCAGCACCGCGCCGAGCGTGCGCTCGACCAGCGGGATCTTGTAGGCGTTGTCGGAGGTGGTGCGGGCACCGGCGAGCAGGGCCGCCGCGGCGTCCTTCGGGCCGCCCGTGAGGGCTGCCTCGGCTGCTTCCACCCGCCATGGCTTGTGCGCGACGCCGCCGAGCGCCAGCGCACTGGCGCCATTGGGCCGGATAACCGCGGCGACGGATATCAGCGCGAAGGCGTAGGAGGCCCGGTCGCGGACCTTGCGATAGATGTGAACGCCCCCGTCCGGCGGCGGCAGGGTGACGGCGGTGATCAGTTCGCCGCGCTCCAGCACCGTCTCGAGGTGCGGCGTGTCGCCGGGAAGTCGGTGGAAGTCGGCGATCGGGATGCTGCGCGTCGTCCCGTCGGCCTTCACCGTCTCGACGACGGTGTCCAGCGCCCTGAGCGCCACGTTCATGTCGCTCGGGTTGGTGGCGATGCAGGCGTCGCTCACCCCGAGGATCGCGTGCTGCCGGCTGTAGCCTTCCAGCGCCGAGCAGCCGCTGCCGGGCTCACGTTTGTTGCAGGGCTGGGCCGTGTCGTAGAAGTAGGGGCAACGCGTGCGCTGCAGCAGGTTGCCGGCCGTCGTCGCCTTGTTGCGCAGCTGGCCGGTCGCGCCCGCCAGCAAGGCCCGGGCGAGCACGCCGTAGTCGCGCCGTACCCGTTCGTCGGCGGCCAGATCCGTGTTGCGGACCAGGGCCCCGATGCGGATGCCGCCCTCGGGGGTTTCCTCGATGCGGTCGAGGTCGAGCCCGTTGACGTCGACGAGGTGGGCCGGCGTCTCGATCTGCAGCTTCATCAGGTCGAGCAGGTTGGTGCCGCCGGCGATGAACTTGGCATCGGGCCGGCGGGCGGCTGCCGCGGCGGCTTGCGCCGGGGAGGCGGCGCGCTCGTAGGAAAACGGCTTCATGCCTTCCTCCCGGCCACGTCGGCGATGGCGTCCTCGATGTTGGAATAGGCGCCGCAGCGGCAGATGTTGCCGCTCATGCGCTCGCGCACCTCGTCGTTGCTGATCTCGGGCTTGGCCATGAGGTCGGCCGTGACGTGGCTGGGAATGCCGGCCTCGATCTCGTCGAGCACCGCCACCGCCGAGCAGACCTGGCCCGGCGTGCAATAGCCGCACTGGTAGCCGTCGTGCCGCACGAAGGCGGCCTGCATCGGGTGCATGCGCTCGGGCGAGCCCAGCCCCTCGATGGTGGTGATCTCGTCTCCCTCGTGCATCAGCGCCAGCGACAGGCAGGCATTGATCCGGCGCCCGTCGGCGATGACGGTGCAGGCCCCGCACTGGCCGTGGTCGCAGCCTTTCTTGGTGCCGGTCATGTGCAGGTGCTCGCGCAGGAGGTCGAGCAGGGTCGTGCGGGTGTCGAGGTCCACGCTGTGGCGCGAGCCGTTGACGGTGAGGTTGACCGTCGCGGTGAAGGGATCGTGCGCGCCCGCCGGCGTCCGGCCCGCCGTGGGAGCCGCTCCGGCTGCGGCCTGGGCCTGGGCCACCGTGCCCGTTGCGGTGAAGGCGGCTCCGGCCGCGGTGGCGACGAGGAGTTCCCGCCGGTTGACCGTGTCCGGTCCCGAGGGCGTTCGCGCGGGCTGCATGCGGGTCTCCGTGGGGCTGCGAAGGGCGGGTGCGCGCAGGCACAGCCGCGCCTCAAGGCGCGGGCGCTGCCCGTGCGGTTCGCCTCTAGAACCCGCTTCGACGCAGTTCGTTCGCGAGAAACCCGCGGCCTCTTTGCCGCATCACTCCAGCGGGGCCGACGCCCAGGCCGCCATCAGCCAGCGTCCCTTGTCGTGCCCCCACACGCTGAAGAACCGCGTGGCCGCGCTGATCGGGCGGCCCTCCACCACGAGCTCGTTTCGGGCGATGCCCTGCCGGACCACGGCGCCGCCCACCACGTGGGTCCGCACGTCCTCCAGCCGGCTCGCCAGGAACACGACCCGCCCCTCGTGGAACTGGGGCAGGTAGCTCGCCTTGCTGTCGATCTTGCCGGAGGCGTGCTGGTAGACGAGCGTCTCGGCCAGGCCATCGGCGAAGGCCGCGTAGTCCTTCGCCAGCAGCGCCGCGATCCGCCGCGCGTCCGCGTCCTCCGCGCCCCGGCGCATCTCGTCCTCGGTCATGGCGTCCTCCCCTGGGCCGCCCCGGCCCTTCGCGTTTCTCCCCCGATCCTGGCACGCACCGGACCGCCGCCACAACGGCGCCATGTCGCAACGAAACCCCCACGCCCGCCATTGCGCGGAGCCCCGCGCCCGATTATTGATCGCCCGCCGTCGCCTCGCGCGCCGGCGCATGCTGGGGCGTCGCCAAGTGGTAAGGCAGCGGATTTTGATTCCGCCATACGGAGGTTCGAATCCTCCCGCCCCAGCCAGGCTCACCTAAGTCATTGAGTTTGCAGGTTCCACCCCGTGGCTGGGGAGGAATTCGCAGCTTTGCGCCACACGGGTGTGCCACACCCTGTACCACATTGCGGGGTCCCGCATGGCCATGGCTGCCCACGTCGTCCGCAGGGGCGCGGTCTATCACTGGAGGCGTCGCACGCCCTCCCAGCTTGAACATTGCGTGTCACGGAAGCATCTTTGTCTAAGCCTGAGGACATGGGATCCGGCCCTCGCCCGCCGCATCGCCGTGTGCCTCGACGCCAGGCTGGAGGAGATCGTGCTGAGGCCCGACGCGCCACATCTGTCGACGAAGCAGCTCGACGCGCTCTTGAGGACGGTCGTGCAGGACCACCTCGCGCGTCTGCGCACGGCCGCGGCCGTCGCCAAGGCGGATGCGACGGTCCCCTACGACGCGGCGGCCGAGGCGCAGGTGGACCTCGCGATGGCGTGGGTCTACCGCCTGGCGGCCGAGCGGGGTCCGGCCGTGACGATTTCCGAGGCCGATGTCGCCTGGATGCAGCGCGAGGGCCTTTCTGACGCGGTCATCGGCGACGTGCACACCCGCCTCAGCTTCATGCAGCGGCGCGGCATGCTGTCAGTGAAGCCGCAGCGCTTGTCGGCCTTCCTCGAGACCGTTGGCGCCGAAACGACGGCCGTAGGGATTGCACAGGCTCATGAGATCTACCTGCTGGGCATGAGCGAAGCGCTGTTCCGGCAGGCGCGCCTGCGCAGGGAAACTTCGGCAAGCGTTTCTGCGCTCGTCGATCGTTTGATGGCGATGCCGGATGAGAGCCTGGGCCCGGCTGCGGCGCCTCGGTCGGGTATCGAGAGCGTGCAGAACGCCTCGACACCTGTTGTCGCTCAGCTTGTCGACCCTGCGCCCGTGTCCCCGCCCGAGGCGCTTCCCCCAGCCCCCCCAAGCGTTGATGCACCCCAGCTGTCGGGTATGTCGGTGACGGCGCTGGGCGAGAAGCTCGCCGATTATCGCGTCAAATTCAAAAAGTGGGACGAGAAGACCCGCCGCCAGGCGGCATCCATCTATCGCCTCCTGGAGAGGTTCCTGTCCGAGAGCTACGGCTACACGGCGGTGGAGAACGTCCAGCAGAAGCACCTTGCCGGGTTCGTCTCATTCCTCACCTTCCAGCTGCCGCACACCTACGGGAAGAGCCCGAAGGACTTCCAGTGCTCGATCGCCGATCTCCGCGCCAAGGACGCAAAGGCGAGGGGCGTGAAGGGAGCGACGCTGAACCGGCATCTGTCCAATCTCACCCAGCTTCTGGCCTTTGCCCGGGCCGAAGGGCTCGCCATCCCCACCGATCTGTCGCTCACGGGACTTCGCGCGCCGGACAACAAGGATACGCGAGCCCGCGACATTCGCCCGAAGCCTTCCGCGGATGCTTGCCGGGCACTCTTCTCGCTGCCGCCCTTCACCGGCTGCCTGTCATGGCAGGAGCCGGTCGAACCAGGCGACAGCCTCTATCACCGCGCCCTCTATTTCGCCGTGCTCCTGCTCTACTACAGCGGTGCACGGCGCGAGGAGATCTGCGGCCTCGACGTGTCGGACGTGATCACGGACAACGGCCCCACGCCCTACATTCACATCGCACCAAACAATCATCGACGCATCAAGAACACCCAGTCCCGGAGGAGCATTCCACTGCACCCGGAAGTCGTCCGCCTCGGCTTCCTGGACTACGTGGCCCGCATCCGGGATCTCGGCTACGATCGTGTCTTTCCGGACATCTACTCGCCTACGTCGCGATCGCCCTCCGGCGACCGGCTCTACGACGAGCTCGTGCCCATGCTGGGGAAGCTCGGAAAGGACAGCAAGTCGATCGTCATCCATTCCCTTCGACACGGCTTCAACAACTTCCTCAAGCAGAAGGAGGTCAACCTTGAGGTCCGGGAAGATCTGATGGGCCATGTCGGACGAGGCGAGACCTCCGAGCGCTACTGCGAAGCCTACAAGATCAAGACGTTGCTGAAGTACGTGATGAAGCTGCATGTCGTGACCGCCCACCTGCAGCCTCGGCCGATCCGGTTGCTGCCGTGGGTGGAAGAGAAAGTTGTGCCGCCATGGTCGAGGGCGGCTAAGAAAGTTGGGGCGCACAGGAGTAAGCTGGAGTTGGTCTGAAGCTGAGCCCTGGAGCTAGGAGGGCAGGTCGGCTATGCGCCAGGAGCGGAAGTTCTGAGCCCCTGTCCAGCCGCCCGTCTGAAGGGGCCAGATCCAACCATCTACGCTAGCCTCAAAAGACAGGCGATGATATTCATTTCACGAAGGTCAATCTGTGACAGAGGGAATTTATGCAACGTCGAGCTGAGTTCCGCCCGTTTAGCTGGCTACACGACCTTTGGAAGCGGGGTCAACTAGATTTATCCCCTCCGTATCAGCGGCGTAGTGTTTGGCCTGATCGCTTCCGAAGCGATTTTGTAACAACTGTACTGATGAACTATCCATGCCCGGCAATTTTTTTATTCGAAGAAATTCGCAACGACGGATCATTTGTATATAAAGTAGTGGATGGAAAGCAGCGGCTTACCGCACTGTTTGATTTTGTATCTAACGGAATACAAATTGCGGAAGATTACCCTAATCAATCCCTGCGTGGTCGCTTGTTCGATGATCTGGATACGGAAATCCGATTGCTCGTTTGGCGCTACTCATTTTCGGTGGAGTTCATCGAACAGGAGAATGAAAGTCTAATAAATGATATTTTCAATCGCATCAACAAGAACGTCGCAAAGCTGTCGCAGCAAGAGTTGCGACACGCGATGTTTTCCGGACGCTTCATTACGGCGGCCGAAGAACTGTCGGAGCGACTATCTGAACTATTACCTTCAAATTTTCCCAACATTGTGTCTCAATCAAGGCGGCAAATGAAGGATGTAGAAAACACGGCAACGATGCTGCTTTTCATTGAGAGTGGAGAAAAGTCGACATCTCAGGCAGATCTTGATGCGGCGTTCCGAGATCGGGAAGAGGAGTGGCCGGAGGAGGCCGCCGTTCGCTCGGCCTTCCTACTTGCAGTGAACTATATCAAGGAGATAATATCGCAGCCGGGAGCAAGCCAATTAACTGGAACAAGGCTTCGCAATCAGGCCGACTTCTATTCACTGTTTGCCGCTATAGTTGAGCTCCAGCGCAATGGCCAAGTGCCCAATCCTGACATTGTTGCGGAGAGGCTGTCAGAATGGTCTTCCGAACTGCGTCAACATGAAAGAGACGCGAGACCAGTCGCATCCGATCACCCAGTGCGACGTTACCTAAATGCAGCCCGGGCTGCATCGAATGATGCAGGGCCGCGTCGCATTCGAATAGATATTGTTAAGAGCGTAATTTTAGGAGGCGCGCTTGAAAACGCTTGAGCAGGCGTTTGCGGAGCAAGTTACAGTTATCTCGACAGTTGAGAGCCTTGCTCGTGAGATTCTTGCTCCCTACTGCAGCCAGAAGAACTATCTGCTGATCGGACGCTCAAAGACGCTTGATTCGCTTCGAGACAAGATAGAAACGGGCAGGTACCCAGATCTCCAAAGCGTTGATGATCTGGTAGCTTTCTCCGTTGTGATTGATACCTCGAAACAAGAGAGCGATGTCCGACGCTACGTGAGGAAAAATTTTAATCTTATAAATATTAGGGCCGGCTCTACACTGCAGGATGAGAGGATTTTCGACTTCGATTGCACGCGAATATATTGTAAACTCGAAGACAAACTTGGATTGAATACACCTATCTTCGATTTTGTGTTCGAGATTCAGATCAGGACGTTACTCCAGCATGCTTGGTCAAAGATCACGCACCCTTTAGTCTACAAATCCAGGGGCTTCGATGCAAAGGCCGGGCGCCTAGCTGCTGAGCTCATGGCACAACTGGAAGCAGCAGATCGCGATTTTTCTCGTTTTAAGACAACATCTAGAACTGTGAAATTGGTGACCCGAAAGGATATGTCTGCATGCTCAATGATAACGGAAATGATCGACAAACTCGTCGAGGAAGACGTTATTCCAAAAGAACTGCGGCCATCAAACGGACGGCGTCTCGGTGAGAATATTTTTCAATCAATTCGACGCGATAAAAGACATAACATTGGCCCTGTGATTTCAATTCTTCGCGAGTTTTTTCTGAGTCAAAAAGGCCAATTTCCGCTTTCTACGACGCTTTTCCAGTTATCTATCGTTGCACTCTATACAAATGAACTACTTGAGAAAGGAAGCGGGAACAGGCCTCGAAGATATTACATAACATCCGATCTGGTCAGCCTTTTTCCGATAGCCGCTGAGATCCCTAACCCAGTCGTGATTTGACTGGCGGCCGGAGAAGCAGGGCTCCATTTTGAACGTCCGCTCCGGGTCATCTCCTGCCCTGCCGCTAGCGACGGGCGGCTAGTCCCGATCCGGCGCGCCGAGCGGGAAGTAATGGCGGTAGGGACGCCCCTCCTCCACCGCCCGCGCGACCGAGGGCCTCTCCAGCAGTTGCTTGCGATAGTCGAGGAGCCAGGGATGGATCGGCCCGATCCGGTGCACCCAGTCGGCATAGAACAGCGACGGCGCTGCCGCGCAATCAGCCAACGACCAATGCTCCCCTCCCGCCCAGCTCCGCCCCCGGAGCCGCGCTTCGAGCCAGCCATAGGCAGTCTCGAGCGCCTCTGCGGCGTTTTCCCGGGCCTCTGGGAGCCGATCGGGCGAGCTGCGCAGTGCTTCGGCCACCGCGCGCTGCACGGGTGTCATCACGTACAGGTCGAAGAAGCGATCAAGCAGCCTAACCTCGAGGGCCGCCTTAGGCTCGTCGGGCAGAAACCGCACCGGGCCCGGACGCGTCTGGTCCAGATACTCGATGATGATGCTCGTCTCGACGACGGTGTCAGTCCCGTCGACCAGAACGGGGAACTTGCGCTCGGGCCACAGCCGCATCAGTTCGTTCGCCGCCCCCTCGTGCTCCATGTGCCGGTAGGTGAAGGACACCTCGTTCTCCCACAGCGCAATGAGCACCTTCTGGGAGTAGGAGGAGAAGGGGTGAGCGTAGAGGGTCAGCGACATCTGTCTCGTCCTCCAAGAGCGATCGGGTGGCCAGCAAGTATGCCTGGTCTACGCGACATGCTCCAAAGCAAGGACGGACGAGATCGACGGGCGCCGACATCTCGGGCATAGCTCCGCCACACGTTGCCCCACTGCCAATGCCTCCCCCAGCTCCGCGGCAGCAGAAGGCTACAGGGGGACCGGACGTTCCCAAATGCCGCTCCGGGTCAAAAGCAATCCGATCTTCCAGCGCGGCATGCCGAAGGTTATCTCGGCGACGCATTCTAAGCGTCGGGTTCCGGCAGCGACCAATACGACCGTGGAGGCGATAACGCCGGACGAGAAGGTGAGGGCTCAGCGGACGTCGTGAAGACGGCCACGCCCACAACGTGTCCAAGGCGGCCATGGCTTCGGTGCAAGCACTGATGGACGACGGAATGAAGCTGAAGGAGCTGAGCCCGCCGCAGGATCTGAACATGACCGGCTTCCTGGCCGCCGCGATGATCATGGTGAAGAGCACGGATGCCGTCGACGATCCGCAGGAATCGACCTGTAGGTGATCTCGGCCAATGAGACCACGGGCCTGTAAGTGATGCGCCTTTCCGGGCCGGGTGCGGTGAAGACCTACGGCAAGGCAACCACCCCATCGTCGACAGCTTCAAGCCGGTGAACTCACCGGAAAGGTACCGCGCGTCACGTCACGGCGCCGGTTCGCCGCATGGATTTCCGGTCATGGCGCCCTCGTCTGCTCAGGTCGACACGGACGCCGCCATGATGGCACGGGCTCCTGGATTGTCTGGTTCTGGGGACGCGCAAATGCAGGGACCTCATCACGAACTCTGCAAGCGCGATTTTTCGTCCCCCCGTTACTCCATCACTGTGTAACCTTTTTCCTGAATTGGATAACGCAAATCCTCGCGTGTTGTCGGCGCTCGTCTGGGGCGCGTTTTGCCTCGATTGGCTTGCGGGAAAAACGTCTCGAAGTTCAGGAAAAGTGTTACGGAACGTGGAGCGGCGTTACATGTCTCGCCGCCGACGAATGCAGATCCAAAGACGGTTCCTAGCCTGGATCCACGACCGGCTCGGATCTCTGGACCTCGCTCGCGAGCGTCGCTGGATCACCCGCCCGACCCGGACGGCGCCGGCGAGGGCAAGAGCCTCGTCGATCCGCTCTATCTGCCGAAGCCAGATCTCGCATCGCATCCCTGCTAGGTGGTCATCAGTGCCTCGCCGCCAGCGCGTCGCGACGGCGGAGCACGATCTGCATGACCTTGGCCAGTCGTCGCAGGGATCGGGGCTTCCAGGCGTTGGCGACCAGGTCGATCTCGTCGCCCGCGAGCGGCTCCACCCATTCGGGCCGGAGCCCCCGCTCCCGCAGAATGTCGGCGATGACCGTAGGAAGCAGCACTCCAAGATGGTGCGGCTCGGGGTCGGGTACGCGCAAGACCTGGAACCTGTCCCGTACCGGGGCGCTCAACTCCTCGACGGTGTTGGCCGTTGCGATCCAGCTGATCGCCGAAAGGTCGACTTCCGTCTCCAGCAGATAGTCGAAGGCCCGAGAGGCCGTCGTGGGCTCGAGCAGAGGAAGAAGGCCGTCTTCCAGGCGGCCGTTCGCCGGATGCCTCGCGGCCTTGTCGATTTCGTCGACGACTACGGCGGGATTCGCGATCCCGGATGAGCGCACTTGCTGGAGAGCAACCGAGGCCCGGCCCGTCGACCACTGCTTCGAGGTCCCCGCGACGGAGGAGTCGGCGATACCTGCCGCCGGGTAAATGATGTGGGGCAGTCCGAGGTTGTCCAGGATGAGCCGCGCGAGGGTGCTCTTTCCGCATCCCGGCGGTCCGACGAAAAGCGTCGGACGAAGATGGATTGTTCGGCGTCCGGCGAGGTCTCCCAGGATGCGGTCGACAATCTCCGCGCAATGGGGAACTCGGGCCAGGATCTCGTCGCGAGCCCGTTGGAGTTCGGGTACGGGCACCAGCGGCAGGGCTCGCCCGACGAGCGGGCGCCAGTCGTGATCGACATCCCGGCTGTTCCCCGATCGCCCGGTCGGAAGGCGGGGGATCACGACAAGGCTGTCCGCCGTGTCAGAAGATGAGGGCTCTGCCTTAGCCTCGACCAACCTGATGTCCCGAGCCGAGGCGGGGATCGCTTCGGCCCGCGACCAGATCGCTTCCAGCGTGGCCTCGCCTGCGGTCGGCTCGGTCCATGCGGCCTTTGAGATCGCTGCGATGAAGCGATCCATCGTTTCGCCGACCATGCGGACTGCCCCGTCGCCAGCGAGCGCCGTGTAGCGAGGCGGCGCGGTGGCGTCATCGGACGAGAGATGTGCCAGCGGGGACCCCGGCGCGGCGATCCGAAGGAGCGCCACGAGCTGGCCGATGGCCCGGACCCGCTGAGTAAAGGCTTCGGTTCCGTCGGACGCAAAGCAAGCGCACAGGTAGGCCGCGGACCGCGCGGCCTCGGCGTCGCCCGCGAGAGCCGTCCAAAAGACGAGATCGCGACGAATCGTGAGAACCGGTTCGGACCGGCACCGCGGATCGTAGGCATTGGCTTCAATGGCGTCCCCCGCCTTGGCCAGGGTGCGACGGATGGTGGGGCCCCAACTGTCGATGCTCGTCAGTGCGGTGATCACCTCCGGAGGTGCTGCCGGGTCCCTCAGTGCCGCAAGGGCTTCGTCACGCCAGGTTTCCAGCGCGGCAGACGTGCTGCCGTTCAATGCCGCCGTGGCGATGTCCGGCCCGTGAACGGGGCCTTCGACGAGCAGTGGCTTCCGCTTGTTGGCGCGGCGCCTCTGGATCTCGCGGCCAGCCGATCCCAGGAGCCGCCAGCAGCCCCGCCAGGCGGCCTTCAGTTGGTCCATGCTGGAAGCGCTCCGCTTGCAGATTGCGGCCAGGCTACGGCTGTGGGCAAGCGGCCGGGCACAGTGACGCAGCCCGACGACGGTGTAGGCGAAGGCTGCCGCAGCAAGGTGGAGATAGTCTTCGTCACCCGAGCACCGCGCCGTCGAGCAGGCAGCCAGCATGGCCATAGGCGCACCGTCGCCGCGGGGGTCGAGCCACGCCTGCGCCACGAGGCCTTCGACCAGCAGCTTTTGCATCCTCTCACGGTCCGTCCGGTCGTCTGCGTGCGGAAGGGCGGCGGCTACCGCGTCCACGGTCGACGGCACGCCCCTCGTGCTCGTCGCGGCGTCGCGCAGGCTCTGCGCGATTTCGCCCGACGGCCAGCCCCTCTTGTCCACGCTCCACCGTGCTGCCGCGCTCTTGGCAGCCTGGGATGCGTCGAGCCAGGGCGGCAGAACCGCCATGAGGAGGGCCTCGACATCGTCGAGATGTCCCCGGCAAAGTACCCTCTCCAAGCGTCCTTCGAGGTCGAGATCGAGAGGTAGCGAGAGAGGGACTGTCGTGATCCGTGTGCCGCTCATTGGACCCACTCCTTGGATCCGGCGGCCTTGCCCAGCCGGTAGTAGCGGGACAGGCTGAGAGCCCAGCGCTCCGTGGGATCGATGATCCAGATCGGGCTCGTGTGGATGAGGCCGGGGCCGCAGTGCGGGTGCGCCGTAACTAGGCCCACTAGGACCGGTCCAGCGGGAGACTGGGCCAGGTGCCACTCATCGAGGCGCGGCGCGCGATCGAGATCGGACTGGGTGGGAGCGAGACCGGCTGCGACCGCCTCGAGCCGGTCTGCGAGGACCCGAAGGCGGCCGGCCAGGAGCGGCGTCGCAATGCGCCTGTGGAAGGGATTCAGAGACATGGATAGGCTCCTCGGGCACGCAGCGCGCACCACGGAGATGGGGTAGACAAGGGTTGGAATGCTCGTTGCGCAGAGCCGCGCCGGTCACGCCGCAGGCCGCACCACGAGTCCTACGCCATCATGGTCAGAGGCGTGTTCCCGATGGAGTGCTTCAGGCCAGGTTCACGAGGCGAAGGGCGGCAGCGTCGGATCAGCGGATGCGCGCTATCTCGCGGGAGGGTCTTGGCACGCGGCGGATGGCACGTGTCTCCGATGCCCCCAACGGGCGGCTATCCCGGGCGCCGAACGGCGCGCTCTTGAAAAGGATAAGCATCGGAAGACCTCTGGGCCGTCTCAGCATCGTGCGGTCCAAGGTGCCAGTGCACCCGAAACGCCGCGAACAGGACGGAGCGGTCCGTATCTGGCTCGAGATTACAGGTGCTTCAAGCCTGTCTTGCCATCGGGGTAAACGGACCTCGAGCGACTAAGCGGGAACGTGGTATTTTCTCCCCCGTCGCGCTCGCGCTTCCGCTAGCCACATGCTTCGCGACATTCAGGAGCGCTGCCTTCTCGATAGCGCCAGGTATTGTCGGTTCTGTCAGTTTTGTCGGTGCCCTTATGTGAAGACCCTCGGGTTAACCTGAATAGTCTTGCGCGGTGCGCCACCTGCAGGTCCCGGCATGACCCGGTGCACGCGAACGATGCCCCTCTCGGCCAGTTCCCTGATTGCCTTGTCGAGCACGTCGGTGCGGGACAGGCGTCCGGAGCAGGCCCTCTGGAGATCTCGCTGGTTGACCTCGTTCCATCCGCGGCGGCGGAGGATGGCGAGAAGGTCGCGTGCATCGCGATCTTCGATTCTGCCCGCGGCGAGCCCGAAGACGGCTTCCGCGCCCGGCATGAGCACAGCCTCGACCAGCGTCGCTGCCGCCTCGACGGACTGCAGGGAGATGCGGCCCGGATGAGCCCGGCTGGAAAGGCCGAACGTGGCCAGGTCGATCGCGCTCGCCAGCCGCGCCGCCAAGCCCCCAGCCTTTGCGTAGCCCGACGCCAAGAGACCCTCGTGGTCCCGCGCCTTGGCATCATAAAACGCCCGTGTCTCGCGGAGCACTTCCGCTGCCTTCGGCTCGAGCATGACCTCCGTTGAAGCCACATTGGCTCCCCACGACTGCGGAACGAGGTCACGGATTTTCTGGAACATGCTCAGGAGACTCTCCGTGGGGACCCGTTTGCCCGAGCGAGGCATCGCATCGCCACGACCGGCAGGCACCCACGCGAGCCTGGCGAGCAGCCCGTCATCCGGGCCGATGATCTGTGGCAGCATCGCGGGTTGAATTGTCGCGAGGAGCGAGATGCTGAAATGATCGGCCGAGATCCTTCCGCGTGTGACGAGATCCGTCGCGTCATGCCGGCCATCGTAGGCGGTCATGAGGAAGGCGCGGGCCGAGGGGCTGTCATGGTCCTTGAGGAAGCGGGGAAGCTCATCCGGTGCACTGAGCAGCCCCGTGCGTGATCTCGCCGCCAGATCGCGGAGGCCTTGCGGCGTGCCTGACGTGGAGACGAGGGCGGGCGGCCTTGGAATTTGGAGATCGGCGAGCCGCACATCTGGTGGGGAGGGAAGCGGCTGGCCGGTCTCGACCGACTGGACGACGGCCCGCCTGTAGATTTGCTCCTGGGCCCAGACGACGTCCCTCTTTGCTCGAAGCGCACCGCAGTAGGCCAGATAGGCCGCGTGCTCGGCCGCCTGGATCGCCCGCAGCTCGTGCAGCATGGTGTCGATTATGTGCGACTTGAGCAGCCCTGGAGGGCCGACGAGCACCGCGGCCAAGGTGCTGGGCTCGACCCACGCGAAGCTCACGCGAATGCGCCGCCAGCAGCCGACGAGAGCTGCGACGCACACGAGCAGGCTCATGACGACGTAGGTCAGCGGAACCCCGAGCGCGCAGGCGATCGTCATGATCAGCCTCTCCACGCGCTCCGGCAGGCACGCGGAGGGAAGCGCGGGGCAGCCCAGGTCGACCGGGCGATCGAAGGCCTGAATGTCCGGCCAGTCATCCGGCGCGAGCGGCAAGAGCTCGCCGGCGGAGCCCCTCGTCTGCATGCCAGGCGTCACCGCGCCGCCCTCGGCTTTCACTTGGAGCTGCTCTGAAACGTGCTGCTTCTTCTCGGCTCTGCAGCTCCCCGGTTCAACCTCCCCGCGTGCGGTCGGCGGAAGTTCTCCGTGCCCGTCGCTCCCTTCGTCCGCGACCTCGACGCGCTCCGGCTCGCTGAAACCAGCCTCGATCGCCGCGCCCTCAACGCGGTCTATCTCGTCGACAGTCGTCTGGCCATCTGAGGCGTCGGGCGTGGTTGGGCAATCCATCACCCGAAGCGATGCGGCTCCGTTTTCGACGGCATTGGCCGACGGCGTCTGGTTGACCGCCTGATCGACGAGATCGTCGGCCAAGTAGTCGCTCGTGATGGGTGGCTGACCCGGTTCGACTTCCGAGCCGTCGGATGTCAGATCCAGCGACGTTCGAAGGTTTTCGGTTCCGCTGGTGTCGCGCCAACCTTTCGGCACGGCAAGCAAGGGGGGGGCGATAGTGGTCTGCCGGTACGCGTCGTCCTGGCCCTCGTAGATCGGCACAGACTGGTCAAGGTGCTTCATTACTCCGTTCACGGCGTCTCTCCTGACGAGGGGACGCCCCGCGCGAGGCGTCATGTTTCGGGGAAGTCCCGTCGACTGGACGCCAAGATAATAAGATATGATCCATGACTGAGTGAAATGCTTGCAAAGTAATCGAAGATGTGCGTCTGCCAAGTGCAATCCAGGCAGGACGACCCCTATTCGTTCGACTTTCAAAGTAAATCGAATGCATGGCAGGCATGTGCCTTTGGCAATGCTTCTCTAAATGCCTCATGGCCCGGCTCGGCGCTCCGCGAGTGGAACGTCGAGCCGGGCCGCAGGCCGCCAGAGTTGGTCTGTCTCGAGCGCGGTAAGGACAGATTTCAGTCATTCGTTTGCCTCTCGTGGACGGCTCGTGCTCAGAAGAGCGAGGGCTGTGTCTGACGCCACACCTGCGTTCCTGACTTCGTCGACCCCGTGCAAATGCGAGCAGCCGTCGTCAACGAGCCGACACTGTGCGATTTGCGGAAGGCCAGCCGGTCCTCCTTTGTCGGATGAGGACCAATGATGCCCGCGTCGATGAGTTGCCGACGCGCTGTCCTGGATGCTGACTGGAGCGCCGGTACCTCATGCAGGCTTACCTCAGTGCCTGCATGGACGACCACGTGATCGTGCATCTCGTCCACACGTCCATGCAGCCCGCCATAGGCGAGAGACAGTGTACGGACCGGTTCCTTGAAGGCGCCCCCGCTACCAGGCGCGACTTCGGGAGCCTGCTCCGCCGCCGGCAACCTACTTTGCGGACTGTTCCACCGAGCAGTACCCATGGCTTTCGAAGGCTGCTGCGTAAGGAGGAAGATCCCACGCCGTTCGAGCTCGGTCCTGAGCACCTGGACGAAGTCGTCCATCGCCCTGTGAACCTCGATCGACAGGCGGCGAATCTTCGGGGCCCTCTCGCGCTCCACCTCCGCCGAGCGGCTCGCCTCGATGGAGGCCGTGACCACGCCCTCCAGCACCTCCGCACAGGTCTTGTCGAAGGCCGGATGGCTGCAGGTCACCACGATCATCATCGCGTAGCCGGTGTCGAGCCACTCGTCCCTCTTGTTCGCGAGGCGCGCGGCCACGTTGCCTCCTTCGCCGACCCGAACGCGGACCGGGTCCAGCGGGGAGTGCGAGGCGCGGACGATCATGTAGGCGCCGGGCCGCGCCATCTGGCTCGTGCAGAGGAGCGCGTCCACCTGAGCCGGAGTTCCCAGGAACATCGTCGGCACGAAGATCGTCGGCCAGACGATCTGCGCGCAGCTCCCGAACGGGGAGCCGCCGTGGGCGAGCGGCTGAGCGAGGGACGTGTCGGTAATGAAGCTGTGCATCGTCATGGGTTCTCTCCTCTCGTTGACGTGGAGAGATGGATGGCACAGAGTATGTCGGACGACCACTTTTGAGTCGAGATAGGGTTGATGAATACTTACTCGTCAGACATCGAGCGGATATCTGCGCAGCAAATCCGCGCGGCCCGCGCTTGGCTGGGTTGGTCGCAGTCAGATTTGGCGGAACATGCGCGTGTTGGGCGAAAAACGATCGCTGTGATGGAAAGCGAGCTCAGCGTCCCTTACGACCGCACACTTCGTGACATACGTGCTGCATTCGAAGAGGCGGGCATCGTCTTTTTATTTCAAGACACACAGGCAACGGGGATTATGGTCCGGAAATAAAGCTACCAACCATGTTCAGTAGTTTTTGCTGCCGGATGCTCGGGCGTGTTCATGATCAGCCCTTCGACAAACCGACTCTGGAAGCGCAGCAGATCACAGGGCGTCCTCGCAAACAGGTTCAAGTTAGGGGATCGTGCCACTTCTCCGGCGGCGTGTATCCATCCGCCACGATGATCGGCAGGTGCGTCCAGCCGGCCCCGTCTGGCAGCCTCATCCATGCACCCGCCGCGAGCGCGCCGCCATCGACATGGACCGTGGTTCCCGACACCCAACCGGACAGTCGGTCGGAGGCCAGGAACAGCACGGCCCCCGCCGAGTCCTCGGCCTCGCCGAAACGACCGATGGGAAACCACCGGGAGATCGCGTCGCGGTTGGCCGGCGGCACCCTGGGCGTGGCCACGATCTGCGCGGTGTTCGTCGTCTCCGGGGCGACCGCATTCACCCTGATGTTGTCGGCGCCCAGTTCGACCGCGAGGCTTTGGGTGAAGCCGGTGATCGCAGCCTTGAACGAGGCGTAGACGACCGTCATCGGAATGCCCCGGAACGCCTCGATCGTGGACAGGTTGACGATGCTCCCGCCACCGCCGGCACGCATGAACGGGATGGCGCGTCGCGTGACCCGGAAGATGTGCAGGAGGTTGACGGCGTACAGCGCCTCCCATTCCTCGTCGCTCGAGTGCTCGAACGGCGTCTTGAAGCCGAGATAGTCACCGACATTGTTGACGAGCACGTCCAGCCGCCCGAAACGGCCCTCGAGCGCGTCGAAGAGGCCCGCGACGTCCTCCTCGCGGCGCACGTCGGCCTCCACGACCAGCGCATCGGCTCCGGCGGTTGCAAGGTCCGTGCGGATGGTCTCGGCCCGGGCAGGGTCGATTTCGGCGACGGCCACCCGCATGCCCGCGCGCGCCAGCAGCAGCGCCGTGGCGCGGCCGATGCCCGCACCCCCGCCCGTCACGAGGGCGACGCGCCCGTCCAGCCCGAGAATGTCGCGGTCGTTCATGTCGTCCCCCTGCGTTCGCGGGCTGGTGGTCCAGCCCCTTCGGCGAAGTCATCCACGAAGGCGCTTGCCTGGCCGGATCGCTCGGCCGAGGTCGGCTTGCATGATCAGGCGAAGTCCCTGCTGATGTGCACGGCTGAGCGGACGGCGGCCTCGGTGCGTGACTTGACATGGAGCCGGCGCAAGACCGCGGTGACATGCGACTTCACGGTCGCCTCCGAGATGTCGAGTTCGAAGGCGATCTGCTTGTTCAGGCGTCCGAGAACGAGAAGCAGGAGCACCTCCCGCTGCATGCCGGTCAGGGAGCGCAATCGTGTTGCGAACCCCTCGTCCTCGGCCATCAGTGCGGCGACTCGATCGGCCAGATGCGGCGGCAGTCGCCCGGCGCGGGCGCTCGATGCGGCATGCGCCGGGGCAGGTGGTTCCGTGCGCGCCGCGTCGTCCACGGTCCGCCAGTTCACCTCCGGCCATGCGTCGTGGTTGGGCATGTCCACAGGCACCGGCCGCTAGTTCGCCTTGCGCAGGTCGAGCAGGCGTCGAACCTTTTCCCGGCCAAGGCGAGTGTGCTCGGCGAGTGTTCCCGGTTCAACGATCTCCACGTCGACCTTCACGCCAAGGTCCTTGAACAGCGCGCGTCTCATGTCGGCTTCCAGCGCGGCCGCATCGACCGCGGCGGACTTGCGCTCGATGCGCACCGTCATCTCCTCGCGCCGGCCGAGACCTTCGCCCACGTAGTAGGCGACGCAGATGTAGTCACCCGTGGTGCGGTCGTCCTTGGTCACGGCGTTCTGGCACGCCAGCGGGTAGACGTTGTTGCCCCTCAGCTTCACCATCTCGTCGGCGCGGCCGAGGAAGGTGGAAAGCTTGCGGGAGGTGATGCCGGACTCCGATTCCTCGCGGTCCGTCATGATCATCAGGTCGCGCAGGTCGTAGCGGATGATCGGCGGCACAGACCTGTGAAGGCTCGTGGCGACCACGTTGCCGCGCTGGCCGTAGGGCAGCGTCACGCCCGTCTCGGTGTCGACGATCTGGACGTAGACCGTGTCCTCGCTGATGTGCTTGCCCTTGCGCTCGCGGCCCTCGAACGCGATCAGGCCGATCTCGTGGGTGCCGTAGTTGTCATAGACGGGGCAACCCCAGGCCTCCTCGAGCTTGCGCCGGAAGTGACCCTCGATGTCGGGCCCGAGATAGGAGTGGAGGAACCGCGTCTTGAGCTGGTGCAGGTCGAACTTCATCTCCTCGGCCACCTGCGCCAGCCGGCCCAGATACTCGCCGCGGGCGAACCACCAGTTCACGCCCCAGTCCCTGGCCAGCTCGAGCTTGCGCTCGCTGGGCGTGACGATTCCGGTCCCGGTGGTCACCGGCACGCACCCCAGCCAGTGGAACAGGCCCGCGAAGGCGTTCCAGGCCGAGTTGGCCAGCGAGTTCGTGTAGGTGATCTGGACGATGTCGCCGGGGCGCGCACCCTGTTCGTAGAAGGCTCGCGCGGCCTGCACGGCCTGCACCTCCCAGGCGATCGGATCGAACAGCGTGGGCCGCGGCATGCCCGTGGTGCCGCCGCTCGTCTGGATCTTGAGCGGCGTGCGGCCGAAGTCCTCGCGCGTGAAGGCGTAGTGGTCGCCGAAGGGAGGGGCTGCCTGCAGGGCGCCCTTGAGGTCGTCGCTCGTGAATGTCGGGATCTTGTCGAGATCCTCGAGCCCGCGAATGTCACCAGGCTCCAGCCCGGCCGCCGTCCAGCGCTTGCGGTAGAACGGGGTATTCCAGGCGTCCTCCATGCGCGCCAGGAACCGATGTTCCTGCAGGGCATGCATGCCGTCGGCCGACAGTCGCCCGGTCGTCGCCGCGAAGTGCGGCGGCGGTGGGAAGTCCTTCATGAACTGGTCCCAGTCGACCGACTTGCAGTAGTAAGGGATCTCGAGCGTCATTCAGGGCCTCGACAGGACATCATGGGACGACGGCTGGTCCGCGGGCGGCGGACGGCCAGTTGAGACCCTAGCCGAACACCTGCGGCCCGAACCGTCTGAACAGACTATGACGCACCCGTGCCGCTCTGCGACCGTGTGGAGGAACCGCGTCATCCATGCCGCGCGGGCACGATCCAGGGACGCCGGATGCCGAAAGCGTTTGCCCACCTCCTGTCACCAGGGCGCATCGGGACGCTGCAAACCCGCAACCGGATCGTGATGTCGGCGATGGGGAGCGACCTTTCCGGAGAAGAGGGGCGGGCCGGTGACCGCATCGTCGCGTACTACGCGGCGCGTGCGGCTGGCGGGGCGGGATTGATCGTCACCGAAGCGGTGCCGGTCGCCTACCCGAGCGGCTACAGTCGTCCCCACGCGTTGGCTCTCGCCGACGAGGTCCAGCGCCAGGCTGCCCGTGCGCTCGTCGCGGCCGTCCAGCGACACGGTGCGCGTATCGCCATGCAGCTCAATCATCATGGTCCGCTCGCCAAGCGCGACATGCTGTCCGGCCAGCCTTTGCTCGTGCCCTCGGAGCCGGAGCCCGGGCCACGAGCACGGCAACCCTACCTGCCGGACGAGGCGGACATCGTCCGCCGGCAATGGGCCGGTGCGCCCCCCGTCACGTACACGGCATTGTCCCGGCAAGACATCGCGGCGCTCCTCGATCACTACGCCGAGGCCGCGCGCCACGTCCGCGACGTCGGTGCCGATGCCATTGAGATCCACGCCGCTCACGGGTTCCTGTTGTCCTCGTTCCTGTCGCCCCGGAGCAACCGCAGGACCGACGACTACGGGGGCTCGACGCAAGCTCGTGCGAGGCTCTTGCTCGAAGTGATCCGGGCCGTGCGAGACGGTGCGGGCATCGGCTTCCCCATCTGGTGCAAGCTCGACACCCAGGAGCACGACACGCCGGGTGGGATCACGTTAGCCGATGCGATCGAGACCGCCCGCCTCGCCCAGGCGGAGGGCATCGCCGCGATCATGGCCAGCTGCAACGCAAACCTTGCGAACCCCACGGCCCTGACGCGCAGCAACATTCCGGACGAGCACGAGTGGATGGTGGGGAACGCCACCGCTTTGCGAAAGGCCTTGGACATCCCCGTCATCACAGCAGGCCGCATCGGCTTTGCCCGGGCCAATGCGCTGGTACGCCGCGGCGCCGTCGACTTCATCGCGTTCGGCAGGCCGATGCTGGCCGACCCCGACTTTCCCAACAAGCTCGCCGGGAACCGCGAGGCGGACGTCCGGCCCTGCGTCTACTGCTACGCCTGCATCAGCCAGCTTTCCTTCGATGAACCCGTGAAGTGCGCGGTCAATCCCGCTACTGGGCGAGAGGCCGAGGTCCGGGTGGTACCGGCGACGCGTCCTTTCCGGATCGCCGTGGCGGGAGGCGGGCCGGCCGGTCTCGAGGTGACGCGGCGCCTTGCCCTGGCTGGGCACCACGTCTCTCTTTTCGACACGGGGGCCGAACTCGGCGGGACGCTGCGCTTCGCCGCGCTCGCCTACCCCCCCAACGAAAAGCTGCTGCGCTGGCTGACGAGCGGTGTCCAGCACGCCAGCGTCGACGTCAGGCTGCGCCATCGGTTCGACGCAGTAGACGCCCTGCGGCTCAGGCCCGATGCAATCGTCCTGGCGACAGGCATGGTGATAGCGCAGTCGGATATTCCAGGCGCCGAACTCCCCCACGTGTTCGATGGTGCACGGCTGCGCGCTCTGGCCGCGGGAGCCGATCCCGCCTCACCCATGCTCTGTGCCCTCGGGACCATTGCGGGCTGGCTCGGGGTCAGGCCCGGGCCGGCAGGCCTTCGGCGCCTTGCCCGCGTGTGGACCCCATTCGGCCGGCGTGTTGTCGTCATCGGCGGCGACCTGGTCGGTCTCGAGCTGGCCGAGTTCCTTAGCCATCACGGACACGCGGTCGCCGTCGTGCATCGCCATGCGCAACCGGGACGCGGGCTCTATCTCGTCCGTCGGGCTGCAGTCCTGGACCGCCTGCGGCGCGGCGGGGTGAGCATCATCACCGATGCGCAGGACGTACGGATCGAGGATGGATGGGTGGCGTTCAGGGACGTCGGCGAGCGAAAAATCGAGGCCGACAGCGTCATCATCGCCGAAGCCACGCCCGACCACCCGGCTTCGCCCGCCGCGTTCGCCGATCTTCGCATTCCGGTCCACGAGATCGGCGACCGGGTCGCACTCGGCTACATCGAAGGAGCGCTGGCATCTGCGGCACGTGTGGCTCGGGACATCGGCGGGTGATCGACGACGGCTCGGCAGCGGGCGCCGCAGGTCATGTCTGGCGCGATCGTTCCAGCATGGCCGCGATCTCGCCCACGATGCCTCGACGGAACGCCAGCACGCAGGCGATGAAGATGATCCCCTGGAGGGCCTTCACCCACACGCCGAAGGCCGCGAGGTAGGTCAGCATCGCTACGACCACGGCCGCGCCGACCACGGGTCCCGTCAGCGTCGCGACGCCGCCCACCAGCGTCATCAGGACGACTTCGCCGGACATCGTGAATTCGACATCGGTGAGCGTGGCGATCTGCAAGGCGATGGCCTTCAGGCCTCCGGCCAGACCCGACAAGGCGCCCGAAAGAGCAAAGGCGAGCAGCTTGAACCGAGGGACGTCGTAGCCGAGGGAGATGGCGCGACCTTCGTTTTCCCGGATGGCGCGGAGCACGTGCCCGAAGGGCGAATGCACAGTGCGGTAGATGACGGCGAACCCCGCCAGGAAGACTGCGAGCGCGTAGAAGTACATGACCCGGTTGTCGGTGAGGTCCAGCATGGGCAGGGCGGACCGCTGCGGCACGCCCTGGATGCCGTCCTCGCCGCCGGTGAATTTCGCCTGCAGCGCGGCAAAGTAGACGAGTTGCGCCAGCGCCATGGTGACCATGCCGAAGTAGATGCCCTGGCGCCGGATCGAGATCCAGCCGAACACCACGCCGAGGCCTCCTCCGGTGACAAGGCCTGCCAAGATGGACAGCTCGGCCGGCCAGCCCCAAGCCTTGGCGGCATAGGCCGTGACGTAGGCCGATCCGCCGAAAAAGGCTGCATGGCCGAAGCTCAGGAGACCTGCAAACCCCATCATCAGGTTGAACGCACAGGCAAACAGCGCAAAGCACAAAACGTTGATCAAGAAGATCGGGTAGAGCAGGAACGGCGCGACCAGGGCCACGCAGGCTGCTGCTGCGACCAGCGCGGCGCGCCGTGCTGTGTGACTAGCCCCCCGCGACGGGACGGCGGTGCTCGCCGACGCCATCACGCGGACCTCCCCATGAGGCCCGACGGCCGGAAGGTCAGGATCAGGATCATGGCGACGAAGATGACGGTGCTGGCGGCGGGCGGGTAGAAGACCTTGGTCAAACCTTCCACCAGGCCCAGGCCGAAGCCGGTGAGGATGGCGCCTGGAATGGAACCCATTCCTCCGATGACCACGACCGCGAAGACGACCACCATGAGGTTCGAGCCCATGATGGAGCTGACCTGGTACAGCGGAGCCGCGAGGACCCCGGCCAATGCGGCCAGGGCCACGCCGAACGCGTAGGTCAGGGTGATCATGAGGGGGACGTTGATCCCGAACGTCCTGACCAGAACGGGGTTTTCAGTCGCTGCCCGCAGATAGGCTCCCAGCCGGGTCTTCTCGATCAGCAGCCAGGTGGCGATGCAGACCACCAGCGAAACGCCCACGACCCAGAGCCGGTAGATCGGCAGGAGCATGTAGTCGAGATCGATGGCGCCCGACAGGGCGGGTGGCGGCCGATAGGGTTGTCCCGACACGCCGTACTGGGCGCGATATGCGCTTTCGACGACGAGCGCGATGCCGTAGGTGAGCAGGAAGCCGTAGATGTGGTCGAGTTCGTAGATGCGCCTCAACAGAAAGCGTTCGATGGCCACGCCGAACACGGCCACGATGGCGGGGGCGAGGACCAGTGCCGCCCAGTAGTTGATGCCGAGGTAGTTCAGCAGCATCCACGCCGTGAACGCGCCCATCATGTACTGGGCGCCGTGCGTGAAGTTGATGATGTTCAGGAGGCCGAAGATGACGGCAAGTCCGAGGCTGAGGATGGCGTAGAACGACCCATTGATCAGGCCCAGCAGGAGCTGTCCCAGCAGGACTTCGATGTCGAAGGATGGCATGTCCGTTCAGACTTTCCCGGTTGCGTGATCAGACGCCAAGGTAGGCCTCGAGCTTCTGCGTGTTCCTGGTCAGGTCGGCATTGCTGAAGACGTCCACGGTCCTGCCTTCCTCCACGACGAAGTGCCGGTCGGCGACCGTGGAGGCGAAATGAAAGTTCTGCTCGACCAGCAGGATGGTGAATCCGCGCTGCTTGAGCAGTCGGATCACCGTGCCGATCTGCTGGACGATCACGGGCGCCAGGCCTTCCGTCGGTTCGTCGAGAAGCAGCAACTTGGCTCCGGTCCTCAGGATTCTCCCGATCGCCAGCATCTGTTGCTCCCCGCCCGAGAGCTTCTTGCCGTAGCTGCGCCGGCGCTCGGCGAGGTTCGGGAACAGGGCGTGAATTTCGCCGACGCTCAGTCCTCCCGGCTTGATCACGGGGGGAAGCATCAGATTCTCGTCGACGGTGAGGCTGGCAAAGATGCCACGTTCTTCGGGGCAGTACCCGATCCCTAGCCTCGCGATCCGCTCGGGAGGCAACGCGATGAGCTCGCGCCCTGCGAAACGGACGGACCCCGTCCGCCGCGATACGACGCCCATGATGGAGCGCAGCGTGGTCGTCTTGCCGGCCCCGTTGCGGCCCAGCAACGTCACGACCTCGCCTTCCCGGATATCGATGTCGATGCCGTGCAAGACGTGAGACTCGCCATACCAGGCGTGAAGACCTTCCACCGTCAGGAAGGCGGTGCCGGTTCGATCAGGCATGACCCTGTCCCATGTAGGCCTCGATCACGGCAGGATTCCGGGACACGTCGTCGTAGGCACCTTCCACGAGGATCTCTCCGCGCTGGAGGACCGTGATCGTGCTGCACAGGCGAGCGACCACGCGAAGGTTGTGTTCGACCATCAGCACGGTGCGCCCCTGCGCCACCGAGACGACAAGGTCCGAGATCTTCTCGATGTCCTCCATCCCCAGCCCGGCCATGGGCTCGTCGAGCAAGAGGATGGAGGGGTCGAGCGCCAGCGTCGTGGCGATCTCGAGGGCGCGCTTGCGTCCATAGGGGAGGTCGGCGGCCCGTGTCTGGGCAAAAGCCGTGATGCCAACCGACTCGAGCAGCGCGTCCGCGCGCGCGTCGAGCACGGCCAGCGAGCGGTCGGACCGCCAGAACTGGTAGAAGGTCTTCAGGTCCCGCTGCAGCGCCACCCGTACATTCTCGTGCGCCGTGAGATGCGGAAAGACCGACGAAATCTGGAATGAGCGGGCCACGCCCCGCCGTGCGATCTCTGCCGGCGCGAGCGTGGTGACATCCTGCCCGTTGATCACGATGGTCCCGGCGGTGGGCGGCAGGAAGCGCGTGAGCAGGTTGAACAGGGTCGTCTTGCCCGCGCCATTGGGGCCGATCAACGCGTGGATCGCACCCCGCCGTACGCGCAGCGTGACGTCCTTCACGGCGCAGAAGTCACCAAAGGCCTTTGTCAGACCCGACGTTTCAATGGCCCATGGCTGCAAGATGAGGAGTTCTCCGTCCCGCGACGTCACGAGGAGGGGACAGGCGACGCCAACGGCGCCGAACTTCCTCCTCCCTGCCATGGAAGATCGAGGCAGGCTCCTGCATCGAATACGTCCAAACGGACGATGAGACCTCCGGGCAGCAGCCTACCGTGAGCGTGCGGGTCGCCGGCCGGGGAGAACATCCACCGTTGGACCGGGACTCATCTGGAACGGTGCCAACTCATGGCTGAAAAGATCTCCATCGACGGCTTCATCGACATCCACATCCATACGGCTCCGGCACCTTTCACGCGGATCGGCGACACGGCCCAGGTCGCGAAGTGGTGCGCTGAAGCCGGCATGGGCGGCGCAGTCATCAAGAGCCATTTCGAGAGCACGGTCTCGAAGGTTCATCATGGGCAGGAAGCAGTCCCCGACTACCCCGGCTTCAAGCTCTTTGCCGGTGTTGCTCTCAACCGCGGGGTCGGGGGCATCAACCCGGGAGCCGTCGAAATCGCGCTGCACCAGGGCGCGAAGATGGTTTGGCTGCCAACCTTCGATTCCTGCGCTCACATCAACTTCTACGGTGGTGCCGGCAAGTACGGTGGCTTCAAGAGCATGTCGTTGGGCTTTCGCGGGGGTTACTCGGCACGGGGAAACTACACGGTGCTCGACGAGGGAAAACGCCTGACCGCCGAAGCGAAGGAAGTCATCGACATCATCATCGAATACGATGCCGTGCTGTCGACGGCCCATGTCTCCAAGGAAGAGATCTACGCGGTCGCGGAGTATGCCCAGCAGAAGGGCCTCAAACGGATGTGCGTCACCCATCCCGAGGCTCCCGTTCCCGACATCGGCGTCGACGCCATGGTCGAACTGTCACGCCAGGGCATCTACATGGAGTTCTGCGCCGTCAATTGCTTCCCCATGACGCACACCTATCCGCTCGACCGGATGAAGGAGGCGATGGAGGCCGTCGGCCCGGACTACGCGATCATCTCGAGCGACTCCGGCCAGCCCTGGATGCCGAAGCCGCCGGAGGCGCTGCGCACCTACGCTCAGGGCCTGCACGAGAAAGGGCTCTCGCCGGCCGTGATCCGCAGGATGGGAAAAGACAATCCCGAACGGCTGCTGGGCGTGGCTTGAACAGATCTTGAAACCAGACATCGAAGGGGGAAACAGCGATGACGAAGATTGGCGGCATGGCGCCGCAGCGGCGCGACGTGTTGAAGATGGCGGGCTCGCTCGCCCTGCTGGGAGCCGGGATGAACCGCGCGTTCGCGCAGGGCAGCCCGGTCAAGATCGGTGTCCTCAACGACCAGAATGGCCCGTATTCGGACCAGGCCGGGCCGGGCTCAGTGGTCGCCGTCAAAATGGCGGTCGAAGACTTCGGCCCGACAGTTCTCGGGCGCCCCATCCAGATCGTCGTCGGGGATCACCAGAACAAGGCGGACATCGGAGTCGCCATCGCCCGGGAATGGCTAGGGCCAGGCGACGTCAGCATGATCACCGACTTCGCCAACTCCTCCATCGCTCTGGGGGTCCGCGAACTCCTTGGACCGAACAAGAAGATCGGCCTCTTCACCGGCGTGTCGACAACTGAACTGATCGGCAAGTCGTGCACGCCCTACGGCTCGCTCTGGGGACATGACACCTGGGCCATCTCGGCGGGTCTTGTGCGGGCGGCGATGGCGAAGGGAGCGAAGACGTTCTACTTCATCACGGCCGACTATTCATTTGGTCATTCGTTGCAGGCGGACGCAACGGGGGCCGCGGAAGCAGGCGGTGGCAAGGTCGTCGGTACGTCGCTCCATCCCGTCAATTCCAACGACTTCAGTTCGTACCTCCTCGCCGCCCGGTCCTCGAAGGCCGATGCCGTCGTACTGGCGAACGGCGGAGCCGACCTGACGAACTGCCTCAAGCAGGCGGCGGAGTTCGGGTTGACGAAACGGCAGTCTGTCCTCACGCCGCTGATGTTCATCGTCGACGTGCACAGCCTCGGTCTTGAGATCGCCCAGGGCCTGACCTTCACGCAATCGACGTACTGGGACATGAACGACGAGACGCGCGCCTGGGCCAAGCGGTTCTTCGCCCAGCGGGGAAAGATGGCGAGCGACTCCCAGGTCGCCTGCTACTCGGCCACCCTGCAGTACCTGAAAGCGGTCCAGCGCGCCGGCACGCTCGATGCGGACGCCGTCATGAAGGAACTGCGGGCCACGACCATCTCCGACGTCTTCACGAAGAACGGCAAGATCCGCGAAGATGGCAAGATGGTTTATGACCGGGTCCTCGTTCGCGTGAAGAAGCCAGAGGAATCCAAGTATCCTTGGGACTATTGCGAAGTCCTCGGCATGGTGCCTGCCGCCGAGGCATTCCGTCCGTTGGCGCTCAGCAAGGAATGCTCGATGGTCAAGCTCTGAAGGCTCGCACACCGAGTGCGCGTGCCTCCTCGCGAACGGTTCGCCCGCAGGCTCGCAGCCTGCGGGCTTTCGCGTGTCGAGGGCCCGAGCAGGCGGGCGCTGCAAGCTTTAGGATCTATCCGGTCCGGGCTTTCTCATGCCACGATCGGAAAAACAGGGTCCCCTGCCAAAGGCGGGGACGGGACAGGGAGGAGGTCGACAATGAACAGACTCGCAATCGCCATCGCTGCCGCAGTGTGCTTCTCGTGCGTCGCTGAAACCCGCGCCCAGGCCCCCGACTTCCAGACGGTCCTCAACGCCGCGAAGCGCGAGGGGACCCTGGTGGTGCGTATCACCAATCCGAGCTTGCCGCAGACGCACAAGGCTCTCGAAGAGGCGTTCAACAAGCGCTTCGGGCTTACCGCGAAACTGGAATGGACACCGCAGGGCGCGCCGCAGACGAACACCCGGGTGATTGCCGAAGCCGGGAGCGGACGCGGTTCGGTCGACATCGTCGGGCTCGGGAGTGCCGAGGACGTGGAGGCGCTTCGCAGCCGCGGCCTCGTGAAGACCTATCCTTGGGTCGAGGTCTTCGGGAAGGAGCTTCCGGGGCTGGATGCGGCCGTTAACGGCGTGATGCCGGACCTGCGGGGGACCTCGTTCGACCTCCTCGACGCCGTCTACGGCGTGGGCTGGAACAGCACCATGCTGAAGGACGAGGAGGTGCCGCGAAAAACGACGGATCTGCTCGATCCCAAGTGGAAGGGCAAGCTGTCGCTCAATGCGTTCTTCCTCAATCCTCTCCCCACGGTCGCCTATGTGATCGGCCAGCCGGCGCTCATGGACTATGCGCGCAAGCTCATGGAAAACCGGCCGATCATGCAGAAGGGCAGCCCTGTCGTGATGCAGGCGCTGTCGGTCGGACAGGCCCCGCTCGGCATCATCACCTACCATGGCGCGCAACGTGCGCTGCAGCAGGGCCAGCCGGTGAAGTTCCGCCTCTTCGACGACTACGTCATGGTCTACGAGGGGCTGGTCTACATCCCCGAGAATGCCCCGAACCCCAATCTCGCCCGGCTCTTCCTCGCGTGGCTGGCCACCGAGGGAACGAGCGTGGCGGCGCAGTTCGAGGCGATGCCGCGGCTCAGCGACAAGGGATCGGACGTGGCGCGCGTGGTCCAGCAGGCCCTGGACAAGGGCGCCAAACTTGCGGCCCCGCCTTCGCTCGCCGAAGTGGCCGCCCAGGCCAAGCTGCGCGAGGACCTGACGAAGCTGATCACCAGTACCGGCAATTGAGCCGTCGCCACGCGTCATGCTCTCGATCAAGTCGCTGACGAAACGGTTTCCTCCGCGCGACGGAGAGGCGCAGGTCGTCGCCATCGACGGGATCGACCTGGACATCCGGCAGGGCGAACTCTTCGCCCTGCTCGGGCCCAGCGGCTGCGGGAAGACGACGATGCTGCAAAGCATCGCCGGGCTGGAGAGCCCCGACGCGGGGACGATCGCCATTGGCGGTCGCGTGGTGGTCGACGTCGCCGCGCGGCGCTTCATCCCCGCCAACGAGCGCGGGCTCGGCATGGTGTTCCAGTCCTATGCCGTCTGGCCGCACATGACGGTCTACGAGAACGTCGCCTTTCCCCTGCGGCACGGGAACCGGCGGGTTCCGGACGACAAGATCCGCGCCGCCGTGATGGGGGCACTCCAGCGCGTGCGGCTCGAGCCACTGGCCGAGCGGCCCGCTCCGTTCCTGAGCGGAGGGCAACAGCAGCGTGTGGCCCTGGCGAGAGCCATCGTGCACGAGCCTCGCCTGCTCCTGCTCGACGAACCCCTGAGCAACCTCGACGCGCGCCTGCGCGACGAGATGCGCACGGAACTGCGCCAACTCGTGAAGGACCTCGGCATCACCACCGTGTTCGTGACGCACGATCAGGTCGAGGCCATGGGCATGGCCGATCGCGTCGCGCTCCTGAACGGGGGGCGTGTCGCGCAGATCGGCGCGCCGCAGGATCTCTACTTCCGGCCCGCATCGGCGTTCGTCGCCAATTTCGTGGGCCAGGCGAACGTCCTGCCGGGTCGCGTCGTCGAGCGACGCGCGTACGCCGGCGGGGTCAGCGTCCTCTTTGAAACGGCCATGGGCGTCTTCGAGAGTACGCTGGAGTGTTCGCTCCGTGTCGGGGAGGCCGGAGCCTGTGTCATTCGGCCCGGTGCGGTGGTCGTCGCGCCAGAAAGCCGGCCCGGCATGACAGTCTGCACGGGGACCTTGCATCGTCCGGTGTTCCTCGGCGACAGGATCGAGGCCGATTTCCGCTCGGGCGAGGGGCTGCTCAGGGTGTCGCTGAACGCCTATGACGCGGTCGACCCATCCGCTCCGGTCACGATCGGCGTGCCGGCCGAGCGTTGCGTCATCGTTGCCGGGACGTCGTAGCGTGGCCAGCGTTCCGTCTTCGCTTTCCAACTCGCTCGGATTCTCGCGCACTACGGTCTGGCTCGTCGTCGCCGTCGTGGCCGTGCTCGTCTGCGGGCCGCTGGTGGTCCTGGCGGTGTCGGCCCTGACACCGGCTGGCCTGCTCCCGTTCGAGGCACGGGGGCTCACGCTGGACAACTTGGTGGGCGTCGTCGCCAATCCCGATCTCGGGCGGCTGCTCGCAAACACCGCCCTCTACGCAGCCGGCAGCATGGCGCTCGGCACGACGATGGCCTTGGTCCTGGCCTGGCTCACGGAGCGCACCGACATGCCGGGTGCGGTCGTGGTCCGGACCGTCTTCTTCGCGTGGATGGCCGTGCCGCCGGCCGTGCTGGGCTTCGGCTGGATCCTCCTGATCAATCCGGGCAACGGCGTGCTCAACGTGTGGTCGCGAGCGCTGCTCGGCGCGGAGCCCTTCACCATCTACTCGATGTGGGCGCTGATCGTGACGACCAGCTTCAGCGTCACGCCCACGGCCTATGTCATGATTGCCGGACTTTTCCGAAACATGGATCCGCAGCTGGAGGACGCCGGGCTCATCCATGGCGCCAGGAGCCGCACCGTGGCGCGGGTCATCACGCTGCCCCTCCTGGCGCCCGGCCTGCTCTCCGTCGGCATCTACATGCTCATCGCCGTGGTCCAGGCCTTCGAGCTCCCGCTCATCGTCGGACTGACGGCCCGGATCCCGGTGCTCAGCACCCGCATCTTCCTCCTGTCCTCTCCGGATGCGGGCGTTCCGAACTACGGGCTCGCGGCCTCCTTCGGCCTCGTCCTGCTGGTGCTCGCGGCCGTGTTGATGTGGGGGTACTTCCGCATCGTCGGAGCGGGCGAGAAATACAGGGTCGTCGGGGCCAGGGGCTTCAGGGCCCGCCGAATCTGGCTTGGTCGCTGGCGCGTTCCGGCGGGGCTCGGCGCGGGGTGCCTTCTCGTGGTCATGGCCATGCCGGTGCTCATCCTGGTCTGGACCAGCTTCCTGCCGTTCTACCAGACCCCGGGGCCGCAGGCGCTCGCGCAGCTCACCCTCGCCAATTACCGGGAACTGCTGACCTCGGAGGCCGTCCGGCGGGCCGCGCTCAACACGGGGCTGCTGGTCCTGTCCAGCAGCACGCTCGTGGTCCTGCTGGCGGGCCTGGTGGCCTGGATCTCTGTGCGCGGACGCGGGCCGCTGGCGCGGGCGGCCGACGTCCTGTCCTTCGCGCCGGCCGCCATCCCGCCCGTCGTGATGGCTGTGGCGATCCTGCTTCTCTACCTGCGGACGCCGCTCTACGGCACCATGGCGGTGCTCGTGATCGGGCACGTCACGATCTACCTGGCCTTCGGCACACGTTCGCTGTCGGGCGCGCTGGTCCAGCTGAATCGCGACCTGACCGACGCCGCCCTGGTGTGCGGCGCCAACGGCCCGACGATGCTGCGCCGGATCGTGGTGCCCTTGCTGCGCCCGCAGCTCGTGAACGCATGGCTCTGGGTGCTGGCCCACAGCGCCCGCGACCTCACCATTCCCATCATGCTGATGACGGCCAACACCATGGTCGTTTCGTCGGTGCTGTGGACGATGTGGGACATCCCGAACCTGCCCGGTGCGGCGGCCCTCGCCACGCTGCTGGTCGTGGTGCTGGTCGTCGTCGTCGTGCCGGTCCAGCTGGTCCTCTCGAGGAGGTCGGCTTCGGCGCCGTGACGCCGCTCGATGTCTCAGGGTGGCGCGTCGGCGAAGTCGGACCGGGCGAGCGCCACGAACCGGTGTAGCGAGGGCAGGGCAGACTGCCTCATCCAGGCCAGGTCGAGGCCGAGTGTCACCGTCAGCCCCTCCACGGGCCGCAGCACCACGTCGTCGGCGGCCAAAAGTGCCGAGGACGCATTGACGAAGCCCACGCCCATGCCGACGGCGATGAAGCTCAGCTGCATGAGGTCGTTGCTGGCCTCCTGGACGATCTTCGGCACGAGACCGAAGGTCCGGCACTGCGCCAGGAGCCGGGTCTGCGGGAGCCAGTAGGCGGTCATCGACACCGAGACGAACGGTTCGTCCACCAGTTCGCCGATAGGCACCGTGGGACGTGCCGCGAGGCGATGGCCGATCGGCAGGGCCAGCCAGAAAGGATCGTTCTCGATGCAGACGTGGTCGAGCCCGGCATGTTCGGGTCGCTCGATCATGAAGCCCGCGTCGATCTTGCCGCCCTGCAGGGCTGTCACCTGCTCCTGCGAGACCATGGAGACGATGTCCAGCTGGATGCCTGGATTGGCGTGCGTGAACGCTTTCAGGCAGCGGGCCACGCGCCTGTTGCGGGCCGCGATGTCGTTCATGCCGAGGGCGAGGCGTCCGATTTCGCCGGCCGCCGCGCGGCGTGCACGGGTCCCGGCGCGGTCCAGGACCTCCAGCCCCCGGCGCGCCTCGACGGCGAAGACCTGTCCGGCCGGCGTCATCCTGACGCCGTTGGGAAGCCGGTCCAGGAGGACCGTGCCCAGGCGGTCCTCGAGTTCCTTGACATGGCGGGAAAGAGCGGACTGGGCGATGTTCAGCGCGGCTGCGGCGCGTCGGAAGCTTTCCTGCTCGGCCACTTCCAGAAAATAGCGAAGCTGGTGGAACTCGCTCATGCCGGCCTATCTCGATTCGAGATCACCTCTTCTCAACTCGGTATTGGCAATCGCGGATGAGGGCAAGCAAAGTCCGACGAAAGCGGGGAGGAACGACGTGCTGACATCTCTTGGACAGGTCACCCAGTCCGCGTTCATGACCCGCGATATCCGGGGGACGATCGCCCATTTCGTGTCGAACCTCGGCATCGGGCCCTGGTACATGATCGAGGGTGGGCGCTTCAGCGAATGCCGCTACCGCGGAATCCCGTGCCAGCCGGTCCTGACGACGGCGTTCGCCTGCGCCCGTGGCCTCGAATTCGAGCTCATGCAGCTCGACAACGACGAGCCCAGCATGTGGCGTGACGCGCTCGCGCGGCCGTTCATCCGCGAGGCTTTCCACCACTGGTGCCTGTGGCCCGACGACTATGACGCGACGCTCGCGGATGCGCTGGGCCGCGGCTATCGCGTGTACCAGGACGGCGCCACGACGCGCGGCCGCTTCGTCTATCTCGAGAACCCGGCCTCGCCGGACGACATCCTTGAAATCACGGAACGGACCCCGCCTCGGCGCGCCTTCCAGGACCTCGTGGCGGAAGCCGGGCGGACCTGGAGGGGTGACGATCCCATCCGCACGAACTGGTCCTGACCAACCCTTTCGGAGGTACGCATCATGCAGCCAATGGTGCTTAGCGCTCTCGACATGTCCTGTGTCGGTTTCCTGGCCCAGGGGGTCTGGACACATCCGGCCGACCGATCGACCCGGATGAACACGCTGGACTACTGGCTCGACTACGCCCGCCTGCTCGAGCGCGGCATGTTCGACATGCTGTTCATCGCCGACACGATCGGGACCTACGACGTCTACGGCGGCTCGATCGACGCGGCCGTCCGCGGTGGCGTCCAGCTTCCGATGAACGATCCGTCGGTCGTCGTATCGGGCATGGCTGCCGTGACGAAGAACCTGGGGTTCGGCATCACCGGCAACGTGATCTACGAGCCGCCGTATCTCTTTGCCCGGCGCATGTCGACGCTCGACCACCTGACCGGCGGCCGCGTCGGCTGGAATATCGTCACGGGGATCCTGGCCAGTGGAGCCAAGGTGATGGGACGCGACAAGATCGTCGCCCATGACGAACGCTACGATGTTGCCGATGAGTATCTGGAGCTGATGTACAAGCTCTGGGAGGGATGCTGGGACGACGACGCGGTCCGCTTCGATCGCGAGAAGCACCTGTTTGCCGACCCCCGTGGCGTGCATCCGGTCCACCACGACGGACGCTACTTCAAGATGGAGGGCGTCCATCCCTGCCTGCCATCGCCGCAGCGCACGCCGTTCCTGTTCCAGGCCGGGGCCTCCGGGCGCGGCAAGGCCTTCGCGGCCACCCACGCGGAATGTGTGTTCGTGAACGGGGTGTCGAAGGAGTCCGTGGCCGCCAACGTCGCGGACATCCGCCGGCTCGCTGCCGCGCAGGGGCGCAATCCCGCCGACGTTCTCGTGCTTGCCGGCGCGACAATTATCGTCGGCCGCACCGATGCAGAGGCGCGCGAGAAGGCCGACGCGTATCGGCGCTGCGCCGACCCCGAAGCCGTGCTGGCCCATGCGGCGGGTGGCCTGGGGGTCGATCTGTCGCGCTACCCGCTGGACGAGCCTCTGACGTATCAGGAGACGGACGCCAACCGCACCTCGATGGAGATGTTCACCCGCAACGCGAAGCGGACCTACACGCCGCGGCAGATCGCCGAGGAAATGGCGCTCTCGGCGCGCAATCTGCTGATCGTGGGCAGCGTCGAGCACGTCGTCGGCGAACTCGCGGACTGGATGGCGAAGACCGGGGTCAACGGGTTCAACGTAGCCCGGCTGATCATGCCGGAGACGTTGCAGGACTTCGTGGAACTCGCCGTGCCCGCCTTGCAGGAGCGCGGTCTTCTGAAGCGCGAGTACCGGTCCGGAACCCTGCGCGAGAAGATCTTCGGCGCTGGCCCTCGCCTGAGGTCACCGCACCCGGCGGCCATGGCCCGAACCTCAACGTGACCGAGGAGATCGAATGTCCAGCATGTCCCCCGAATCCATCCTCATGCCGGCCGAGTGTCGGTCGGCCCTCGCACCCCCGCATCAGGTCAAGCACGCGTTCTCCCGCATTCCGGCAGGGGTTGCCATCGTGGCCACGATGGACGCGGACGGCGTGCCGCAGGGGCTCACGGCAAGCACGGTGACGCCACTCTCGCTCGAACCGCCGATGCTGCTCGTCTGCATGAACCGCTCGGTTCACTGCCTTCCGGCTTTTTCTCAAGCGCGGCGGTTCGCGGTCAGCATGCTGCGGCCCGAGCATCGGGACCTCGCATCTCGCTTCGCCAAGCACGCCACCGACAAGTTCGACGGCGTGTCGTGGTCCCGAGGAGCGCTGGGCCAGCCGGTTATCGACGGCGCCCTCGCGACGTTCGAGTGCGAACGGGACGAGATGCTGCCCGGTGGAGACCACATCATCCTCACCGGCCTGATCCAGCGAGCACACGCCGGCGAAGAGGGGATGGCGATGGTCTACCTGGCGCGTCGGTTTCACGGGCTCGCGGTGGGTGGGGCCGACTGAGGTCCGCTGCCCGCTTTGCCGCTCATGACATCAGCGGCCAGCCACGCCAAGGCCATCACCGGGCCGTTCGTGTTGCTCGAGATGGGCGACGGCATGACGGAGGCGTCGACGACTCTGAGGTTGTCCACGCTCCGGACGCGAAGGGTGCCATCGACGACGGCGAGCGGGTCATTGCCCATGCGGCAGGTCCCCACCGCATGGAGCCCCGATACGAACCGCCCGCGAAAAGCGTCGAGGAGTTCGGCGTCGCCGTCGACCGAGCGCCCGGGCCACAACTCCGTTTCGAGGAGCGCGGCCAGGGCCGGCTGGTCGACGAAGCGCCGCATCGCGCGCATCATGGCGACTGCCGTCCCGCGATCGGACTCGGTCGCCAGCCAGTTGGGGGTGATCACCGGTGGGACCTCGACATCCGGACTGCGGATGCCGACCCGCCCCCGGCTTTCGGGGCGCAGCATGTAGCCGATCATGGTCAGGCCGGGCTCGCGCTCCATCCGCAGCCGGCCGGGCAGCAGCCCGCGCGCGAAGGTGTAGGGCGAGAGCGACAGCTGGAGATCGGGGTAGGGCACCTCCGGACGGGACCGGACGAAGGCCCCCATTTCCGAGGCGCCGTAGCTCAGTACACCGGTGCCTGCGATCGCGTAGCGCAGGATCTCGCGGGCGAGGCCAAGGCCCCTCAGCCGCGCGTTGTGACCGGCCATCGCGCGCAGCCGGTAAGGCAGCGCGATCACGAGGTGCTCGGCCAGGTTGGCGCCGACGCCGGGCAGGTCGTGCGCTGGCGTGACGCCTGCCGCCTTCAGGTCATCGGCCTTGCCGATGCCCGACACCTGCAAGAGCTGCGGCGACTGGATCGCTCCGCAGGACAACACGACCGTCCCGGCGTGGAGGTCGACGGTGTGACTGCCTTGGCGAAAGCGAATGCCCGCCGCCCTGCCACCCTCTAGGAGGACTCTTTCTGCCCGAGCCCCGGTGACGATCCGGAGGTTCGGCCTATGCCTGACGGGATCGATGAAGGCCCGGCCCGCGCTGGACCGGCGCCCCTTCGGACCGACGGAGTGGGCGTAGTGCCCGACGGCCTCTTCCCGGGCTCCGTCGATGACGTTGCGCACCGGAAGGCCCAGCGAGCGCCCTGCGGCGAGGACGGCCGACCCGAGCGGCTCCTCCAGCGATCGCACCCCCGTGCCGAGCAAGGGCCGCCGGCCCGGCGCCATCCCGCCGTCGATCGCCTCGAAGGCGCCCTCGAAAGCCGACCAGTCCCAGCCTTCGGTGCCGAAGGCGCGCCACCCATCGTAGTCCTGCGGCGCACCCCGGCAGTAGATCGAGCCGTTGATCGCGCTCGACCCGCCGAGCCCCCTGCCGCGGGCCCAGGTCTCAGGCACCGGGCGACCATGTTCCGACGTGACGGGAAATGACCAGGCCCGCTCGCGATGCCCGGTGAGCATCACCCATCCGCGCGGCATGTCCGACAGGGGATGGTGCCACCCCGGGCCGGCCTCGAGGAGAACGACGCGCGTCTGTGGATCCTGGCTGAGCCGGTTGGCCAGGACGCAGCCGGCGCTCCCCGCGCCGACGATGACGTAGTCCGGATCAGGAGAGGCCATGGCCCGTCACGCCGTCCGCGCCTCAGACATGATAGCCGCCGTCGACGTTGATGACCTGGCCGCTCACGAACCGGCCGCGCCGGGAGGCGAGGTAGGTGACGGCCTCCGCCACGTCGATCGCCTCGCCCCAGCGCCGCAGGGGCACGTTGGCGGCGGCAGCGTCGATGTATTTCTGATCGATGTAGCCTTGCTTCATGAGTTCGGGGTGGGAGCCCGCGTCGATGATGCCGAGGGCGACGCCGTTGGCGCGAACGCCGAAGCGGCCCTCCTCCTTTGCGATCGCCGTCATGATCGCGTTCACGCCGGCCTTCGGCACCACGGAGAGTCCGTCCGCGGAAGCATATCGGAACTGGGCAGAACTCTGGATCGCGACGATCGAGCCTTGAGACTTGCGCAGGTGGGGTAGCCCGAAGTGGACCGCGTTGTAGAAGCCGAACGTGTCCTGGAGCAGGTGGTCGCGCATCTGCTGCGGCGGCACCCTGCTCAGATGGATCAAGGGAACGAGCGGGCCGGCCGCATAGACCAGCGTGTGCAAGCCGCCACTTTCGGCGACGACCTCTGCGACGAGGGCCTCCGCAGCGGTCGGATCCTGGAGATCGACCTGATGGATCCACGCCTGGCGCCCCTCTGATGCCACCAGTGCGGCTGTCCGATCGGCCTTGCCGCGGTTCCGGTTGTAGGTCAGCGCGACATCGCATCCGTCCCGCGCCAGGACGCGCGCGATCTCGGAGCCGACGCCACCGCTTCCGCCGATCACCAGGGCACATCCGTCCGTCGGGTAGAGGGGGGGCTTGTCGGTCATGGTGTCCTCAAAGCTTCATGGCGCGGGTGGCGCAGGCCCAGCCCATTTCCGCGACGGGCCTCGCGAGTGCACCGGCCTCCCGGGCGTGGGGGTTGCTGGCAGTCCCTTCGACGACACGCTTCATGATGCCCTGGCGGATCGCGGCTACCCTGAACAGGCAGAAGGCGAGATAGGCCTGCCAGTCCCGGTCGCTGAGGTCGTCCTGATTGGTCGCCCGCAGGTACGTGTCCCGGTAGGCACTCGCGTCGGGGATCCCTATCTCCGGGAGATCGAGACCCTGGAGGCCGCGGAACGGACTCTGCGGGAAAGTCCAGGACAGCATGTGATAGGCGAAGTCGGCCAAGGGATCGCCGATGGTCGAGAGTTCCCAGTCCACGACGGCCACCACCTGCGGCTCAATCGGGTGGACGATCATGTTGTCGAGGCGGTAGTCGCCATGGATCAGGGCGGATCGGCGCTGGGCCGGGATGTTGGCCGGGAGCCAGGCGATCAGGTCGTCCATTGCCGCGATGCGCTCGGTTTCCGACGCCCGGTACTGCGTCGTCCACCGCTTCACCTGGCGGGCGACGTAGTCCGTCGGGCGGCCGAAATCGGAGAGGCCAAGCGCCCCAAAGTCCAGGCCATGCAGGCGGGCGATCACACGGTTGAGTTCGCCGTAGATCGCTCTGCGGGTCTCCTGTGACACGTCCGGCAGCCAGGGTTCCCAGAACGACCTGCCCGGGACGTAATCCATCACGTAGAACATCGTCCCCACGATCGACTCGTCCTCGCACAGCAGCCTCGGTCTGGCGACCGGCACGCCCGAATCCCACAAGGCCGAGATGACCCGGAACTCGCGATCGACCGCGTGGGCGGAGGGCAGCAGCTTTCCGTCCGGCTTCTTGCGCAGCACGAGCCGGCGCCTCCCGTCGATGGACAGGACCATCGTGGGGTTGGACTGTCCGCCGCGGAAGCGTTCGATCGTCAGGACGCCACCGCAATCCGGCAACCGCCCCACGAGGTATGCTTGAAGCCTGCCGGGATCGACTGTGCTTCCTGCCGGCAGCGGTTCCGTTCCGACGAACCGCGACGCGTCCATCGCCTAGCCCGCCGTCTTGTACTTGGCGAGTTCCAGGCGGCCGATCTGGTTGCGGTGCACCTCGTCGGGGCCGTCCGCGAGCCGGATCTTGCGGGCGTGGGCATAGTAGTTGGCGAGCAGGAAGTCCTGCGACACGCCGGCGCCACCATGGGCCTGGATCGCCCAGTCGATGACGCGGCAAGCCATGTTTGGCGCTGCGACCTTGATCATGGCGATCTCGGCACGGGCCTTCTTGTTGCCGACCGTGTCCATCATGTGCGCGGCCTTGAGCGTCAGCAGGCGGGCCTGGTCGATGAGAATGCGCGACTCGGCGATCCGCTCCAGCGTCACCGTCTGCTCGGCGATGGGCTTCCCGAACGCGACGCGGCTCTGCACCCTGCGGCACATCATCTCAAGGCAGCGCTCGGCCAGCCCGATCATGCGCATGCAGTGGTGGATGCGGCCGGGCCCGAGCCGTCCCTGGGCGATCTCGAACCCGCGTCCCTCCCCCAGCAGGATGTTGGTCACCGGCACGCGGACATTGTCGAAGATGATCTCCATGTGCCCGTGCGGCGCGTCGTCGTAGCCGAACACGGTCAGGTGCCGCACGACCTCGATGCCCGGTGTCTTCAGGGGCACGAGGATCATCGACTGCTGCAGGTGCTTGGCGGCTGTGGGATCCGTCTTGCCCATGAATATCAGGAGTTCGCACTGCGGGTCGCCGACGCCCGAGATCCACCACTTGCGCCCGTTGATGACGTAGTCGTCGCCATCGCGCACGATCGAGCTCTGGATGTTGGTCGCGTCGCTGGAGGCCACGTCCGGCTCGGTCATCGCGAAGGCCGAGCGGATCTTGCCGTCGAGCATGGGCGGCAGCCACCGTGCCTTCTGCTCGGGGGTCCCGTAGCGCTCGATCGTCTCGATGTTGCCCGTGTCCGGGGCTGCGCAGTTGAAGATCTGCGGGGAGAAGTGAACCCTCCCCATCACCTCGCACAGTGGCGCGTACTCGACGTTCGTGAGCCCGGCGCCATGGTCGGACTCGGGAAGGAACAGGTTCCACAGGCCCTGTGCCCGCGCCTTTTCCTTGAGCGCCTCGACGACGGGCGGATTGGTCCACCGTTCCCTGCGCACATGCTCGTAATAGGCCTTCTCGATCGGATAGACGTGCTCATCCATGAAGGCCTGCAGTCGAACGAGCAGGTCCTTCGTCTTGGCGCTGTAGTCGAAATCCACGGGATCCCCCTTTGCTGTCGGGCCAGCGGCCCCGGCGTCAGGCCGCCCGCACGCCGGGTGGGTTGCCCTTCAGCACCGTGGCCCGGACATTGTGGGGATCCAGGTTCCGGATGACCGCAAGCTGCTCCTCGGCCGGTGCAGCCGTTTCCCTGAGGCCGGGTGCCTGCAGCAGCGGGAATCCCGTGGCGTCCTGGACCTGGGCGAAGGTCACACCCGGGTGGAGGGAGAGCACCTGCGCGGCATGCCCCGGACCGTTGAAGTCGAACACGCACAGATCCGTGACGACGAGGCCCAGCTTGACGTAGTCCGCCGGGGCGCCGGCCGGCCACGACGACGGCTTCAGGCCCGCGCTCGCGACGACGTCGACTTCCCCCTCGACGAAGGACCTCTTGCTGTGGTTCGGGAGGAAGAACGAGTTCTTGTGGGAGACGCTGTTGCCGGGAAAGCCCCGGACGCCCAGCATCTGCACCTTCGGCTTCCTGAAGTCCGGGCCCAGCGCCGAAATGTTGCCCTGGCCATAGCGATCGACCTGGACGGGGGTCACCATGGCGTGGCGCCGCCCGGACCAGACGCTGTCGAACACGCGGCTGTAGGGCATCCAGCCGGAGTAACGCGGCTGGTAGCTGCCCCTCGCCCCGAGAGGAACGGGCTCCTCGACGAGGAAAGCCTCGCCGTCCGTCATCTGGAGGCCCGGCGCAAAGGTCAGCTTGGCGAGGCTCGCGGCCAGCCGTGGCAGTGGCCCGATCCCGGTGGCGAGGAGTTCTCCGTCGCCCCGCCAGGTCTCTGCGGCTGCGGCGATGATGAGCTCGGCGAGGGTGAAGTCTGTCGCGGTTGTCATGGCGCGTCCGATCAGAAAGTGGGAATGGGCAAACCGCGGACATGGGCTTCGCCGCCCACGCTGGCAATGTAGCTCGCCTCGTCGTTCCCGATGGTCTTGTCCCTGTAGCCTTGCCACCCGCCGTCTTCAGTTGCGGTCGCGGCATAGGCCTTGAGGTGGCCCATGTCCCAGCCATAGGCGCCGAACGATGTCGTCGGATGCGCGCCGAGCGGCGCGTAGACGACACCCGCCACGAGATAGGGCTCGAAGAGGTTGGCCTTCATCACCTCGGGGTCGTGGCTGGCGATGCTGTCGACAATCTCTTCCGTGGTCACGAAGACCTTGTCCGCGGCACGCGCGAACAGGTCGTCGAAATAGGGGTCCGGCCCGAAGGTCAGCGTGTTGCCCTTCCGGTCGGCACGGTTGACGTGGATGAGCGCCACGTCGAGCTTGATGGCGGGCAAGGCGAGGAGTTCTTCCCCGTCGTCGTAGGGAGATCGGATCGTCTTGAACTCAGGATTGTTCGTCATGACCGCGGAGGCCATTCCGATGCGCGTCGCGACGAAGGGGAGGCGATGGCCCGCGGCTCTCAGGCCGAGCAGCAGGAGCCCCTCGTCGAGTTCGCAGACGTCCACGGCTCCTGCCTCGCGTGCCTTGCGGAAGTAGGGCTCGATCGGGATCGTATCGAGCGACACGAAGCCGTAGATGACCTTGCGGACCTTGCCGGCGGCGCACAGCATGCCCACCTCGGGCCCGCCATAGGCGACGATGGTGAGATCCTTCAGGTCCGACCGGAGGATCTCCCGGATCAGTGCCATCGGCTTGCGTCGCGGGCCCCATCCCCCGACGCCAATCGTCATGCCGTCGCGAAGCTGCGAGATGACCGCCCTGGCGCTCATGTCCTTGTTCATGGGACTTCCTGTCGTTGTTCTGCGTCGCTCGAAGAATGATGTCGTCAGCCGTAGAAGCCGCGGCCCTCGGCCACGCAGCGTTCGATCAGCCTGGCAGGCTTGAAGTATTCGTCACCGACAAGTCGGCTGTAGTGGTCCAGGGCGTCCTTGACCTTGGGGAGCCCGATCTGGTCGGCGTAGAACATCGGGCCGCCGAAATAGGTCGGCCAGCCGAAGCCGTTGGTCCAGATGACGTCGATGTCGCCCGGGCGTGCCGCGGCGCCCTCGTCGAGGATCCTGGCTGCCTCGTTGATCATCGCGTAGAGACAGCGCTCGAGGATCTCCTGGTCGGAGATGTCGCGGCGATCCCGTCCGCGCTGCGCACGATGAGCCTCGAGGATGGTGTCGACCGCGGGGTCATGCTGGGCCTTGCGATCCTCCCCGTAGCGGTAGTACCCGGCGCCATTCTTCTGCCCCAGGCGCCCTGCCGCTTTCAGCTTGTCGACGATGTCGCACTCCTGCTCGCGCTTCGTCATGCGCGCGAAGCGGGCGGCCCGAGCGGCGCACATCACGTCGATGCCGGCGAGGTCGGCGAGCGCGAAGGGACCGATGGGGAAGCCGAAGCCGGCAAGCACGCGATCGACCTGCTGGGGCGACGCACCGTCCTCAAGGAGGAATTGTGCCTCGCGCGACCGCTTGGACAACATGCGGTTGGCCACGAAGCCTTCGGAACGGCCGACCATGACCGGCACCTTGCCCAGGCGCTTACCCAGCGCCGTGGTGGTGGCGAGGACATCGGTGGACGTTCGGCTGCCGCGAACGTTCTCGAGCAGCTTCATGATATTGGCCGGATTGAAGAAGTGCATCCCCGCGACACGTTCCGGGCGCGAGATGCTGTCGGCGAGGGCCTCGATGTCGAGGAACGACGTGTTCGTCGCGATGATGGCGCGCTCGGGGAGGGCAGCCTCGAGCCGGCGAAAGACCTCGCACTTCACGCCGAGGTCCTCTGTCACGGCTTCGATCGCGAGATCGCAGTCGGCGAGAGGCGCATAATCGACCGTAGGGGTGAGCCGCGCCAGCCTCGCATCGGCGTCTGCCTGCTGCATCGAGCCGCGCTTGACCGAACTATCGAACGTCCGGCGGATGGCCTCCACGCCCGCCGAGAGCGTCTCGTCGTCACGCCCGACGAGAACGACCGGGAGGCCGGCGTTGAGCAGGCAGACGGTGATGCCGCGGCCCATCGTGCCCGGACCCACGACGGCGACTTTGGCGATGTCGCGCGGCTTCGTCTCCGGCGTCACCCCATCGATCTTGAGGGCCTCGCGCTCCGCCGCGAAGAGGTGACGCAACGCGCGGGACTGCGGCGAGGCGATCAGGGTCTTGCAGACGTCGTATTCATGGGCGGCCGCTTCGGCAAAGGGCGTCTTCGTCATCGCCTCGATGAGATCGACGGCCAGCTGCGGAGCCGAGAAGCCTTTGAATTTGCGCGCAAGCTCGGTTCGCTTCGCGGCCAGGATCCCTGGATCGAAGGCGGGGACGGGCAGGTCGCTGACCCGGCGAACAGATCCACCGTCGCTGACGACCTTTTCGGCGAAGGCGACAGCCCCGTCGGTGAGGTCGCCCTCGATCATGGCGTCCACGAGACCCTGGTCGCGGGCGGCGCCGGCATCGATCTGGCCGCCCTCGCTGATCATCGTCAGCGCGGCCTCGACACCGATGAGCCGCGGCAGCCGGACGGTCCCCCCCGATCCCGGGAGAAGGCCCAGCTTCACCTCCGGAAGACCCATGCGTGCGGTTGGAGAGGCCACCCTGTAGCTGCAGGCGAGAGCCACCTCGAGCCCACCGCCCAGTGCGGTGCCGTGGAGCGCTGCGACGATTGGCTTGCCGCAGCGGTCGAGCCGATCAATGACCACCCCGAGGCGCGGCTCCTGCAGCGGCTTTCCGAATTCACGCAGGTCGGCCCCGGCGATGAAGGTCTTGCCCCGGCATACGATCACCAGCGCACGCAGGGACGGCGACGCTTCCAGCTGCTCGACGGCATCGACCAGTCCGGAGCGGACCGCGTGGGAGAGGGCGTTGACGGGCGGATTGTCCACCGTCGCGACGAGGACATGGCCCCGTGCCTCGCATTTGACGGCTTTGTCGGAGACCTCGGTGGTCATGCGCTGGCTGTCCATTCTGTTCAGGCGGCCGTGGTGTTCATGCGGAGGATGACCTTGCCCTGGGCCTGCCGTTCCATGACGACGTCGAGAGCTTCGGCGAACTGGTCTAGGGGATAGACGGCCCCGATATGCGGGCGCAGGCTGCCGTCCTCGAACCAGGTCATGAGTTCGGCGAGGTTGGCGGCATTGCGGGCGGGGTTCGCCTTGGCGAAAGCGCCCCAGAACACGCCGATGAGCGACGACTGCTTGAGCAGCAACAGGTTGAGAGGGATCCTGGGGATGTCGCCCGCCGCGAAGCCGATGACGAGATGGCGTCCATTGACCGCGAGGTTGCGCAGCGCGGTCTCGGTCGCCGGGCCGCCGACAGGATCATAGACGACGTCCACGCCACGCCCTCCGGTGAGCTCCTTCAGGCCCTGGCGCAGGTCGCCGGTCCGGTAGTTGATGGTCTCGTCCGCACCGCGCTGGCGACAGATCGCCAGCTTCTCATCCGTCGAGGCGGCCGCGATGACGCGCGCGCCCATGCGCTTGGCGATCTCGATGGCCGTGATCCCGACGCCGCCTGCCGCGCCGAGCACCAGCACCGTCTCGCCCGCCTGCAGGCCAGCGCGATCTTTCAGCGCATGGTGCGAGGTGGCGTAGGTGATGAGAAATCCGGCGGCCTGCTCGAAGGACATCGCGTCGGGGATCGGATGGACGCGTGAGGCGTCGACCGCAACCTGCTCGCCGTAGCCACCCTGGCCTGTGAAAGCCAGCACCCTCGCTCCCGGCTGGAGGTCGGCAACGCCGGGGCCCACCTCCACCACCGTGCCGGCGGCTTCGCTGCCGGGCGTGAACGGCAGGTCGGGTCGGGTCTGGTACTTGCCCTCAACCATCAGTCCGTCGAAGAAATTGATGGCACCGGCCTCGACGCGCAAAACGACTTGCCCCTCGGCGGCCGACGGGGCTGGAACCGTGTCGAGCCGCAGCTCCGCCCGCGGGGCGAACTGCCGGCACACGACCGCCCTCATCTGCACTGCATCCGCCATGCTGCCGAACCCTCCGGACCCTGTCTGGCACAATGGCGAGAACCGTTCCGTCGCAGCATCGTCCGTTGGGACTAACGGGCGTCGTGGCCGCGATACGCGTCTCGATAGTCTTTTCGGACGATGACTGCATCGCGCGAACAGGGAGCGTATGCTGCAGCGTGCGCCCGCGTGTGGGAGCGCAGAAAAGCAACAGCGCGAGCTTTCGCCGCGCACTCGGGAGGAGAGAAGCCATGAAGTTTGCGGTTGCCACCGCCTTGTCGGTTTTCCTGCTGTCGTCCGCGGCCTTCGCCCAGGACGGCCAGGTCAAGCTCGGCGTCCTCAATGACCAGTCCACCTCGTTCTCGGCCCTCGGCGGCACGGAAGTAGTCGAGGCCGTGCGGCTGGCCATCGCCGATTTCGGCGGCCAAGTCCTGGGCAAGCCGATCCAGCTCGTCGCCGCGGACCACCAGAACAAGCCCGAGGTCGCGCTTTCCATCGCGCGGCAGTGGCTGGAGCAGGACGGGGTCGACGCCGTCGTCGACATCGCCAATTCCGCCATTGCGCTGAGCGTCAACACGCTGCTCGGCGAGCGCAAGAAGATCGGCTTGTTCGTCTCCCCGATCACGGACCGGATGACCGAAGACAGCTGCAACGGCTACGGCGTTGCTTGGGCCTACGACGCCTATTCGGTCGCTCGCTCTTCGGCCATGGCCCAGATCGCGACGGGTGGCGAGACCTGGTACATCATTTCGCCGGACTACGAAGCCGGAAAGGTCCTCGAGGCCACCTACAAGGCGACCGTCGAGGAAAGCGGTGGCAAGGTGCTTGGCACCGTTCGCGCGCCTCTCGGCACCACCGACTTCTCGTCCTATCTGCTGCAGGCGCAGGCCTCGAAGGCGAAGGTTCTGGCGCTGACGCTCAACGGCCCCGAACTGGTCAATGCTCTCAAGCAGATCCAGGAGTTCGGCATCATCCAGGGCGGCCAGCGCGTGGCGCTGGGGACCCTGCATCAGTCCGACGCGCGGTCCATCGGGCTGGAGACGCTGAAGGGCATCCAGTTCGCGTCGCCCTGGTACTGGAACACGGACGACGCGTCGAAGCAGTTCAAGGAGAAGATGATGGCCAAGACCGGCAACGCGCCGGGTTGGGTCGCTGCTGGCTCGTACTCGGCCACCATGAACTATCTGAATGCCATCAAGGCGGCCGGCACGGATGAACCGCAGGCCGTGCTGGCCAAGATGCGCGAAACCAAGACGAACGACATGTTCGCCAAGAACGGGACGCTCTGGACGAACGGGCGGCTGGTCCACGACATGTACCTGCTCCAGGTCAACGCGCCGGGCGGCGCCGACAAGCAGGATGTCTTCAAGGTCGTGACCACCGTTGCCGCCGACAAGGCCTTCAAGCCGCTGTCCGAGACGAAGTGCCCGCTGGTGAAGAAGTGAAGCCAATACGCCAGTCCCGGAGCCGCGCGACCATCGTCGCGCGGCTTCTGTTTCCGGCACTATCCGGGAGGCGGGCATGACGGCCGGCGGTCTTGCGACGGGTGCGGCGAGTGACGCCGTCATCGAAGCCGTCGGGCTGACCAAGTCGTTCGCCGGCTTCACGGCGGTGAACGACGTGAATCTGCGGGTTCAGCGCCACTCCGTGCATGCCCTGATCGGCCCCAACGGTGCAGGAAAGACGACGCTCTTCAACCTGATCACCAAGGTCCTGCAGCCGACCTCCGGGTCGATTCGGTTCAACGGACAGGACATCACCGCGCTGAAGCCCGAGGAGGTCGCGCGGCGAGGGGTTGTCCGCTCCTTCCAGATCTCGGCCGTCTACCCGCGCATGACCGTCCGGGAGAACGTCCGGATCGCCCTGCAGCGGCCGACCGGCGTGTCGTACCAGTTCTGGAAGAGCGAGCGCTCCCTGCGTGCGCTCGACGCTCGCGTGGATGAACTGCTTGCTGAGGTCGGGCTGGAGGCCAACAGCGACGATCCCGCTGCGATGCTGTCCTACGGACGCAAGCGCGCACTCGAGATCGCCACGACCCTGGCGCTCGACCCCGAGATGCTGCTCCTTGACGAGCCGACCTCGGGCCTCGGCCACGAGGATGTCGACCGCGTGGCGGCCCTGATCCGGAAGGTCTCGTCGAACCGGACCATCCTCATGGTCGAGCACAACCTCTCCGTGGTCTCGGCCCTGTCCGACCGCATCACCGTGCTCGCGGGCGGTCGGATCCTGGCGGAAGGGGACTACAAGACGGTGTCGACCGACCCGCGCGTGGTCGAGGCGTATATCGGTGGTATCGATGACTGAGCCTGGCCGATCCTCCACGCCGCTCCTCCAGGTCCGCAACCTCGAAGCCTGGTATGGGGAGAGCAAGGCTCTCCACGGCATCTCGTTCGATCTGCGGGAAGGAGAGGTCGTCACGCTTCTCGGACGCAATGGCGCGGGAAAGACATCGACCCTGCGGTCGATCATGGGACTTTTGCGACGCAAGTCCGGCGAGATCCGCTTCCGCGGCCAGGACATTTCGCACAGCCCTCCCGAGGCGGTCGCACGCGCCGGTCTCGCCTATTGTCCCGAGGAGCGGGGCATCTTCTCGAGCCTGACCGTCGGGGAAAACCTCGAACTGCCGCCGGTGATCGCCAGCGGTGGGATGAGCACCAAGGAGGTGCTCGCGATGTTCCCAAACCTGCAGGCGCGCTGGACGAGCCAGGGCACCAAGCTCTCCGGGGGCGAACAACAGATGCTCGCGATCGGCAGGATCCTGCGTACGGGCGCCCGGACACTGCTGCTCGACGAGCCCACGGAAGGATTGGCGCCGGTCATCGTCAAGCAGATCGGGGCCGTGATCGCGTCGCTCAAGACGAGCGGATTCACCATCCTTCTCGTCGAGCAGAACTTCCGGTTCGCCTCACGTCTCGCCGACCGGTTCTGCGTCGTGGAGCATGGTCGGGTCGTCGAGACGCTGACGCGTGACGAGTTGGCCGGGAACGAACATCGGCTGCACGCCTACCTCGGAGTTTAGGCATGATCCCGCTGCTCGGCATTCCTCCGCAGCTGCTGTTCGGCCAGCTCCTGGTCGGCCTCATCAACGGCGCCTTCTACGCCATGATGAGCCTCGGCGTCGCCGTCATCTTCGGGCTGCTGCGTATCGGCAACTTCGTGCACGGCGCCCAGTACATGCTTGGCGCGTTCGGGGCCTGGTACTTGTTCAACCTGCCCGACCTGTTTCCGGGGCTGGGCCTGCCCTCGTTGAGCTACTGGTGGGCGCTCCTGATCGTGCCGGTCGTCATGGCCGGCGTCGGGGCGATCACCGAGCGGCTGTTCATCCGCCGCGTCTACGACCTCGATCACGCCTACGGGCTGCTGCTGACCGTGGGCCTCGCCATGGTCATCGAAGGCCTGTTCAACGTGCGCTACGGCGCAGCTGGACAGCAATATGACGTTCCGGCGGTTCTGCGCGGCAGCATGAATCTCGGCTTCATGTTCCTGCCGTACTATCGTGCCTGGGTGATCGTCGCCGCGTTGCTCCTGTGCCTGGGTACGTGGTTCCTCATCGAGCGCACGAAGCTCGGATCGTACCTGCGTGCCGCGACCGAGAACCCCAATCTCGTGCGGGCCTTCGGCATCAACGTGCCGCGCATGCTGATGCTGACCTACGCCTTCGGGGTGGGGCTCGCCGGCCTGGCGGGCGTGATGGCGGCGCCGATCTACCAGGTCGGGCCGCAGATGGGCCAGAGCATCATCATCACCGTCTTCGCGGTCGTTGTGATCGGCGGGATGGGCTCAATCGGCGGAGCGATTTTCAGCGGGCTCCTGATGGGGCTGATCGAGGGCCTCACGAAGGTCTTCTATCCGCAGGCGTCGACGACGGTGATCTTCGTGATCATGGCGATCGTCTTGGTCCTGCGGCCCGCGGGGTTGTTCGGCCGCGAGACGACGGCGCATGCCGTCGCCGACCTGTCGTCGGGCCGATCGGGGAGCATCCTGGAGAACGGCCGCCTTTGGTTCGTCGTGCTCCTCGCGCTGGGCCTCGTGTTCCCACATCTCTTCTTCCCGATCCTCGGGATGAAGATCCTGTGCCTCGCCCTGTTCGCGCTCGCCTACAACCTCGTGTTCGGGTACGGCGGGCTGCTGGCCTTCGGCCATGCGGCCTTCTTCGGCGCCGCCTCCTACGTCACCGCGCAGTCGGCGGCCTATGGCGGCTTCCCGCCCGAACTGAGCCTACTGTTCGGTGTCGCGGCGGCCACGGTGCTGGGCGCGCTCTTCGGCTGGCTCGCGATCCGACGGCAGGGTCTCTACTTCGCGATGATCACGCTGGCGCTTGCCCAGATCGTGTACTTCTACGCCCTGCAGTCGAGCTGGACCCATGGCGAGGACGGCATCCAGTCCGTGCCGCGTGGCCGGTTGTTCGGGATCTTCGACCTCGCCGACACGCTGACCATCTACCACGTCACGCTGGCGGTCTTCCTGGCCGGCTTCGCCTTCGTGTACCGGATCGTGCATTCGCCGTTCGGACAGACCCTGAAATCCATCCGGGAGAACGAGGCGCGTTCGATCTCGCTCGGCTATTCCACGAGCCGGTTCAAGCTCCTGGCCTTCACCCTCTCGGCCCTCCTGTCGGGCGTCGCCGGCGGCATGAAGGCGATCGTCTTCCAGATCGCCTCGCTCAACGACGTCTATTTCACGACCTCCGCGGACGTCCTGCTGATGACGCTGATCGGCGGCGTGGGCACGCTTCTCGGCCCGGTCGTCGGCGCAGGAATCGTCGTCGTCCTGCAGACCAAGCTCGCCACGTTCGGCTCCTGGGTCGTCGTGATCCAAGGGATCATCTTCACGCTGTGCGTGCTCTTCCTGCGCAAGGGGGTGATCGGCACGCTCGAAGAATTCATCGCCAACCGCAAGGCGCGACAAACGTCAGCAGGCGGCATCGGGGCTCCCGCTTCGGCCGCGAAATCCGGAGTGGCGCCGTGAGCAAACCGCTGGCGATCGTGATCGGGATGGGTCCTGGCCTCGGCCAGGCCCTGGTGCGCGCCTTTGCGGCGGACGGCTTCGCCGTGGCGTTCGTCGGCCGCCGCGCCGCTGCGCTGGCCGAGCATGAGGGCCGGTTTCGCGCGGCAGGGTACGACGTGACGGGTTTTGCCGCCGACGCCGGCATGCCGTCGGCGATGGACGAGGTCCACCGTCGGATCAGGGTGCTCTACGGCGAGGCGGACGTTCTCGTCTACAATGCCGCGGTCATCGAGCCGGCCCGCTTCGTGACGCGATCCGCCATCGCTGAGGCGAAATACGGCACGGCCGACGGCTGGGCTGCGCGGGGTGAGCCGGCGAGCTTCGACTATGTCGTGGACGCGTTTCGCACCAACGTCGCGGGCGCCCACCATGCTGCGGCCTCCGTCGCCCCGACCATGATCGCGCGGGGCAGGGGGACCATCCTGCTCACGGGCGGCGTGCTCGCCTTCGGGCCGTGGATCGAGTGGGGCGTCACCTCGCTCGGCAAGGCGGCCCTCAGGAGCCTCGGCCATTCGCTGTTCAAGGAACTGGTCGACCACGGCATTCACGTCTCGACGGTCGCCATTCACGGCACCATGCAGGCCGGCACGCCCTACGATCACGACCGCGTCGCTGCGGCCTATCTCGCGCTCCACAAGGCGCCACGGGAGCAGTGGGCGCCCGACTTCCATTTCAAGGTCGACGAAGCGGGGGAGAGCGATCCCGATGCATGACCGGCCCATTCCGTCCCTCCGCCTCGACGGCAAGAGGGCGATCGTCACGGGCGGCGCGAGCGGCATCGGCGCGACGACCGCCAGGCTGATGGCGGACCTGGGAGCCAGGGTGGTCGTCGCCGACATTGCGCCGGTCGACCCCGAGGCGCTCGCCGCGCTGGGTGCCGTCGCGGCCGTCACCGGCGATGTCGCCGACGAGGCTGCCGTCGATCGCATGGTCGCCGAAGCGGAGGCGCACCTTGGTGGGCTCGACCTCGTGTTCAACTCGGCCGGCATCGGCGACGACCTCGTCCCGGTGCACGAGCAGGAGGTGGCCCGATGGCAGCGGGTGGTCGACGTGAACCTCCGCGGGACCTACCTCGTCTGTCGTGCCGCAGGGCGGTCCATGCTGCGGCAGGGGAAGGGGGCCATCGTCAACGTCTCGTCGATCGTGGGGCTCGGGGCCTTTCCGGGGCGCTCGGGCTACGGCATTGCCAAGGCGGGGGTCATCCATCTCACCAGGACGCTGGCCTGCGAATGGGGAACGGCCGGCATCCGGGTCAACTGCATCGCGCCGGCCTACACGCGCACGCCCATGGTCCGGGCCCTTTTGGAGAGGAACGTCTTCGATCCGACCGCCATCGAGCGGCGCACGCCGCTGGGGCGGTTCGCCGAACCGGAGGAGATGGCGCGGGCCGCCGCGTTCCTCCTGTCGGACTGGGCCAGCTACGTCACCGGGACGGTCCTGCCGGTCGACGGCGGCTGGAGCGCCTACGGAGCGGCCGGCCCGGTGGACAAGAGCATTCCCGGGTCCGACTGAAACGCGGCTCAGCGCCTCCGGAAGCGGTCGAGGTTTCCCTCGCGCAGAGCAGCCACGAGGTCACGCTTGCGGATCTTGGCGGCTTCCACCGGCATCTCGTCGATGAAGTGGAAGGCGCGGGGAACCTTGAACGCGGCCAGGCTCTCGCGGCAGTGCCCCTCGAGGTCTCGCGCCTCGACGACGACGCCCGGGTTGCGCACGACGACGGCGACGGGAATCTCGCCCCGGGCCTCCTCGGGCACGCCAACGACGGCACACACCGCAACGGCGGGATGCTGGTACAGCACCGTCTCGATCTCGAGCGGGTAGATGTTGTGCCCGCCGGCGATGATGACGTCCTTCTTCCTGTCGACGATGAAGAGATAGCCGTCCTCGTCGACATAGCCGAGGTCGCCGGAACGCCAGCCGTCCGGCGTGAACGCGGCCTTCGTCGCCTCCTCGTTCTGCCAGTAGCCTGCCGCGACGCAGTCCCCGCCGATGATGACCTCTCCGATTTCGCCGGGCGCGACCTCCCGGTCGTGATCATCGACCACCGTGATGCGCGAACTGCCCACCGGTAGCCCCGCAGACCCCCGCTTGCGGACGCCGAGTGTCGGCTCCATCACGTTCTGCCCGCAGGTCTCCGTCGAGCCGTAGACCTGGGTGACGCGCGCGCCGCTGAGCTGCTCGAATCGCTGGATCACGCTTTGCGGGACGGGTGCGCCGCCGGTCGTGCAGATCCGTAGCGAGGTCAGGTCGTGGCGTGCCGGATCGAACTCGTTGACGATGTAGACATACATCGTCGGCGTCCCGCCGAAATAGGTCCCGCCATGGCGCTCGATGTCCGTCAGGACGCGCTGCGTGTCCCACCGCTCGTGCAGCACGATCGTGCCGCCGCCGAAGAGGCAGAGGTTCAGCGTGACGTTGAGACCGAAGTTCGTGAACAGCGGAACGGCGCAGACATAGACCTCCCGCCCGAAGCGGTTGCGATGGGAGACGAACATGTCGCGCAGCGTCGACAGGATGCTGGCGTGCGGCTGCGCCGTGCCCTTCGGGCTCCCGGTCGTGCCCGACGTGAAGAACAGGCAGGCGATATCGCCGGGTTCGCACGCGACGTCCTCGAACTGCTTCGGCGCGGCCGCCATCAGGGCGACGAGGTCGTCGCCGCTGCCGTCGCCCGTCGCCACGAGGCACTGCGTGAGGGAGGCGAACTCGTGCCGGATCTCCGCGAAGTAGCTCCAGGTCGAGGCGTCGGCGATCACGGCCTTCATCGCCGTATGCGCGATGATGGTGCGCAGTTCGGCATGGCGGAACATGGCGCTGATCGGCGCGGGGATGGCTCCGAGCCGCTGGCATGCCCAGAAGGCCACGGCCATGAGCGGGGTGCTGGGCAGATAGAGGCCCACCCGGTCGCCCTTGCCGATGCCGCGCTGTCGCAGGATGGCGGCGAGCTGCGCCGTTTGCGCCGCGAACTCGGCATAGGTCAGCGTCTGCGTGTCTGTGACGATGAAGGGCCGTGACGGCACGCGCCTGACGGTGCTTGCGAGTATTTGGGACAGGTAATCCATCGGGCCTTCAGCCTTGGGACGATGCGGGGGCGATGCGGGATCTCCGCCGGCGCGATGAGACGGCCAGCGGCGCGACCTACGCATCGTCTGTATGTGGTAGCCGGCCTGACCGGTTACTCCAAGCGGACGATGACCGGGGCGGGCGGTCTCCTAGCCTGAAGCCAGATCGAGCATGGAGATCGTCGATGTCCGGACACGAAGAACTCCTGGCCACCTGGTCCATGCGGGCCACCGCGGAGCGCTACGCCATGGCCGTCGACCGTGGCGACGCGGATATGTTCGCGGCGCAGTTCACGCCGGGGGGCATTCTCGAGGCTCCCCGAGGGCGGTTTTCCGGTCGCGAGCAGCTGGCGTCCGTCCCGCCCATGATGCGTCGGCTTTATGAGCGCACGCATCACGCGGTCGTCGGACTGGTGCCCGTCGTCGAGGGGAGCCGCGCGACGGCGCACACCTACACCCATGCGCGCCACTACTATCGCGACAAGGCCGGCCAGGACCTCTGCTACGAGATGACCATCCGCTACGAGGACATCTTCGAAGACGTCGAGGGTGCCTGGCTGATCGCCCACCGCGTGCTGGTGTTGGTCGGCGATGCCACCTACCCGACTGGCCGATCCCATCGCCCGGCCGACGCGGGCTGACGGGCTCGTGCGTGACGGAATTCAGATCTGGAACTGGGCTCCGTCCACCACCAGAACTGATCCGGATACGAACCTGGCATCGTCCGAGACGAGATACGCGAAGGCCGCCGCCGCATCGCGGGGCTCGCCAAGTCCGCCCTCGAAACCCAGGAGCTTGGATCGACGGAACGTGAGATCCGGATCCGCGTCCGGCACGGGCTTCGCAGCGCTCATGCCCGAGCGTATCGCGCCGGGACAGACGGCGTTGAAGCGGATCCCCGCGGATGCGTACTCGGCCGCCAGGGATTTCGTCATCGCGATGATGCCCGCCTTCGCCACGGCGTAGGCCGTCGAGTAGGCCAGGCCCTCGAGGGCCGCGAGGGACGAGGTGCTCACCACGCAGCCGCGGGTGCGCGCCAGATGAGGAATGGCGCCACGGGCAATCGTGAAGGCGCTTGTCAGGTTGACCTGAAGGCAGAGGTTCCAGTCCACGTCGGTGACGTCCGTCGACCTCGCCTTCCCGTAGACGCCCGCGATGTTGCAGACCCCGTCGAGGCGCCCCAGGGCCGCCACCGCACCCTGCACCAGAGTCTCGCCCGAACCGGAAGCCGCGGCATCATAGAACGCTGCGGAATGGCCCTTCCCCAACTCGGTGCAGATCTGCTCGAGGGGCGTCCCGGGGCGGTCGGCCAGGACGAGGCGCGCGCCTTCAATCGACAGGCGCTCCGCGGTCGCGCGGCCGATCGCTCCGGCTGCGCCGGTCACGAGGATGGCCCTGTCCTTGAGACGGTCGTTCACGCGCGTCATCCCACCGGAATCTGTCCCGAGAGTCCGGTGCGTCGGGACAGCCGGCATCGTCTGTTTGCACTAGTGCGCCCGACGGCGTCGTTTCGCATCTGTGGCCTGTCCTAGTCGAAGCGGACGATGTCGGGGGAGCTGCCTCGTGCTTGCCTGGTGCGGAACTGCAGCTTGGAAACTCCATGAACATCCTGATCGTCGGCGGCACCGGCATGATCGGCGGGCACGCCGCCCTCCACCTCGTCGCGCAGGGCCACGAGGTGGTCCTCGGTGCTCGCAAGCCACCGGCCCCCGAAACGCCGATCGCCGGGCTGCCATGCCTGTTGCGTGACTACACGCGCGATGCCTTCCTGCCGGAGGATCTCGCTCCGTTCGACGGGATCGTGTTCGCGGCCGGCAACGACATCCGCCACCTGCGCTCCGGTGTCGACGAAAATGCCTTCTGGGCCGACACGCAAATCGAGGGCGTGCCTCGCTTCGTGAAGCGGGCCCGGGAGGCGGGGGTCTCGCGCGTGGTCCATATCGGCAGCTACTATCATCAGGCCATGCCCCGGCTCGCCGCGACGAACGCCTATGTGCGCGCCCGCCAGCTTGCGGACGAGGGCGCACGGGCCCTGGCCACCGCGCAGTTCAACGTCTCCACTCTCAATCCGCCTTCCATCGTGGGCATGCTGCCGGGAGTGCCGGCGAGGCGGTACGAGAACCTCCTCGCCTGGGCGAGCGGCAACCGTCCCGACATTCCGCTCTTCGCCCCACCCGGCGGGACCAACTACATGTCCGTGCGGTCTCTGTGCGAGGCGATCGCGGGTGCCCTGCATCACGCCGAATCCGGCCGGGCCTATCTCGTTGGCGACGAGAACCTGAGCTTCAGGGACTTCTTCCAGATGTTCTTCGATGCCGCCGGCTCGTCGGTTCGGCTCGAGACCCGGGACGAGGAGCACCCGTTTCTGCCAGACGCGTTCATCGTGCCGGGCCGCGGCAGCGTTCTGGCCTACGAGCCGGAGCCGGCCGAGACTGCCAGACTAGGCTATGGTCGCCGCGACGTGCGCCGAGCCGTGGGCGAGATCGTCGCCCAGGTCGGCGCCCAGGTCGGCGCCGCCACCGGCGCTGTCCGTCAATCGCCCGGGAGATGAACGACATGGTATCGAGGCTGGACGGGAAAGTGGCCTTCATCACGGGCGGAACCGGCGGGATCGGCGAGGTCGCCTGTCGTCGCTTTGCGGCCGAAGGCGCCCGCGTGGCGGTCGCCGGTCGCCGGCGGGCAGAGGGCGAGGCCATCGCCGCATCCATTCTCGCATCGGGCGGTTCGGCGATCTTCGTCCACACCGACGTCACGGACGAAGCTTCCGTCGAGGCAGCGCTGCAGAACACGGTAGCCACCTTCGGTCGGCTCGACATCCTCTACAACAATGCCGGGGGATCGTCCCCGAAGGACGGCCCCGTCACGAAGACGCCATCCGACGTGTTCTGGCAGACCATCCGCCTCGACCTGTTCGGGACCTGGAACTGCTGCCACTACGGAATCCCGCACCTGATCCGTGCGGGCGGCGGAAGCGTGATCAATACATCCTCGATCATGGGCGCCATGGGCGTTCCCAACCGCGACGCCTATTCCGCGGCGAAGGGCGGCGTGATCAGCCTCACGCGCTCGATGGCCGTGGAGTACGCTGCGGACAAGATCCGGGTGAACTGCATCGTTCCCGGCGCCGTCGCCACGGAGCGCGTGCTGAATTTCTTCGCGACCGAGCCCCATCTCGAGGCCCAGAAACGTGCCTATCTGCTCGGGCTGAGCGAGCCCGAGGACGTGGCCAGCGCGGCCGTCTTCCTCGCCTCGGACGAGTCCCGCCGAACCACCGGCCAGATGGTCTGCGTCGACAGCGGCATCCTGATTTCCTGAGAGGGGCGGGGTAGCCGTTTCGATAAGTGTCAGTCCAGTTCGCGCGCCCCCCTCAGCCGTCATGCCCGGGCTTGGCCCGGGCATCCACGACTTTGCTGGGGCCATCCTCAAGTCGTGGATGGCCGGGCCAAGCCCGGCCATGACGCGGAGAGGGTGGTGCAGGCTGGACTGGTGAATGATCGCAGTCACGTGCCGCAACCCTCTGCTACACCCCCGTTAGTCCTTTCAGACGATGCCGCTGCGGGACGTGTTGCTTACCCGTTTCAGGATCGGGCCTCTCGTGGTGCGAAGGCCTGGAACACTCGGAGATCGACCTTGCGGGAAGCCGTGATCGTTTCGGTCGCGCGTACGCCTATCGGAAAGGCGTTCCGCGGCGCATTCAATGATACCGAGGCGCCGGCATTGTCTGGCCATGTGGCACGCGAGGCCCTCGCGCGTGCCGGCGTCGAGCCCGCGGCGGTCGAGGACGTGGTGATGGGCTGCTCTGCCCAGCAGGGCACCCAGGGCTACAACATCGGGCGTCTCACCGCCGCGTCGGCCGGCATGCCGACGTCGGTGTCCGGCATGACGGTGGACCGCATGTGTTCTTCGGGCCTGATGGCGATCGCGATCGGGGCGCGGCAGATCGCCCACGACGGCATGCAGGTCGTGGTTGCGGGCGGGGTGGAATCCATCAGCCTGACCCAGAACAAGCACAAGAACGTCTATCGCAATCGCTCCGAGACGGTCGTGCGGGCATGGCCCCACATGTACATGACGATGATCGAGACAGCCGAGATCGTCGCGCGCAAATACGGCATCAGCCGCGAGGCCCAGGACCGGTTCTCGGTCGAAAGCCAGCTGCGGACGGCCGCGGCCCATGCGGCCGGCCGTTTCAGCCAGGAACTCGCGCCCATGACGTCGCGCAAGGCGATCGTCGACCGGGAGACCAACGAGACGCGCTACGAGGACGTGACGCTGGCGCAGGACGAGGGGTTCAGGGCCGACACGACGCTCGAGGGCCTGGCCAAGTTGAAGCCGGTCTTTGCCGATGGCGAAGTCGTCAAGACCGGTGAATTCATCACGGCGGGGAATGCGTCGCAGCTGTCGGACGGTGCGGCAGCGCTCGTCCTGATGGAGGCGGGCGAGGCGTCCCGCCGGAGCCTGCAGCCGCTGGGTGCGTTTCGCGGGATGGCGGTGGCCGGCTGCCCGCCGGAGGAGATGGGCATAGGGCCCGTGTTCGCCGTTCCCAAGCTGCTGCGCCAGCATGGCCTGAGCGTGCAGGACATCGACCTGTGGGAGCTCAACGAAGCGTTCGCCAGCCAGGCTCTCTACTGCCGCGACACGCTGGGCATCGATCCCGCGAAGCTGAACGTCGATGGGGGCGCGATCGCCATAGGGCATCCGTTCGGGATGACCGGCGCCCGCACGGCGGCGCACGTTTTGGTCGAGGGGCGCCGGCGCAAGGCGCGCTATGGCGTCGTGACCATGTGCGTGGGCGGGGGCATGGGAGCCGCCGGCCTGTTCGAGATCTATTCCTGAGGTGGTCGGAGCGATGGTCAGTAGCCCGCCGTTCAATCCCGTCCTGGGACCGTCGACCCAGCTCGGCTTCGTGGTTCGGGACCTCGATGCCGCCGTCCGGCATTGGCTGGAGATGGGCATCGGCCCCTGGCTCTTCCTCGACAAGGGCACGGGCAGGCCGCCCAATCCTTCGTTCTTCCGGGGCGAGACCGTCCGTGTCGAGACCCGGCTCGCCTTCGGCTATGTCGGCGACGTGCAGATCGAGCTGATCCAGCAGGTCAACGACGCACCGTCGCCCTATCGGGAGTTCCTCGACGCGGGGCATGAGGGCCTGCAGCACCTTGGCTACTGGGTCCATGACCACGATGAGGCGTGCCGTCGCGTGGAGGCGGCCGGCTATGTCAGCGAATTCGTGATCCCGGTGCCGGGGGAGGTCAAACCCATCGTCTACTATCGCTCGCCGACGCTCTTCGGGCCGATGCTCGAGCTATCGCCGCCGCGCTGGAAGGCGGCCCGCCAGGCCGTCTTCGACCGCATTGCCGCGTGGAGCGGTGGCGATCCGCTGATCCGCTACGACACCTATGCGGATTTCCTCGCCGACAAGAAGCCGATGCAGGGCTGAAGGGTCAGGTCAGCTTCTTCTCGAGCCAGTCGATCTGTTCGCGCATCGATTGAAGGGCGGCCCTGACGCCCGTTTCGTCGGTCACGGCACTGTCGCGGGCCGTCAGGCCGTGCATGGCGAAATCCGCGATGATCTCGCCGATCTCCTGCGGGCTCAGGGCTCCATGGGGCGAATACCAGCGTGACGTCCAGTTGGCCATGCCGATCACCGCGAACGCCGCGATCTTGGGATCCGTTGGGCGGAACTCGCCGCGGGCAATCCCGTCCGAGATGCAGCGGACGTAGAAGTCGTAGATGTCCCGGCGACCCTGGTTGTAGAGGGGGCCGAGTTCCTCCGGGATCTGCGCCTCCAGCCTGGACAGCAGCAGGAAGCGCGATCCGGAGGTGAGGCGACGCTTGATGCCGTCGACGATGGCCAGGCGCAGGCGCTGGCTCGGCGTCAGGTCCCGCTGCTCGATCAACTCCTGCAACTGGTGCGACGGTTCGAGCGCCTCGGCCTCGACGAGCGCGGCGAGGATCTCTTCCTTGTTGCGGAAGTAGTGATACACGGCCGAGCGTCCCAGGCCGATGGCGCTCGCAATGTCGTTGATGCTGGTCTGCGCGTAGCCCTTGCTGTCGAAGAGCTGCGCGGCGATGTCGATCAACTGCTCGCGGACGAGCTCCTTGCGCGGATTGGAGCCGTTGCGGGCCTCCGTGCCACGATGCAGGACCTCGGGCGCCTCCACGGAGGATGGCGCGTTATCCAGGATAGTCTCCGGACGATTCACGACCTGTCCTTCCCGTCTTTCGCGCGGCAGCGCGGCGATCCACGACCACGTTGGCGCGGTGACCTACAACATCCTGACAACGCCGACCAACGGCCATCGCTCGGCATCCTGCTGCGCTTCATGACAACTGCCCCGAAAACGTCAAGCCCAGCTTTTGCTGACGACCCTTGAGCACGGTCGCAAAACAGTGAGCCACAGTCTCGAACGTCCAGTCCCCCTCGATCACCGGAGCCGCGATCGTGGGGTGGGTGACGAACGACAACTGGCGCCCCGCGATCCGCACGACCTGCCCGTGGACCTGGTCGGCCTCGTCGGAGAGGAGGTAGCACGCCACCGGCGCGTTGATGCCGGGGTCCGGCAGCTTGGTGTAGCGGACGTCGCGGCTGGCCGACTGCATGGCCATGAGATGGGCGTTCTGCTTGGCCATGGCCGTCTCGGCCAGCGGCGACAGGGCATTCACCCGTACTCCCGAGTCGCGAAGCTCCATGGCCATGCTGAAGGTGAATGCCGCAACGCCGGCCTTGGTCGCGCCATAGGCGCCGAGCCCGATGTCGCCGGCCTGGGAGCCCGACGCGACGTTCACGATGCTGCCGCGCCCCGGCTGCCTCATGCGAATGGCGGCCGCGCGCGCGCAGGCGATGGTGCCGACCAGGTTGATCTCGACCATGCGACGGACATCCCTCTCGGTGATGTCGGCGATCAGGGCGGGCCGGAGGATGCCGGCATTGTTGATCAAGCCGTCCAGGCCACCGAAATGATCGATGCACGAGTCCATCAAGGTCTCGGCAAAGTCCCAGTTCGAGATATCGCCCGCATGGGCGATGGCCTGTCCCCCGGCGGCTACGATCGTTTCGGCGGTCCCGTTTGCGGCCTGCGGATCGATGTCGTTCACGATCACCGCGGCACCCAGCGATGCCGCGTGGCTCGCATAGGCGGCGCCGAGGCCGCCGCCGGCCCCCGTGATCACGATCCTCTTGCCGGACAGGGGCTTCATCGCTCACTCCTCGTCGTCGGCGAGCGACAGGATGTCCCGCCCAGCCCGGTTACCGTCCAGGAGGCGATTGACGCGGCTCTGGACCCGCCAGCCCTTGTCGGAACGGACGAACGACCAGTGGTTGGCGCTGGCCCGAAGCACGATCCAGCGACCCTCGTCGTGCACGTAGACGCGCGAATAGCCCGTGGCCCGTGCGTGGTCACCGTCGACGACAACGACGGGAAGGCTCATGACGTGGGCGCAGCCGCTCTCCACATAGGAGACGTGCGGCTCCCGGTCGACGAGCGCCCCGATGTCGGCGCTGCCCGACAGGGGCGTCGCGCCGAAATCGTAGGTACCGTCGTCCGTCCACAAGGCGCCGGTCGCAGCGGCTCGTCGTGAATCCACCGCGGGACCATAGCGCGCAATCAGGTCGTAGATCGCCAGACGGTCTTCCGCCACGCCCAGCCGACGCTCGATGCTGGCGAGTCGCGCTTCGATGGTGGATGCTTGCGTCACGGTCGGACCCTCTCGACGACGAGCATTGCCGATGGCCGGAGGTTCTCCATCGTTCATTTGTAGGATGCCGCCGCATTTTGAGCCGCCCCCATGGCACCGGCGCCTCATCCCTCGATTGGACGATGTCGAGGGCCTTGAACCCGTGGGATCGATGGTGTGTCCCGACCGTGGCCCACGAATGAGGTGGACGGTCAGAGAGGTACCCAGCCCGAGATGAGCCTCGTTCTGTCGGAAGACCAGGTGATGATCCGTGACGAGGCGGCCCGGCTCTTTGCCGAGATGGCCGACTCGGCGCGCATCCGCGAGGTCCTCAGCCACGACCTGGGGCACGATGCCCAGCTCTGGGCCAGGGTGGCCGGTGACCTCGGCTGGTGCTCGCTGACCGTTCCGGAACAGTCTCGCGGCCTCGGCCTCGGCGCCGTCGAAACCGTCATCCTGATGGAAGCGGCGGGGCGTCGTCTGGCCCCGGTCCCGCTCTGGTCGACGGCCGCCTTCGCCGTGGCGTTGCTGGCCCACGTCTCGACGCCTGAAGCGTGCGAGACGTGGCTGCCCCGTATCGCGGCCGGTGAAACCATCGCGGCGGTTGCCGCGCCCGGGATTTCCGATGCCTCCGGGCTCATGGGCATCGCGGCCGAGACCGAAAACGAGGGCTATCGGTTGTCGGGTCGTGTGGGGCCCTTGATCGACGCACCCGTGGCGGACCTCCTTCTCGTCATTGCACGCATGGGCACAGGGCGTGCCTTGTTCGCACTGCGACCTGGACAGGGCGTCGAGGTTCGCAGAGTCCGCAGTCTCGACGGCACCCGTTCCTACGGCGAACTCGATCTGTCGCACGTCCCGGCGATGGCGCGGATCGATCGGGGCGACCTCTCGGAGGACGACTGGACCAAGGTCGTCGCGACGGCGCAACTCGCCCTGGCCGCCGAAGAGGTCGGGGCTGCCCGCGGGGCCATGGACGTCACGCTCGCGTACATCGCCGACCGGGTGCAGTTCGGCCGGACCATCGCCTCCTTCCAGGCCATCAAGCATCGGTGCGCCCGCCTGGAGATCGATCTCGCCGAAGCCCGGGCTATGGTCTACGGGGCCGCCGCGAACGCCGTCTCCGCATCGCCGCAGGAACGGCTTCTCGAAGCCCTTGGGGCGCGGGCGCTTGCAACCGACCTCGCCTTCCGGGCCGCCGAGGAGGCGATCCAACTGCATGGCGGCGTCGGGTTCACCTGGGAGTACGACCCGCACCTCTACTTCAAGCGGGCCCAGGCCAGCGCCATGCTGCTGGGCCGGCAGGACGAGCATCTCTCCACCATCGCCGACATCGTCTTGCGCGCGGGAGTGGGGTCATGAGCCAGGATCCCGTCGCGGCCCTCAGGGCCGAGGTCCGCCACTGGATGGAGACCCACCTCGTCGGGCGCTTCCTGCCGTTGAAGCATCGCGGCCACGCCGGCGACGGTGACGCCTTGCCGGAGCTTCGCAAGGAGTGGGAGCGCGAACTCGCCGCCGGCCGGTGGACGTGCCCGGGCTGGCCGGAGGCATGGGGCGGCCGCGGCCTTTCCGTCGCGGAGCAGGTCGCGTTCCAGGAGGAGTACGCCCGGGCCGGCGGGCCCGGGCGCCTGGGTCACATCGGGGAAGGCCTGGTGGGGCCCACGCTGCTGGCTTTCGGCACCGAGGACCAGCAAAGACGCTTCCTGCCGGGCATCCGTGCCGGAACCGATTTCTGGTGCCAGGGCTACTCCGAACCTTCGGCCGGATCCGACCTCGCCAGCCTGTCAACCCGCGCCCGGCTCGATGCCGCGACCGGCGACTGGGTCGTCCACGGACAGAAGGTCTGGACGTCGCTCGCGCATCTTTCCGACTGGATCTTCGTCCTGGCACGGTGCGAGGAGGGATCGGTCGGGCGGAAGGGCCTGATCTTCCTGCTGATGCGGCTCGACCAGCCGGGCGTGGAGATCCAACCGATCCGCCAGATCGGCGGGGGCACCGAGTTCAACGCGGTGTTCTTCGACGGGGCGCGGGCGAAGGCGCGCGACGTCGTCGGCCAACCGGGAGAGGGGTGGTCCATCGGCATGGCCCTCCTGGGGTTCGAGCGCGGAATCAGCACGCTGGGCCAGCAGATGGCCTTCGCACAGGAGCTCGACCTCGTCTGCGAGATCGCCCGCGAAACGGGTGCCGACCGGTCGCCCGTCATCCGCCAGCGGATCGCGCGCGCCTGGGTGGGCTTGCGGGCCATGCGCTACCTCGCCATGCGGGTGCTCGCCGAGGGCACCGACGCCGAGGCCCGCATCGAGGCCCTCGGCTACAAGTACCACTGGTCCAACTGGCATCGCGATCTCGGCCGCCTGGCGATGGACGTCATGGGCCCCGTCGCGACGATCGAGGACGCCGACCCGCGGCGGGACCGGCTGAGGCAACTGTTCCTCTTCAGCCGCGCGGACACGATCTACGGCGGCACCAACGAGATCCAGCTCAACATCCTCGCCGAGCAGGGCCTGGGAATGCCCCGCGAGCCGCGCGGAACGGGAGGTCGCTGATGGGCATCGTGCCGGCGACGATGGAGGAGCTGACCGCCCGCGAGGCCCTGCACCGCCTCGTGGTCACCTATTCGCGGGCCGTCGACCGGCGGGACTTCGGGTTGCTGCGCAGCCTCTACGACGACGAGGCTTACGAGAAACACGGCGACATGTTCCAGGGCGGCCCGGACGAGTATGTCGCCTTCGTCCGCCGGGCGGTCTCGGCCTATGACACGACCGTTCACTACGTTGTGCACGCGCTGTTCGAGGTCAGGGGCGACGAGGCCGAGGGTGAGGTTCACAAGCTGAACTACCACCGCACCGGCGGCGACGCGCCCCATGAGATCGTCACGGGCAGCCGGAGCCTCGACCGCTACCGCAAGGCCGGCGGAGCGTGGCGATTCCTGAGCCGTTCGATCACGCTCGACTGGGCCGTGAAACGCGAGGTCTCGGCGCAGGCGTACCAGGACTTCGCGGCCGGAAGCCCGCCAGGGCGAGCGGGGCCCGACGACCTGTCCTACCACGCCCTGCGGTGGTTCGGCCGGGCAAACCCCACGGAATGAAACGAAGGAGCGACCGCGATGGCGAGCGAGGCAGAGTTCAAGGGCAAGGTCGCCGTGGTCACGGGCGCCGGCAACGGGATCGGGCGGGCCTGTGCGCTCGCTTACGCCCGGGAGGGGGCCGATCTCGGCATCCTGGACCGCGAGGCCGATGCGCTCGCCGAGACGGCTGACATGCTCCGCTCCGCAGGCGCTCGCGTGACGTCGGTGGTCGGCGACATGACGGACCTAGACCGGGTGGTCTCCGCCTTCGCCAATGTCCGTGAAACGCTCGGACCCGTCGACATCCTGCTCAACAACATCGGCCAGACCGCACGCGAGAACTATTCGGAGTTCTGGCTGGCGAAGCCGGAGACGCTGCGCTTCGTCGTCGACGTCTCCCTCATGACGACGTTGATGTGTTCGCGCCAGGTCGTGGAGGCGATGCGGGAGCGGCGGACGGGCAAGATCGTCTCGATCTCCTCGGACTCGGCCATGAACGGCGACATCGGCTGCGTCGACTACGCCGCGGCCAAGTCCGGCGTGCTGGGCTTCACCCGCGCGCTGGCCCGCGAACTGGGACCGTTCGGCGTCAACGTCAATGCCGTCTGTCCCGGGCCAACGAAGACGCGGGCCATGCAGCGCATCCCGAAGGACTCCTACGAGCGGGCCCGCAACGCCATCCCCATGGGAGAACTCTGCGATCCGGAGGACATCGCGAACGCGGTCGTCTTCCTGTCGAGCGACAAGGCGCGCTTCATCACCGGGCAGACACTGATGGTCAACGGCGGCAGGGTCTTCTACTGACCGGCCGTACCTCATTCGGACGATGTTGGCCCCCTGCGATGGGGCCAAGGGACAGGGCATGACGTTACGGGCGCAGGGCCGATGACCGCAGAACTCCACACGCTTCTGTGCGACAGGCTGGGCTGTCGCTATCCGATCGTCCAGACCGCCATGGGCTGGGTGGCGGACGCGAGGCTGACGGCTGCGACCTGCAACGCCGGCGGCTTCGGATTCTACGCGGGTGCGACCACCGAGCCCGGGGAGGTCGAGAAGGAACTGCTGGCGATCAAGGCGCTCACGGATCGCCCCTTCGGCGTCAACTTCCACATGTTCCAGCCGAACGCCGAGGAGGTGATCGCCGGGGTGATCAAGCACGGGGTCCGCGCCGTGAGCTATGGCCGCGGGCCGGACGCCAAGGTGATCCGCCGGTTGAAGGATGCAGGCGTCGTCTGCATGCCCACCGTCGGCGCCGTGAAGCACGCGGTCAAGGCCGTCGAACTCGGGGCGGACATCGTGACCGTCCAGGGAGGAGAGGGCGGCGGCCACACGGGCGCCGTGCCGACGACCATTCTTCTCCCGCAGGTTCTGGACGCGGTGAAGGTCCCGGTCGTGGCGGCCGGCGGCATGTTCGACGGTCGCGGCCTGGCCGCGGCGCTGGCCTACGGGGCCGTCGGCATCGCGATGGGAACGCGCTTCCTCATGACCACCGATTCACCCGTTCCGAGGTCTGCCCTCGACCGCTATCTCGCGACCAAGGATCCTACGGTCATCCGCGTGACGACCGCCGTCGACGGACTGCCCCAGCGCTTCATCGAGAACGACGAGATCCGGCGACTGGAGGGCATGTCGATGCCGGCGCGCCTTGCGATGAGCATCGCGTATGCCCGACGCTGGGGGCGCCAGTCGGGCCTTGGCGCGCTGGACATGGCCAAGCTGGCCGTGAAGGTGCTCTCGAACGGCGACACGACGTTTGCCCAGACGGTGATGGCCCCGAACCTTCCCACCCTCGTGCAGCGTGGCGTCGTGTCCGGCGATCCGGACCACGGGCTGCTCCCGGGCGGACAGGCCGCGGCCATGATCGACCGCCTCGAGAGCTGTGAGGACCTGGTCTCGCGCATCGTTCGCGAGGCCGTGGGACGCCTTTCGGCGGTGTCGTCGCTGGCGCCGGTGGCTTGAGGGAGAACGGGCATGGCCAAGCAATTCTGGACCGCCATCGAGAACGGCATCGCGGAACTCGTGATCGAGAACCCACCGGTCAATGCGCTCGACAGCATCGGCTGGCGCAGCTTCTCGGAAGAAATCGACGCGCTGCAGAGGCATCCGGACGTACGGGTCATCGTCATCCGTGCCGAGGGCCGTGGCTTCTGCGCCGGCGTCGACATCAAGGAACTGCAGCGGCACCCCGAGAGAATTCCCGAGGTGAATGCCGGAAACTGGGAGACTTTCCGGGCCATCCACCGCGGCCTGAAACCCGTCATCGTCGCGGCCCACGGCTATATCCTGGGCGGCGGCATCGGGATCTGCGGCTCGGCGGACGTCATCGTCTGCTCGCCCGATGCGACCTTCGGCGTCCCCGAGGTCGACCGGGGCGCACTCGGGGCCGGCGCCCACCTTCAGCGGCTGTTCCCGGTCCAGAAAGTCCGGCAGATGTACTTCACCGGCGAGCCCATCGACGCGGCCGAGGCGCACCGGCTCGGGGCGGTCGAGAAGGTCGTCCCGCGCGACGAGCTCCGTGCCGCCGCAATGGCCATCGCCGCGAAGATCGCGTCGAAGAGCGCGACCATCATCCGCCTCGCCAAGGAGGCCCTGAACGGCATCGAGGACGGCGACCTCGAGCACAAGTACCGCTGGGAACAGGGCTTCACGGCGCAAGCCTATCTCACCGCAGAGTCCCAAGAGGCGCGGGACGCCTTCGTGGCCAAGCGCGACGCCGACTTCGACAAGGCAAAGGGCGCCCGCTGAGGGCGGCAACGGGAGATCGACTGGCATGCTGCAACCGCGCTACGTGGAGGGCCATGGCCTTCTGTCCGGCCGCACCGTCCTCATCACGGCAGCCGCAGGCGTCGGCATCGGCTTCGCCGCGGCGCGGCGGACGGTGGAAGAGGGATGCCGGGCCATCATGATCTCGGACATCCACGAGCGCCGGCTGGGCGAAGCGGCCGACAAGCTGCGCGCACTGCCCGGTAGCCCGTCCGTCCATTCGCGCCTGTGCAACGTCACCCGCGAGGACGACGTCCAGGCGCTCGTCGAGGCTGCAGAGGCCGAACTGGGCGGCATCGACGTCCTCATCAACAATGCGGGCATGGGTGGGCTGAAGCCCGTCGTCGAGATGACCGACCAGGAGTGGGACCTGGTGCTCGACGTGACCCTCACCGGCACGATGCGGATGACCCGTGCCGCCCTGCGCAAGATGATCCCTCGCCGGCGCGGCGTGATCGTGAACAATGCGTCCGTCCTGGGCTGGCGGGCCCAGAAGGGCCAATCCCATTATGCGGCTGCCAAGGCCGGCGTCATGGCCTTCACCCGGTGCAGCGCCCTCGAGGCCGCGGAGCACGGCATCCGCATCAATGCCGTGTCGCCCTCCATCGCCATGCACGAATTCCTGAAAAAGGCCGCCGGCCCCGGCGAACTCGAGGCCCTGGCTGCGCAGGAAGCCTTCGGCCGGGCTGCCGAAGTGTGGGAGGTCGCCAACGTGATGATGTTCCTGGCCAGCGACTACTCCGGCTACATGACGGGCGAGGTCGTGTCCGTCTCCAGCCAGAGGGCCTGAGACGTGGGGCTCGTCTTTCGCTCTCCATCGGAGGCGGTCGCTGCGGTGGGAACCGCGCTCGGGGCGAGCCCATGGATCGCGATCGACCAGGAGCGGATCGACCGCTTCGCGAAGGCCACGGGCGACTTCCAGTGGATCCACGTGGACCCCCTGCGCGCCAAGGACGGGCCCTTCGGGCGGACGGTGGCGCACGGCTACCTGACCTTCTCGCTGATCAACATGGTCCTGCCGGATCTCATCCGTGCCGAAGGCATGACCATGGGCATCAACTACGGTGCCGACAGGCTGCGGTTTCCCGCGCCCGTGCCCGTGGGCTCGCGGATCCGGGCCGTCGGCGAACTCGTCAGGGCCGATCTGCTGGACGGCAACGCGGTGCAGACGACGGTGCGGATCACGATGGAAATCGAAGGGCAGGCGAAGCCCGGCTGCGTGGCGGACATCGTCGGCCGCTTCTACTTCTGAGAGTTCGTGAATGGCTTTCCCGGTCCAGCTTGCGCCACCCTCTCCACGTCATGGCCGGGCTCGGCCCGGCCATCCACGACTTGAGAGTGGCCCCGGCAAAGTCGTGGATCCCCGGGCCGAAGCCCGGGGATGACGGCTGAGAGATGGGCCTGAACTGGACTGGCAGTCCTGATGCGAAAGACACGACGGCTCTGAAGAGGGTGGCCATGGACGACGTGCAAGCAGAGATCCTCAGGCGACTCGACCGCATCGAGTCCCGCGACGAAATCCGCCAGCTCATCTCGAAATATTCCCTCGCGCTCGACATGCGCGACATGGACGCCATGGCCAATCTTTTCGTGCCCGACGTGAAGGTCGGACGCGGCTCGTCCGGTCGCCAGGCGCTCCGCGACTGGCTCGACGACACCATGCGCCGCCAGTTCGACGGCACGTCGCACCACGTCGGAACGACGATCATCGAGTTCATCGGGACCGAGGAGGCCGTCGGTGTCGTCTACTCGAAGAACGAGCACGAGACCGGGGCCGAATGGGTCATCATGCAGATGATGTACTACGACCATTATCGGCGCGTGGACGGCCGCTGGTGCTTCGCGAAGCGGCAACCGCTCTACTGGTACGCGACCGACCTGAACCGCCCGCCGATCGGCTCGCGCAAGATGCGCTGGCCGGGACGGGAGCCGTACGAGGGGTCCTTCCACGATCTCTTCCCGAGCTGGGAAACGTACTGGAGCCGCAAGGGCGCGCCCTCCGAACCGATCGGCGAGCCGGCCCCCCTCGAGGCGTTCATCGAGACGATGCGGGCGGGGCGGGAGATCCGAGGCCAGCGTGTCCGCTGACGCAACAGTCCTCGACGGCCTTTTTCGTCCCACGTCCGTCGCGGGTCTGGACCTGGCGAGCCGGATCGTCATGGCGCCGATGTCCCGCTATTCCTGCCCGGACGGATGTCCGACCGAGGAGGTCGCCGCCTATTACCGGAGGCGGGCCGCTGCTGCGGTGGGACTGATCATCAGCGAGGGGACCTATGTCGGGCACCCGAGCGCCGCCAGCTACGACAAGGTTCCGGTCTTCCACGGCGAGGCGCTCGCCGGCTGGAAGAGGGTCATCGATGCCGTGCACGGCGCGGGCGGCCGCATGTTTCCCCAGCTCTGGCACACGGGCAGCTTCCGCCAGTCCTGGATGGGGCCAGAGCCGGGGGTACCCGGATGGGGGCCGTCCGAGAACCTCAATGCCTTCACGGGTCACCCCGAGGCCACGGCGGCCATGTCAGAGGCCCACATCGCAGCGGTGATCGAGTCCTACGCACGGGCGGCCGAGGACGCGCGCACCCTCGGCTTCGACGGCGTCGAGATCCACGGGGCCCACGGTTACCTGATCGACGAATTCCTGTGGTCGGCCACGAACCGGAGGACCGATCGCTATGGCGGGGACCGGCGGGCGCGCACGCGCTTCGCGGTCGAGGTCGTGTCGGCCATCCGCGATCGGGTCGGGCCAGACTACCCCATCTCCTTCCGCTTCTCCCAGTGGAAGCAGCAGGACTACGCGGCCCGCCTGGCCGATACTCCGGGCGAACTCGCCGAGATCCTCGAGCCGCTGGTCGACGCCGGCGTGTCGATCTTCCATGGCTCGACGCGGCGGGCCTGGGAACCGGCCTTCGAAGGCTCAGAGTTGACCCTCGCCGGCTGGACGCGGAAGCTGAGCGGCAGGCCCGTGATCGCCGTCGGCGGGGTCGGCCTGTCTCGGCCCGGGCTGGGCGCTGCAGCGCCAGCATCGCTCGACGTGATCAAGGGTCCCCTGGAGCGTGGCGAGTTCGACCTGCTCGCCGTGGGGCGTGCGTTGCTCGCCGATGCCGAATGGGCCATCAAGCTGCGCGACGGCCGGCTGTCGGAGATGGTCGGGTATGACAAGGACGCGCTGGCCGGGCTGGTCTAGCCCAGGTCCTGGTGAAATCCCCCAGGCTGCCGCAATTGGTCCGTCCCGCAGCCGGCGTCGCCAAGGGATCGTCGGCCGGTCCGTAGAGCCAAAGGACGACGGAGGAGGCACCGGCTGCACTCCGGGGCCGGCTCCGGTGGCGGAACGGTGGTTCGCTGGGAGCCTACCGACTTCAGGAACCCTCAAAGGTCTTGCTGACGATTTCGTGAAAGCGCTCCGCGGCTGGTGAGAGAACCCGACCTTTCCTGGAGAAGAGGGACAGCGGCCGTTCTATTATCGGGTCAGTGAGGGGCACGACGGACAACCCAGCGCGCAGTTGTTCCGGGATCAGAAACGCGGGCAGGATTGCATATCCCTGTCCCTCGGATGCAAGCGCCAGAGCGGTCGAGAGCAGCGAGACCTCAATCAGAGGCTGGAAGTCCGTCCCGTGTGCGGCAAGGATCCCATCCAGAATGGGCCTCACGACATTGCTCTTGCGCATCGCTATGGTCGGCAGTCCGACAAGCTCATCCCATCGCAAGCTCTTCCGGTCCGCCAGGGCGGATTGTGCGGGAACGACGAGACTGACGACGTCTGACGAGAGACGGACGCTGTCGAGGTCGGGATGAGACGCAACAGTCCCAATGCCAAAGTCGGCGCTGCCATTCAGGACCGTATCGACGAGATCCTGCGGGAGAATATCGTGGATGACAAATCGCCAGCGCGGATAGTGCGCCCTGAACTGGCGGAGCATCTTCGGCAGGATCGAGCTCGCGACAGCCGCCGTGCAGGCGAGGCTGACGCTACCGACGTGCCCCTCCTGCAAGCCCCTAAGCTCCTCAATCAGGGTCGCCGTTTCTCCAAGAATCAGTTCGGCTCGCCGCAGCGTTTCGCGTCCGGCTTCCGTGAGGCGAATGACACGTTTCGATCGGTCGAGAAGGGGAATGTCCCCGCAGGCTCGCTCCAACTCCCTGAGGAGACTGCTGACGGCAGGCTGGCTCAGTCCCATTCGTTCCGCAGCGGCCGTCACGCTGGAGAGCTTCGCCACCGTCGCAAAAGCCTCGAGCTGCCGAAGAGTCACTCGCATAACATGACCTTATGCTTTTACCCAATAAATCAATTGGACGGATAGGCCTCTCCTGGCTAACCGTCAACGCAGCGCCGTGAAAGCTCTCCGGACGCTCGGAACTCCATGCACTGGGAATTCGCGGGGAGCATACCCGCTCCACGAATTCATGTAATACTCAGCGAACCCACCGATCTACGCATGTCGATCTTGGATGAAAATGAAAAAAGGCTGGCAGAAACTCTGCCACGCGGTCTGTTTTACATCGATGGGGCGAAGACTGGACCCAGAATTGGCCTGATCTCCATAGCGTTCACAGTCGTCTTCCTGGTCATCGCAGGGCGCCTCATGGCGTTAGGTCTCTCACCGGACCTCGCACGTGAGGCGAGAACGCGGAGCGGCCCTGGCGTGGTTGCTCTGCGTCCCGACATCGTGGACCGGAACGGACAGCTTCTCGCAACGAGCGTCAGCACAGCTTCAATCTTTGCCGAGCCACGCAACATTGTTGATCCCGATGAGGCATCCGAGCTTTTGAACGGCGTCTTCCCTGATCTGAACGCCAGCGATCTGCGCGCGAAGCTTGCATCCAAGAAGGCATTTGCCTGGATTGCCCGCCACGTGACACCCCGGCAGCAGGCTGAAGTGCATCGACTGGGCATTCCTGGCGTCGGTTTCTGGCCCGAGAGCAAGCGGGTCTATCCCAATGGTCGGCTGGCCGCCCATGTGCTTGGGGCCACAAACATCGACGGCACAGGTATTGCCGGAATCGAGAAATACCTCGACACCCACGGACTCGACGATCTGAGCAGAGCCGGTCTCAACATCGAAAGAGGAGATCTGAAGCCGGTGACGCTATCGCTGGACTTGCGAGTTCAGCATGCGTTGCAGGAAGAGCTCGAGAAAGGTCTGCGGAAGTACAAGGCGGCTGCCGCGGCGGGCGTCGTTTACGACGTCAACAGCGGCGAGGTGCTGGCCCTCTCCTCACTGCCGGACTTCGATCCCTTCAACCCCGCCGATGCACTCGACCCGGCCCGCATCAACCGCATCAACGTGGGCGTGTTCGAGATGGGCTCCACGCTGAAGGCGCTGACGACAGCGATGGCGCTGGATTCCGGCAAGGTGGGGATCAACTCGACCTTCGACACCAGTACGGGTGTCCTTCGCTGGGGCAAGCAGACGATCCATGAGTATCACGGCACCGGCCGCAGCCTCACCGTTCCCGAGGTGTTCGTGCACTCATCCAACATTGGTTCGGCCAAGATGGCCCTGATGGTGGGCGTGCAGGGACATCAGGAGTTCTTGCGCAAGATGGGCATGCTGGATCGTCTCCGGACCGAACTGCCCGAAAGCGCTGCTCCCATCGTGCCCTCGCGCTGGGGTGAGCTCAACACGATGACCATTGCGTTCGGGCATGGCCTGGCCGTCGCCCCGCTCCAGGCCGTGATGGCTGTCGGAGCCCTGGTCAACGGGGGGAAGCTGATCCGTCCGACCTTCCTCAAGCGGAGTACACCAGAGGCGTCAGAGCAGGCGCAGCAGGTGGTGAAGCCGGAGACAAGCGAGGCGCTGCGCTACGTCATGAGGCTGAACGCCGTCAAAGGCTCCGCCTCCAGAGCCGCGGTGCCGGGCTATTTCGTCGGCGGCAAGACGGGCACGGCCGAGAAGGTGATCAATGGCCGCTACGCTCACGACAGGCTGTTCACGACGTTCATGGCGATCGTACCGGCGGACGCGCCCAAGTACCTGTTTCTGACAGTAATGGACGAACCTCAAGGCATTCCGGAAACCTTCGGCCAAGCCGCCGCGGCCTGGAACTCGGGAGCGGTCACCGGGCACGTTATCGAACGGGTCGCGCCCATGCTCCTGGCGCCTCGGTTCAACCCGCCCATGGCACCTTTCCCGACGATGGAGCGCCTTCATGCCTGGGGCACTCAAGGCTGACGCAGCAGATGCGGTACATCATGAGATTCTTCGGTTGGCTGTTTGCGGCCGGCGCAATCGCCTTTGTCATCGGCAGTTCAGCGTTGGGAGTTCTTGTCTGGCATTTCTCGCGCGATCTGCCGGACACTGCTCAGCTGCGGGATTATGAGCCCCCGGTGATGACCCGCGTGCATGCTGGCGACGGCCGCGTCATTGCTGAATTTGCTCGCGAACGCCGCCTCTATCTGCCGATTCAGGCAGTTCCCAAGCTTATGATTAAGGCCTTCATCTCGGCCGAGGACAAGAATTTCTACACGCATATTGGGGTTGATCCGGAAGGCCTGGCCCGAGCCGCAATCGCGAACTTCCGAAACCGGGGCGGCAACCGGCGCCCACAAGGAGCGTCGACGATCACGCAGCAGGTTGCCAAAATCTTCTTAGTCGGTTCTGAGCAGTCACTGGATCGCAAGATCCGGGAGGCCTTGGTCGCGCTGAAGCTTGAGAAGATCTATTCCAAGGACAAGATTCTTGAACTGTACTTGAACGAGATATACTTGGGCGCCCCGTTACCTGGACAGGGCAGCTACGGTGTGGCCGCTGCGGCGCTCGCGTATTTCGACAAGTCGGTCGACGAGTTGACGCTGCACGAGGTTGCTTATTTGGCAGCACTCCCGAAAGCGCCGAGTGATCTGCATCCTTTTCGAAACAGAGACCGAGCCCTAGAGCGCCGCAACTACGTCCTCGATCGTATGGTCGAGAACGGCTACGTCGACCGCGTGACTGCGGACGTTGCGAAGAAGCAGCCGCTGGATGTCCATTCCCGAACGGTTTCCGCTACCAACATTGGTGCAAGTTATTTCGTGGAAGAGATTCGCCGCGAACTCCAAGATCGCTATGGCGAGAAAAAGCTGCTTGAGGGTGGGCTGTCGGTGCGGTCAACCATTGATCCGCAAATGCAGCTTCAAGCACGCAAGGCGCTCGTAGATGGGCTGGTTCGTTACGACGAAACTCGCGGGTGGCGGGGACCCATTGATCATATTGCGCTGACCGGGACGGATTGGGGCCTCGCGATTGGGGCGCAACGTGTCTTGAGCGACATCGCTCCTTGGCGTCTCGCCGTGGTGTTGGACGTCAGTGCCAGTAGCGCCAAGCTTGGACTCCACCCGCTTCGGGACGGCTCTGGCCAGTTGAGTGCCGCACGCGAGGTGGTGACGCTATCTGGAGAGGGCTTCAGTTGGACTGGCCGAAAGCAGGCCTCCCAAGCCGTTTCTGTCGGGGACGTGGTTTATGTCGAGCCCATGGCCGGACATGCTGGCCAAGTTCGGCTGCGTCAGCTGCCGCTGGTGAATGGCGCCATCGTTGCCATGGAGCCGTTCTCTGGACGCGTGCTGGCGATGATCGGAGGGTTTAGTTCTAACGAGTCGGTCTTCAATCGCGCGACCCAAGCCTTCCGCCAGCCTGGGTCGTCCTTCAAACCGTTCGTCTATGCCGCGGCTTTGGACAACGGCTACACCCCTTCCACCATCGTAATGGATACTCCGATCGAAATTGATCAGGGGCCGGGTGTCGGCATATGGCGCCCGGAGAACTCCAACGGGAAGTCGACCGGTCCGCACACACTCCGGTACGGGATCCAGTTCTCAAAAAATCAAATGACGGTGCGGTTGGCCAACGACATCGGCATGCCGCTGATCGCCGAATATGCACGTCGTTTCGGTATCTACGACGACATGCAGCCGTTGCTCTCCATGTCTCTCGGGGCCGGCGAGACGACGGTCATGCGTATGACGGCCGCCTATTCCATGCTGGTCAACGGGGGCCGGCGCATCCGCCCGACACTCGTAGATCGGATCCAGGATCGGCACGGCCGGACAATTTTTCGATACGATCAGCGCGTCTGTGAAGCCTGTAGCGCCGACGCATGGACTGGCCAAGCAGAACCGAAGATTACAGACAACAGCGCTCAAGTTCTCGACCCGCTTACAGCATATCAAATGGTTTCAATTCTCGAGGGCGTTGTTCAGTCGGGAACAGGCAGAGTGGTGAGTTCGGTCGGCAAACCCTTGGCGGGCAAGACGGGAACGACCAATGACGCCAAAGATTTGTGGTTTGTAGGCTTTTCACCTGATCTGGCGGTGGGAGTCTTCATGGGCTACGACACACCAAAGTCTCTTGGCACTTCAGCTGGCGCTGCTCAGTATGCCGCTCCGATCTTCCGCGATTTCATGACGGCTGCCCTGAAGGATAAGCCGGCGACGCCGTTCCGCGTCCCTCCGGGCATCAAACTTATCCACGTCGATCCGCAGACCGGAATGCGAGCCAATGGCAATACCGCCATCTTGGAAGCCTTCAAACCAGGAACCGCGCCTCCCGATACGTACTCTGTACCCAGCATTGCTCCTCCCTGGCAGGCGAGTGGAACGCTTACATCGGGGTCAGGTGGGCTCTACTAATCGCAGGACTGATTTCCCGTAGGTCGATCGCCACTCGCGCAAATGGCTGGTGGCCACATTCGAATGCTAGCGAGACGCCCAAGCAGGTCCGAGCCAAGCCACAAAGGTTCGGCCTCCGAACCCCTGCTGTCGCCCTCACGCCACCTGGGCCGGCCGCTCGCCCAGCACCACGGCGCTGCTGAGGACCAACCTCACCAACTCGGTCTGGCGGGTGATGCCGCTCTTGGAGAAAATCGAGCGCAGGTGGGCCCGCGCGGTGTTCCTGCTGATCTCCAACGAGTGCGCGGCATCTTCCAGGGACAGCCCCGCGGTCAGGCGTCGGGTGACGGCCGCCTCGGCAGGGGTCAGGTCGAAGATCTGGCGGACGAACTCGCTTTCGACCTCGGGGACGCTGTCGCAGTCACGGACGTAGATCGCCACGGCGTTGCTCGATCCCGACGACGACGGGACCGGCCGGATCATGATTCCCAGGGTTCGCGATCCGGAGAGCTTCGTGAGGGCCAGGCCCTTCGACGGACCAGCCTCGCCCGACGGGCGGCGTTGCGACGCGAGCCGGATCGAGGCCTGGAGTTCCTTGTCCTCGGTGCCGAGCATGGCCCGCAGTTTGCCGGACTGGATCTGGAGGCCGTCGCGGGCGCGCAGGAACCGTTCGGCGACAGGCGAGGAGCTGACGATCTTGCCCGCCGCGTCGACGGTGATGACGCCGACGTTGAGCTTGTCCAGCGCGTCCGAGTAGAGAGCCCGCTCGACAGCGTGCGTGTCGATCCTCGACGCGAGTTCCAGCGCCCTGACGATCTGGTTCAGCACGACGCCGAGGAGATCCTCTTCATCCCTCTCGAACGCAGCGGCGTCCGGCCCGAAGAAGAGGCGCATCGTGTAGTCCACGTCGCCGCTCGTTTCTTGCGTCTGGGCCATGCGACACGTGTATTCGCCGTCGTCGTCGACCGACTCGGGAATATCGTCGGCGACGCTTCGGTACGCTGTCGGCTCTTGGCCTCTGCGGGTGACGACCAGCTCGGCGTCCGCAGCCTGGAAGTGGTCGCGCACGATCGCAAGCGCAGTCGACACTGGCTGGCCATCAGTCAAAGAGCGCGTCACGGCGTTCATGAGCTGGCCGAATGCGATTGCTGGTCTCGAATAGAAAGACATGAATCCCCCTTTCCGCAAGCTCTATGGCGCGGTTTTACTTGTCCAGCGATGTCAGTGACGTCATTGGGTTCGCGACAGCGATCTCAGAACATTCGACTCTCGGCAACGGAGTTCGGTGAGCGCGTCAGCTTGAGCATGCGTCCCTCCCCATCATCTTGTCTGTTACTGACTCTGTCGCAAATTCAACGCCGTGTCAAATACTCAATGGCAGTGTCAAAAATTCATCGACATGACGATTTATGAAGTCGATGCAAAAACGACGAAAAGAAAAAAGGCCCTGCGCGAGCGCAGGGCCTCAGGATGTTCGTCCTGGGAGGGAGTTGATCAGGAGGAACAGTCGACGCGCTCCGCGAGACCATCCGAGCGGAGCTTGTAGGGAGTCTTGACCACCTTGATCGCGGCCGGCGAGGGCAGGAAGTGGTTGCTGTCGCTTGCGTCGAGCGGGCCAATCGAGACCTTGATCTTGCCGGCGTTCTGCTCGATCCATTTCGCCAGCACGTCACCATCCGTCGTTCCCGCGCCGCGAACGGCATCCGCGAGGATCAGGGGCTGGATGTAATAGGGGATCAGCGACGGCGCTCCGCCCATGCGTTCAAGGTCCGGCACCTTCTCGGCAGCACGCTTTGCGAACTTCGCGAACTCGGAGGCGCCGACAGGGTCGTTCGGGCAATAGGTCATCCCGACGAACTGGGTGCTGTAGACGTTCTTGAAGGCGGCTTCGCCGAGGATCTTCACGTTGCCCACGGCGTAGTTGGTCATCGTCTGGTTGGCCAGCACCGGGACGTCCCATCCGATGTCGGCGCGGTTTTCGAGCAGCTTGCGCGAGTCGTCGCCGATCGAATTGATCATGAGAATCGCCTGGGCCCCCGCGTTGCGCATCGAGAAGAGCTGCGGCGTCATGTCCTCGGCGCGGAACGGGAATTCCTGGATGATGACCGGATCGGCCTTGCGCGACTTCATGTAGGCGACGATGTCGGAGACCGCCGCCTTCGACATGCCGCCGTTGTCGGAAATCAGCGCCAGCTTCGTCAGCTTCAGCACGTCCAGCGCGTAGTCGATGTTGGCCTTCATCTGGTTGAGGCCGGTCACCGAGTCCGAGAAGTGGTAGGGCCCGAACTTAGGCGTCAGGTCGGTGGACGCTGCGGTCGACACCTGCACCAACTTCTTCTCGTTCGTCACGGCTACGATCGGGATCGTCTCCTGGCTGGTGGCCGGTCCCACCAGCAGTTGCACCTTCTCGTTGCTGATGAGGCGCCGCGCCTCGCTGACGGCATGGGTGGGATCCGTCGTGGTGTCGGCGAGCACCAGCTCGACCTTCTTGCCGTTGATGCCGCCCGCCGCATTGATCTCGTCGACGGCCATCTTCCAGGCGATCGTGGCGACCTTGCCGATCGAGGCGCCGCCGCCCGTGATGGACACGATGCCGCCCATCTTGATCGTCTCCTGGGCCGAGGCGGCCATGGCACTCGCCGCCAGCGCGATGGTGGAGACCATGGCGAGAAGGCCGGCCCTGCGTCCCATTGATGCGATCTTCATGCGGATCCTCCCTCCGGTTGATTTGCACCGACGATCAACGCCTGCGGTCCAGCTGGCATCATTCATTCAGACTAGAAGAGGCTGGGAGTCTTCCTTCAGGCGCCGGCATGACGCTTGATGATGTCGAGAAACAGGGGCGGCTCGCCCCCGCCGTGGACCTCGAGAGTCGCGCCGCTGACGAAGGAGGCGAGGGGTGAACACAGGAAGGCCACCGCCGCCGCGATGTCCTCGCCGCGCCCCATGCGCCGCAGCGGCAGGTTCGCCGCAAGCTCCTGCTGTGCCGCCGCTGAGCCGTAGGTCAGGGCGGTGTCCTCCGTCTCCATGAGACCCGCGATGATCGCATTGACGCGGATCCGCGGACCCCACTCCTGCGCCAACGTGCCCGTCAGGTTCACGAGGCCGGCTTTTGCCGCGCCATAGGCCGCGGTTCCGGGAGCGGGGCGCTCGGCGACGACACTGGCGATGTTGACGATCGATCCGCCTTCGGCCTGCGCATTCATCCAGCGATGAACAGCCTGGGAGAGGTGCAGCGGTGCGAGCAGGTTCAGCGCGATGATGGCCTCTGAAAACCGCGGGGAGACGGTCGCCGCATCGGCGGGCGGCGATCCGCCCGCATTGTTGACCAGGATGTCGACCCGACCCTGCGCTTCGCCCACGCCGTCGACGAGGCTGCGGCAGGCCGCGGCCTGCCGGACATCGCACGCGACGAAATGGGCGCGCCTGCCCATCGCCTCGGGCAGGGTCTCGGGTTCGGAGCGTGCGCAGATCGTCACGTTTGCGCCGGCGTGCAGCAGCCCCGTCGCGATCGCCCGCCCGATCCCTTTGGTTCCACCCGTGACGATGGCCACACGCCCGTGCAGGTCGGGAAGATGGGAAAACAGGCCAGCCGTCATGCGCAGCTCCTTGCGGCAAGGGCCTGTCCATGCCCCCTATCGTACACCTAGCCCAGCGTGCGTGCGGACAACTCGTCCCTTCGGACGATGCCGATGATGGATGGGCCGACTATCGAACGGGAAGGCTCAATTCCCGGGTGCGGAGCGCCGCGTCCGGGCCAGCAGGTTCAGCATGGACCCGAACGTCTCGCCCCCGGACTTCACGACCATCCCGGACCTCTGCGTATGGGCCGCGCAGACATACGGGCACGAGACGGCGATCGAGGACGGTGAGCGGTCGATCAGCTTCGTCGAACTGGACGCCATGCGCCGGCAGGCCGCGAAGGCCTTCATGGCCGCCGGCGTCGCCAAGGGCGACCGGGTCATGATCTGGAGCCCCAATTCCTGGAAATGGTTCGTGGGTGCGTTGGGACTCCTGAGTGCCGGAGCCGTGCTCATCCCCTGCAGCACCCGCTTCAAGGCGACGGAAGTGACCGAGCTGATCCGGCGCAGCGGCACCACGATGATGCTTTGCGCCGGCGAGTTCCTGGGACAGTACTATCCCGACATGCTCGAGCGGGAGGCGCGCGCACCGCTGCGCGCCGTCGTCGTGTTCGACGAGGCGCGTGGACGCGACCTGCCGTGGGACGAGTTCCTGGCCCGGGGAGCGGCGATCGGCGACGGCGAACTCGAGGAGCGCACGGCCGAAGTGACGCCCGACGACCTGTGCGACATGCTCTTCACGTCCGGCACCACCGGCTACCCGAAAGGCGTGATGTACGGTCATCGCCAGTGCCTGCGGGCGATCGATGCCTGGGCCACGCGGGTGGGCATCGGGCATGGCGACCGCATTCTCGTGATCCCGCCGTTCTTCCATGCCTTCGGCTACCGCTCCGGGGCGATTGTCTCGATGATGCGGGGCGCGGTGCTGATGCCGCACCTGACCTATGATCCCGCCGAGATCCTGAAGCGCGTCGCGGCGGAACGGATCTCGGTGATCCCGGGGCCGCCCGCGATCTTCCACGGCATGCTGCAACTGCCCGATCTCGCCTCCTACGACACGAGCAGCCTGAGGCTGGGCATCACCGGGGGGGCCGTGGTGCCCTCGACGCTGATCAGGCGCATGCGGTCCGACCTCGGGTTCGCCGGCGTGGTGAACGGCTATGGCCTGACGGAGTGCGGCGGTTATGGCACCATGTGTCGGGCCGACGACGACGACGAGGTGATCGCCAACACCTGCGGCAAGCCGTTCCCGGAGACGGAGGTCCGCATCATGGCGCAGGACGGGACCTTCCTGCCCGATGGCGAGCACGGCGAGGTCGTGATCCGCGGCTACATCACGATGCGCGGCTACTTCATGGATCCGGAGGCCACGTCCCGCACCATCGACGAGGCGGGATGGCTGCACACCGGGGACATCGGCTACATCGATCCCAACGGGAACCTGAGGATCGAGGATCGCCTGAAGGACATGTACATCACGGGCGGATTCAACTGCTACCCGGCCGAGATCGAAAGGCTCCTCAGCGCCCATCCCGCCGTGGGGCAGATCGCCGTGATCGGCGTCCCGGACGAGCGGTTGGGAGAGGTTGGCAAGGCCTTCGTGGTCCTGCGGCCAGGCCGCAGCGCCACCGAGCAGGAGCTCATCGCCTGGGCGCGCCAGACCATCGCCAACTTCAAGGTCCCGCGAAGCATCGAGTTTCGCGCCGCGCTGCCGACGAGCCCGCAAGGCAAGGTCCAAAAGACTGTCTTGCGAGCGGAGGTCTTGGGGCGTTCCTGACGGCCCGATCCGGCCTCTGACATTGTCGCGGTGCGTGCCAGATGGGCTGCGCCGTCAGCCGCCGTAGACGGGTTTCGGCGCGGGCCTCTTGGCGACGAGCTCGAGGATCTTGTCGCCCAGGTCCTTGGCCGGCCAGCGGCTGCCAAGGTCGAATTCGGGGCCATCGGTCCACCCGAGGCAGACCCTGATCTTGCCTCCGATGAGCTCGAACACCTGGCCGGTCACGGAAGCGGACCGATCGCTGCAGAGCCAGGCCACGAGCGGCGCCGTGTTCTCGGGTGCATAGATGTCGAACGCGCCTTCCTGGGCCTTCATGGCTTCGGCGAAGGCGGTTTCCGTCATCCGCGTGCGCGCGTTGGGGGCAAGGCCGTTTACGGTGATGCCGTAGCGGCCCAGTTCCGCGGCCTGGACGAGCGTCAGCGTCGCGATGCCCGCCTTCGCCGCCGAGTAGGCGCTCTGCCCGACGCTGCCCTGAAGGCCTGCGCCGGACGAGGTGTTCACGATCCTCGCATCGACGCGCTGCCCGGCCTTCGCCATGGCGCGCCAATGATCGACGGCGTGGCGGCTCACGCAGAAGTGGCCACGCAGGTGGACGCGCAAGACGGCGTCCCATTCTTCGGGCGTGCACGACACGAACATGCGGTCGCGGACGAAGCCGGCGTTGTTGACCACCGCGTGCAGGCTCCCGAAGGCCTCGACGGCCGTCTGGACGATGCGGCGTCCCCCCTCCCAGTCGGCGACGTCGTCGAAGTTCGCGACGGCCTCGCCGCCGGCGGCGCGTATCTCGTCGACGACCTGCTGGGCGGGCGTCTCCACGGTCGGGTCGCCATGCGTTCCCACGCCGAGGTCATTGACGACCACCTTCGCCCCGGCCCCGGCGAGGCCGAGCGCATAGGCTCGTCCGAGGCCACGGCCGGCCCCCGTCACGATGACGACGCGGCCTTCGCAAAGTCTCTGCATGGCTCCGGATCCCTATGACTTGGACGGCGACAGGCGGACGGCACGGGCCATGCCGGCGTTCCGCTTGCGGTCCGGCTCGGCCTCGGTGAGCGGGTCGCAGGCGACGAGTCCCGCGAGGCAACGGTCCGCGAGCCGCTGGTACTCGCCGTTGCCGTCGTTTCGCCACCGGATGGCCGTCTCGACCAGCTCCTTCACCGGCTTGGCCGGGTTGCCGGCGATCAGCCAGCGGTCGGGCGTCATCGTGTCGTTCTTCACGAGGCTCAGCGCCGCGACGAGGCATTCCTCGCCGATCACCGCGCCATCCAGGATCACGCTGTTCATGCCCACCAGCGTGTTGGTCCCGACGGTGCACCCGTGCAGGATCACGCCATGTCCGATGGTAGCGCCGCGCCGGACGATGCAGTCCGAGCCGGAGCCGGTGTGCATGGTGCAGTTGTCCTGGATGCTGCTGTCGCCCTCGACCGTGATCCGGCCGAAATCGCCGCGCAGCGAGGCGCTCGGACCGATGTAGCAGCGCGGTCCGATCGTCACGTCGCCGATGAGGTCCGCCGACGGATGGACGTAGGACGTGGGATGAACGACCGGCACGATTCCCTCGAACGCATAGACGGCCATGTCTAGAGCCTCTCGATGATCGTGACGTTGGCCTGTCCCCCGCCTTCGCACATCGTCTGCAGCCCGTATCGTCCCTGGCGCCGCTCGAGTTCGTTCAGCAGGGTCGTCATGATCCTGGCCCCGGTCGCGCCGATGGGATGCCCCAGGGCAATGGCCCCCCCGTTCACGTTGACCTTCTCCCGCGGGATGCCGAGTTCCTTCATCCATGCGAGCGGAATGGGAGCGAACGCCTCGTTGCACTCGAAGAGGTCGATGTCGTCCACCGTCAGACCCGCCTTCGCGAGGGCATGGCGCGTCGCCGGGATCGGGGCGGTCAGCATCCAGACGGGATCCGCCGCCCGTACGGTCATGAAATGGATCCGCGCGCGCGGTGTGAGGCCGTGGTCCTTGACGGCACGCTCCGAGGCGATGAGCAGCGCAGCTGCCGCATCGGCGTTCTGGCTCGAGACGCCGGCCGTGACGCGCCCCCCCTCGGTGAGCGGCTTGAGGGCGGCCATCCTCTCCCGGTTCGTGTCCCTTCGCGGTGTCTCGTCGGTGGCGAAGTCGCCCACCGTCACAATCTCTCGCGAGAAGTACCCCTTGTCGATGGCCTCGATGGCGCGGGCATGGCTCTCCAGCGCGAAGGTTTCCATCTCCTCGCGGGAGCAGTCCCACTTCTCGGCGATCATCTCCGCCGAGCGGAACTGGCTGACCTCCTGGTCACCGTAGCGGGCCAGCCAGCCGGGCGAGGTGGCGAACGGTGTCGGGAAGCCGAACTGCTGGCCCACGATCATCGCGGTCATGATCGGGATGGCGTTCATGTTCTGGACGCCGCCCGCCACCACGAGGTCCTGCACGCCGCTCATGACGCCCTGGGCCGCGAAGTGCACGGCCTGCTGGGCCGATCCGCATTGGCGGTCCACCGTGACGCCGGGCACGTGCTCGGGCATGCCGGCCACCAGCCAGCACGTCCGGGCGATGTCGCCCGCCTGGCTCCCGACCGTCTCCGTGCAGCCGTAGACGACGTCGTCGACGGCGGCCGGATCGACGCCGGTGCGTTCAATGAGTGCCTTGATCGGGATGGCGCCGAGGTCGGCTGAATGGAGTGCAGCCAGCGAGCCCTTCTTGCGGCCGACGGGAGTCCGGACGGCGTCGATGATGTAGGCCTCAGGCATGGCTGCTTTCCATGGGGAAGGTTGCGTCGGGTCCCAGCGCCCCGGTATAGGCCCGCCGGGCGACCCGGCCGCGGTGCAGGGCAGGGGTGCCCCACCAGGTCTGGAGGGCTATGGCGCGCTTCAGGAAGAAGTGGACGTCGACTTCCCACGAGTAGCCCATGGCCCCGTGCACCTGGATGGCCGTGCGCGCGGCGAGGTCCGCCGCCTCGCCGGCGGCCAGCTTGGCGTGGGAGATGCGGGCCCGGGAGAAGAGGTCCCCTTGCGGCAGGCAGGCGGCCGCAGCGTGCACGACGGGTCGGGCGAACTCGATCTTGACCTGCGCCGTCGCCAGGTGGTGCTTGACCGCCTGGTAGGAGCCGATCGGCTTTCCGAACTGCTGGCGCTCCTTGGCATAGGCCACGGCGAGATCGACGCAGCGCTGGGCGATGCCGAGCAACTGGGCGGCGGCAAACAGGGCACCCCGGTCGAGCGCTGCGGCCAGAAGTCGATCCGCTTCATCCGGCCCCACGAGCGGAGGCCAATCCGGCGGGTCGAAGTCGGTCGTGAACAGGCGCCGAAACGGATCGACGCTGGGCTGCACGGTGAGCCGGACGGCTTCTCTGGGGACGAGATGCAGCCCGTGATCGGTCACCAGCAGCAGCGCGCCCGCGGTGTCGGCATCCGCCACGAACGGGTTGACGGGATGCTGGATGGCGATGGTCGTTTCGCCTGCCAGTCCCGCGGCCAGCCATGGCTGCGTCGCCTCGCTCGGAAGGGCAGCCAGAAGGGGCAGTGCAACCCCGGCATTCTCCACGAGAGGCTCGGGGAGGCAGGCATGGCCACAGGCCTCGGCGCCGAGCACGAAGTCGACCGGCTGAAGCCCCAGGCCGCCCTGGGTTTCGGCGACAAGCGCACCGGCGACGCCCATCTCGACGATGGCGCTCCAGCGCCGCTCGTCGCGCGGCGCTCCGGCAGCCATCAACCGGCGCAGGTCCGCCGGCTGGCAGAGATCGGCCAGGAGGTCGCGCAGGACGGAGCCCATCATGAGCTGTTCGTCGGTGAAGCGGAAATCCATGGCGTCAGGCCCGGGGCAGGCCGAGCATCCGCTCGGCGATGATGTTGCGCTGGATCTCGTTCGAGCCGGCATAGATCGGTCCGGCCAGGGAGAAGAAGTAGCCATCGAGCCACTTGCCGACGTCGCCGGCGGCCGGCGCGGTGCGCAGCAGCTCGCCGCGGGCCCCCAGGATCGACAGGGCCGTCCTGTGCAGCGCGATGTCCATCTCGGACCAGAAGATCTTGTTGGTGCTCGCTTCCGCGCCGATCTGCCCTCCGGCCGCGAGGCGGGACGCGGTGCTGTAGATGGACAGCGCGTAGGCCTCCGCATCCATGAAACCCTGCAGCACGGCAGCTTCCACGGACGGCTCAACGGCGTCCCGGTGAGCGAGGTAGAGCTCGACCAGCTTGCGCGCTGCGACCTGGAACCGGGCCGGCGACCGCAGCATCAGCCCCCGCTCGAAGCCTGCCGTCGCCATGCAGATGGACCAGCCGTCACCCTCGCCGCCCAGCCGGTTGAAGGCAGGAACCTCGACGTCGTCAAGGAAGATCTCGGCGAACCCCGTTTCGCCGTCGATCTGCGGGATCGGCTGGACGCGCACCCCCTTCGCAGTCAGCGGGAAGAAGATGAGGGACAGCCCCTTGTGCCGTTGCGACCCGGGATCCGTCCGGAACAGGCCGAACGCCCAGTCGGCGAACGCCGCGCGCGACGACCAGATCTTGTGGCCCTTCAGGACATAGGTGTCGCCGACGCGGGTGGCCGAGGCGGCGACGCCGGCGAGGTCGCTGCCGGCCTGCGGTTCGGACCAGGCCTGCGCCCAGATTTCGTCACCGGCGGCCATGGGCGGCAGGAAGCGCGCCTTCTGCTCGGCCGTGCCGTATTCCATGAGCGTGGGACCGAGCAGGAAGATGCCGTTCTGGTTCACCCGCAGCGGCGCGCCCGAGCGATAGTACTCCTCTTCGAAGATCAGCCACTGGATGAGGTTCAGCGCGCGTCCGCCATAGGCCTGCGGCCACGTCACCATGCCCCAGCGGCCGGCATCGAGCCGGCGCTCCCAAGCGCGGTGCGCCTCGAAGCCTTCGCGCGACGCATCGAAAGAGGGCAGCGGTTCGGCCGGAATGTTGCTCTCCAGCCACGTCCGCACCTCGTGCCGGAACTGCTTTTCCTCGGCGCTGTAGGTGAGATCCAACGGTACGATCCTCGTCCGGGCCTGGCAGGCGGCGCCTAGCCGCCCTCGGCCTGCTTCTTGTTGGCAGCCGCCATGCTCCTCGCATCCTGTCCGCCGAGACGATCGCCGGTCGTCAGGTCGTTCTGGGCATGCGCGAAGTGGTGCATGTGGTAGTGAGCGTCCATCGCCGTGCGCTTCCCGCGCAGGTCCTCGACGTGATTGATCGCCTGCTTGCCGAGCCAGAGACCCAGGCGAGGATAGGCCGCGAGCTTCGTGGCCATGGTCCTGCCGGCCTGCTCGAGTACCTCGCGGTCGACCACCTGGTTGACCATGCCGAACTGCAGGGCGCGCTGGGCGCTGAGCCGCTCCCCGAGCAGCAGGAATTCCTTGGCGACGCGCGTCGGCAACTCGAAGCCGTGCGCGAAGTACTCCACGCCGGGGATCCCCATGCGGATGACCGGGTCCTGGAAGAACGCGTCCTCGGTCGCGACGATGAAATCACACACCCAGGCCAGCATCAGCCCGCCCGCGATGCAGGCTCCCTGCACGAGCGCGATCGTCGGCTTGGGGATGTCGCGCCAGCGCCGGCACATGCCGAGATAGACCTCGTGCTCGCGGGTGTAGAGCATCTCGGCAGCAGGCTTGTTGACGTGATCGGCCCACAATAGTCGCCGCTCGAAGCTCTTGTTCACGTCCCGCCCTGGCGATCCGATGTCGTGCCCCGCAGAGAAGTGCTTGCCGGCCCCCTTGAGTATGATGACTCGGATGGAATCGTCGTCGACGGCACGCTGGAACGCGTCGTCGAGCGCGTAGGTCATCTGGGAGTTCTGGGCGTTGTTGAAGGCGGGACGGTTGAGCGTGATCCAGGCGATCGGACCCTCGGCCTCGTAGAGCACCGGTTGGTCGGTCTCGTAGGTGATGTCAGCAGTCCGCGGCTCCACCAAATCCGTCATCGTCAGACCTTTCCTGGATGATCGACCGTAGAATCCGGCCTTGGGCCGGCAATCGTCCAAAGAGACTACCGGTTCGGACGTTGCAACGCCCGGGAAGCCGGGTCAGCCGTTGTCGGCCAGGATGGTCGCGACCGCGGCACGATCCTCCGCCGACAAGGTCCAGCCTGCGGCCGCGGCATTCGCCGTCGCCTGTTCGGGCCGGGTGGCGCCAGCGATGATGCTGGCCACGAGCGGCTCCGCCCTAAGCCACGCGAAGGCAAGTTCGAGGATCGAGTGGCCGCGGTCCTGCGCAAAGGCGATCAGACGCTCGACCACCGCCAGGCGCTGGTCCGTCAACCCGCCCTTGAAATAGGCGAGGCTCATGCGCGTATCGTCCGGGATCGCCTGGCCCTGTCGGTACTTGCCGGTGAGCAGGCCGGAGGCCAGCGGGAAATAGGGGAGGAGGGACAGGCCGGTGGCGCGCAGTGCCGGGAAGAGGGTGCTCTCCGCGCCTCGGGCCAGCATGTTGTATTCGGCCTGAGTCGACAGGAACCGGTTCAGGCCCCAGTAGCGCGACGTCCAGTTCGCGTCGACGACTTGCCAGGCGGCGAGGTTCGAGCAGCCGATGTAGCGCACCTTGCCCTGGCGCACGAGATCGTCGAGGGCCCGGAGCGTTTCCTCGATCGGCGTCGCGGGATCGGGGAAGTGATACTGGTAGAGGTCGATGGTGTCGGTCTTCAGCCGACGCAGGCTGTCTTCGACGGCCTGCATGATGTAGCCGCGCGACCCGTTGTAGCGGCTGCTCTTCTCGCGGTTCATCGGGGAGGCGAACTTGGTGGCCAGGACGATGTCCTTGCGGCGCGCACCCAGGACCTCGCCGAGCGTGATCTCCGATCCCCCGTTGGCGCCGTAGCTGTCGGACGTGTCGAAAAGGGTGATGCCGGCGTCGAGCGCGGCATGGATCACCTTGCGGGATCCCTCGAGGTCCAGCGACTTAATCATGCCGCCGAAATTGTTGCACCCGAGCCCGACGACGGACACTTCGAGGCCGGAGCCTCCGAGGTAGCGCTTCTCCATCGACCTTCTCCTGTCCTGCCTGGACGCTGTCAGTGGTGGGCCCGAATGAGATCGGACGCTTTCTCGCCGATCATGATCGAGGCCGCGTAGGTGTTCCCGTTGACGAGCACGGGCATGATCGAGGCGTCGGCGACGAAGAGGTTCTCGACGCCGCGCACGCGCAGCTGCGGGTCCACCACGGCGTCGTCGTCGCTCCCCATGCGGCAGGTCCCGACCGCGTGGTAGTGCGTCACCGTGGTCGCCCGGATGTCGTCCTCGATGTCGGACACCGTGGGTGTCGGGCGGGCTGGCTGCATGACGCGGCTGATCATCCGGCCGAGGGGGGGCGACGCCACGATCTCGTGGACGCGCCTCGCGCCGCGCGCCAGGATGCCGATGTCCCGCGGATCGGAGAAGTAGTTGGGCGAGATCGCGGCCTTGGCGAGCGGGTCGGCGGACTGCAGGCGCACCTCGCCGCGGCTGAAGGGTGAACCGTGGTTGAGCAGAAGCGTGAAGCCGTGTTCCGTCGGGAGGATGCCCAGCACGCCCGGACGCCTGCGGACCACGATCGCCGGCGCCATGCAGACCTGGATTTCGCTGGCTGGGTCGCCCGGATCCGCGTGGAAGAAGCCCGAGGTCGGGAACAGCCCCCGCGAGAAGACGCCCTTTCTGGTGAGCGCGTAGCGCAGGCCGGCTTTTACCGCGCCCAGCGGCCTCGCGTAGGTGTACGCGCTGACGGGCTCGCTGACGGCGAACATCAGCTTGTACATCGGATGGTTCTGCAGATTGCGGCCCACCGCCGGCCGTTCGACCTGCGTCTGGATGCCGTGCTTGCGCAGGGCCTGCGGATCGCCGATGCCCGACACCATCAGGAGCTGCGGCGAATTCACCGCGCCCCCGCACAGGACGACTGCCCGGCTCGCACGGACTTGGTGCTTCTGGCCGTTCCTGACGAACTCCACGCCGCGCGCCACGCCGCGCTCGAGCACGATCCGGGCGACGGCTGCGTCCAGTTCGACCGTTATGTTGCCCCTGCGCAGCGCGGGCCTGAGGAACGCGTGCGAGGTGCTGGATCGTCGCCCGTTCCCGATCGTCATGTCGACGTGCCCGAAGGCCTCCGGGACATCGGCATTGAGATCGCCCACGACGGGGAAGCCTGCCGCGGCGGCAGCATCGAGAAAGGTGTCGCACACCGGCGCGGTGCCCTGTCCCGCCGAAACCTGGAGGGGACCACTGCCGCCGTGGAGCTCGCTTTCGCCGCGCTCGTTTGTTTCCGAGCGCCGAAAGTAAGGCAGGACGCCCGCATAGTCCCATCCGGCGCAGCCCAGCCGCGCCCACCGGTCGTAATCGGTGCGGTGCCCCCGCATGTACATCATGCCGTTGATGGATCCGGATCCGCCGAGGATCCTGCCCTGCGCCCAATAGAGGCGACGCCCTCCAAGTTCGGCGACGGGCTCGGTCTCATAGGACCAGTTGAACCGCGGATCCGTCCCGGTCGCAACGTTGGCGGCGGGAAGACGCAGGATGGGGTTCCTGTCGCTCCCGCCGGCCTCGATCAAGACGACCCGCGCGTCCCGAACTTCTCCGAGGCGGGCCGCCACCACGCAGCCCGCGGCACCGGCTCCCACGATCACATAGTCGAACTCTGTCGTCATGAGCCGAACCTGTGCCTCTCGTCGCGCGGCGGAATGCCCTTCGGAGCCGGGAGTGCCGCGTGCCGGCGGGCAAGGGCCGCCAGTACCTCGCGCACCTCCGTTGCCACGACGGGGCAGGACCTACGTGATCCGAGGTCCACGTGGATTGACAGTCCGTCGACGAAGGCGGCGCGCCTGCGCCGGTCGACGTCGATCAGCTCATGCTGGTGATGGATGCGCTTGAAATCCGTCCAGGCGATCCGGCTCTGCACGGCGATGCGGGTGCCCTGCAGCAGCTCGTGTTCGTACCGGACGAATCGCTCCAGGCGATACAGCGAGTGGCCGGTGCGTGCGATGAAGGAATCCTCGATTCCGATCCGCGCGAACAGAGCAAGCTCGGCAAGGTCGAACACGCGATCGTACCAGCTCACGTTCATGTGGGCGTTGGCGTCGATCCAGGCGGCATCGACCTCGCCGGAGTATGTCGTCTCCGGGGAAATGCCTCCCTGCGTCCCTGCCATGGGCGCCATCGCTCAGGTCGCTTCGACGACAGGCTCGCCCGCCAGTCTGGCTTCGAGTTCGTCGGCCCGGCAGCTGAGCTTGACCTGTCCGCGCTCGATGATCATGGCGCGGTCGGCATAGGGCGCCGTCACCGCCAGGTGCTGCTCGACGACCACCACGGCCGTGCCCGTCTCGGCCCACTTGCGCAAGAAGGCCAGGATCGTGGGCAGGAGGGCCTGCGCCAGGCCCATGGACGGTTCGTCGCACAGCAGGACTTTCGGCCGTGCGATGAAGGCCTGCCCGAGCGCGAGCATCTGCTGCTGCCCGCCCGACAGGTCCCGGGCGAAGCGGCGATGCTTCTCCTTTAGGATCGGGAAGATCGTGTAGATCTCCTCGACGGCGCGCTCGAAGCCGGCCCGGTCTCCGCGCCGTGCCGCGGCACCCATGCGCAGGTTGTCGAAGACGCTGAGCTCCGGAAAAACGCGGTGGCCGTCGAGGACCAGGCGCAGTCCCATCTGCGCCGCGGTCTCGGGCGCAATCCCTGTGATGGGCTTTCCGTCTAGCACCACGGTGCCGCTGTCCGGCTTGTTGAAGCCGGCGATGGCCCTGAGCAGCGTCGACTTGCCGGCTCCGTTCTCGCCTCCGATGAGCAGGATCTCTCCGGGGTTGGCGGCCAGCGACACGCCGCGCAGGACCGGAACGGTCCCATAGCCGGCGACAAGGTTGGTGACTTCAAGCATGCCGCGCTCCGACGAACATATGCTGGACGGCCGGGTCCTTGGCCACCGCCACCGGCGCCCCAGAGGCCACGACCTTCCCCTGCTCGAGCACGGTGATGGTGTCGGCGATGTTCCAGACGAGATCGAGGTCGTGCTCCACGACAATGACGGTCTTCCCCATCTTCCGGCTGAGGAACCGGACGAGCTCGGCGAAATGCTGCCGTTCGCTTTGCGAGAGGCCGGCCGCCGGTTCGTCGAGGAGTACGATCGACGCCTCCTTCAGCACCGTGCGCATCACTTCCACCAGGCGACGCTGGCCGTGGGAGAGCAGGGCCGCGCTGTCCTCGCCGACGGCCTCTTCGAGCCGCGCTGCGAGGGCCGCCACCTCGGCGCTCGGGTTTTCCGTGCGCGCGTCCAGTCCGATCCTGAGGTTGTCCCACAAGGACATCTGCGGAAAGATCCGCGGCGTCTGGAACGTCCGTCCCAGTCCCATCGTCGAAATCCGGTCGGCCGCCATCGTGGTTGCGTCGATGCCGTTGATCTTGAACGACCCCTTGGTCAGGCGGCTCAATCCCGTCAGCACGTTGAGGAGGCTGGTCTTGCCGGACCCGTTCGCTCCGATGAGGCCATGAACCTCGCCCTTGCGGACCTTCAGGTTCACGGAGTCGATCGCCACGACCTCGCCGAACTTCTTCGTTCCGCCGATCACCTCGACGATGACCTCGTCCTGCGGCCTGGAAGTCAAGGAACGCCGATCGAGGTCTGCCAGGAAGTTGTCGATCCGGAACGCCTTTTCTCCTCCTCCGGTGCTCCGGCGCCGCGCCCGCAGGCGTTCGAGCGAGCCAACGATCCCGTCGGGAAAGATCATCACGGCCAGAAGGGTGAGGCAGCCATAGGCCAGCAGCCGGTACTCGATGAACTGCGCCAGCAGGATGTTGGGCAGGATGTAGACGATCCAGATGCCGACGACCGGCCCCAACATCTGTCCCCGACCGCCGACGACGACGGCGAAGAAGAAGATGAAGGACATCTCGATGTTGAAGCCCTGCGGGCTCACGAACACCACGGCCGGCAGGTAGAGGAGGCCGGCGACGCCCGTGCCGACGGCGGCGATGAGGAAGGCGATGAAGCGCATCACGCCCGGCCGGATGCCCAGCGCCCGTGCCGCCTCGGGACTCAGCGCGGCGACGAACATGCTGCGACCGAGCCGCGACCTGCGGATGGCATAGTGGGTCACGAGCGCCAGCATCGGAAAGATCGCAATGGCGAGCCCGATGAGGGACAGGCCGAACGCCCGCTCCTGCGTGAGGAACGGGATCTTGACGTTGATCCCGTTGATGCCGTTCGTCCACTTGTCGAGCGTGACGAGAAGCTGCGGAAACACGATCGCCGCGCTCATCGTCACGAAGCCGAGGTGGAACCCTTGGACGCGCAAGGCAGGAAGGGCGAACAGCAGGCCGCCGACCATGGCCGCGCCGATGCCGAAGACGGCTGCGGCGGCGAGCGGCCAGCCATTGAGCCCATAGACGATGGCGGCGCCGTAGGCCGACATCCCCAGCAGGGCGCCTTGGCCGAACGACTTCTGCCCGGCGTCGACGAAGAGGAAATTCTGGAAGATCGCGACGCCGATGTAGATGTTCACGAGCTGGAATGTGTGGATCCAGTACTCGTTGCCCAGCAGGGATGGCCCAAAGCCGGTGAGGGCGATGAGGGCGATGCCGATCCAGACCTGCGGCAGATCGGAGTTGAACCGGCCGGCCTTCCGGCCCGAAACACCGCTTGCCGTCATCGCTGCGTGCTTTTCGACGACGGCCATGTCAGACCCGCCGTGCCGTGACGCGGCCGAACAGGCCTTGCGGCCGCAGCATCAGGATGCCGACGAGGAGCAGGAGGGACGCCAGGTCCTGGTAGGCGCCCCCGATCTTGTACGCCGTCAGCATCGCGGTGACCCCGACCAGCGGGCCGCCGATCAGGGTGCCCGCATAGCTGCCGATCCCGCCGACCACGGAAGCGACGAACCCGTTGAGGACGTACCGCAGTCCTGCGTCCGGGTTTACCGAGATGACCGGTGCCACCAGGAACCCCACCGATCCGACCATGAGGCCGCTTATGGCGAAAGCGATAAGCTGCAGCCGGCGGACCGGAAGCCCGGCGGCCCGGGCCGCGTCGAAGTCCTGGGAGAGCGCGCTGATTGCCAGCCCCAGGAACGTCTTGCGCAGGAACAGGCGGAGGGCCACGAACCAGAACAGCATCAGCACGATGGCGAGCCCGTAGGCGCCCGGCGTTCGCGTCCCGAACAGCTGGAAGGGCGGCAGCATGGCCGAGACGGAATAGGCGAACGGACCCTGCGTGATCATCAGCAGGGCGCCAATGATCACGGACACCGACACCGTCGAGATCAGCCAGGAATCCTGTTCGACCGACGACCTCAGCGGCAGCAGCGTCAGATAGCCCTGGAAGGCGACGATCGCGGCGATCCCCAGGCTGCTGACCAGCATCATCGTGAGCCACCAGGGCAGCCCGGTCTGGTTGGCGAAGAAGTAGGCGGCAAATCCCCCGAGGATGAACATGTTGCCCTGGGCGAAATTGAAGATGTTCGTCGCGCCATGCACGATGTTGAAGCTCATCGCGATCGTGGCGAAGATCGAGCCGATCGCGATGCCGCGAATGGCGATGATCAGGATTTCGCTGAGCATGTCGGGCCCCGAGTGGTCGCTGCGCCGCTGAAGGCGCGGTTGCGATCGTCGCTCACTCTGCCGGACATGGCTGGCTGGGCATCGGCCGAATGGACTAGCGGACCGCAGCCTTGCGCAGGTGTTCGTCGAGCAGGCGGCGCGCCCCCGCAAAGGAGCGCCGTACGGCGTCCCCGAGCGGCAGGGCCGCTTGAACCGGTGAAATGATTTCGACGCTCGGTGCCACCGACGCGCCGGCCGCGTCCAGGGCGTCCAGGAAGGCCGCCAGGTCGAAGCTGCCCTCCCCGCACGGAAGCCGGCGCAGGGTATCCTCCTGCAGGGGCCCCTCGATGGTCGCCGCCGCGTCATTGATCTGGATGGAGACGATGCGGGAGGCCGGGATCGCCGTGACATCGCCCAGGGGAATGTGCCCGCGGAACACGTGCCAGCTGTCGATCACGAGCCCGGCGTTGTCGCATCCGTCGATGACGTCGAGGGCCGTCTCCACGTCGCGGACATCGCTCCAGGGCACGATCTCCAGGGCGATGGTCAGGGACTGCGCCGCCGCACGCGCGCACAGTGCCTTGAACCGGGACTTCAGGACGTGGCGCGGGATGCCGCGCCCCTGGAAGTCCGACCCGACGTTTAGGCTCTGCGCGCCGAAGGCCCTGGCCGCGGCGAAGGCCGTCGCCTCATCGGCCTGCGCCACGGCCGCGGCGCTTCCCTCGAGGAACCAGTCGACGAGAAACTCCAGGGAGATGTCTGACATGCCGTGCCGCTGCAGGACCGACCTGAGGTCCACGTCCTGGTGTCCCTCCTGCCGCAGGGCCCGGTAGTCGCGGAAGTGCAGGCACATGCCCGTGTACCCGGCGTCGGCGCATGCCCGCACGCGCTCGGAAAAACCATGCCGCGCGGGCACGGGTCCCCCCGGCATGACGCCGCTGACAGTGTGTGAGCTGCAGATGAGCGCGTCGGTCAGGGCCATGGTTGCACCGTCAGGATGGCAGGTCCCTAGTCTGCTGCTGCCGGAGATGAGCGCCTTCCTTCATATGGACGATGTCCATGGGTCATCCCCGGACGCGTGCGTCACGGGCCAAGTGGCGTCGTCGAGCTGAAGAGTGCAGGACTAGAGCGGTGACCTACTCAGTGGTTGCGTGTCC
>NZ_CAMFHB010000018.1 GCF_945952055.1 uncultured Alsobacter sp.
GCGCCGGCGCGTCGACGCGCTGGGCACGACCGAGCCGAACATCCAGCGCCAGGGCGCCGACCGCATTCTCGTGCAGGTCCCGGGTCTGCAGGATCCGCGCCGGCTGAAAGAGATCCTCGGCACTACGGCGCAGCTCGAGTTCCGGCTGGTTGCCGAGCCCGGCGCGGCGCCCGGCGACGTCGAGGTCCTGCCGTCCTCCGAGGAAGGCGGCGGCTCGATGCAGATCGAGCGGCGCGTGATCGTGCAGGGCGAGGACCTGATCGACGCGCAGCCGGCCTTCGACAGCCGGAGCGGCGAGCCGATCGTCAACTTCAAGTTCAACATCCGCGGCGCCCAGCGCTTCGGCCAGGTCACCACGGAGGCCGTGGGCCGCCCGCTGGCGATCGTTCTCGACAAGAAGGTGATCTCGGCGCCGCGCATCCAGACGCCGATCACCGGCGGGTCGGGCCAGATCTCCGGACGCTTCACGGTGGAGCAGGCCAACAACCTCGCCGTCCTGCTGCGCGCCGGCGCCTTGCCCGCGCCGCTGACAATCGTCGAGGAGCGCACGGTCGGCCCGGGTCTCGGCGCCGACTCCATCGAGGCCGGCAAGAAGGCGTCCTGGGTGGCGACCATTCTCGTCGTCGGCTTCATGTTCGTGAGCTACGGCACGTTCGGCTTCTTCGCCAACGTGGCGCTGGGCGTGCACGTGATCCTGATCTTTGCGCTGATGTCGCTGATCGGGTCCACGCTGACGCTTCCGGGCATCGCCGGCATCGTCCTGACGATCGGCACGGCCGTGGACTCCAACGTGCTGATCTACGAGCGCATCCGCGAGGAGGCGCGCCTCGGACGATCGATGATCTCGTCGCTGGAGGCGGGTTTCCAACGGGCCTTCGCGACCATCGTCGACTCCAACGTCACGATGTTCATCGCCGCCGCCATCCTGTTTTTCCTGGGCTCCGGCCCGGTCAAGGGCTTCGCCGTCACGCTGATCCTCGGCATCATCACGACCGTCGTCACCGCGGTGACCATGACGCGCATGATGATCGCGCTCTGGTATCGGTGGGCGAAGCCCGTGAAGTTGCCGTTCTGACGGGAGATCGACCATGAAGCTCCTGCGGATCATTCCCGACGACACCAAGTTCGGCTTCATGCGCTTCCGGCGCGTGAGCTTCCCCTTCTCGGCGCTGCTGTCCGTCCTGGCGGTCGTGTGCTTCTTCGGCGTGTCGATGAACTTCGGCATCGACTTCACCGGTGGCACGCTCATCGAGATGCAGTCGAAGACCGGCAAGGCCGACATCGCGGCCGTGCGCGAGGCGGCCACCGATCTCGCCGTGGGCGAGGTCGAGGTCCAGGAATTCGGCGAGAAGGGCGAGGTGTCCATTCGCTTCGGCCTGCAGCCCGGCAACTCGCAGCAGGAGCGCGAGCGCGCCCAGCAGCGGGCGCAGGAGCGGTTCAAGTCGACCTTCGAGAAGGACTACGAGTTCCGCCGCGTCGAGGTGGTGGGACCGCGCGTCTCCGGTGAGCTGGTGCAGTCCGGCACGCTCGGCGTCGTGCTCGCCGTCCTCGGCGTGCTCGTCTACCTGTGGTTCCGTTTCGAATGGCAGCTCGCCGTCGGCGCGGTCATCGCCACGCTCCACGACCTTGTGCTGACGATCGGCTTCTTCGCGATCACGCAGCTCGAGTTCAACATGACCTCGATCGCGGCCATCCTCACCATCGTCGGCTATTCGCTGAACGACACCGTGGTGGTGTTCGACCGCATCCGCGAACTGCTCCGCCGCTACAAGAAGATGCCGACGGACGAGCTTCTCGACCTCGCCATCAACACGACGCTGTCGCGCACCGTGATGACCTCCGTGACCACCATGCTCGCCCTGCTGGCGCTGGTGATCTATGGCGGCCAGGTGATCGCCAGCTTCTCCTACGCCATGATGTTCGGCGTGGTGATCGGTACCTACTCCTCGATCTTCATCGCGGCGCCGGTGCTCATCTACCTGGGCCTCAAGGTGGGCGCGGAGGAGAAGGCGGCCGAGCCGGCGGCTGCGGACGCCAAGCCCGCGCGGCGCCGGCCCGGAGCGTCGGAAAGCCCGGCGCAATGAGCGGCGGGGCCCGCTACCAGGGCTTCGTCCCGGGGCGGCACCTGATCGACGCCTACGGCAACGGCGGCTTCCGCTTCGCCGACATGTCGCATCGCGGGTCCATTCTCGCGCTGCCCTCCGGCGTGCATGCCTGGGCCGTGCAGGGCCCCGAGGACTTGACCCCGGAGGCCTTCGCTCCAGTTGTTGCGGAGGCCGGGACGATATCCGTCCTGCTGCTCGGCACCGGCGAGACGTTCGCGTTCGTTCCAGACGGCGTGAGGGCTCTTCTCCGGGAGGCCGGGATCAGCGTCGACGCGATGCAGACCGGCGCGGCGGCGCGGACCTACAACGTGATGGCTGCCGAAAACAGGCCCGTTGCGGCGGCGCTCATCGCCGTCGCCTGACGGAGCGGGAGAGCCGGAATGACGGAAGTCCTGACGACGGCGGACAAGACGTCCGGCGGACCGTCGACAGAAGACCATGTCTCTGCCTTTCTCCGCGAGCAGGACCGCGATCGCTGGTTGAGCACTCTGTTCGCGCCGGCGGCCGCCCGGCCCGCGCTGCAGGCGCTGTACGCGTTCAACGCCGAGATCGCGCGGGTGCGCGAGATCGTCTCCGATCCGCTTCCGGGTGAGATGCGCTACCAGTGGTGGCGGGATGTCCTGGCCGGCCACGGCAGGGGCGAGGTGTCGGCCCACCCCGTCGCCGCCGCCTTGCTGGACACGATCGCGCGCTATCGCCTCCCGCTCAGCGCCTTCGAGCATCTCATCGAGGCCCGGACCTTCGATCTCTATGACGATCCGATGCCTTCGCTCGGCGACCTGGAGGGGTATTGCGGGGAGACGTCGTCGGCGCTGGTCCGCCTCGCGAGCCTGGTGCTCGCCGACGGCCGCGATCCGGGCGGCGCCGATTCGGCCGGGCATGCCGGCGTCGCCTATGCCATGACGGGCCTGCTGCGGGCTCTGCCCTGGCACGCCTCGCAGGGGCTGGTGATGCTGCCGTCCGACCGCATGACGGCGCACGGGGTGAGCCGGGACGACGTGCTGAGAGGCCGCGATTCGCAGGGGCTGCGGGATCTGCTCGCGGAGATGCGCGGCATCGTGCGGCGCCACCTGGCACAGACCCGCGCCCGCATCGGCGAGGTGTCGCCCGCCATTGCGCCGGCGTTCCTGCCGGTCGCCCTGGTCGAGCCCTATCTCGCCCGGATGGAGCGGCCCGACTACGCGCCGTTCCAGACGGCGGTCGACCTGCCCGGGTGGCGCAAGGTCGGGCGCCTGTGGCTCGCCGGCTGGCGCGCGCGGATCCCGTGATCCCGGCGCGCGCCGCGCCCGCCGGGATCACTCGGCGGCGATGCGCGCCGCGCCGGAGATCCAGGTCTCCATGTCCACCTTGGCGCGGGCGGTGAGCGCCCTCTTGCGCGCGATCGCCTTCTCGGTTCCGCGCAGGCGCTTGCCGTCCGGAGACTTCGGGGCGTGGTCGAGCGGCGGGAACAGGCCGAAATTCACGTTCATCGGCTGGAAGGACGGCGGCCCCTCGTCGATGGTCGGGATGTGGCCGCCGGTGATGTGGTTGAGCAGGGCGCCCATGGCCGTGGTCGCCGGCGGCGCCTGCAGGGCGCGCCCGGTGCGCTCCGCCGCGGCGAAGAGGCCGGCGAGCAGCCCCATCGCGGCGCTCTCCACATAGCCTTCGCAGCCGGTGATCTGGCCAGCGAACCGCAGCCGCGGCTCGGCCTTCAGCCGAAGCATCGGATCGAGGACCCGCGGCGAGTCGAGGTAGGTGTTGCGGTGCAGGCCGCCCAGGCGCGCGAACTCGGCGTTTTCCAGGCCGGGTATGGTGCGGAACAGGCGCACCTGCTCGCCGTGCTTCAGCTTCGTCTGGAAGCCCACCATGTTGTAGAGCGTGCCCAACGCATTGTCTTGGCGCAGCTGGACGATGCCGTAGGGCTTCACGGTCGGGTTGTGCGGATTGGTGAGGCCCACGGGCTTCATCGGGCCGTGGCGCAGCGTCTCGGGTCCGCGCTCGGCCATGATCTCGATCGGCAGGCAGCCGTTGAAGTAGGGCGTATTGGCTTCCCATTCCTTGAACGAGGTCTTCTCGCCGGCCACCAGCCCCGCGACGAAGGCCTCGTACTGCTCGCGGTCGAGAGGGCAGTTGATGTAGTCGGCGCCGGTGCCGCCCGGGCCGGTCTTGTCGTACCGGGACTGGAACCAGGCCACGCCCATGTCGATCGAGTCGCGATGGACGATGGGGGCGATGGCGTCGAAGAAGGCCAGCGACGTCTCGCCGCTGCGCTCGCGGATGGCGTCGGCGAGGGCGGGAGAGGTGAGGGGGCCGGTGGCCACGATCACGCAGTCCCACTCGGGCGGCGGCAGGCCGGCGACCTCCTCGCGACGAATGGTGACGAGCGGATGGGCCTCGAGGGCGGCCGACACGGCGGCGGCGAACCCGTCACGGTCCACGGCCAGCGCTCCACCGGCCGGCACCTGGTGCCGGTCGCCGCACGACATGATCAGCGAATCGAGGCGCCGGAGCTCGTGGTGGAGCAGCCCGACGGCATTCGTGTCCGAGTCGTCGGAGCGGAACGAGTTGGAGCAGACGAGCTCGGCGAGGAGGGTCGTCTTGTGGGCGTCGGTGCCACGCACCGGCCGCATCTCGTGGAGGACCACGGGCACGCCGGCCTTGGCGACCTGCCAGGCGGCCTCCGAACCGGCGAGACCACCGCCGACGATATGAATGGGGTTCTGCGTCATGGCGCGGACCCTAATTCATTTTCGGCCGGGAGGCACGAGTGGGGCGAAGGGTCAGTAGCGGGTGGCGAATAGCGAATGGCGAACAGGGGCTCGCGGGATCGCCCTACTCGCCATTCGCCATGCGCTGCTCGCAGAGCAAAAAAAACGCCCGCCGCGAGGGGTGCGGCGGGCGCAGGCGTCGTCAGGCCGAGGGAGGGGATACGGCCTTCAGACGAAACGGGGCAATCAGCCGCGGGCGTGCTTCTTCGCGATGAAGCGAATGTCGCCGCGGGCGATGCCGAGATCGCTGAGGTCACGGTCGGAGAGCTGGGAGAGCTCACGGACGGTGGTGCGGTAACGGTTCCAGGTGCGCAGGCGCTTGGCGAGCTTGTCGACGGTCAGCATGGTGGTGCTCCAACTTTGTGTGCAGTGCGGTAAGGGTCAGGGAGGTCAGTGATTTTCCGGTTCGGAAGAACGCCGGCCTCAGTGATTTGTTGCACTGCATATACGCCCCGGGTCCGGGGGCTGCCAGAAGCGGGACAACAGCTCTGTCCTTTTGATTTTGCATGGCTGATTGCCAAAACGTTAATCGCCTTGCATGGCCCGCATGGCGCTCGTGTGGCTTTAAGCTCTGAATTTGCAGCGATTTTCGTGACAAATGCCCGTCATGAACCGGCTAGCGAGCCACGAAAAAGGGGCCCTCGCGGGCCCCTCGAAGCGGTCGTTGCACTTGAAACCATTGGCAAATCCGCACTTGTGCGGATGCTCACTCCGCCGCCTGGGAGCGCGGTTTAAGGGGTCTGCGGGCTAAAACCTCCTTGAGGAAGCGGCCCGTGTGGCTGGCGTCCACCTTGACGATGTCCTCCGGCCTGCCCTGCGCCACGATCGTACCTCCCCCGTCGCCGCCCTCGGGACCGAGGTCCAGCACCCAATCGGCCGTCTTCACGACCTCCAGGTTGTGCTCGATGACGACGACCGTGTTGCCCTGCTCGACGAGCTCGTGCAGCACCTCGAGCAGCTTGGCGACGTCGTGGAAGTGCAGGCCGGTGGTGGGCTCGTCGAGGATGTAGAGGGTGCGGCCGGTCGAGCGGCGCGACAGCTCCTTCGAGAGCTTCACGCGCTGGGCCTCGCCGCCCGACAGCGTGGTCGCCTGCTGGCCCACCTTGACGTAGTCGAGGCCGACGCGGGCCAGGGTCTCCATCTTCTCGCGGATGGCCGGCACCGCCTTGAACAGCTCGCCGGCCTCCTCGACGGTCATGTCGAGGACGTCGGCGATGGAGCGCTCGCGGTACTTCACCTCAAGCGTCTCGCGGTCGTAGCGCTTGCCCTTGCACACGTCGCAGGTGACGTAGACGTCCGGCAGGAAGTGCATCTCGATCTTGATGACGCCGTCGCCCTGGCAGGCCTCGCAGCGGCCGCCCTTGACGTTGAACGAGAAGCGACCGGGCTGGTAGCCGCGCGCCTTCGCCTCGGGCAGGCCGGCGAACCATTCGCGGATCGGCGTGAAGGCGCCGGTATAGGTCGCCGGGTTCGAGCGCGGCGTGCGCCCGATCGGCGACTGGTCGATGTCGATCACCTTGTCGAGGTGCTCGAGGCCCTCGATCGAGTCGAAGGGCGCCGGATGCTCGAGGGCGCCGTTCAGCCGGCGGGCGACCGCCTTGTACAGCGTGTCGATGACGAGCGTGGACTTGCCGCCGCCCGAGACGCCGGTGACGCAGGTGAAGGTTCCGAGCGGGATCTCCGCCGTGACGTTCTTCAGGTTGTTGCCGCGCGCTCCCTTGATGCGCAGCATCCGCCCCTTCTGCGCCTTGCGGCGCTTGGCCGGCACGGGCACCGCGAGCTCGCCCTTGAGATAGCGGCCGGTCAGCGACTTCTTGTCGGCGATGACCTGCTGCGGCGTTCCGTGCGACACGATCTTGCCGCCGTGGATGCCCGCGCCGGGGCCCACGTCGACGACGTAGTCGGCCTGCAGGATCGCGTCCTCGTCGTGCTCGACGACGATGACGCTGTTGCCCAGGTCGCGCAGGCGCTTCAGCGTCTGCAGCAGGCGCTCGTTGTCGCGCTGGTGGAGGCCGATGGAGGGCTCGTCCAGCACGTAGAGCACGCCCGTGAGGCCCGAGCCGATCTGCGAGGCGAGACGTATGCGCTGGCTCTCGCCGCCCGACAGGGTGCCGGACGAGCGCGACAGGGTCAGGTAGTCGAGGCCCACGTCGAGCAGGAAGGACAGCCGCTCGCGGATCTCCTTCAGGATGCGGCCGGCGATCTCGTTCTGCTTGGAGTCGAGCCGCTCGGGCAGTTCGCCGAACCAGCGATGCGCATCGCGGACGGAGAGGCGGGAGACCGTGCCGACGTGCTCGCTGCCGATCTTCACGGCGAGCGCCTCGGGCTTCAGGCGGAAGCCCTGGCAGGCGGCGCAGGGCGTCTCGGACATGAAGCGGCCGATTTCCTCGCGGGCCCAGTCGCTGTCCGTCTCCTTCCAGCGGCGCTCGAGGTTGCGGACCACGCCCTCGAACGGCTTGTTGACCTCGTAGGCGCGCAGCCCGTCATCATAGGCGAAGCGGACCTTCTCCTCCCCGGTGCCGTAGAGGATGACGTCCTTGGCCTTCTGCGGCAGATCTGCCCACTTCACCGTGAGCTTGAAGCCGAAGTGCTGGCCGAGCGCCGCCAGCGTCTGGCCGTAGTAGGGCGAGGTGGAGCGGGCCCACGGCGCCACGGCGCCGCCGCGCAGCGTGACGGTCTCGTCCGGCACCACCAGCATCGGGTCGATGGCCATCTCGTGGCCCAGGCCGTCGCAGGTGGGACAGGCTCCGAAAGGGTTGTTGAACGAGAAGAGCCGGGGCTCGACCTCCGGGATCGTGAAGCCGGAAACCGGGCAGGCGAACTTCTGCGAGAAGATGATGCGGCGCGGCTCGCCCTTCTCGGCCTTCTCGTCGGCGAACTCGACCACGGCGATGCCGTCGGCCAGTTCCAGCGCCGTCTCGAAGCTCTCCGCCAGGCGGGAGGCGAGGTCGGCCTTGACCACGATGCGGTCGACCACGACGTCGATGTCGTGCTTGAGCTTCTTGTCGAGGGTAGGGGCCTCGGCGATGTCGTGGAAGGCGCCGTCGATCTTGACGCGCTGGAAGCCGCGCTTCTGGTAGTCGGCGAGCTCCTTGCGGTACTCGCCCTTGCGCCCGCGCACGACCGGGGCCAGCAAATAGAGCCGCGTCTTCTCCGGCAGGGCCAGGACGCGGTCCACCATCTGCGACACGGTCTGGCTCTCGATGGGCAGGCCCGTGGCGGGGGAATAGGGAATGCCGACACGCGCCCAGAGCAGGCGCATGTAGTCGTAGATCTCGGTCACCGTGCCCACGGTGGAGCGCGGGTTCTTCGACGTGGTCTTCTGCTCGATGGAGATGGCCGGCGACAGGCCGTCGATCTGGTCGACGTCCGGCTTCTGCATCATCTCGAGGAACTGGCGGGCGTAGGCCGAGAGGCTCTCGACGTAGCGGCGCTGGCCCTCGGCGTAGATGGTGTCGAAGGCGAGCGACGACTTGCCCGAGCCCGAGAGCCCCGTGAACACGACGAGCTGGTCGCGCGGGATCGTCAGGTCGACGTTCTTCAGGTTGTGCTCGCGCGCGCCACGAATGGCGATGACTCGCGTGTCGCGCGGACCGGCCCCGCGGGCGCGGTCGAAAATGTCGTCGATGCCTGCCATTGGCGGCCCCCGGCGTAGCTGGCGCCGCTGCCGCCGGAGGACCGGCGGGAGTGGCGGATGGCGTGTTGTCCCGATCTCCCGCCATTACCTAGTGCACCAGGGAACGGTGCAACAGGGCAAAGCGTCACTTGCCGGTGTATCGTGCGCCTGATAAGAACACAACAGGAACATTCAGTGCGGGCCGTGTGGATAACCGGCCCTTCGCGCCCCTGACAGGACGTCGATGGGGTAAGGTCGCCGCCACATCTGAGCGAGGAGAGTGCCATGGCGGGCAGCGTCAACAAGGTCATTCTGGTGGGCAATCTGGGGCGTGACCCCGAGGTGCGCCGCCTCAACAACGGCGAGCCGGTCGTGAACTTCAGCGTCGCGACCTCCGAGACGTGGCGCGACAAGGCCAGCGGCGAGCGCAAGGAGCGCACCGAGTGGCACAACGTCGTGATCTTCAACGAGAATCTCGCCCGGATCGCCGAGCAGTACCTGAAGAAGGGCTCCAAGGTGTATCTGGAGGGCCAGCTCCAGTCGCGCAAGTACACCGACAAGACAGGCGCCGAGCGCACCGCCACGGAAGTGGTGCTGCAGCGCTTCCGCGGCGAGCTCACGCTGCTCGACGGTCGCGGCCAGGGCGGCGACATGGGTGACGACGGCGGCTACGGCGGCGGGCAGTCCTTCGGCGGCGGCGGCGGCGGTGGCCGCGGAGGCGACTTCGGACGCTCCTCGCCCATGGAGCGCCGTCCCGCTCCCGCCGGTGGTGGCGGCGGACGCCCTGCGCCGGACCTCGACGACGACATCCCGTTCTGAGCGACGGACCGAGAGGTTTTGACGACTCCTCGAAGATGGGCCTCAGCTCGTTTTCGACCGCGCGCCCACCTTCCAGCCGTCCTGCCCGGGCTTGGCCCTTGGGGATGCACACAAGTGATTGTGGACGGCTGAGCGCTCTTTCCCTCCCCTGTAGGGGAGGGTGGATCGCGCGAAGCGCGAGACGGGCGGGGGCGGTGCGGCAGGACCTGGCGCGGCGACAGGGCCGGCCCCGGCATATCCGCCTCATTCTTTGCAGCTGTCCCCACCCGTCAGCCGCTTTGCGGCTGCCACCCTCCCCTGCAGGGGAGGGAGAGCGCCCTTCCTTCGGGTTCGAGTGAGATGTGTGAATCCCGAAGGGCTTGGCCCGGGCATCCACGGCTTGCCGGGGCCGTCCTGAAGTCGTGGATGGCCGGGCCAAGCCCGGCCAAGACGCGGAGAGAGGGTGGCAAGCCGACGGCCTGATGGCCCGCAGGACCGTCGCGACATGCTGACGGGTGGATCCCCCCGACAGCGTTGGGACGCCGAACCGTTCCGTCGTTCGCGCCGCCCTTGCTTCGGGCGGCACCTATGGCATCCTTTTCGGGCGCGCAACATGGCGCGCCGGCCTTCCCCCGAGGCCAGCCAGAGCCTCGACTTGGAAACGCCAGGGGATCCCGATGAGCGACAGCAGCGGCGCCGTGCCTGCGGGAGAGGATGCCGTTCGGCGTCCCGAGCCCGTCATCCGCACCATCTCCCGTCACGACGTGGTCGAGGCCCTGGCCGCCGGCCTGCGCGATTTCCAGGCCGCGCCGCTCTACGGGCTCTTCTTCGGCGGCATCTACGCGCTGGGCGGCATCGTCGTCGTCCTGTCGGCCGCGTCCTGGGGGATGGCCTACCTGGCCTATCCGCTGGCGGCGGGCTTCGCCCTGGTCGGCCCGTTCGTGGCCGTTGGGCTCTACGAGGTCTCGCGGCGCAGGGAGGCCGGCGAGCCGCTCAGCTGGGGCGCCGTGCTCGGCGCCGTCACCGCGCAGGGCAAGCGCGAACTCGGCTGGATGGCCTTCGTCACGGTCTTCCTGTTCATCCTGTGGATGTACCAGGTGCGCCTGCTGCTCGCCCTGTTCTTCGGCTTCCAGCCGATCACCTCGGCGAGCTTCCTCGATCAGCTCTTCGGCACGCCCGAGGGCTGGCTGTTCCTGGCCATCGGCCATGCCGACGGCGCCATCCTCTCGCTGGTCCTGTTCTCGTTGACGGTCGTGTCCTTCCCGCTCCTGATGGAGCGGGACGTGGACTTCATCACGGCCATGATCACGAGCGTCCGCTCCGTGGCGAGGAACCCCGTGCCCATGATCGGCTGGGCCGTCGTCGTGGTGGTCCTGCTGATCCTGGCGATCGCGCCCGCCTTCCTGGGCCTCTTCGTGGTGCTGCCGGTGCTGGGCCACACCACCTGGCATCTTTATCGCCGCCTCGTCGCCCCTCAGGCGTGACCGCGCCGGCGCGCCGGCCTACCCTTGCCGCCTGGAATCGCGAGGGTGGGCCGATGGCGCTGTTCGACGAAGACGAGATGGTGGCCGCGATCGGCCGCTGGGCGGAAATCGAGAGCCCGACGCACGATCGAGACGCCGTGAACCGCATGATGGACGCCGTCGCCCGCGAGGCGGCCGCGGCCTCGATCGGGGTCGAGCGCATCCCGGGCCGCGACGGGCTGGGCGATTGCGTGCTGCTGCGGGCCGGGAAGGGGCAAGGACCCCGTGCCGGGACGGGGGCGGGCATCCTGCTGCTCTCCCATCTCGACACGGTGCATCCGGTCGGGACGCTGTCGCAGCACCTGCCGGTTCGGCGCGAAGGCGACCGGCTCTTCGGGCCGGGCGTCTGCGACATGAAGGGCGGCGCCTACCTCGCCTTCGCGGCCTTCCGGGCGGTGGCCGCGGCGGGGACCGCGCGCGGTCCGATGACCTTCCTCTTCACGTCGGACGAGGAGATCGGCTCTCCCACGACGCGGGCGCTGATCGAGGATCTCGCCCGCGAGGCGACCCACGTGCTGGTGACGGAGCCGGGGCGCGACGGCAACAAGTGCGTCACCGGCCGCAAGGGCGTCGGCCGCTTCGACGTGCATGTCGAGGGCCGGCCCGCCCACTCGGGAGCCCGCCACCAGGACGGCCGCAGCGCCATCAAGGAGGCGGCGCGCCAGATCCTGGCGGTGGAGGGCCTGACGGACTACGGGCGGGGCGTGACGACCACCGTGGGGCTCGTCAGCGGCGGCACGGCCGCCAACGTCATTCCCCAGCATGCGCGCTTTTCGGTCGACCTGCGGGTGGCGACGGCCGGCGACGGGGAGGAGTATGCCGCCCGCATCCTCGGGCTGGCGCCGCACGATCCCGACGTGCACGTGACGGTGACCGGCGGCATGAACCGGCCGCCCTACGAGAAGTCGGCCGACGGCGAGGCGCTGTACCAGACGGCACGGGGCCTGGCCGCCGCGATCGGCTTCGAGCTGGGCGAAGTGCCGCTCACGGGCGGCGGCAGCGACGCCAACTTCACGGCGCCGCTGGGCGTGCCGACGCTCGACGGCCTGGGCATCGACGGGGAGGGCGCCCACACGCTGCAGGAATGCGGCTTCGTCTCCTCCATCGTGCCGCGGGCGCGGCTGATGGAAGGGCTGCTGACGACCCTGGGCTGAGAGGGGCGCTTCACCCTGCGATGATGGCCTTCACGCCGTCGGCCACGAACTGCACGGCCAGCGCCGCGAGGATGACGCCGAGAAGGCGGGTGAGGACCACATTGCCCGTCACCCCCAGCCATTTCGAGATGCGGCCGGCGGCCAGGAAGGTCAACAGGCAGCTCAGGGACACGAAGGCAATCACGGCGAGCAGCACGCCGAGCTTCAGGACGTCGCCCTGGGCACGGCCGGCGAGCAGGATGGTGGCCGTGATGGCGCCCGGGCCGGCCATCAGCGGGATGGCGAGCGGGAAGGCCGCGACGTTGCGGATGTGGTCGAGGGTGATGGCCTGCTCGGCGTGCTCGGTCTTGCGGTCGTTGCGCCGCGCGAAGACCATCTCGAAGGCGATCCAGAACAGCAGCAGCCCGCCGGCGATGCGGAAGGCGGGCAGGGTGATCCCGAGCGCCGTGAGGAGCTGGGCTCCGATCAGGCCCGAGGCGCCCATGATGCAGGCGGCGATGATCGTGGCGCGGATCGCCACCTGGCGCCGGTGCACGGCGTCCATGCCGGGCGTGATGCCCAGAAAGATCGGCGCAAGGCCGGGCGGGTCGACCGTGACGAGCAGCGTGACCAGGGCCGAGGTCAGGTAGTCGAGCATGATCGTGTGCCGGCGCGGGCGGGGGACCGACGGGACGGCGGCCGCTCGCCTTGATCCCGGTTGGATCCTCCTATAGAAAACGCGAATGTGAATCCAATAAACATTGGACCGGACGGACCCTCATGACGCTCGCCCCGCTGCTCGCCGCCACCCCGGTGATCCAGGCCCACGCCTACGCGGCCCTGCTCGCCGCCGGCCTGTCGCTGCACCAGTTCTTCGCCAGGCCGGGGACGCTCACGCACAAGGCGCTCGGCTATGTGTGGGTGGCCGCGATGGCGACGGCCGCCGCAAGCTCGTTCTTCATCCACAGCATCCGGTCGGTGGGTCCGTTCAGCGCGATCCACCTCCTGTCGATCTTCGTCCTCGTCAATCTGACCCGCGCCGTCCTCGCGGCGCGGGCCGGGCAGATCACACGGCACCGCAAGACCATGAGAGGCCTGGCGCTTTTCGGGCTGCTCGTGGCGGGGCTGTTCACGCTGCTGCCGGGACGGATCATGCACGCCGTCGTGTTCGGCTGAGGCGGCGCCGTTCCCCTACGATGCGCTAACTCACTGATTTCGATAGGGAAAAAAGCCGTCCACAGGGCGTCGTAAGGGTGGCTTTCGCAGGCGGAATCGTATAGGAAGACGCCAGCAAAACGCTGCATGGACAAGACACTTGGCCAATGAAGACGACAAGGCCCCCGCCGGCGGCGGCGAGGGCCAGGACATCCGCCCTGTCTCGATCACCGACGAGATGAAGCGGAGCTATCTCGATTACGCGATGAGCGTGATCGTGAGCCGAGCGCTGCCCGACGTGCGCGACGGCCTCAAGCCCGTGCACCGCCGCATCATGTTCTCGATGAACGAGAACGGCTATTTCCCGGACCGGCCCTACCGCAAGTCCGCCCGCGTCGTCGGCGACGTGATCGGTAAGTACCATCCGCACGGCGACCAATCGATCTACGACGCGCTGGTGCGCATGGCGCAGGACTTCTCCATGCGCCTGCCGCTGGTCGACGGCCAGGGCAATTTCGGCTCGGTCGACGGCGATCCCGCGGCGGCCATGCGTTACACCGAGGTGCGCCTCGCCAAGCCGGCGATGGCGCTGCTCGAGGACCTCGACAAGGACACGGTCGACTTCCAGCCGAACTACGACGGCTCGGAGAAGGAGCCGACGGTCCTGCCGGCGCGCTATCCGAACCTGCTCGTCAATGGGGCAGGCGGCATCGCCGTCGGCATGGCGACCAACGTGCCGCCGCACAATCTCGGCGAGGTCATCGACGCCTGCATCGCCTACATCGCCGATCCGGCGGTCACGATCGAAGACCTCATGGCCCATGTTCCGGGCCCGGACTTCCCGACCGGCGGCTCGATCCTGGGCAAGGGCGGGATCCGCAACGCCTACAACACGGGGCGCGGCTCGATCATCATGCGGGCCAAGACGAGCGTCGAGACGATCCGCAAGGATCGCGAGGCGATCATCGTCACGGAGATCCCGTACCAGATCAACAAGTCGACGCTGATCGAGAAGATCGCCGAGCTGGTCCGCGAGAAGAAGCTCGAGGGCATCTCGGACCTGCGCGACGAGTCCGACCGCGACGGCATGCGCATCGTCATCGAGATCAAGCGCGATGCGATGGCGGACGTGGTGCTGAACCAGCTGTGGCGCTACACCGCGCTGCAGACGAGCTTCGGCGCCAACATGGTGGCGCTGAACGGCGGCCGCCCCGAGACGCTCAACCTCAAGGACTTCGTCCGCGCCTTCGTGGAGTTCCGCGAGGAGGTGGTGAGCCGGCGCACGCGCTTCCTGCTCGGCAAGGCCCGCGACCGGGCTCATACCCTGGTGGGTCTGGCGATCGCGGTGGCCAACATCGACGAGGTCATCCACACCATCCGCACCGCGCCGGACCCCAACACCGCCCGTGAACTGCTGATGGCGCGCGACTGGCCGGCCAAGGACGTGGCGCCGCTGATCGCGCTGATCGACGATCCGCTGCACCGGGTGAGCGACGACGACACCTACCGCCTCTCCGAGGCGCAGGCCCGCGCCATCCTCGACCTGCGTCTGCAGCGCCTCACCGCGCTTGGCCGTGACGAAATCGCCGACGAACTCAACAAGCTCGCCGTCGAGATCGCCGACTACCTCGACATCCTGCGCTCGCGCGTGCGCATCCTGGGCATCGTCCAGACCGAGCTCTCCGAGATCAAGGCGTCCTACGCGACGCCGCGCAAGACGATCATCACGGAATGGGACTCCGACGTCGACGACGAGGATCTCATCCAGCGCGAGGACATGGTCGTCACGGTCTCGCACGCCGGCTACATCAAGCGCGTGCCGCTCTCCACCTATCGCGCCCAGCGGCGCGGCGGGAAGGGGCGCTCGGGCATGCAGACGCGCGACGAGGATTTCGTGGCGCGGCTGTTCGTGGCCTCCACGCACACGCCGGTGCTGTTCTTCTCGTCGCACGGCCAGGTCTACAAGGAGAAGGTGTGGCGCCTGCCGCTCGCGGCGCCGCAGGCCCGCGGCAAGGCGCTCATCAATATGCTGCCGCTGGAAGGCGGCGAGCGCATCACCACCATCATGCCGCTGCCGGAGAACGAGGCCGACTGGGAGACGCTCGACGTCATGTTCGCGACGGCGAGCGGCGGCGTCCGGCGCAACAAGCTCAGCGACTTCGTCAACGTCAACAAGGCCGGCAAGATCGCGATGAAGCTGGACGAGGGCGATTCCATCGTCGACGTCCAGATCTGCACGGCCGACGACGACGTCCTGCTCACCACGGCCCAGGGCCAGTGCATCCGCTTCTGCGTGGATGACGTGCGCGTGTTCAAGGGCCGCGACTCGACCGGCGTGCGGGGCATCTCGCTGGCGAGGGCCGACACCGTCATCTCGCTCGCCATCCTGCGTCACGTCGATGCGACGGCCGAGGAACGCGCCGCCTATCTGCGCATGCGGCGGGCCGTGCAGGGCGAGGGCCAGGAGGAGAACGGCGCCGCGCCGGAGGTGGAGGAGGGGGCCGAGGAGGTCGCCGCCGACGCTTCGCTCACGCAGGAGCGCTATGCCGATCTCAGCGCGCGGGAACAGGTCGTCCTCACCCTCTCGCAGAACGGCTTCGGCAAGCGCACCTCGGCCTACGAGATCCGCGTCACCGGCCGCGGCGGCAAGGGCATCGTCGCCATGGCGGTCAACGACCGCAACGGCCCGCTCGTCGCCTCCTTCCCGGTGGAGGACAGTGACCAGATCATGCTCGTCACGGACGGCGGCCAGCTCATCCGCTGCCCTGTCGCCGGCATTCGCGTCGCCGGCCGCGGCACGCAGGGCGTGATCGTGTTCAAGACCGACAAGGACGAGAAGGTCGTGTCGGTCGAGCGCATCAGCGACGACGGCGAGGACGAAGGCGAAGTGGGCGAGGAGCCGGTCGCGACCGAGTGAGCGTGGTCAGCACTGGCGAGGTGGTGCCTCCGTTGACACTCCTTCTCGCTAACTCCTCAGAGCTCGTGAATCTCTCGGCAGTCTCGTTTGCATCTCCCTCTCCGCCGTCTTGCCCGGGCTTGGCCCGGGCATCCACGACTTTGCCGGGGCCAGGCGTCAGTCGTGGGTGGCCGGGCCAAGCCCGGCCATGACGCGGAGGGGGGGGGTGCTCGCTGGACAACCGAAAGGTTCACAAGCTCTGAGCAGCCCGCGGAGCGGGCGTGTCGAAGGACGCAGGATGGCCCCGCCGCGTCCTACCGTCCCAGTCGCGCCTTGATCCGGTCGCGCGCCCCTCGCCAGCCTTTGGCCGGCGGGGCGTCCTCCTCCTCCGGTGTCGCCTCGAGCAGGAGGCCGGCCAGCTTCACCCGGTCGTCGCGGACGTCGTGGGCGATGAGCATGGCCTGGCCGAAATCGATCCGGTCGCCCTCCTGGGGTGCGCCGTCGAGGCGTTCGGCGAAGAGCTCGGCGATGGTCTGCGGGCGCTCCTCGGCGTCGATGGAGAGGCCGTAGAGGTCGGCGACGGCGCCGGCGGGCAGGCCCGCGTCGAAGGGAAACTCGGGCAGCGGCGCCTGCTCGCTGCGCGAGCCGTCGACGGCGAAGAAGCGGTCCAGGCGGGCGAGGCGCTGGGTGGGGGCGAGGAAGTAGCCGTAGTCGCCGGGCTTCAGCAGGCCGGCCTCCGCCGGGTTCAGGATGGTGCCGCCCCGGATCACCATGACCGGCTTCACCCAGCTCGGCAGCGCCCGGTGGCGGGTGGCGGGGCTCGGATCGACCAGCGGATAGCCCACGAGCTCGGCGTCGAGCTGGCCGGGCAGGTCGATGTCGATGCGCTGGACCTCGGGCGCGGGGTCGCGCAGCGCCACGCCGGTCCGCCGGGCGGCCATGCCGATGGTCCAGCCCTGCACCACCAGCGAGACCACCACGACCACGAAGGCGACGTTGAAATAGACCTCCGCCTGCGGGAGCCGCGCGAGCGTCGGGATGGTGGCCAGGAAGATCGACACGCCGCCGCGCAGGCCCACCCAGGCGATGAACGCCATCTCCCGGCGCGAGAAGCGGAACGGGGAGAGGCAGGCGAAGACCGCCACGGGGCGGCCGATCAGCATCAGGAACAGGGCGATCGCGATCGCGGGCGCGAGCAGCGGCCAGATCTTCGACGGCGTGACGAGGAGGCCCAACAGCGTGAACAGGATGATCTGGCACAGCCACGTGGCCGTGTCGTGGAAGGCGATGATCGACCCGTAGGCGCGCACGGGGCGATTGCCGACGATCAGTCCCGCGACATAGGCCGCCATGAAGCCGCTGCCGTCGAGCGTCTGGGCAACGGCGAAGGTGACCACCGCCGCGGTCACGACGAAGGCGGGATGCAGGCCGGTGGGTAGGGTGATGCGGTTCAGCACCCAGACCAGGCCGAAGCCGCCCAGGATCCCGGCCGTGACGCCGATCGCGATGGTTTCCACGACCGAGAGGCCGATGTGCCACCAGGATTCGCTCGTCGTCCCGAGCGCGATCTGCACGAGCACAACCGTGAGGATGACGGCGAAGGGATCGTTCGTGCCCGATTCGACCTCCAGCGTGGCCCCGACCTTGCGGCGCAGCTGCAGACCGCCGGTGCGCAGCAGGAAGAACACGACGGCCGCGTCGGTCGACGCCACGATGGCACCGATCAGCAGGCTCGGCACGAGCGGCAGCTTGAGGAGCCACATCGCCGCGAGGCCGGTGAGCACGGTGGTGACGACCACGCCCACCGACGCCAGGATGCCGGCCGGGCCCAGCACCGTCCGCACCGTGGCGGTGCGGGTGCGCAGGCCGCCGTCGAACAGGATGATCGCCAGCGCGGCCGAGCCCGCCAGGTAGGTCAGCTCGTAGTCGCTGAAGGGGAACCCGCCCGGGCCGTCCTCGCCGGCCAGGATGCCGATGCCGAGGAACACCAGGAGGATGGGCACGCCGAAGCGCGACGCCGCCAGGCTCGACAGGATGCCGATCAGCATCAGGGCGGAGCCGAACAGCAGGCTGAGATGGGCGTGGGCGAGTTCGATCATCCGCACACTATCCGGGGCGGGATCGCGCAGTTCAACGCCTGCTTTGTCTCAAGGCTCGGCTTGCCCGCAACAGGCCCAGACTGTAAGCGTCTTGCCCATGTCGGCACCCTCTCGCCCGCGCACCGGCCTTTATGCAGGCTCGTTCGATCCCGTCACCAACGGGCATCTGGACGTCATTCGCCAGGCCTGTGCCCTGTTCGACCGGATCGTGGTCGCGATCGGGATCCATCCCGGCAAGGCGCCCCTGTTCCCGGTGGAGGACCGCAGCGCAATGATCCTGGCCGCGAGCCGGGACTTCCCGGCGCCGGTGGAGGTCACGACCTTCGGCGGCCTCGCGGTCGACGCCGCGCGGTCGATCGGGGCGGGAGCCCTGATCCGGGGCCTGCGCGACGGGACCGACCTCGACTACGAGATGCAGATGGCCGGGATGAACGCCACCATGGCGCCCGACGTCCAGACCGTGTTTCTGCCGGCCTCGATCCCGGTGCGCCCGATTACGGCCACGCTGGTACGCCAGATCGCGGCCATGGGCGGAGACGTCTCCGCCTTCGTTCCGCCCGAGGTCGCGCGGCGGTTGAAAGACCGTTTCGCGCAGTCGGCCAAGGGCTGAGCTGGACAGACTGACCGGACCTTTGTGATCCAGGAGGCATCATGCTGCGACTTCTCGCGCTCGTCGGCGCGCTCTTTGCGGGACTTTCCCTCGCCCACGCCCAGACGGCATCCCAGCCGCTCGATCCGCAGAACACGCTCGTGATGACGCTGAAGGACGGCAAGGTCGTCATCAAGCTTCGTCCCGACCTCGCGCCCAAGCACGTCGAGCAGATCAAGACGCTCGTGAAGCGCGGCTTCTACGACAACCTGGTGTTCCATCGGGTGATCGAGGGCTTCATGGCCCAGACCGGCGACCCGAAGGGCAACGGCACGGGCGGGTCTGACCTTCCCGACATCCAGGCCGAATTCAATCCGCAGCCGTTCCAGCGCGGGACCCTCGGCATGGCGCGGGCGCAGAGCCCGAACTCGGCCAATTCGCAGTTCTTCATCTGCTTCGACGACGCGAGCTTCCTGAACGGCAAGTACACGGTCTTCGGCCAGGTCGTGCAGGGCATGGACGTCGTCGACAAGATCAAGAAGGGCGACAGCAACGCCAACGGCGCGGTGCGCAGCCCCGACAAGATCATCTCGCTGCGGCTGCTCGCCGACGCGAAGTGAGGCCCACGGCCTTTTTGGCATTCACCTGAAGGAACATGACCTTGAGCGCAGAAGACAACGACATCCTCACGCTGGAGACGACCAAGGGTCCGGTCGTCATCAAGTTGCGTCCCGACCTGGCCCCCGGCCACGTGGCGCACATCAAGCGCCTCGTCGAGGAGAAGTTCTACGACGGCGTGGTCTTCCACCGCGTCATCGACGGCTTCATGGCCCAGGGCGGCGACCCGACAGGCACCGGCATGGGCGGCTCGAAGTACCCGGACCTGAAGGCGGAGTTCAACGCCGAGCCGCACGTGCGCGGCATCTGCTCCATGGCCCGCTCGCAGAACCCGAACTCGGCCAACAGCCAGTTCTTCATCTGCTTCGACGATGCCCGCTTCCTCGACCGGCAGTACACCGTGTGGGGCCAGGTGATCGAGGGCATGGAGAACGTCGACAAGTTCAAGCGCGGCGAGCCCGTGCGCGAACCCGACAAGATCGTCACGGCGCGCCTCGGCCGCGCCGGCTGACCCCAGCGCGTCACCAATACGACAAGGGCCGGCACCGCGAGGGGCCGGCCCTTTCGTTTTCAGGGGAGTGCCGGCCGTCCTGCTGAAATGAACGGCCGGCGAAATGGCTTCTCGAAAACGATTTTTCTAAATACGTTCGATCGAACGGTTGTAAGATGGATAGTGTCCACACGAACCGCAAGCGCATTGTCGATAAAGACGAGACTTATTTGATTGGAATTGGTGTATTTCTATTTCTAGTTGTACTTTCTTCTGTGTGCGCGTTCCATTAAGTAATCTCAGGTTGTGGCCTGACTTGCTCCATTCCGGGACCCCGGCACGCTTGTCATGGCGGACGGGGCTTCTCCACCGAACCGGGCGGCCCGTGCCCCGGGCTTGCCACCCGGCCACCTCCGTCGCTAGAGACTGCGCCTTCCGGCCTGCGGGCCGCGTGTCGGGATGGCCCATGCGCGTCGATCTTTTCGATTTCGATCTGCCGGAGGCGTGCATCGCCCTTCGTCCGGCGGATCCGCGCGACAGTGCCCGGCTGCTCGAGGTGGAGCCTGGTCGGGCGCCGCGCGACCACGTGGTGCGCGACCTGCCCTCGCTCCTGCGGCGCGGCGACGTGCTGGTCGTCAACGACACCCGCGTCATCCCCGCCCGCCTCGACGGCTACCGGGAGCGCGAGGGATCACGCGTGAAGGTGCAGGCCCTCCTGCACCAGCGCGAGGGGGATGCGACCTGGCGCGCCTTCGCGCGCCCCGGCAAGAAGCTGTCCGAAGGCGACCGCCTCCGCTTCGGCGGGGCCGTCGAGAACGACGCCTGCCTGTTCTCGGCGCTCGAGGCGACGATCGTGGAGAAGGGGGAGGGCGGCGAGATCGTCCTGCGGTTCGATCTCTCCGGCCCGGCGCTCGACGATGCGATCCTGACCCTCGGGCACATGCCGCTGCCGCCCTACATCGCCGGCAAGCGTCCTGAGGACGAGCGCGACCGGCAGGACTACCAGACGCTGTTCGCCACGAAGTCCGGCGCCGTGGCGGCGCCGACCGCCGGCCTGCACTTCACGCCGGACCTGACGAGCCGCCTCGGGGCCGCCGGCATCGGGATCGCCAGGGTCACGCTGCACGTGGGCGCGGGGACGTTCCTGCCGGTGAAAGCGGACGACACGCGCGACCACAGGATGCACGCCGAGTGGGGCGAGGTGGACGGCGCGACGGCGGCGCGGCTCAACGCCGCCCGGGCCGCGGGCGGGCGCATCGTGTGCGTCGGCACGACCTCCCTGCGGCTCCTGGAATCGGCCACGGACGAGCAGGGCGTGGTCCAGCCGTGGTCGGGCTCGACGGCGATCTTCATCACGCCGGGCCACCGCTTTCGCTCGGCCGACCTGCTGATGACCAACTTCCATCTGCCGCGCTCGACGTTGTTCATGCTCGTCAGCGCCTTCAGCGGCCTGGCGACCATGCGGGCCGCCTACGCGCATGCCATAGCGACGGGCTACCGCTTCTACTCGTACGGCGATGCGAGCCTGCTGCACCGCGCGCCGCCGGAAACGATCGACCAGGAGTTCATCCCATGACCGGCACCGCCAAGGTCGAGTCCTTCGGTTTCACGCTCGCGGCGACCGACAAGCGGGCCCGCACGGGCGAGGTCCGGATGCCCCGCGGCGTCATCCGCACGCCCGCCTTCATGCCGGTGGGCACCGCGGGCACGGTGAAGGCCATGTATGCCGACCAGGTGAAGGCGCTGGGCGCCGACGTGGTGCTGGGCAACACCTATCATCTCATGCTGCGCCCGGGGGCCGAGCGCGTCGCCAGGCTCGGCGGCCTGCACCAGTTCATGAACTGGCCCTATCCGATCCTCACGGATTCCGGCGGCTTCCAGGTGATGTCGCTCGCCCAGCTGCGCAAGATCGACGAGAGCGGCGTCACGTTCCAGTCGCACATCGACGGCTCGGCGCACATGCTCTCGCCCGAGCGCTCCATCGAGATCCAGGGCCTGCTCGGATCCGACATCCAGATGCAGCTCGACGAATGCGTGAAGCTGCCGTGCAGCGACGCCGAGGCGGAGCGGGCGATGGAGCTGTCGCTGCGCTGGGCGGAGCGGTGCAAGGTGGCCTTCGGCGAGCAGCCGGGCCGCGCCATGTTCGGCATCGTGCAGGGTGGCGCCTCGCCGCCGCTGCGCGAACGCAGCGCCAAGGCCCTGGCGGCGATGGACCTGAAGGGCTACGCGATCGGCGGCCTCGCCGTCGGCGAACCCCAGGACGTCATGCTGGCGATGATCGACGTGGTCGAGCCGCTGATGCCGGTCGACAAGCCGCGCTACCTCATGGGCGTGGGCACGCCGGACGACATCGTGGAATCCGTGCGGCGGGGCGTCGACATGTTCGACTGCGTCATGCCCACGCGCGCCGGCCGACACGGCCTCGCCTACACGCGCTTCGGCAAGATCAACCTGCGCAACGCGCGCCACGCCGAAGACCCCCGGCCGCTCGACCCGCAATCGAACTGCCCGGCGGCGCGCGACTACAGCCGGGCCTACCTGCACCACCTCGTGAAGGCGGGCGAGATCCTCGGCATGATGCTGCTCACCTGGGTCAACCTGGCCTACTATCAGGACCTCATGGCGGGTCTTCGCAAGGCGATCGCCGAAGGACGCTTCGACGACCACGTGGCCGACCTGAAGCGTGGCTGGGCCGAGGGCGACGGAGCCGCGGAGGAGGGGTGAGGCCCGGAGCGCCGTCTCACTGTCCTTGCGACCAGCGCAAACTCTCCGAACGTCCTGCCCGGGCCCGGCCCGGGCATCCACGACTTTGCCGGGGCCGTGCGCAAGTCGTGGGTGGCCGGGCCAGGCCCGGCCATGACGGTTGAGGGAGTGCGGCCAACTGGACGCGGCCCTGCCATTGCTGCGCTGCGCCCGTGGCAGGACCGCGCCGTCTCAGGCGCGCAGGGGCCGGCTCAGATAGGGTGATCCGGAAAGGCCGAACCGCCAGGGGAGGTCGCGGGCCTGAGAGATGCCGATTCGCGGCCCGGCCGCGACCGGGCCGGGCGGCGTCACCGCGGTGAGCGCGACCCGGTCGGTGCCGATCGGCTGGCCGTCCCAGGTGCCGTCGATGCCGAGCGCCTGGCAGAGCCGGCCGGGGCCGGCGCACAGCTGCGTCTCGCGGTCCAGGCCGCGCCGTCCGGCCATCGCGGCGAGCCCGTGGGTCGGACGCAGCGCGCGCAGGAGCACGGCTTCGCCCGCGCCCGGGGCGCCGCAGACCACGTTCAGGCACCAGTGGATGCCGTAGCTGCGATAGACGTAGAGCCGCCCCGGAGGGCCGAACATCGCGGCGTTGCGCCGGGTCGGCCCCCGGAAGCTGTGCGACGCGGGGTCGTCGCGCCGATAGGCTTCCGTCTCGACGATCTCGCCGCCCACGCCGTCGACGAGCAGCAGGGCACCGATCAGCGAACGGGCGAGCGAAGGAGCGTCGATGGTGAAGTCGAGTTGCATGTGGCGAAGCTGCTTGCGCTCGTATTGCGGTGTCTTTTCACACGCGTGAATGTAACCAACGCGTGTACATGGGCCGAAGTGGCGTTAAGGTCCATCCAGTGCCGGGAAACATGGCAGCGCGCGTCGGGACAGGGAAGTGCAACAGGACGTAGACAATCAGGACGGCAACGCCGATCTCCTGACGCTCGTCGATGACGAGGCCCGGACCCTCGTCGAGGGCGCGCCTCGCCGCGACCGCATCAAGATCGCGGTGGTGGACGACGACACCTTCGTGCACGAGGGGACCCGCTTCGCGCTGGGCAGCTACACGCTGAACGGACGGTCGCTGGAAATCCTGTCGGCCTTTTCGGCCGCCGAGGCGAAGGTGTTGCTGCGCCGGCATCCCGACATCGCCGTCATCCTCCTCGACGTGGTGATGGAGACGGACCGGGCCGGGCTCGATCTGGTCGGGACGATCCGCGAGGAGTTCGGCAACGAGACGGTCCGGATTATCCTGCGCACGGGGCAGCCCGGGCAGGCCCCCGAGCGCGACGTCGTGGTCCGCTACGACATCAACGACTACAAGGCCAAGACCGAGCTCACGGCCGACAAGCTGTTCACGGCGCTCACGGCGGCCATCCGCAGCCACGACCAGCTCATGCGCATCTCGGAGGCGCGTCGCAAGCTGGAGGCCATGCTCGCCTTCACCGGAAGCCTGTTCGGCCAGCGCTCGCTGCACAGGCTCGCCGAGGAGGTGCTGGACGGCGTCGCCATGCTCACGGGCGCCGGCGGCGACGGGCTGGTCGTCATCGCCGGGCCGGGCGGGGAGGAACGCGTCTTGGCCGGCCGGGGCAGCTATTCCGGCGCGCCGCGCGCCCTGGTGAGGGCGGATGTCGGCGAGCCGGTGGCCACGCTGGTGACCACGGCTCTCGAGGGTCCCGGCGTGGTTTCGCGCCGGCCCTTCGCCGTGGGTCTTCGCACGGAAGGCGGACGGCGCATCGCCGTGGTCGCCACCGTTCCCGACGATGGCGGCGTGCTCGACGACATGCTGCTCAAGCTGTTCTGCGACCGCGTGGCCGCCGCCTTCGACACCCTGCTGCTGCAGGACGACCTGCGCCAGGCAAACGAGCGGCTGGAGCAGCGCGTGGCCCAGCGCACGGCCGAGCTGATGGCGGCCAACCGCCGGCTCGAGACCCAGTGGGCGCGGGCCCGCAGCACGGCCGCCTTCCAGAACGAGCTTCTCGGCATCGTCGCGCACGACCTCAAGAACCCGCTCGCGGTGATCATGGGGCGCACCGAGATCCTGCAGGAGATCGTCGCGCAGGCGCCCGTGGCCGAGAGCGCCCGCAACCAGATCGACCGGATCCGCGAGTCGGCCCGCCGCCTCACCGGCATGGTGGACGGCCTCATCAAGGACGCGATGGGCGATACGCTGGAGCTGCCGATCCGCCGCGAGGACACCGACCTCGTGGCGCTCGTGCGCGAGGCGATCGAGGCCAACAAGCCGCTCGCCGATCGCAAGGGGCAGACGATCGCCTTCAGTGCGCCGGCCGGGATCGCGGTGCCCTGCGATCACGAGCGCATGCGCGAGGCCGTCGACAACCTCGTCAGCAACGCCGTGAAGTACAGCCGCCAGGGCGGCGGCATTGCGGTCGACGTGCGCGTGCAGGGCAACGAGGTCCTGATCACGGTGACCGACAGCGGCCCCGGCCTGCTGCCGGAGGACTTCCCGCGGCTGTTCGGGCGTTTCCAGAGGCTGTCGGCGCGCCCGACGGGCGGGGAAAACTCGACCGGGCTGGGGCTGTTCATCGCCAAGCGCATCGTCGACCTGCACGGCGGCCGGCTGGACGTGGTCTCTCCCGCACCGGGAGGCGGCTGCGCCTTCATCATCGCGATCGGACTTCCGGCCGGCAGGGAGGCCGCCGCCTGATGGCCCAGCAGCAGCACGTCGTGGTGGTCGACGACGAGCAGGAAGCCCGTGAGATGATCGCCGACTACCTCAGCATCCACGGCTTCCGGGTGAGCCTGTGCGACGGCGGCGGCAGCCTGCGCCAGCTCATGGGACGCGATCCGCCCGATCTCGTGATCCTCGACCTCAACATGCCGGAGGAGGATGGGCTCTCGCTCATCCGCTACCTCAAGCAGGTCAGCGGCGTGCCGGTGATCATGCTCACGGCGACCGCCAGCGCCATCGATCGCGTGGTGGGGCTGGAACTGGGCGCCGACGACTACCTGGCCAAACCCTGCGAGCTGCGCGAGCTGCTCGCCCGGGTGCGGTCCGTGCTGCGCCGGCTCCGCTGGGTCCGCCCCAGCCAGGCGGAGCGGCGTCTCGCCGCCATCGTGTCCTTCGACATCGTGGGCTTCAGCCGCATGATCCAGGACGACGAGCCGGGCACGCTGGCCGCCATCGACCGGGTGCTGGCCGAGGCGGTGACGCCCAGCATCGCCCGGTGGAACGGCGTGCTGTTCAAGATGCTGGGCGACGGCGCGCTGGTGGAGTTCCAGAGCGCGGTCGACGCCGTGGAGTGGGCGGTCGCGTTCCAGCGCACCATGGGCGAAGCCGCCGCGGCCCTGAGGTTCCGGGTCGGCATCGCCGTGGGCGACATCGTCATCAGCAACAGCGACCGGCTCGGCGAAGGCGTGGCGCTCGCCGTGCGCGTGCAGGAACTGGCGACGCCGGGCGGCATCGCGCTGTCCGACTACACGCACCAGTTCGTGCGCGGAAAGACCGAGGCCCATTTCGACGACGGCGGTCTTCACCCTCTCAAGAACATCGCCGAGCCCATGCGCGTCTGGCACTGGAGCACCGAGGCCACCGGGGAGCGTTGACGGTCGAGCCTCCAGCCCGTCGCAGGTTGGCAAAAAGTCACTTCATCCCGCTGCATCGGTCGTGGCAACACTTGCCGCAAGGAGACCGGGATGTTCGTGCTGCGCCATTCTCGCTGGGACTGGATTCCGGTCCTGCTTGCCACGCTTCACTTCGTGCTGTTGCTTGGCTTCGCTTTCCATTTCGCGACGATGACATGGCCGGCAGTGCTGCTGTGCGGTCTCGTCTACGCGGTCAGCGTGTCGTGGTCGATCAACAGCATCTCGCACAACTTCATCCACAACGCCTATTTCAAGGGCGATGCGCTGAACGCCGCGTTCAGCATGATGCTGTCGCTCACGATCGGCTTCTCGCAGGCCATGTACCACTTCGTGCACATGCGCCACCACAGCGGCAACAGCGACCTGCCCGACGCGGACGGGGACACGGTCGACTACCTGTCGATCTACCGGCACGGCAAGGATGGCCAGCCCGAGAACGTCTGGCGCTACACGTTCCTGAGCTTTTTCCGCGACGATCCGAAGGAGATCCTCGCCCGGATGGAGGCCCGTCATGCGGGGCAGGCGCGGCAGGCCAAGGTCGAACTCGCCTGCCTCCTTTTCTTCGTGGGGCTGCTCGCCGTCGTCGACTGGCGCTTCGTGCTGTTCATCGTGCCGTTCAACTATCTCGGCCAGAGCCTGTCGTCGCTCAATGGCTACTACGAGCACTTCGGCGGCGATCCCTCCACGCCGCTGGCCTGGGGCGTGAGCACCTATCACCGGCTCTACAATTGGACGTGGATGAACAACGGCTACCACGCCGAGCACCACTACCGTCCCAAGATGCACTGGACGCGGATGCCCGACCTTCACCGGCAGATCCAGGCGGAGCAGGCGGCCGCGGGCACCCGCGTGATCAGGCCGCCCCATCCCCTCGGTTTCCTCGAGGACGAGCCCGGACCGCGCCAGGGCGAGCGTGCTCAGGACGCGCCGGCGGCCTCCATGTAGCCACGACGGATCGGGAGGGCGTCCGCGCGCCGTGCGATCTGGATCTGGAACACCACGAGATTTTCGTGCCAGAAGGCGCATTCGGCCGCCGCCAGGTAGAACTCCCACATGCGGCAGAGGCGCTCGTCGTAGAGCCGCGCCGCATCCTCCCGTCGCTCCTGGAAGCGACGGGACCACTCGCGCAGCGTCAGGGCGTAGTGGAAGCGCAGCACCTCGACGTCCGTGACCACGAGGCCCGCCGCCTCGATGGCCGGGATGATCTCCGACAGTGAGGGGATATCGCCGCCGGGGAAGATGTACTTGTCGAGCCAGGGGGTGACGAAACCGGGCGCGTCGGACGAGCCGATCGTGTGCAGCAGCATGGCACCATCCGGCGCGAGCAGGCGGGCCACGTGCCGGAAAAAGGTCGGATAGAAGCCCACCCCGACGTGTTCGAACATCCCGACCGACACGATGCGGTCGAAGGATCCCGCAACGGCCCTGTAGTCGAGCATTTCGAAGCGGAGGCGGTCTGACAACCCGGCATCACGGGCTCGCGCGGAGGCGACGGCCAGCTGCTCGGTGGAGAGCGTCACGCCCGTGACGGTCGGAGCCTCCTGTCGGCGCGCGAGGTGGAGGCCGAGCCCGCCCCATCCGCTCCCGATATCGAGAACGCTCTGGCCGGGCTTCAGTGCCAGTTTCGCGGCGATCCTGCGCTTCTTCGCCTCCTGGGCCTCCTCCAACGTCGCGTCATCCGACGGGAAAAAGGCGCAGCTGTACTGCATGTCCTCGTCGAGGAAGAGGCGGAAGAGCCGTGAATCGAGGTCGTAGTGATGGGCGACGTTCGCGCGGGACCGACCTGGCAGGTTGGTGCGTGCAAAGCGCCGGATCCGGAAGCGCACGGCGTCGATGATCCGCGCCGGCAGGGGCTGCGGCTTCCCCTCGGCATTGCCGTAGAAGAGCTTGAGCACATCGAAGATGGTGCCTTCCTCGACGACGAGCCTCCCGTCCATGTAGAGCTCGCCGAACCGCAGGTCTGCGTCCAGCAGGAGGGGACGCTGCGCCCCCGCATCACGGAAGCGGATCGAGACCGGCCGGCCCGTCTCGTCGCCGTAACGCCCGCTACGGCCCGATGCGAAGGTGACGGACAGGGTGCCGCGGGAGATGGCCTTCGCCAGCGTGCCGTCGAGAAGGCGTTCGGCGATCACTCGGGCGTCCCCACGGTGCGCGTGACGCTGATGCCGAGCTTCTTGACGCGGTGCCACAGGCTTCTCTCGGAGATGCCGAGCAGGGCCGCGGCGCGGACCTGAACGCCCTGGGTGCGGTTGAGCGCCGCGACGATCCGCCCCCGTTCGTAGCGCTCGAGGTCCTGGTCCAGGTCGATGGGGAAATCGGCGTCCTCGCCGCCGCCGTCGCGCGGAGCCGGGTGGCTGAGGTAGGGCGGGAGATCCGCCACGTCGATCACGGGCCCGCGCGCCGACAGGACCGAGCGCTCCACGCAGTTCTGCAGTTCGCGGATGTTCCCGGGCCAGCCATAGGCGCTGAGCGCCCTCACGGCGTCCGGTGTGAAGCGGGCCCCGCGTTTGCCCAGCGCCACACCGAACTCTGCCAGGAACCGGTCCAGGAAGCGCGGGATGTCCTCGCGCCGATCCCGCAGCGGGGGCAGAGCGATGGGGAAGACGTTGAGCCGGTAGTAGAGATCGCCCCGGAACTCGCCCTGCGCCACCATGCTCTCCAGGTCGCGGTTGGTCGCGGCGATGATGCGGACGTCGGTGGTGCGGCTATGGGTCGAGCCGACGGGCTCGTAGGTGCGGTCCTGGAGGACGCGCAGGATCTTGGCCTGCAGGGCGAGCGGCATGTCGCCGATCTCGTCGAGGAAGAGGGTGCCCTTGTCGGCCTGGCCGAAGCGCCCGACCCGGTTGGTCAGTGCACCGGTGAAGCTGCCTTTCACGTGGCCGAAGAATTCGCTCTCCAGCAGGGCTTCCGGCACCGCGGCGCAGTTCACCGCCACGAAGGGCCCGGACTTGCGGGGGCTGTTGAAGTGGATCGAGCGGGCGACCACCTCCTTGCCCGTGCCGCTCTCGCCGGTCAGCAGGACGGTGGTCTTGGCCTCGCAGACCTCGGCGATGCCCTTCAGCACCCGCTGGAAGGCCGGTGACGCGCCGATCAGCGTGTCGAAGCTGTAGCGTCCTTCCAGCTCCTCGCGCAGTCGCTGGTTGTCGCGCAAGGCGTCCTGCAGGCGCAGGGCGTTGGACAGGGTCGCCGCCAGATCGTCGAGCTCGATCGGCTTGTCGATGTAGTCGAAGGCGCCGTCCTTGATCATGCCCACCGCGTCGCGGACGCTGCTGTAGGCGGTCATGATGACGAGCGGCACGGCATGGCCGCGCCGGTTCATCTCCGCCAGCAGGTCCTTGCCGCCCATCACGGGCATGCGCAGGTCGCACAGGACGAGGTCGACGGCGTCGCGCGCCAGGATCTCCAGCGCCTCGTTGCCGTTCGTCGCGGCCAGGGTGCGATAGCCGAGCTGCTCGAGCATGCCGCCCAGCACGTCCAGCAGCTTCACCTCGTCGTCGACGATCAGGATCGTGTGCGACATCGGCCCACCTCACTCGGCCAGGGGAAAGGACAGTTCGAAGACCGCGCCGGCGCCGGACCCCCGGTAGACGACACGCCCGCCATGGCTCTCCATCACGGCGAAGACCTTGGCCAGGCCGAGGCCGGTGCCGGCGGGGCGGCCGGTCACGAAGGGATCGAACACCCGCGGGACGATGTCCTCCGGCACGCCGGGCCCGTCGTCGGCGAAGGTCATCATCAGGCTCCTGCCGCGCACCGCTTGCGAGATGCGCAGGTGCCCACCGGCCGGCAGTGCGTCCAGGGCGTTGAGCACCAGGTTCAGGACGGCATCGTAGATCTGGCCCGGATCGCCGAGAATGGTGGCGTCGGGGGCGCCGTCCTCGAACGTGAGGGAGACCCGGCGCTTCTCGGCTTCCTGCTGGGTGAAGGCCAGGGCGCGCTCGACGATGTCGCGGGGCCGGATGGGCGTGGTGACCTGCGGGGCCTTCGCGAAGGAGAGGAAGTCGCGGATCAGGGCCTCGATCCTGCGCACCTCCTCGACGACGTAGCCCAGGCGGCGCTTCTCCGTGTCGTCCAGGGCGGCCGAGAGCTGCAGCAGCTCGGCGGTGGTCTTGATGATGCCGAGAGGGTTGCGGACCTCGTGGGCGAGGCCCGCCGCCACCTCGCCCAGCGTGGAAAGGCGCTCGCGCCGGCGCAGCTTCTCCTCGACCTCCTTGAGGCGGGCGAGTTCCCGCGTCATGCGGTTGAAGGCCTCCGACACCTCCGCGACCTCGTCCTGTCCGCGAATGGCGACCTGGTGCTGGAAATCGCCGGCTGCGACCGCCCGAACGCCGGCGGCCAGCCGGGTGAGGGGGCGCGTCACCTGCTGCGCGATGACGAAGGCCGCCATGATCGCCAGCATAGAACCGAGCAGCATGATGGCGATGAAGATGTTGGTCCGGTTCACCCAGGCTGCCAGGCCTTCGTCCGTCCTCAGGCCGCAGAAGATCACGCCCAGCAGCGTCCCCGAGCCGCTCATCAGCGGCGTGTAGACGCCCACCGTGTCGCCGCCCTCGGCCGCGGTCCGGAACACGTAGGGCGCATTGGCCTGGAGGGCCGAGATAACGGCCGGAGGCAAGGGGCGCGGGGTCAACGCGCCTTCCGACGACGAGTAGTACTCGGCCAGCTGGTCGCCCTGCCGGTAATAGAGCCGGATGTCGAACGATTTCAGGGCGTTGATGTTGCTGATGTAGTTCTCGTCGACGAAGATGCCGAGCATCAGGTTGTAGCTCTTGCCGCCCGCGTCGAAGGGGACGACGGCACCGGCCATCAGCATCACGCGGCCATTGACCTGGACCGTGTAGAGCGAGGCGTCGCTGGACACGGGGGCCTCCGACGGCCGGGTGACTTCGCGGTTCGAGAAGACCGGGTTCATCGCCTCGTCGTAGATCGCGATGAGATCGTAGCCCAGAGCGTCCATGAGCCGCTGCAGACTCGCCGGCACGGTCTTCTGGCGTCCTTCGGCGAGTGGGACCACGAGCCCCTGCTGGATCAGGCTGTCTGCGATGCCCACCACCTCCCGGCGTTCGTCGAGCACGCTGCCGAAGAAGAAGCGGGACGTCTCGTAGAGCCAGACCTGGAGGTTGGACTCGAAGGTGCTGACGACGAGCCGTGTCGCGAGTTCGGTCGCCACCAGCATCGGAAGGACACTGACGAGCATGAAGGCTGCGATGAGCTTCAGCCTGATCGAGCCACGCCGGCTGACCGCCTCCACCGCTACTCTCCTTCGGAGCCGATCACGATGACGCCGACCATGATCAGGACGATTCCCAGGCCCCGGAGCGCGCCGATCTCCTCGTGGAAGATCGCCACCGAAGCCGCCGAAACCGTGACGTAGCATATCGAGGTGAGTGGGAAACCCAGGCTCAGCGGTATGCGGTCGAGGATCACCATCCAGGCCACGAAGGAGCCCACGTAGCCGAGCACCCCGGCCACGACCCAAGGGTCGGTCGCGGCCGCCATGAACCACGCGGGGTCGATCGCCCCGTCGCCGAGCCGGTCGCCGCCCGCCTTCAAGGCGATCTGGGCGAGGGTCTCGAACAGGATCAGGAAGGTCCAGGCGGCGAGGGCCGTCGGGGTGAGGGACGAGCGCAGCGCTCCGTGGCCGGCGCTCATGCCGCTTTCCTCGCGTGCTGGTCCATCAGGCGGGCGATCTCGGGATCGAAGCGGTCGAGGCTGACGATCCGCGAAACCGTCTTCAGCACGGCGTTGATCCAGCGGTTCCGGTGGCGGAAGTAGAGCCAGTTCGGCGACAGGCGGCATCCCAGCCGGACCTTCGGTCCATAGAAGCCCTGGCCCGCCTGATACAGGGGGATCCCCTGCCGGGAGCACCAGGCGACGTTCTCGAGCCAGCTCGTGTAGTAGAGGCTGTATTCGCCCACCACCGGGTAGTGCATGCCGATGTACTTGTCGACGAGGCGGTCGCCGGTCTCGATCAGCAGGTTGAAGGCCACGAGGTCGTCGCCGGCCCAATAGAGGACGACGCGGGCCGAGGGAGCGAGCCGGCGGAGGACGGCCGCGAAGTAGGCTGGGGGCAGGTGCTCGAACTGCAGGTCGCTGTGCGCCACCGTTTCCGCGTAGAGGCTCGCGATCCGGTCGAGGACGTCGTCGACGTTCGTCCTGTGCTCGACGCGCAGGCGCTCGCGCTGCTTCCACTTGCGCTTGAGGTCCTTGCGGGTGGCCCGGCTCAGGGTCGCGAAATAGCCGTCGAGGCCGCCCGGCGGAACGCTCAGGAGGCCCGTGGGGAGACCGGGCATGGCCTGGAAGCCGCGCGGCTCGAGCGCCGTTCGCCAGAGCGCGATATCCTTTTCGGCGGCGTCCTTGACCGCGACCAGGCCGCATCCCTCGGCCTCCGCCAGCCGCTCCAGGCCCTCCAGCAGGGCGACGACGAGGGATGGTCGATCGGCGACGCCGACCTCCGGCGCGAAGCCAAGGTGGCAGATCTCGGCGACGGGCGAGCCTATCGCGGCGAGGTCGAGGGTCAGCAGGCGGGGGAAGGTCCGGGTCAACGCCTCCGCGATCGGTTTCAGGGGGCCCTGGACCGTCGTGTCGAGGCGATAGCGGGTCAAGAACGCCGGCGCGGCGGCCAGGACGGCCTCACCGTCGAGCGCGACGATGTAGCGGGCGTGAAAGCCCGGCGGGCCGGCTTCCTCGGCGGCGACATAGAAAGCATAGCCTTCGGCCTCGCCGGGGAAGCAGCGGTCCCAGCGCTCCCGGCCGATGGCCTCGATCGACGCATAGCTCGCGACGGTCACGGACATCAGCGGGCCCGCACCTTGAGCAGCGGGACGCCCCGCGCGGCTTCGGCCGTCGGCTGGGCTCCGCGGCGGCCGATGAAGGCGACGCTCGCTTCGATCAGTCGGTCCCGGTCCTTGTCCAGCGTGACCATGTGGTAGCTGTCGTCGAGCACGACCTTCTCGACGTCGCCGCCGAGCCTGGCGGCGAGATGACCTGCATTGCGAAGGCTCGTCATGTCATCGTCGCGCGCATGGACGACGAGGGCCGGCGTTCGGATCGTCGGCAGCGTCTTGTTCACAACCGCGATCAGACGGTGCAATTCCTGCAAGCTGCGGCCGGGCGTGGCGGCGTTTCCGGCCCCGGCACTGTCGCCGGACAGCATGGACTTCACGATGCGCGCCCGCAGCCTGTCGTCCTTGATGCCGTAAGGCGGCGCCTCGACGAAACGAACCCAGCGGGCGAAGCCGAGCGCCAGCGCGGGTTTCACCAGCACGCGGGTCCAGGGAATGGCCCAGCCGTCGTAGAACAGGGTGGTCGAGTAGAGCAGCAGCCCGGCGACGTCGCCCGGCCGGTCCGCGGCGAGCTTCAGCGAGAGGAGAGCTCCCATCGACAGGCCGCCGACGAAGACCGTGCGGTGGCGACGCTTCAGGGCGTCGAAGGCATCCTCGACGCTGCGCTGCCAGTCACGCCATCCGGTGGCCAGGAGATCCGCCTCGTCGCCGCAGTGCCCGGCCAACTGGACGCCGTGGACGGTGTAGCCGCGCCGGGCGATGGCCTTGCCCACGGCCTTCACCTCGGAGGGCGTTCCGGTGAGCCCATGGACCAGCAGGACGGCGACGGGGCCGCCCTCGAAGGTGAAGCTGTTGTCGTTGGCCATGGCAGGTGTCTCCGTCAGGCGCTGAGGCAGACGAGCGCCACGCCGAGCGTGACGACCGAGGCGCCGAGCCAGCGCCGGCCGGAGACGCGCTCATGCAGGACGAAACGGCTCGTGACGAGCACGCCGCAATAGGAGAGCGCCGCCAGCGGGAAGGCGACGCTGAGCGGCGCGCGGGCGAGGACCGCGAGCCACAGGACGAGTTCGACGCCGTAGGCCGCGAAGCCGGCCATGGCCATCGGGCTCGTCGCGACGCGCTTCCACAGGGGGGCCTCGGAGGCCCGGGAGAGGCCGAGCTTGAACGCCGTCTGGCCGGCCACGTCGAGAGCCACCGTGAGGGCGAAGAGAAGGACCAGGAAAGGCGTCACAGCACGCGCTCCAGCAGCGACAGAAGGCGTTCGTTGGTGCTCTCGTTGACGGCGAGGGACGCGGGCGGTTGCCGCGGCTGGTCCAGCAAGGCCTCGGTCCACTTCATCGGGTTGCGGTGCCTGGCCGCGGAGAAGTCTCCGCAGATGTCGACCCCGTGGATGCGGTGCCGGCTGGCCAGATCTCCGATCACGGCCTCGACCGTGTCGAGCGGCATGCCGCCCTGGTCCCAGTTGGTGGCCGCTTCGCCCTGTCCCAGCACGTCCTTGTCGAGCGTGATCCAGACGGCGTCGGTCTCGATCTCCGGCGCGAGGCGCGCCATGATCTCGGGCGCTGTGGCGCCGGCAAGCGTGGTCCAATGCAGGCGGTCGTCGGCCACCGCGTGGCCGGGCACGGGCCCGGCCCGCTTGCCGAGGGGCGTCGGCGGCGTCTGCCAGGGCAGCATCACGAGCCGTTTCGTCCGCAGCGCCAGCAGGTTGATGCCCGCCCGGTCGGGACGTGTCAGATCCTCGCTGCAGCAGCCCAGCGTCACCACGCGGGCCACCCGCGGCATGCCCAGGGCCTCGTTGACCCAGGAGCCGCAATGGCGACGCGGGAACGTCCAGGCCCAGTCGGGATGGTTGTCGAAGTGGACGACGGTGACGGGGACGCGCACCGTCTCCAGGATCGCCGCGGTCAGGTGGTGATAGTCGCCCGACCCGACCATGAACACGCGCGGCCCTTCGCCCGACGCCGCCGGCAGCCGTCGCGCGAACCGGTCGAAGTCGCGCTCCCACGCCCAAAGCCGCAGTGCGCGGCCAAGGTCGCGGAAGTCGAGAATCTCCGCCCGGCCCTCGGCGACCCTGCGCCGGACGGGCGCCTGCCAGGTCAGGCTGCCGTCGAGGTCGAGAACGCTGAGCCGCATCGCCGCCCTCAGCCGACCACGCGGCGCAGCGCCTGCTCGAGCAGGGCGAGGCCCAGGTCGATCTCGGGGTAGGAGATCATCAGCGAGGGCGCGAAGGTGATGACGTTCTTGTAGTAGCCGCCGATGTCGAGGACGAGCCCGTAGCGCTTGCCGCCGACGTCGAGGTCGCCCTTCATGCACTCCTGCGTGAGCTGGTCGACGATGGCCTTGCTGGGCGTGAAGCCGTCCGCCTCGCAGATCTCGGCGCGCAGCGCCAGGCCGATGCCGTCGACGTCGCCGATCTGCGGGAAGCGCTTCTGCAGGTCCCTGAGGCCCGCGAGGAAATAGGCGCCCTTCTCGCGCGTCATGGCCTCGAAATCGACCTCCTGCATCAGGCGAACGGTTTCGAGCGCCGCCGCCGTGCCGAGCGGATTGGAGGAGAAGGTCGAGTGCGTGGAGCCGGGCGGGAAGACGCCGGGGTTGATGAGCTCCTCGCGTGCCCACAGGCCGGAGAGCGGGTTGAGGCCGTTGGTGATGGCCTTGCCGAACACGATGACGTCCGGCTTCACGTTGAAGTTCTCCAGCGCCCAGAACTTGCCGGCCCGGTAGAACCCCATCTGGATCTCGTCGTCGACCAGCAGGATCTTGCGCTCGTCGAGCACCGCCTTGAGCTTCTCGAAATAGCCCGGCGGCGGGACCACGTAGCCGCCCGTGCCCTGGATCGCCTCCACGTAGAAGGCGGCGTATTCGCTCACGCCCACCTTGGCGTCCCAGACGCCGTAGTACTCGGTGTCGAACAGACGGGCGAACTGGTCGACGCAGTAGAGGCCGCAGTCCTCCCGCTTCTTGCCGTAGGGGCAGCGGAAGCAATAGGGGAAGGGCACGAACTGGGCACGGTCGCCGAAGTGACCGTAGCGGCGGCGGTAGCGGTAGGACGAGGTGATCGCGGACGCTCCCAGCGTACGGCCGTGGTAGCCGCCCTCGAAGGCGAACATCAGCGACTTGCCGTTGGAGGCGTTGCGGACGAGCTTGAGGGAGTCCTCCACGGCCTGGGCGCCACCGACGTTGAAGTGGACGCGCCCCTTGCTGCCGAAGGTCTTCTCGACGTTCTGGGCGATGGCCTTGGCCAGCTCGATCTTCTCGACGTGCAGGTACTGCGACGCGAGCTGGGGCAGCGTGTCGATCTGCCTCTTCAGGGCCTCGTTCAGGCGGGGATTGGCATAGCCGAAGTTGACCGCCGAGTACCACATCTGGAGATCGAGATACGGGGTGTCCTCACGGTCGTAGACGAACGAGCCTTCGCAGCGCGAGAAGATCTTCGGATCGTCCAGGTAGTGAACCGTGTCGCCGAAGGAGCAGTATTCGGCTTCGTCGCGCAGCAGGTCGCGTTCGGCGAAGACGTCGGCGTCGTGGCTGGGGGCGATCTTATCCATGGAGCTCGAAGTCCTTGATGCGTGCCGTGCCGGGACTGGCTTGGCGAGCGAGGGCGTCGAGGCCCCCGATCACGTCGGCGAAGGTTGCGTAGGGCAGGTGAGGGAGGCCGCTGGCGCGGCAGTGCTTCAGGAGGGTCGATGGCTCCCCTGCCAGCGACCTGGCGAAGACGAAATCGGCGCGCTCGGCGACGCAGATGTCGGAGCGTCCGTCACCGATCACCACGGTGACGGTGTCCGACCGCCGTGACAGGCTCAGGCACTTGCAGTGCGCGGCGTCCGCGCTGCACGACGGCGATGCGAAGGGAGTGTCGAGGGACCAGCTCCCGTCCGCCCAGCGCTGCAGGCGGTTGGCGCGGACGGGCAGGCTGAGCCCTTCGCGCGACAGGATGCGATGGATCGCGGCGTCGAGACCGTCGCTGACGACGGTGAGCAGGAGGTCCCGGACCGCGCAGAACGCGACGAAGCGCGAGAAGTCCGGGTCGATCGGGATCGCGTCGACGATCCGGTGCAGGTCCGCCCACTGGCCCGACAGGAGCGCGATCTGCCGGGTCATGCAGGCCCGCGAGCCGATGCGGCCCTGCGCCCACTCCCGTTCGATCTCGTGCCATTCGGGGGCTGCCATCCCGGTCAGGATGGCGTCGGTGACGTCCTCGAGAGCGATCGTGCCGTCGAAGTCACACAGGATCTGAAAAGAAGAAGGCACGCGTATCGACCGGGGTTCCAGCGGGACAACGGGATCGGAGTTCGCAACCCCCGTGCCAAACCCCTGGAAAACGCCAAGTCCCTCAAATCGCGCGCTTAATTTCGGCGAGTAAGGACTGTGAGGTCTCGGGCGACCTCCAAAAAATGTTGGACGCTACGGGTCGTGGAGTCGCGCGCCCTCCAGAACGTGGAGGTCGGCCCGCCGCAGGGTCCTCGCGCGCGTCGGGCCGGTCTTTCTCCGGGATGACAGGACCTGTCCGCGGGGGTAACGATGGCGGTCGAAACGAGGGTTTCGCGTTGCGTGTCGTTCCATTCCTCGCTTGCATGGCCCTGTCCTGCGCCGCCCTGCCGGCCCTGGCTGCGGATCCCCAGGGGCAGCCGTCGGCCGGCGGCTGGGTCGTTACGCTCGGCGTCATGCCCGCGGTCGGACCCCGCTACGACGGTGCCAAGCTCTACGGGCTCGGCGGCTCCCCGATCTTCGACATCCGCCGGGCCGATCAGCCCAAGGGCTTCTCGGCACCGGATGACGGCTTCGACATTTCGCTGTTCGGCAACGACGTCTTCGGGATCGGGCCCGTGTTCAACGCCAGGGGCGGGCGCTACCTCTCGGCGGATCGTTCGCTGTACGGGCTCCGCGACGTTCCCTGGACCATAGAGAGCGGGATTTTCGTCGAGTTCTGGCCGCTGAAGGATCGGCTCAGGACGCGCCTGGAGGTCCGCCACGGATTCCGTGGCCGCTCGGACGGGTTCGTCGGCGATCTGTCGGTCGACTGGGTCGAGAAGCTCGGCGCCTTCACCGTGTCGGGCGGGCCCCGGTTCAGCGTCGCGGATGCCGACTACATGGACGCCAATTTCGGGGTGCTGCCGGCCGAGGCCGCCGCCAACCGACGCGTCACGGCCTTCGACGCTTCGGCGGGCCCGAAGTCCGTGGGGCTCGCCGCCGCCGTCTCCTACGACTGGTCGGCGACGTGGACCACGACCGCCTTCGTCCGCTACGACCGCCTCGTCGCGGACGCGGCGAAGAGCCCGATCGTTCGGCACTTCGGCACGCGCGACCAGATCACGGTCGGGACGGGCCTCTCCTACTCCTTCGCCGTCGGCGATTGACCGGCTTCACTCACGGTTGCCGCCGCCAGGTCTGCGTGCGGCCGAGCAGGGCGACGCCGGCGAAGGCCCGGATGGTCAGCGTCCGGCCGTCGTCTCCCAGCTGGGCCTTGAGCTGGTACTGCGTGCCGGTGTCGGGATCGAGGATCCGCCCGCCTTCATAGCCGGCGCCCTGCCGGCGGAGGCCCTCGACCACCGTGAGGCCCATGAGCGGCGCGCCCATGCGGGCGCCCGTGCACTTGTCGCAGGTGGGGTTGGCGGGATCGCCCGGGGCGGGGAAGAGCTTGGTGATGCGGCCCTCGAACGTCCCACCCTTGTCCACGATGCTGACGAGGGCGCCCACGTCGCCGTCCTCGTCGGCGGCGGCCCAGGTGCCGACGATCGGGTCGGGCGGGCCGGCGAGCGCCGGCTGCAGCGCGGCGAGCAGCATGAGAAGGGGAACGAGGATGCGAGGGATCGGAGTCTTGGCCATGGCCCTGGGCTAGCTGGACCGAGGGGGAAGGGCAAGTCATCCGGGGCCGGCCTGCGCTAGCTACCTACCGTTCCTTGAGGTCCACGCCGTCGAAGGGATGGCGGCCGAGCGGGTCGATGACGAAGCCGGTCACTTCGGCCCGCGTGGCCATGAACACCACCGAGTGGGCGATCGGCACCCAGGGCTCCTGGTCGTGGAAGATCTGCTGGGCCTCGCGGTAGAGCTTCTCCCGCACGGGGACGTCCGGCGTGCGCTTGGCCCGCACCACGCGCTCGTCGTAGTCCTTGTCGCACCAGCGGGCGACGTTGTTGCCGCCGATACGCGCCGCCGTGCAGCCGAGAAGCACGTAGAGGAAATTGTCCGGGTCACCGTTGTCGCCCGTCCAGCCGTAGAGCGCCATGCGGTGCTCGCCGGCCTGAAGGGCGTTGCGGTACTCCGCCCATTCGCGGGTGACGAGGGTGAGCCGGATGCCCACCCTGGAGAGGTCGGCCTGGATCATCTCCGCGATGCGCTTGGCGTTGGGGTTGTAGGGCCGGCTCACGGGCATGTACCAGAGGTCGGTCTCGAACCCCGACGGATAGCCCGCCTCGACGAGGAGCTTCTGTGCCGCCGCGCGGTCGAAGGGGTAGTCCTTGATGTCGTCGTTGTAGGACCACAGCGTGGGCGGCACCGGATTGCGGGCCGCCGCGCCGGCGCCCTGGTATACGGCGGCGATGATGGCCTGCTTGTCGATGGCCATCGCCATGGCACGGCGCACCCGGACGTCGTCGAAGGGCTTGCGCGCCGTGTTCATCGCCATGTAGCCGACGTTGAGGCCCTCCTGCTCGAGCAGCCGCAACGACGGGTCCTGGCGGATGCGCCCGACGTCGCCGGGGCTCGGGAAGGCCATGACGTGGCACTCGCCGGCCTTCAGCTTGGTGAGCCGCACCGCCGGGTTCGGGGTGATGGAGAACACCAGCGTGTCGATGGGCTGGCGCCCGCCCCAATAGCCGTCGAAGGCGCGGTAGCGCACCGTGACGTCCTTCTGGAAGGACTCGAACACGAAGGGGCCGGTGCCGATCGGCTGCGTGTCGAGAAGTTCCGGCTTGCCGAGCGCCAGCAGGCGGTCCGCGTACTCGGCCGAGAGGACGACGTTGAAGGGCATGGCCAGGTTGGCCAGGAATGGCGCCTCGGGCTGCGTGAGCGTGATCCGCACCGTCCGGTCGTCGACCTTCTCGATCGACTTCAGGAGTTCGGGCATGCCGAGGTCGCGGAAGAAATCGAAGGTGGCGCCGGAGGTCTTGTGGAAGGGATGATCCTCCTTCCACTGCCGCATCAGCGAGAATACGACGTCGTCGGCATTCATGTCGCGGGTCGGCGTGAACAGCGCGTTGCCGTGGAAGCGGACACCGGTGCGCAGCGTGAACACGTATTCCGTGCCGTCGGGCGAGACCTTCCAGCTCTCGGCGAGGCCCGGCTCGATTCGCGTCGATCCCTTGGCGAACTCGACGAGGTTGTTGAACATCGGCCGGCCGGCGTTCATCCCCGTGGTCGTCGTCACGATCTGCGGGTTGAGCGCCTCGGGATTGCCTTCCGAGCAGAAGACGAGGGTCTTCGCCGAGACCGGGGCGATGGCCGGGACGATCGTCAGGGCGAGGGCGACGGCGAGGTGGCGCATCGGGCGTCTCCGGGTTCGTCGGTCAGGCGCCGGATGGGGCCTCGGAGGCCGGTACCGACACGGGCAGCGTCACTGTGAAGCGGGTCCCACGGCCCGGCCCGCTGTCGACGGCGATCCGGCCTTTGAGGGTCTGCACCACCAAGTTGTAGACTATGTGCAGACCCAATCCAGTGCTGCCGTGCTGCCGGGCGGTGGTGAAGAACGGGTCGAAGATCCGCGCCTGGACGTCGGGGGTCATGCCCTTGCCGTCGTCGGCGACCACCAGCGCGATGCGGCCCGGCCCGGCCTGGTGCACCGAGACGTCCAGCCTGCCGGCGGCGCCCTGGTCGTAGCCGTGCACGGCGGCGTTGACGACGAGGTTGGTGACCACCTGGCCCAGCGCGCCCGGGAACGTGGCGAGCGCCAGGCCGTCAGGGCACTCGATGCGCACGGACAGCCCGCGCTTGCGCAGCACGGGCCCGAGGCTGGTGACGAGTTCTGTGAGCCAGTGCTTCAGCTCGAAGGTGCGATGCTCGCCACTGACCTGGTCGGCCGCCACCTGCTTGAAGCTCTGCACGAGGTCGGCGGCGCGCGTGAGATTGCTGGACAGCAGGCGCGATCCCTCGCTCATGCGCCCGACAAAGGCGATCAGCCGCGAGCGCCGCAGCTGGTTGCCCTCCGCCTCCCGCACGAACTCCCGCGCCTCCTCGCCCATCTGGGTGGCCGTGGTGAGGGCTACGCCGACGGGCGTGTTGATCTCGTGGGCGACGCCGGCGACCAGCTGGCCGAGCGAAGCCATCTTCTCGGACTGGATCAGGTCGGCCTGGGTGCGGCTGAGGTCCGCCATGGCCTCCCGCAGGGCGGCCTCCCGCACGCCGATCTCCGTGACGAAGGTGTTGGCGGCACGGGCCATGTCACCCAGCTCGTCGGTGCGGTTGCCGACATCCAGGGCGCCGGCGCCCGGCTCCGCGGCGAGGTGCAGCATGCCGCGCTGCAGCCTGCGCAGGGGGCCGGTGATGGACTGGGCCACCAGCAGGGCGGCCAGGGCGCCCAGCAACAGGCCGGTCGTGGCGCCGAGCAGCAGCGTCGTGCGGATCCGGCTGCCCAGGCGCTCGGCGTCGCCGATGAAGGTGTCGTTGAGCGACCGGGCGCCCTCGGTCGCGGCGATCACGGCCTTGTCCATGGCCTCGAGCAGCGTGTTCTGCTGGCGCAGGCCGGCCGTGGTGGTGAGCAGCCGGTCGTTCCAGGCACGGATGGCGTCGATCATCTCGGTCTGGATGAGGGGCGAGATCGGCAGTCCGCCGACGGTGCCCGCCAGGCTCTCGCCCTCCCGGGCCAGGACGGTGGCGGCCGCGATGTCCCGCACGGCCAGCGCCTCGGCCGTGCGCTGACCGAGCTTGAGCGCGGCGATGGCGATGTTCTGCGTCGCCTGCTCGGTCTCGTTGGCCTGGACGGAGTAGGTGAGCAACTGGGCCACCTCTTCGTGCAGGGCCCGCCGGTCGGTCTCGTCGACCTTCAGGAGGCGCTCGATCCAGGACAGGAGCTGCGCGTCGCCCTCCTCGCCGCCGGTGTCCGAGCCCGCGGGGGCCCGCGCCACCAGGTCCATCAGGGCGTCGGCATCAGCGGCGCGGTCGGCCTGGCGCAGCGCGCCGGCGAGGTCTAGGGCGGCATTGCGGACCTGGGCCCGGGCAAGGGCATCGGTGCTGCCCGCCGCGCTGCCCGTGACGAGCGCGCGGAGGTCCTGGGCGCGGTCCACGATCTCGCCGACGAGGCGCAGGCGCCGGTCCTTCTCGGTGAGCGTGGCCACGATGTCGGCGTTGGAGGCGTGCTGGCGGGTCCTGGCCTGATCGGTCAGCGCGATCAGGGAGGCCGCCCGTTCGGCCATCTCGCGAACGCGGCGCTCGTTCTGGTCCGCGGCATCGACCAGCCGGCCCATCTGGTCCGTCAGGTTGCGGAGGTCGACCGTGGCCCGCTCGATCCCCTCGGACTGCAGGGGCGTGCGCGCCTGCTCGGACAGCGCCGCCATCTGGCTGCGGGCGCGCGCCGCCAGCGCGAAGAAGCGCGACGCGGCGGGCGTACGCTCCACGGGAGGCGCGATGACGAAGCGATCCCGCTCGGCCGTCGCCAGCAGCAGGTCGCGATAGATGCTTCCGGCCAGCAGCGCGCCGGAGCGCGCCTGCTCGGCCTCCCGCAGGAGAATCCAGGCCGTCGCGGCGATGAAGGCACCGATGGCGATGGGGATCGCGCCGACGAGGACGATCTTCGATGCAATTCTCAGGAGCGCGATCTCCGGCGAGCTTCGCCGCAGTGTATCAGCCTGAGACTTCAATCAGGAAGGGTGGACCACCCGTCGCGACCCGCTCCTTGTGGGGAGCGGCTGCGACGGGTCCCACCCTTCAGTCCCAGCTCATCCGGGAGACGTGCGGGTCGGCGCGCGCGAGGCGCACCGTCTTGCCACCGGGCCAGACCTGCAGCGACAGGGCGGGTCCCTCGTCTGCCTGCTCGAAGGAGAGCCAGGCCAGCGGGGCCGCACGCGTTGCCCGTTCGCCGGCCCGCCGCATGGCCGCCCGCACCCGTGCCCTGCCGTTCTCCGGCAGGTACTGGAAGGCAATAGAGTGCATGAGGACGCGGGTCACGCCGGGCGTGGGCTCCGTCTCGACCTGCCGCTCCACCCATTCGGCGGCATCCATCCGGTCCAGCACCGGCGGGTCCGCCAACGCGATGGCCACCGCGGCATCCTGCCGGGCGAGGCGCTCGGCCTGGTCGGCCCAGATATAGGAGCGCAGGCGAAGCCGTTCGGCGGGATCGCGGACGTCGATGGGTGCAAGGTCGCAGCCCCGCCGCCCCACGATGCGCGGCTCGGGCCCCTGCGGGGGCGAACCGGTCCAGCGCGGCCTCAGGCGGACGGCGGAGGCCGCCGCGCCCGCCTGGCGGCCCCCGAGGTCGTAGGAGAACCGGTCGAGCATCAGGTTGAGGCCCGCGCTGCTGCCGATCTCCAGCAGCTCGACAGCGGGCGTGGCGCGGTCCGCCACGACCAGCAGGCCGGCGTAGAGCGCCGCCGAGCGGCCGACCTCGTTCGTCTGCGGCGCGCGCTCCAGGATGCCGGCGATGAAGCCGGCGTGGTCCACGAGCGCCGCCGCCACGGCGGCCTCCAGCGCATCCGGGTCCGCCCCTGCTTCGGGCGGGTAGCAGGCGGCGAGGGCGGGGGCCCGCCCGCTCATCACCAAGGCATGCAGGGCGCCCGCCAGCCGCAGCGCCACCGCGTCCCCGCGGGGCGTCGGATCGCCCGGCCAGTCGAGGATCTTGCGCCCCACGTCGGTCGTGCGGTTGAGGTTGGCCTGGCAGGCGGCCACGACCCGGGCCGTGAAGGGCGAGCCCAGGCTTTCGCAGGCGGTGACCTGGGTGGCGAAGGAGGCGAGGACTTGCGCGTCGGACACGGCGCGGCTCCCTGGAACGTTGGCGCGACGCCCTCAGTTCGCGTCCCCTTGCATTGGCGGTCAATGTTGATTGATATCGTCAATATGGAAACGCTGATGACCGCCCGCGAGGCCGCCGCCGAGCTCGGCGTGAGCCCCGCGACCCTCTACGCCTATGTGAGCCGCGGAATGATCCGGTCCGTTCCCCAGGTCGGGTCGCGGCAGAAGCTGTATGCGGCGGACGACGTCCGGGCGCTCAGGGGGCGGGCGGGTGCCCACGCTCCGGCCTTCGGCGAAACGGCGCAGGTGATCGAGACGGCGATGACCGCCATCCAGGGCGGGCGTCTGTTCTATCGCGGAATCGACGTCGAGACGCTGGCCGGGGGCAGCCGGCTCGAGACCATCGCAAGCCTCCTGTGGCAGACCGACGAGGACGTGTTCGCGCAGGCGCGGGACTTCCCGACGGTCCAGGCCGCGCCCGTGCAGGCCGGCGTCGTGTCGCGGCTGCTGGTCGACCTCGCCGTCGCCGCCGAGGCCGATCCGGCCGCCTATGTGCGCACGCCGGACGGTGTCGCCCGGACCGGCGCGCGCATCCTCTCGCAGATGACGGTCACGCTCGCGGGGCCTCGACCGCGCGCCGAGCCCATCCATGCCGCGCTGGCGCGGGGCTGGGACCGTCCGGCCGCCGAGAACCTCATCCGCACGGCCCTCGTGGTCCTGGCCGACCACGAGCTGGCGGCCTCCACCTATGCGGTGCGGGTCGCCACGTCGACGGGCGCGACGGCGTGGCGCGCCGTCTCGGCTGGACTGGCCTGCCTGGACGGGCCCCGCCACGGCGGCATGGGCGAGCAGGTTTCGGCTTTCCTGGAGGAGATCGGCGACCCCGGCCGCACCGAGGCGGCCTTCGTCCGGCGCCTCAGGGCAGGGCAGTCGGTGCCGGGCTTCGGCCATCCGCTCTATCCGGATGGGGACCCGCGCTGCCGGCTGCTGCTGGAGGCGGTGCGCCGGGACATGCCCTCGGCCGAAGGCGCCGCGCTCGCCGCGGCGGTCGCACGCACCGGCGTGACGCTGCTGGGCCGGTCACCGAACGTGGATTTCGGCCTCGCCGTCGCCTGCCGGGCGGCGGACCTCCCCCACGAGGCGCCGATGGCGCTGTTCGCGGTGGCCAGGACCGTGGGCTGGGTCGGTCACGTGATCGAGCAGGGGGCCAGCAGCGCCCTGATCCGGCCGCGGGCGCGCTATGTGGGGCGCCCGCCGGCCTGAGCGGTCCCGATCAGGCCGCCGACTTGTTGCGCGACTTCTTCGGCTGGTCGGTCGGAGCGAAGATCGGGCTGCGGATCACCGTGCGCAGCTGGGCCACCGGCAGCGGCCGGCAGAACAGGAAGCCCTGGATGGCATTGATGCCCAGGGTGCGCATGGCGGCGAGCTGGTCGCGATCCTCGATGCCCTCGGCCACGAGTTCGATGCCCAGGTCGCGCGTCAGCTGCGAGATGCCGCGGATGATGCTCTGGGTGCGCGGCGATCCCACGACGCGCTGGCAGAACTTGCGGTCGATCTTGAGCTTCGAGAACGGGAAGTCGTTGAGATAGCCCAGCGACGAGAAGCCCGTGCCGAAGTCGTCGAGCGAGACGCCGATGCCGGCCGCGCGAAACTCCTCGATGATGCCGAGCGTCTGCTCGGTGTCCTCGATGAGCACCGACTCGGTGACCTCGAGGTCGAGCCGGTGCGGCGCGAGGCCCGTGCTGGCGAGGGCGTCGCGCACCGTCTCGACGATCTCGCGGCCCTTGCGGAACTGCAGCGGCGAAAGGTTGACGGCAACGCGGATGTCGCTCGGCCAGGTGGCGGCCTCGGCGCAGGCGGACTTGAGGGCCCAGGCACCGATGTTCACGATCAGGCCGGTCGCCTCCGCGATCGGGATGAATTCGCCCGGCGGGATGCGTCCACGGCTGGGGTGGTTCCAGCGCAGCAGCGCCTCGCAGCAGATCGTGCGGCCGGTGCGCTGGTCGACAATCGGCTGGTAGACGAGCTCGAACTCGTCGTTCTGGATGGCCGAGCGCATGTCGTACTCGAGCTCCATCCGGTCGTGATAGAGCTCGGACAGCACGAGATTGTAGGCCACGGCCTGCCCGCGGCCGCTGCTCTTGGCCGAGTAGAGGGCGAGGTCGGCGTTGCGCATCAGCTCGTCGAAGTTGCGGCCCTGGTCGGGCCCGATGGCGTAGCCGATGCTGCCGCCGCAGAAGATCTCGGTCGGGCCGATCATGAAGCACTCGTCCAGCGCGTCGATGATGCGCTGCGCGGTGGCTTCCGCCGTCTCGGGCGTGGCGTTGTAGAGGGCCACCAGGAACTCGTCGCCGCCGATGCGGGCGAGTTCGTGCGGACCCTGCAGGAGCGCCGCCAGCCGGCGGGCCGTCTCCTTCAGCACCGCGTCGCCGGCCGGGTGACCGAGGCGGTCGTTGACGTCCTTGAACCGGTCCAGGTCGACCGCCATGAGCGCCACCATGGCGCCGCTGTCGGCCTCGCGCATCAGCCACTGGTTGACCAGCTTGATGAAGGCCGAGCGGTTCTTCAGCCCGGTCAGGGCGTCGTAGTGCGCGGCGCGCTCCAGCTCGGCATGGGCGCGGTGACGAAGCACGATGTTCTCGTGGATCGAGCGCGACATGTAGATGGTGCTGGCATAGAGCGACAGGATGAACACGGCCAGCGTGCCGTGCAGGACGTCCGCCCGCCAGATCAGGCCGAACAGGAACGGCAGGCAGATCGCGCTGATTTGGCCGATCGTGATGGTGGGACGGCTGGCGTTGCGCGACGAGATGCCGGCGATGTAGCCGATGGCGCAGCAGCTGGTGAGGATTTCGACTTCGTCGCCCGGATGCGCCAGCATCGAGTAGGCGCCGATGGTGCCGGTGAGCGCGGCGAACGACCAGGCGCCGGCGAGCGCGGTCTTTTCCCACGCCTGGAGCGTGCGCAGGTCCATCGCGTCGGCGTCGGCGCGCCGGAACAGGATGGACGCGATGGTGCGCATCAGCCCGATGACGATGAAGGCGGCCGCATAGCTGTAGTAATTGCGGTCGCCGCTCAGCGCGGCCGCGACGAGCGTGATGCTGACCGCGACGACGGACGCCGTCTGGATCGACTTCGGAGTCGAATACAGTTGCCGGACGAGTTCGACGTACAACTTCCCGTCGACGGTTGCGCTAGGGCGCAGCGCGTTCATTCCGGAAATGCTCGTAGAAGTTGTGTCAGCCATGACGACCCGACGTTTCTGCCATTCCGCTCCGATCTTCGCGTGCGGTTCCTAAGGAACACGTGTTTTCGGGAGATTTGTCAGGCCGCAGGGACGAATTCTTCGGGCCAAGGTGAACGGTCGGTTGCACTGATTTCAGAATGTCGGGGGTGCTCCCCGGGAAGCGCCGCGCGCCGCCCCGATCTGATACACGCAAGCGTTGTATTTGCGGGGTTTATTCGGCCGGGGCCGACTGGTGCCGGCGGACGACTGCGACCGGCCGTGACGGGATCAAACCGTATGCGATGCCGCTGAGGATCATGGCCGCGCCGAGGAACAGCCAGACGTTCAGCTGCTCGTCGTACAAAAGCCAGCCCACGATCGCAATGAGCGGGACGCGCAGGAAATCGAGGGGCACCACCATGCCGGCCTCGCCGATCTGGAGCGCCCGCGACAGACAGAGCTGCGAGCACATGCCGGCCACCGCGAGGCCAATCATGGCCGCCGTGGTCGTCCAGCTGAAGGGCAGGGCGAAGACCCTCAGGCCGCCATAGGCGAGCGCGCCGGCGGCGAAGAAGGCGAGCTGCAGGGTCATCATCCAGAACAGGATGGCCAGCAGCGGCTCGCTCAAGGCGAGGCGCCGGGTCAGGAGCACGTTGAGCCCGAAGCAGAACGCGGCCGCCAGCGGAAACAGGGCGGCCGTGTTGAAGGAGCCGGGCGACGGCCGGAGAATGATGAGGACGCCGAGCAGGCCGGCCAGGATGCCGATGGCGGCGCGCTTGTTGATCCGCTCGCCGAGCAGCGGAAAGGACAGCAGCGCGACCCAGGCCGGCGAAGTGAACTCGAGCGAGAAAACCGTGGCCAACGGTAAATAGGCGATGGCCAGGGTCCAGAGAATGCCGCCGATGGCGTGGATGATGTTGCGCGGCGCATGCATCGCCGCGCTGGAGCCCAGCAGTCGGGGCCGGGCCGAGGGCCGCAAGGCCGCGTAGCCCAGGATGAGCAGAAGGCCGCCAGCCGTCCTGACGATGCCGATCTCGAAGACGTTGAGGCTGCTCGTCAGGGTCCGGATGGAGATGGCCGCGAACACGAAGGCGACCAGTGCACCCGTCATCCACATGAAAACGGGCACCGCAGTGCTCGATTTCATGGGATCACGCGACATGCTGCCGTTCCGTCATTCAGTTGCAAGAGCGCGGTCGAGAACGGCCATCCGCATGAACTTCGACAGGCGCACCTGTTCGAAATACATGGCGTTCGGCAGGTCGTCGCAGTCCGGAGTGATCTCATCCTGACGCGGCAGAGGATGGTACAGCAATGCTTTCGATTTCGTTCGCTGGATCTTCTCAGCCGTAATCTGATGGCTGTCCGGGGTGTGGCGCGGTGACACGTAGTCGGTGCCCGGCGCCTGGCCGATGTCGGACATGTCGTAGGGCGCCATCATGATGGCGTCGCAGCCGGTCAGCGCGGTCTCGATGTCCGTGATCAGGCGCGTCCGGATCTGGTGCTCCGACAGCGCGGCGATGACGTCCGGCGGCACGTCCACGTGCGGCGGCGGGCAGAAGACCACCTCGGCGGGCGCCTCGTGGCGCAGGAGCTGCACGAGCGAGCGGACCGTGCGTCCCCTGGGATCCCCTCCGAAGCCGAGGACCTTGCCGCGCAGGCCGCGCAGGCCGCGGCGCATGGCGAAGATGTCGATCAGCGCCTGCGTCGGATGCTCGTTCCAGCCGTCGCCCGCATTGATGACGGGCTTGCGCGACTTCGACGCGATGCGGGCGGCGGCGCCCGTCTCGTGATGACGGATGACGATCGCGTCGCACAGGCGCGAGATGACCGCGCCGGCGTCCTCGAGCGACTCGCCCGTCCGGGTGTTCGATCGGGACGCGGACATGTCCTCCATGCCGATCGCATGGCATCCGAGCGAATAGGTCGCGACCTCGAAGCCGAGGCGCGTGCGCGTGCTGGATTGGAAGAACAGCAAGGCAACGGTCTTGCCGGCTGACCGCTGGTTGTCGGCACGGCCGGTCGCGAAGTCCGCGGCCATGGTGCACAGGGAGTCCACGTCGTCTGGTGTCAGGTCGCGGGCCGAGAGCACGTGGCCCACTCCCGGCACTGACTGGCCGGCCGCGAGCCCACGTTGCAGGGCACTGTCGATATAAATCATGTGTACGCCTCAGTTCCGATCGTTCCGTCGCTAACGATCCGTTAATCATTCTCCATGACAGGCCGGTGGCCGGGAAGGAGAACCTTGAGAAATGGTTAACGGAAACATTCAAATTTGAACCATTGCCACAAGTTTGGCTGAAAAAAGGTTCAAGAACAAGCGATGTTGTGTGCTGCAGCTGCGGCTACGCGTTATGGTAGAAAACGCGCATAGACTGTCTCTCAAGACCACCGGAGAACGATTTCCGAGACTTTGTCCTCACGCTCTTGTGTGTAAGACATGGAATACACTTTGGAGTGTCACGGCGAATTCGCTGCTGATGAGACTTGCCCGGTGACGGGTCAAAGCTCGGCAATTCGATTAGTGTCCGCCGGCGCGGGCCGGTCCGGCCCAGCCACAGCTCGGATTCGTGTTTGCTGACACAAAGCTGCCATAATCGCCCGTCGGACGGGCGCAGTGCGCACACGTGTCGGTTGGACGGGTCGATCGGGCTTATGAGGTAGCAACTTCGGCGGGCAAATCGGCTCACGTCCGCTGGCCAGGAGCGTCGCGACGGTGCCGTGGCCGCAAACGGCGCCCGACTCGCTGCCGAAGCCCGTGGCCGACCAGGCTCGGCCGCATGGTGCGTGTGCGCCGGGGCCGCGGACGCCGGGCAGGTTCAGGTCACCCTGGCGCGGCGCAGGAACATCTCCTGGTTCCATTCCTCGGTGGCCATGATCTCGCGCAGGTGGCCGACGAGGCCCCACAGGTCGGAGAACCGCGCGTAGAGCGGGCAGAAGCCGAAGCGCAGGACGTCCGGCGCGCGGAAGTCGCCGATGACGCCGCGCGAGATCAGCGCCTGCATGATGGCGTAACCCTGGGGATGGGTCAGCGACACCTGCGAGCCGCGCGCGGTTCCGTCCCGGGGAGAGCCGAGCCCGAATCCGGCCGCGCCGAGCTCCTGCTCGACGAGCCCGATGAACAGGTCGCCCAGGCGGATGCTCTTGGCCCGGACGAGCCGCATGTCGACGCCGTCGAAAGCGTCCAGCGAGGCGTCGAGTGCCGCGAGCGACAGGATGTTGGGCGTGCCGCAGATGAACCGGGCGATTCCGTCGGCCGGCCGGTAGCCCAGGTCGAAGGCGAAGGGAGCCGCGTGGCCGAGCCAGCCGGTGAGGGGAGAGTGCACCGCCGCCTGATGGCGCGGCGCCACGTAGAGCCAGGCCGGGGCGCCGGGCCCGCCGTTCAGGTACTTGTAGGAACAGCCGACGGCGAGATCCACCTTGCAGCCGGCAAGGTCGACCGGCATGGCCCCGGTGCTGTGGGCGAGGTCCCAGATGACGATCGCGCCGGCGGCATGGGCGCGCGCCGTGATGGCTTCCATGTCGTGCATCTGACCGGTGCGATAGTCGACGTGCGTGAGCATCACGACGGCGGTCGACGGCCCGATGGCCTCTGCCACGTCCTGCGGCTCCACCACCTTGAGCCGGTGATCGCGCCCGATGATCTGCGCGGCGCCGGACGCGACGTAGAGATCGGTCGGGAAGTTGCCGCTGTCGGAGAGGATCTCGGGACGTCCGGGGTTGAGGGCCAGGGCCGCGCAGACCAGCTTGAACAGGTTCACCGAGGTGCTGTCGGCGGAGATGATGCTGCCCGGCTCGGCGCCGACCAGGCTGGCGATGCGCCCGCCGACGCGGGCCGGCAGGTCCATCCAGCCTGCCGTGTTCCAGCTGCGGATCAGTCCTTCGCCCCATTGCTCTTCGACGACGGTCTTCATGCGGGCCGGGACGCCGCGCGGCAGCGGGCCCAGCGAGTTGCCGTCGAAATAGAGCACGCCATCGGGCAGATGGAACCGCTCGCGGCAATGGGCGAGGGGATCTGCGGCATCGAGGGCGGCGAGGGTGGTCTGGGTGATCATGACAGCGCTGCTCGAACGTGCGGGACGTGCAGTGTAATGCGGATTCCCGGCTCTGTGCGATGCGGCTCGCCGTCTTCTTTCGGTGTCCGTCCAGGCGGTCGCGAGGGGGCGGTCGAGCACCTCCGCCGATACCTTTCCGGCGAATCCCGCGACGGCGGCAAAGGCCGACGGCGGCGACCCGCTCACTTCATGAGGGTGGAAACGGCCAGAGAGGTTGTGGTCGTGACGGATTGAAGCCTGGGGTAGGCGGGTCGTTAACAAATTCCATGGGGCGATCGGCAGAAGTTGCCCATTTCTTTACGCCTCATTAACCAACTCGGCCCGAAATCGATGCGGTAGGAGAATCTTAACCGTGTCCGCCAGCCCCAAGCCCGATCAGCCCTCCCGTCCCATGCTCCGCTTCCGCGGTCGCTCGTTCCTGGCGCTCGCCCTGGCACCCGCCCAGCCGCTCGAGGCCTGGCTCGCCGATCTCGACGCGTGGCTGGAGCGCTCGCCCGGTTTCTTCACGGGCCGCCCCGTGATCCTCGACCTGTCCGCCGCCAAGATTCCGGTGGCGGACCTCGGCTCCTTCATCGCCGACCTCGCCGGCCGCAGCATCCGCATCATGGCGGTGGAAGGGATCGAGGAGGGCAGCCTCGGTCTCGGGTTGCCGCCGGCCATCGGCCGCGGTCGCGACGCGACGTTGCCGGAGGCCAAGCCCGCGGCTGACGAGGGTTCGAAGCAGCCGAAGTCGGCGCCCGAGCCGGTGTCGCTGATCATCGACGAGCCCGTCCGCTCGGGCCAGACCGTCTTCCATCCGCGCGGCGACGTGATCGTCATGGGCTCCGTGTCGTCGGGCTCGGAGATCGTCGCGGGCGGATCGATCCATGTCTACGGAGCGCTGCGCGGGCGGGCCATTGCCGGCGTCGCCAACCAGCCCGGCGCCCGCATCATCTGCCGCAAGTTTGAAGCCGAACTCCTTGCCATTGATGGCCTTTACAAGGCCGCCGACGACATGGATCCGGCTCTCCATGGAAGGGCCGTTTCGGCTCGAATCGTCGACGACGCGCTCGTCGTGTCGGCGCTGGACTAGAGCGACCGGCCTGATTTCATCAGGTCGGCCGCTCTGAGGTGAATGTTGTCGCATTTTCTTTCGACGAACCGGAATCCACTTCGTCGGAAAATGCTCTACGGGGACTGAGGAGGAGAATGAGCATGGCCAAGGTTCTGGTGGTCACCTCGGGCAAGGGAGGCGTCGGCAAGACCACGTCGACTGCGGCCCTGGGTGCGGCTCTCGCCCAGATGGGGCAGAACGTCGCCGTCGTCGATTTCGACGTCGGCCTGCGCAATCTCGACCTCGTGATGGGCGCTGAACGGCGCGTCGTCTACGACGTGGTCAACGTGATCCAGGGCGAGGCGAAGCTCGCCCAGGCGCTCATCCGTGACAAGCGCCTGGACAACCTGGCGCTGCTGCCCGCCTCCCAGACGCGCGACAAGGACGCGCTGACGGAAGACGGCGTCGCCCGGGTCATCGACGAGCTCCGGCAGAAGTTCGACTGGATCATCTGCGACAGCCCCGCCGGTATCGAGCGCGGCGCGACGCTGGCCATGCGTCATGCCGATGTGGCCGTCGTGGTCACCAACCCGGAAGTCTCCTCGGTCCGGGACAGCGACCGCATCATCGGCCTGCTCGACTCCAAGACGCTGCGCGCCGAACGGGGCGAGCGGATGGAGAAGCACCTCCTCATCACGCGCTACGACCGGATCCGGGCCGAGCGCGGCGACATGCTCAAGACCGACGACGTCCTCGAGATCCTCTCGATCCCGCTTCTCGGGATCGTGCCGGAGAGCCAGGACGTGCTGCGCGCCTCCAACATCGGGCAGCCGGTGACGGTGAGCGGACCCGACAGTCCGGCGGGCCGCGCCTATGCCGAAGCGGCGCGCCGGCTGAAGGGCGAGGCACTCCCGGTCTCCGTGCCGGGCGAAAGGGCCGGCTTCTTCGGCAAGCTTTTCGGCCGGAGGGCCGCATGAACATCTTCTCGATCTTCAACCGCCGGGCCTCGGCGCCGGTGGCGCGCGAGAGGCTGCAGGTCCTGCTGGCCCATGAGCGGGCGAGCATCGGCCAGACGGATCTCGTCGCCGTGCTGCGCGAGGAAATCCTCGCGGTCATCGCCAAGCACGTCTCGGTGGAGCCCGACAACCTGCGCATCCGCATGGAGCGCGGCGACCAGATGAGCACCCTGGAAGTCGAGGTCGACATTCCCAAGGCCGCGCGCGTGAGGCTGGCCCTGACGGGCTGAGCCCGCCAGACACGCCTGAAACAGGAAGGCCCCGCGCGAGCGGGGCCTTCGTTCTTTGGTGGGGTGACGGCGTCCAACGCCGGGCCGATCGGGTCGGGTTAACCCGTCCCGCGGTCCGCTTGCTTGCTCTCAGCCCGCCGTCCGCTTGTCGTACTCCAGCACGGCTTCCAGCAGCACCTGGGCGCCCGCCGCGCATTCGTCGAAAGTGGTCGACTCCGCCTCGTTGTGGCTGATGCCCCCCAGGCAGGGGACGAAGATCATCGTGGTGGGGGCGACGCGGGCAATGTAGGCGGCGTCGTGGCCCGCGCCCGAGACCATGTCGCGGTGGGCGAAGCCGGCCTTGTCCGCGCCGTTCCTCACGCAGTCGATGAGGTCGGGGTGGAACTTCACGGCGGGCGACATCCAGATCCGCTTTTCCTCGAAGGTGAGCTTCAGGGGCTCCATCACCTTCGGCAGCGCGGCCCGGAAGGCGCTTTCCATCGTGTCCAGAACGGCTTCGTCGGGGTGACGGAAGTCCACGGTGAAGAAGACCTCGCCCGGCACCACGTTGCGCGAGTTCGGCCGGTTCTCGATGAGGCCCACCGTACCCACGGCGAGCGGCGCGTGGTCGATGGCGATCTGGTGGACGGCCTCGATCATGCGCGCGGCGCCGAGCAGGGCGTTCTTGCGCAGGTGCATCGGGGTCGCGCCGGTGTGCGCGTCCTGCCCGGTCACCGTCACCTCGTACCAGCGCATGCCCTGGACGCCGGTGACGACGCCGATCATGCGGCTCTCGTCCTCCAGAATCGGACCCTGCTCGATGTGGAGCTCGAACATGGCGCCGAGCGTGTGACCGCCGGCCTTCTCCTCGCCGCGGTAGCCGATGCGCTCGAGTTCGTCCTTGTAGGCCTTCCCGTCGCGGTCCTCGCGCGTGTAGGCGTAGTCGGTGGTGAACACGCCGGCGAAGACGCCGGAGGCGAGCATCGCCGGGGCGAAGCGCGAGCCCTCCTCGTTGGTCCAGTTCACGAGCTCGATGGGGGAGGTCGTCTCGTAGCCGGTCTCGTGCAGGGTGCGCAGCACCTCCAGCCCCCCGAGCACGCCCAGCACTCCGTCGAACTTGCCGCCGGTCGGCTGGGTGTCGAGGTGCGAGCCCATGCAGATCGGAAGGCGCGCATTGTCCTTGCCCGGCCGCCTTGCGAACATGTTGCCGACTTCGTCGACGGTCACGGTGCAGCCGAGCTTTTCGCACTCGGCCTTGAACCAGTCGCGGACGCGCTTGTCCTCGTCCGACAGCGTCAGGCGGCGGATGCCGCCCTTGGCCGTGCCGCCGATCTTCGCCGTGTCCATCAGCGCGTCCCACAGGCGCTGAGGGTTGATCTTGAGGTTGGCGAGGCTCGTCACGGCGTCACCTCGAGGCGCTGCACGGCGCGCGGCTTGGTGATTTCCCGCCAGGTGCTGTTGGCGACGTGCACGGCCGGGTAGGGGGGACGCGCCACGTAGTCGCCGTCGCCGGGCTTGGCCCGCATGTCGCCGTCCTTCCAGGCGACGCGCCCGCGCGACAGCGTCATGACCGGCGCGCCGGTGCAGACATAGCCCTCGAAGACGTTGGATTCGATGCGCGAGACCTGGTTCTTCGCCGAGATCACCTTCGTCTTGCCGGGATCCCAGATGACGAGGTCGGCGTCAGAGCCCACGGCGACGGCGCCCTTGCGCGGGTAGACGTTGAGGATGCGCGCGATGTTGGAGGAGGTTACCGCGACGAACTCCTCCTTGGTGAGGCGGCCCGTGTTGACGCCCGCCGTCCACAGCACCGGCATGCGGTCCTCGAGCCCGCCGGTGCCGTTGGGGATCATGCGGAAATCGGCCTTGCCGAGCCGCTTCTGTTCGTCGGTGAAGGAGCAGTGATCGGTGGCCACCACCTGCAGCGAGCCCGACTGCAGGCCCGCCCACAGGCTCTGCTGGTGCTCCTTCGGCCGGAAGGGCGGCGACATGACGCGACGGGCCGCGTAGAGCCAGTCCTTGTTCTGGTACTCGCTGGCATCCAGCACGAGGTGCTGGATCAGCGGCTCGCCGAAGACGCGCTTGCCCTCGGCACGCGCCCGGGCGATCGCCTCGTGCGACTGCCGGCAGGACGTGTGCACCACGTAGAGCGGCACGCCGGCCATGTCGGCGATCATGATGGCGCGGTTCGTCGCCTCGCCCTCGACCTCGGGGGGACGCGAATAGGCGTGGCCCTCCGGACCGGTCACGCCGGTCGACATGTAGTGTTCCTGCATGCGGGCGACGACGTCGCCGTTCTCGGCATGGACGAGCGGCATGGCGCCCAGCGCCGCGCAGCGGGAGAACGAGGCGTACATCTCGTCGTCGTTCACCATCAGGGCGCCCTTGTACGCCATGAAGTGCTTGAACGTGTTGATGCCGTAGGTCTTCACGACGGTTTCCATCTCGTCGTGGACCTCCTTGGTCCAGGAGGTGACCGCCATGTGGAAGCTGTAGTCGGTCGCGGCCTTCTCGGCCTTGCGGCGCCAGTCCTGGTAGGCGGCGAGCATCGACTGGCCGGGATTGGGGATGCAGAAGTCGACGATCATCGTCGTCCCGCCGGAGATCGCGGCCTTCGTCGCCCACTCGAAGTCGTCTGCGGCGACGGTGCCCATGAAGGGCAGTTCGCAGTGGGTGTGCGGGTCGATGCCGCCCGGCATCACGTAGCAGCCCCCGGCGTCGATGACGTCCGCGCCGGCTGGCGCGTCGAGGTTGGCGCCGATCGCGACGATCGTGCCGTTGTCGACGAGTACGTCCGCCTGGCGCGACGTGTCGTGGTTCACCACCGTTCCACCGCGGATGAGAAGGGCCATCGGAGTCTCCTGGAGTTTTCGTAGTGGGTTCTTGCTGGGCGGTTCGGCAAAGCCTGCAGGGTCTTGGCCGTGAAGCGCGATCCCTCTCCGCGTCCTGCCCGGGCTTGGCCCGGGCATCCACGACTTTGCTTGGGCAGGGTGGCTGGTCCCCACCGAAGTCGTGGGTGGCCGGGCCAAGCCCGGCCATGACGGCCCAGAGAGCGCGGCCTCCCGGGGAGGCATTCAAGCAGGAGCAAGCGGGCGGGGCAGGGGCCCCGCCCGCCGTTCATGTCACTTCAGCGCGGCGTCGGTGACCTTGGAGCTCGTGGCGCCCGTGGGGGCCTTGGTGATGACCGGGGCGTCGCCGCCGGCCGAGAGCAGCGTCTTCACGGTGCGCTCGTAGTCGGCGGTCTCGAGCTTGCCGTTCGAGCCCTCGGTCAGCTTGTTGATCTCGCCCATCATGCGGACCTGGTGCTTCTCGGTCTGGGCGCCGGTGGCGTCGTTGTCGAGGACGATCTTGGCGGCCGCCTGCTGGTTGGCGCGCGCCCAGTCCCAGCCCTTCATCGAGGCCTTCACGAAGCGGGCGAGCGCATCGACCTGCTTGGGGTCGTTGAGCTTGGCTTCGGTGGTGTAGAGCCCGTCCTCGAGGGTGGAGACGCCCTGGTCCTCGTACTTGAAGACCACGAGGTCCTCGGCCTTGATGCCGGCGTCGATGACCTGCCAGTACTCGTTGTAGGTCATGGTCGAGACGCAGTCGGCCTGCTTCTGCAGGAGCGGATCGACGTTGAAGCCCTGCTTCACCACCTTCACGCCGCCGGCCGAACCGTCGGTCTTGAGGCCGAGCTTGGCCATCCAGGCCATGAACGGATACTCGTTGCCGAAGAACCAGACGCCGAGCGTGCGGTTCTTGAAGTCGTCCGGCGACTTGATGCCGGTGTCCTTGCGGCAGGTCAGCATCATGCCCGAGCGCTTGAAGGGCTGGGCGATGTTGACCAGCGGCACGCCCTTCTCGCGTGCGGCGAGCGCGGCCGGCATCCACTCGACGATCACGTCGGCGCCGCCGCCGGCGATGACCTGCGGCGGGGCGATGTCGGGGCCGCCCGGCTTGATCGTCACGTCGAGGCCGGCTTCCTTGTAGAAGCCCTTGTCCTTGGCCACGTAGTAGCCCGCGAACTGGGCCTGCGTGACCCATTTCAGCTGCAGCGTCAGCTTGTCCTGGGCCTGCGCGACGCCCATGGCGCCGAACAGGGCCGCAGCCGCAATCATCGATCGCTTCATCGTCCACTCCTCTCCCTTGCCGGTTTGCCCGGCCTTCATGCCGCCCGCCTCCGGCGGTACGACGGATGCCAGAACGTGGCCGCCCGCTCCGCCATGGCGATGAGGCCATAGAACAGCGTGCCGGCGACCGCGGCCACCACGATCTCGGCCCACACCATGTCGAGCTGCATGCGCCCGACTTCGGTCGAGATGCGGAAGCCCATGCCCACGATCGGCGTGCCGAAGAACTCGGCCACGATGGCGCCGATGAGCGCGAGCGTCGAATTGATCTTCAGGCCATTGAACACGAACGGCAATGCCGCAGGCAGCCGCAGTTTCAGGAGCGTGGTGCCCCAGGAGGCGGCGTAGGAGCGCATCAGGTCGCGCTCCAGGCGGCCGGCCGCCTCCAGCCCCGCGACCGTGTTCACGAGCATGGGGAAGAAGGTCATCACCACGACGACGGCGACCTTGGAGTGCCAGTCGAACCCGAACCACATGACCATGATCGGCGCGATGCCGATGACGGGGAGGGCCGAGACGAAGTTGCCGAGCGGCAGCAGGCCGCGCCGCAGGAACGGCACCCGGTCGGCGAGCAGCGCCACGGCGAAGCCCAGCGCCGAGCCGAGCAGCCAGCCGGGAACGACGCTGCGCACGAAGGTCTGCCGGAAGTCCGCGACCAGCGTCGCCTGCGAGACGGCGAGCTTGGCCAGGATCGCCGAGGGGGGCGGCATCAGGACGGTCGGCACGCCGAAGCCCAGGCACACCACCTCCCACAGGAAGAAGCAGGTCAGGCCGAACAGCACGGGCACCGCGACGTCGCGTGCCCGCGCCGAGGGGCCGGACGCCAGGGGCAGGCGCGTCAGGCGATCGTTGACGCCCCAGGCCGCGATCCAGAGCGCCACCACCAGCGCCCAGAACCAGACGGGCGCGTTGCCGGCGACACCGGGACGGTGCGCGAGCGTCGCCACCGCGGCCATGCCCGCCACGGTCGCGGCGGTCGCGACGAGCGTGCGGGCCGTAATCGAGGCGGCGGGGGGCGCCAGGGGAGCGGCCACGGCGCTCATGGGCGCGCTCCCATCAGCCGCATGGTGACGCGCTCGATGAGGGCGACGGCGAGGACGAGGCCCGAGGCCAGGATGGACGAGGCGAAGAGGGCCGACCAGATCTGGACGGTCTGGCCGTAATAGGAGCCGGAGAGCAGGCGAGCGCCGAGGCCTGCCTGCGCCCCCGTCGGCAGTTCGCCCACGATGGCGCCGACGAGGCTGATGGCGACGGCGACCTTCAGCGAGGCGAAGAGAAACGGCACCGAGGCCGGCCAGCGCAGCTTCGCGAAGGTCTGGAGCCCGGACGCCGAATAGGTCCGCATGAGGTCGAGTTGCATGGTGTCGGGCGAGGTGAAGCCCTTCACCATGCCGATGGTGACCGGGAAGAAGCACAGGTACATCGAGATGATCGCCTTCGGCACGAGGCCGGTCAGGCCGATCGACCCGAGCACCACGATGACGATGGGGGCGACGGCCAGGATCGGGATCGTCTGGGAGGCGATGATCCAGGGCAGGAGGCTCTTCTCCAGCGGCTTCACCGACACGATGCCGATCGCCAGCACGATGCCCAGCAGCGAGCCGAGCGCGAAGCCGACCAGCGTCGAGGACAGCGTGACCCAGCCGTGGAACAGGAGGCTGCGCGGCGAGGTGGCGCGGGTCTCCACCGTGGTCTTCCACAACTCGGCGATCACCTGGTGCGGCGCCGGCAGCACGGGCCGATCGAGCGCGTAGGCCGCGGCGAAGCGCTCCGCGAAGGGCACTTCCTTGGGCATGGACGGCAGGTCGGCGTTCATCGGATACACGGCCGCGTACCAGGCGAGCACGATGAGCGCGACGATCGCCAGCACGGCGACGGCCTTGGACTGCGCGATGCCGGCGGCGATCCGGCCGCCCGCCCGGGACCGGGGCAGGGCGAGCGCCTCAGTCGTCATAGGAATGGCCCGCGCGCAGGCCGTCGCGCACGCGCTGCGCGATGGCCAGGAATTCCGGCGTCTCGCGCATGTCGAGCGTGCGGTGCGCCGGCAGGTTGCAATCGATGGTGTCGATGATCCGGCCCGGCCGGGGAGACATCACGACGATGCGGGTGGACAGGTACACGGCCTCCGGGATCGAATGCGTGACGAAGAGCACGGTCTTTCCGGTCTTGCGCCACAGGGCGAGGAGCTGGTCGTTGAGCTTGTCGCGGACGATCTCGTCCAGCGCCCCGAAAGGCTCGTCCATGAAGAGGAGCTTGGGGTCGAAGGACAAGGCGCGCGCGATGGAGGCACGCTGCTGCATGCCGCCCGAGAGCTGCCATGGATACTTGCCCTCGAAGCCGGTCAGGTTGACGAGTTCGAGGTTGCGCTTGGCCCGCTCCCGCCGTTCGGACGCGGGGTAGCCCATGATCTCCAGGGGCAGCGTGACGTTCTTCTCCACCGTGCGCCACGGATAGAGCGCCGGGGCCTGGAAGACGTAGCCGTACTGGCGGCCGAGCCGGGCCTCCTCCGGGCTGACGCCATTGACGCGGGCACTGCCGGAGGTGGCGCTTTCCAGATCGGCCAGCACGCGCAGGAGCGTGGTCTTGCCGCACCCGGACGGGCCGATGAACGAGACGAACTCGCCCTCCTCGACGGTGAGGTCGACGTTGGACAGCGCGTAGACCGGGCCATCGGCGGTGTCGAAGGTGAGAGACAGTCCTTCGACCGCGATCACGGGCCGGCGCGACGCCAACCCCGCGTCTTGTCCCGGTGCTTGAGCCACAGTCGTCACCGTCACGCCCTACGCTCCCCGGCCATTGACCCGAGCCAGCACGGTCGCCAGTCTTGATCGAACGGTCAAGGGGCGGTATCGCCTCGAAGGACCCGCTGCGCACAGGTTCGATGCGCCGCGGCAGGGAGGATGCGGACGGATCCCATGGACGAGGCCGCCGGAACGATGGACATGCGCGGGGCCGAGACCTCGCGCTCGCGCGCGGGACAGGAGAATGTCGAACGCATTCTCGACCGTGCGCTGGAGATTTTCGCCACCTTCGGCTTCCGCGGCACGCGCATCGACCAGATCGCGTCGGCCGCCGGGCTCTCCAAGACGAACCTGCTCTATTACTTCCGCCGCAAGGAAGACCTCTATCTCGCCGTCCTGCAGCGCACGCTCGACATGTGGCTGGAGCCGCTGCAGTCGCTCGATGCCGGCGGCGATCCGGAACGGGCCATCGAGGCCTATATTCGCCAGAAGCTTTCGGCCTCCCGCGATGCGCCCGCCGCCTCGCGGCTGTTCGCGCTGGAGGTGATCCAGGGCGCGCCGATCCTCGGTCCGGTACTGGAGACCCAGCTCGCCGACCTCGTGGACCGCAAGGCGACCACCATCCAGTCGTGGATCGATGCGGGAAAGATCGTCGCCGTGTCGCCGCGTCATCTCATCTACACGATCTGGTCCGTCACCCAGCACTATGCTGACTTCGCCGCGCAGATCCGCGCCATCGAGGGGAGGGACCTCTCGGATCCCGTCTTCTTCGAGGACACCTGCCGGACGGTGACCCAGCTGGTGCTCAGGGGGATCCTGCCGCGGTAGGATCCACGGGCGTCGAGCCTCGCTCTCTCCACGTCCCGGCCGGGCCTGGCCCGGCCATCCACGACTGGACCACCATCGCGAGGGCAAGTCGTGGGTCCCCGGGCCGAGCCCGGGGATGACGGAGAGAGGGAGGCTGAACCTGCTCCTACTCCGCCGGCTCGGCGGCCCGCATCGGGTTGTTGGGGTGCTGGGTCCAGTTGATCGGCGTGCCCACGACCCGGCCCGTGCGCTTGTCGACCTCGCCGGGCTGCAGCGGCACCATGGTGATGCAGCCTTCGACCGGGCAGACGACGGCGCATAGGTTGCAGCCCACGCATTCCTCCTCGATCACCTCGAAGTGGCGCACGCCGTCCTTCAGCGCCGAGATGGCCTGGTGGGATGTGTCCTCGCAGGAGATGTGGCAGCGGCCGCACTTGATGCAGAGGTCCTGGTCGATGTGCGCCTTCACGGCGTAGTCGAGGTCGAGATACTGCCAGTCGGTGACCTTGGGCACCGCGCGGCCGACGAAGTCGTCGAGGCGGGCATAGCCCTTCTCGTCCATGAAGGCGGCGAGCCCGGTCTTCATCTCCTCGACGATCTTGAAGCCGTAGACCATGGCGGCGGTGCAGACCTGCACGGTGCCGGCGCCCATGGCCATGAACTCGGCCGCGTCCTTCCAGGTCTCGATGCCGCCGATGGCCGAGATCGGGATGCCCTGCAGATGCGGGGTGCGTGCGATGTCGGCCACCATGTTGAGCGCCATCGGCTTCACCGCGGGGCCGCACATGCCGCCATGGGTGCCGTAGCCGCCCGTGGCCGGCGAGGGCGTCATGGCGTCGAGGTCGACGCCCATCATGGAGTTGACGGTGTTGATGAGCGACACCGCGTCCGCGCCGCCCTTCTTGGCCGCCGCGGCGGGGCCCTTGATGTCGGCGACGTTGGGCGTGAGCTTCACGATCACCGGCATGCGCGAGTGCTGCTTGCACCAGCGCGTGACCATCTCGACGTATTCCGGCACCTGGCCGACCGCCGCGCCCATGCCGCGCTCGGACATGCCGTGCGGGCAGCCGAAATTGAGCTCGACCCCGTCGGCCTCGGTGTCCTCCACCTGCCGGAGGATGGCCTTCCAGCTGTCCTCGGTGCACGGCACCATCAGCGACACGACGAGCGCCCGGTCCGGCCAGTCGCGCTTCACCTGCTTGATCTCCTGGAGGTTCACCTCCAGCGGCCGGTCGGTGATGAGCTCGATGTTGTTGAAGCCGATGACGCGGCGGTCGCCGGCGTGGATCGCGCCGTAGCGCGGGCCGGAGACGTTGACGATGGGCGGGCCGGCTTCGCCCAGCGTCTTCCACACCACGCCGCCCCAGCCGGCGCGGAAGGCGCGCACGACGTTGTAGGCCTTGTCGGTGGGGGGAGCGGAGGCGAGCCAGAACGGGTTCGGGGCCTTGATGCCGCAGAAGTCGACGCGAAGATCAGCCATCGTTCCCTCCCTCAGGCGGCCGTGGCCGCACGCAGCATGCTGTCGATCGACAGGGCGGCCTGCTTGCCGTGCTCGACGGCGACCACCGTGAGGTCGCTGCCGGAGCCCACGCAGTCGCCGCCCGCCCAGATCTTCGGGTGCGACGTGCGCTGCGCCCCGTCGACGCGGATGCGTCCGCGCTCGAGTTCGATCAGGCTGTCCTCCAGGTCGGAGGCCACGAAGGCCTGGCCGATGGCCCGGAACAGCTGGTCGCAGGCGAGCTCGTAGGTCTCTCCCGTGCCGGTGAGCTTGCCGTCCGCCAGCGCGGTGCGCTCGAAGGCGATGCCGGTGACGCGGCCGTTGGCGCCCACGAGCGCCTTCGGCATGGCCCAGTGGCGGATGGTGACGCCGCTCGTCTGCGCGACCTCCTGCTCGTAGGGCGAGGCGCCCATCTCGGCGGGACCACGGCGGTAGACGATCGTCACCTCCTCGGCGCCCAGGCGCTTGACCTGGGTGGCGATGTCGATCGCCGTCATGCCGCCGCCGATGACGACGACGCGGCGCCCGACGGGCAGGGCGGACAGGTCGCTCGCCTGGCGCAGGCCGGCGATGTAGTCGACGGCATCGTCCACGCCGGCGAACCCGCCGTCGGCAATGCCCAGCGCGTTGGTCGCGGCGAGCCCGATGCCGAGGAACACGGCATCGTAGTCGCGGGCGAGGTCGCCGAGATGGATGTCGCGACCGAGAGCCTGGCCGGTTTTCACCTCGATGCCGCCGACGCCGAGGATGTAGCCGACCTCGCACTGTGCGATCTCGTTCGTCGCCTTGTAGGCGGCGATCCCGTACTCGTTGAGGCCGCCGAGCTTTTTCTGCGCCTCGAAGACGGTGACGGTGTGGCCCAGGGTGGCGAGCCGGTGCGCGCAGGACAGGCCCGCGGGCCCGCCGCCGACGACGGCCACGCGGAACCCCGTGGACGGACCGGCCTGGTAGAGCTGCTTGCCGGTGGCGAAGAGAGCGTCCGTGGCGTGGCGCTGCAGCCGTCCGATCTCGACGGGCTTGCCCTCCAGCGCCTCGCGGACGCAGGCCTCCTCGCAGAGCTGCTCGGTGGGGCACACGCGGGCGCACATGGCGCCCATGATGTTGCTGTCGAGGATCGTCTTCGCCGCCCCGGTGGCGTTGCCGGTGGCGATCTGGCGAATGAACAGCGGGATGTCGATGGTTGTCGGGCACGCCGTCATGCAGGGCGCGTCGTAGCAGAAGAAGCAGCGGTCGGCGGCGACCTTGGCCTCGTAGCGGTCGAGCGGGGGATGGAGGTCCGCGAAGTTGCGCGCGTAGTCGTCCGGCGGCAGGCGGCCAGCCGTGATCCCCGTGTCGCTCATGAGCCCCTCCGCTCGTTCCGACTTGCGGTCTTTCGACCTATGATTTGACCATCCGATCAAAAAACTTCGAGGGTGTCAAACGCCTGCTTCGGCCCATCGTCACCGGTGCGGGAACAACCCAGCCCCGCATCCGTTTCCGAACCACGGGCGCACTGCGCCCGAAAGGGATTCAGGGAAGGAACGGAGAGGACCATGGACAACCGACACACCACCGGCGCGACCGGCGCGATGCCCGGCTCGTCGGGTCCGTCGGCAGGCAGCGACAAACTGCGCAGCGCGATGGACGAGGCGAAGCGGAGCGCCGACCAGGTTGCTTCCGACGTGAAGGACGCGGCATCCGACCTTGCCGGCCAGGCGCGGGCGGCGGCGTCGGAGGCCGCGGACCGGACGAAGCACAAGGTCACCGACTACGCCGAGCAGCAGAAGGGCGCGGCGGCCGACCAGATCGGCAAGCTGTCGGAAGCCGCGCATGCCGCGGCGGATCATCTGAACGAGGCCTCGCCGACGATGGCCCGCTATGCCCACGATCTCGCCGGCGGCATCGATCGCTTCGCGGGCGTGGTGCGCGAGCGCAGCGTCGCCGACCTCATGCGGCAGGCCTCCGAGTATGCGCGTCGCGAACCGGCGGTGTTCGTGGCGGGCACGGTGTTCGCCGGCTTCGTCATGGCCCGGTTCCTCAAGAGCAGCGCCGAACGCGCGGAGCGCGAGCAGTGGCAGAACCGCGGGATGGGTTCGTCCGGCGATCGCTATCGCGACCGCAGCGGGTTCTCGGGCGACAGGGGCCGCAACGCCTCGACCGGGCCCGGCTCCATGCCCGGCCAGGCCGGCTCGGGGCGGTCCTATGATCCCTACCGGCGCTATGACGAGCGGGACGCGCCGGTCGGCGGTCGTTCGGGTGCAGCCGGCGTCTCGGGCTCGGGCATGACCGGCTCGTCCGGCCTGGCGGGCCAGGGCGGGATGACCGGGCGCCAGGGTGCCGGGACGAGTGCGGGCGCGGGCATGGGCTCTGGCTCAGGCGCCGGCATGGGCTCGGGCCTCGCGTCGGGGTCACAGTCGGCGGGCCAGGCGGGTGCGACCGGCCCGAGCGTCCGGCCGGACCAGAATGCCGGAGGCACCCATGGCCGATGAGCGCGGTGCAGCCTCCATACCCGGGCTCTTCACCGAGGTCCTCTCCCAGCTGACCCACCTGTTCCGGACCGAGCTGCGTCTGTTCAAGACGGAGCTGTCGGAAAAGGTGACCACGGCCACCGCCGCCGCCGGCATGATCGTCGCCGGCGCGGTGCTGGGGATCGGGGCCCTCTATCTCTTCCTGCAGGGGATCGTCCTGCTGCTGGTGTCCTTCGGCGTGCCCTCGCAGTGGGCGACCTTCGCGGTCGCCATCGTCGTGGGCCTCATCGGCTACCTCATCGTGCGCAAGGGGCTGGGCGACCTGTCCGCTTCCAACCTCGCTCCGGAACGCACGCTGCAGTCGCTGAACCGGGATGCCGCCGTCGCCAAGGAGCAAGTGCAATGACCTCTTCACGAGACATCGAACGCGAGGCCGAGGAGTCGCGCGCCCAGCTGTCCTCCACCCTGGAGCAACTGCGTGACCGGCTCACGCCGGGCCAGATCGTCGACGACATGCTGACGGGGTCGGGCGCCGGCGCCCGCGCCTTTGTCGGCAACCTGGGAACCACGGTGCGCGACAATCCGCTGCCGTCGCTGCTCATCGGGGCCGGCATCCTCATGATGATGACGGGTTCGCCGACCCTGGGCCTCGGCGGCTCCTCGTCGCGCATGCGGTCCTACGCGGATGACGGCCGGGACGAGAGCCGCTGGCGCGGCGGCGACGTCTGGGACAGCGAGGAAGGCGAAGGCATCACGGACAAGGTCGGCGACATGGCCGCACGGGCCGGCGACAGCGTCAGTTCGGCCGCATCGAGTGCGATGTCCGGGCTGCGGGACGCCGCCGAGTCGGTGCGCGACACCGCCAGCAGCATGGCCGACAGCGTCACCGGTGCCTTCCGGTCGACGACCGACAGCGCGAGCCATCTCGGTGAGAACGCTGGCCGCTGGACCGACAATGCGCGCCACATGGCCAGCGACATGGGCGACCAGGTGTCCGACACGATGCGCACCGCCACCGGGCGCACCATGGACATGGGTCGCCAGGCGCAGGACCGCATGGGGCGCATGATGGAGGAGCAGCCGCTCTTAATGGGCGCGATCGGCCTCTTCGTCGGCGCGGCTCTCGGCGCGCTCCTGCCGTCGACGCGGGTCGAGAACCGCCTGATGGGCGACACCGCCGACCGGGTCAAGGACACGGCCACCGGGCTCGCCGCCGAACAGTTCGAGCATGCCCAGGAGGTGGCCGGCGAGGTCCTCGACCGGGTCAAGGACGAAGCCGCGAGCCAGGGCCTGACGCTCGACGCCGCCAAGGAGAAGGCCAAGGCCGCCGCCAGCGACATCGGCGAGAAGGTCCAGGCCGTGGCCGGCAAGGCCGCCGAAGCCGCGGGTGGCGCTGCCACCGACGGCGCCGGTCGCCAGGGCACGGGTGGTCAGGGCGCCAGCGGGCAGCAGGGCATGAGCGGGCAGGGCGGACAGGCCGGTGCCGGCCGCCAGGGCGAGGCCGGCGCGCGTTCGCCGACCGATCCCGTGGTGACACGGACCGCGGGCGGCTCCGCCCTCGGCGGGGAGGCCGGCGCGGCGTCCCCCAGCCCGTCGCCCGCCCCGACCAGGCCCGGTGTCGTGCCGCCGCCGGCGGGCGCATCGTCGCCGTCGGGCGGCGCCACTGCCGCCGGCAAGCCGAAGGGCAGCGGCTCGCTACTCTGAGGCCTTGGCCGACATCATCATCGGGGCGGCCGGATCTCACGATCCGGCCGCCCTTTTTCGTAGCCGTTGAACTTACCGGGACCCTGCCGCGTTTGCGTTCGGACAGTGGCAAATCGGAGATCTGACATGAAGCGAATCGCTTTCGCACTGGGCGGCCTGGCTCTCGCGGCCGGGCTCGGCGCCTGCACCACCACGGAATCGCGGCTCGCGGGAGCCGGCACGGGCGCGGTCGCCGGCGCTGCCGTCGCGGGCCCGATCGGCGCGGGCGTGGGCGGTGTGGCGGGAGCCGTCGCGGGACCGTCCGTGTCTCGCGAAATCGGAACGTCGCGCCGGCGCTAAGACGCCCGCGCCGGAACTCTGACAAGGAAAGGGAGCTGCAGTGAACAACATCATCTATCTCGTCGGACTCGTCGTCGTGGTCATGGCCGTTTTGGCTTTCTTCGGTCTGCGCTGACGGCGCTGTCCCCAGCCAATCGGGCTCGCGGGGCGACCGCGCCTTGATCGCCCCGCGACCCACGCGCTAAGCCCGGAGCCGGGTGCAACCGGGACGGACCGATGGCGCGACACGATGAGGCAGCCTCCGCGGCTGCGACCGATCTGACGGAACGAAGCCACGCGCGGCCTTCGCGCAGCGTTGCCAGACGGCAGACGCAGGCGCATCCACCCGCCTCGGTGGCCTTCCTGTTCGAACGCCCGCCCCTCATTCCCGGCGAATCCGAACGCGAGTGGCGCGGCCTGCTGACGGGCCTTGCCGACAGCCTCCAGCCCGCGACGGTCGTCGATTGGCTCCGGCTGCGCGACGTCGTCAACGGGATCTGGGAGGCCCTGCGCCTCGAACGCTTCCGCGACACCCTCATTGCCCTCCAGCGCGACCAGGCGGCGGCGGACCTTTTCGAAGGCCTGCTGCGGTCCGAGATCAAGGATCCCGACGCGCGGCGGGCCGCGGCCCAGTTGCTGGCGCGCGGCTGGATCGCGGGCAAGGTGACGGAGCGGCGCGAGGGGGAACGCCTGCTGGACCGGGCCGGCCTGCGCGCCGAGGCGGTCGAGGCGGCCGCGTTCCTGGGGCAGATGGACGTCCACGAGCGCCTGGACCGCATGCGCCGGCGTGCGGAGGCGGCCCGCGACGCGGGGCTGCCGGCCGCCGGGAGCCAGCCCCAGCCGGCCGGAGCCGATCTCGTCATCGAGGCGGAGGTGGTGCCGCCGCCGCGCCGCCTGCCGCGTCGCCAGGCTTCCCCGCCGGCGTCGATCGAGGCCGTGGCGGAGGCCGTCGACGCGACAGCGGCGGACGAGCCCGCCAAGGCCAAGCGCGCGAAGGCGCCCCGCGCCGAGGCGCCCGCGCCTGAGCCGCAGCCCGATCTGTTCGGCATGGCCGGCGGGGTCGCTGCGTGATTTCGCAGAAGAAGCTCGAGGCCAACCGGCGCAATGCGCGCCGGAGCACCGGGCCGCGCTCGGACGAGGGGAAGGCCCGGTCGAGGCTGAACGCCGTCAGCCACGGCCTCGCGGCCCAGCTTTCGGCGGTGATCGGGGCCGAGGAGATCGCCCGCATCGCCGATCTGCTGGCCCCGCAGGACGCTCCCGAGCCCCACAAGGCCGCGGCCTGGAGGCTCGCGCAGGGCGAGGTTCTGCTCGATCGCTGCCGCCTGGCGCGCGCCACCATCGCCTCGGGGGCGGCCGGCCCGCAGACCGCCGACGCCGCCGTCCTGGCCGACGTGGCCGCCCGCCTGCAGGCGATCGACCGCTACGAGCGGCGGGCGCGCAGGGAAATCGCGGCCGCCCGCGCCATGCTGGCGGAGGCCACCGCCGGTGCCGCCGGACGCGACGGCGAGCGCTGAACGGTTTTCACGCTGCGGAAAACGTCCTATCAGGGGCGCCGGCCGGCGCCCCGCGCGCCGTTGCGTCTCCCGAGGTCCCCGATGCCCGACACCGTCATCCTGATCCGCCACGCCCAGTCGACCTTCAACGCCCACTACGCGGCGACCGGGCTCGACCCCGGGCATATCGATGCGCGGCTTTCGGATCTCGGCCTGACCCAGGTCTCGGAGGCCCGCGAGCGGCTGGCCTCCACGCCGGTCGATCTCGTGGTGGTGTCGCCGCTGACCCGGGCCTTGCAGACCGCGCACGGCATCTTCGGGGATCGGGCCATCCCCATGCACGTCACCTGCCTGCACCGCGAGCGGCTGGAGAGCAGCTGCGACGTCGGCCGCTCGCCGCTGCACCTGGCCACGGATTTCCCGCAACTCGCCTTCGATCACCTGACCGATCCGTGGTGGCATGCGCCGGAGGGCCACGAGGGACCCTTCGCCCAGGAGCCCGAGGATGTCTTCCTCGACCGCGTGGCGCGGTTTCGCGCCTGGGTGGCCGAGCGTCCGGAGCCCCGGGTCGCCGTGATCGGGCACGGGACGTTTTTCCGCGCCCTGACCGGTCGGGCCTTCGCGAATGCGGAGGACTTCGTATGGGATGGCTGGAGTCTGTGATCGCAGTAATCGAAACCTAACAATACGAAGCACAATCCCTCAAATTTGAGACAATCGCATAACTTCCGCACAGCGCGGTACGGTCTAGACGTGGCTTCAGCGCGGTTCGATTTGCTGGATACGTCATGGCCACGAAGCCCCTCTATACCCTCGACCAGGTTGTTGCTCAGCTCGACAGCGGCTATCACTGGTCCGGCCTTGACCTGACGTATTCGTTTCCGACGACGGCCTCCTGGTTCCCCTACGCCGAGGCGGCGGGCTTCAGCGCCTTTACCGAAGCCCAGAAGGCAGCCGCCCGCGCCGCGCTCTCCCTGTGGGACGACCTGATCGCGCCCGACTTCCGCGAGGTCACCGGGTCGAACGCCAATATCAAGTACGAGAACACCACCACCAATATCGGCTATGCCCACGCCTACTACCCCGGCACCTACACCGGCGCCGGTTCGGTCTGGATGAACAGCAACTACGGGGTGGGCAGCGGCACCAACAACCTGATGACCCCCGTCGTCGGCGACTGGGGTTTCCAGACCTTCCTGCACGAGACGGGTCACGCGCTCGGGCTGGACCATGCCGGCGAGTACAATGGCGGTTCGCCCACCTACGCCCTGAACGCCACCTATTTCCAGGACAGCCAGCAGTACACGGTGATGTCCTACTTCACCGCCGACAACACCGGCGCCGACTGGTTCGCCAGCGACGGCCGCTGGTACTACCCGCAGACGCCGATGCTCTACGACGTGCTGGCGATGCAGGCGATGTACGGCGCCGAGACGACCACCCGCACGGGCAACACGACCTACGGCTTCAACGCGACGTCGGACGTGCCGTCCGTCTTCAACTTCGCCATCAACAAGCACCCGGTTCTGTGCATCTACGACTCGGCTGGGATCGACACGCTGGACCTGTCGGGCTGGAACACCGCGTCGCGGATCGATCTCGCGCCCGGCAGCTTCTCCGATTGCGACATGATGACCTCGAACGTGTCGATCGCGTTCTCGGCCACCATCGAGAACGCCCGGGGCGGCGGTGGCGCGGACACGATTTCCGGCAACGCCGTGGCCAACCTGCTCTCGGGGCTCGCCGGCAACGACACGATCTCCGGCCTCGCCGGCAACGACACGCTGGACGGCGGCGACGGCAACGACAGCCTGAACGGCGGCGCGGGCAACGATCGCCTGCTGGGCGGCGCGGGCTCGGACACGGCCTTCTACAGCGGCCTGCGGGCGAACTACTCCATCGTCTACGATGCCGTGGCTTCGGCCTTCACGATCATCGACCTGCGCTCCGCCAGCCCGGACGGCACCGACTGGCTCCAGGGCATCGAATTCGCCCGGTTCACCGACATCCTGTTCGATCTCTCCACCCTGATCACCACCACGCTGCGGGTGACCGGACCCACCGAGGGCGCCGACACGCTCGCCGGCACGACGGCGGGTGACAGCATCGCGGGCCTGGGCGGCAACGACCGTATCGACGGCCTTGCCGGCGATGACTCGCTCGATGGCGGGCTCGGCAACGACACGCTCGTCGGCGGCCTCGGCAACGACAAGTACTGGGTCGACAGCATCCTGGATCAGATCGTCGAGAACGCCAACGAGGGCATCGACACGGTTCACTCCACCGTGACGCTGACGCTGGCGGCGAATGTCGAAAACCTCGTCCTGCTCGGCGCGGCCGCCATCAACGGCACCGGCAACGCGCTCGGCAACGTCCTGACCGGCAACGCCGGCAACAACGTCCTGGACGGCGGGGCAGGGGCCGACACGATGGTCGGCGGCGGCGGCAACGACACCTATGTGGTCGACCACGTCGGCGACGTCGTCACCGAAGTGGCCGGCGGGGGCATCGACACGGTGCAGTCGTCGATCGCCTACACGCTGGGCAGCGAGGTCGAGAACCTCGTGCTGACGGGCTCGGCCTCGATCAACGGGACCGGCAACGCCCTGGCGAACAGCCTCACCGGCAATGCGGGCAACAACGTCCTGGACGGCGGCCTGGGTGCCGACACGATGATCGGTGGCGCGGGCAACGACACCTACGTGGTCGATGCCACCGGCGACGTGGTCACCGAGCTGGCCGGCGGCGGCCTCGATACGGTGCGCTCGTCGGTGACCTATGGCCTGTCGGCCAATGTCGAGAACCTCGTCCTGACGGGGACCGGCGCGATCAACGGCACGGGCAACGACCTCGCCAACGTCCTGACCGGCAACGCGGCCGCCAACGTGCTCAATGGCGGTGCGGGCGCCGACACCATGGCCGGCGGCCAGGGCAACGACACCTACTACGTCGACAACGCCGCGGACTCCGTGGTCGAGTATTCCGGCGAGGGCACCGACACGGTCTATTCCGGCATCGGCCTGACCCTGTGGGCCAATGTCGAGAACCTGATCTTCACCGGCGCCTCGTCGGTGAACGGGACCGGCAACGCCCTGGCCAACCAGATGACCGGCAACGGGGGCGCCAACGTCCTGGACGGCGGCGCCGGAAACGACACCCTCTACGGCATGGCCGGCAACGACGTCCTGCGCGGCGGTGCGGGCGCGGACCAGCTCTTCGGCGGGGTCGGCAACGACGTGTTCGTCTTCGGAGCGGTGTCCGACAGCACCTCGCTGGCCCGCGACGTCATCCTGGACTTCGTCCAGGGCCAGGACCGCATCGACCTCTCCGCGATCGACGCCCGCAGCGGCACGGCCTTCGTCAACGATGCCTTCGCCTTCATCGGAACCGGCGCCTTCACCGGCGCCCAGGGCCAGCTGCGCGCCGTGGGCGGTTTCGTCCAGGGCGACATCAACGGCGACAAGATCGCCGACTTCGAGCTCCAGGTGAACGGCGTGTCCCAGCTGCAGGCCGGCGACTTCGTCCTCTGACGCGGGCCGGGCGACACAGCCAAGGCCTCCGAAGAGCCCCCGGGCGGGAAACCGCCCGGGGGTTTTTTTGTCTGTCGCCGTCCAATGCGCGATGGCCTGTTGCGAAGGGCTCGTGAAGCTTTTGCCAGTCCAGCCTGCCTGACGCTCTCCGCGTCATGGCCGGGCTTGGCCCGGCCACCCACGACTTCAAAAATGGCGCAGGCAAAGTCGTGGGTCCCCGGGCCGAGCCCGGGGATGACGGCTGAGATGTGTCGCTGAACTGGACTGCCCGTCCCGGATGTTCGCCATGCGGGCAGGAGAGGCCGCACGAGGACGTCGGCCTGTGATGCCGCTGAGCGCCCAGGCTCGAAAGCCCGGTCGGTCAGTCGCGGCGAACGCTCATGTCCGCGTTGAACACGTAGCCGGTGCTGCGGACGTTGGTGATGACCGAGGTGCCGGTCTCGGTGTCGATCTTCTTGCGCAGCTTGCTGACCAGCACGTCGATGGAGCGGCTGTTGTCCATGAAGGTGCGCTTGAAGATTTCCTGGCCGATGTGCTTGCGGTCGAGGACCTGCCCCTGGTTCTCGAGGAACAGGCGCAGGAGCCTGAACTCGGCATCGGTCAGCTTGGAGCCCAATCCGCTCATCTTGGTGGCGACCCGCTCGACCAGGTCGAGCCGGAAGGTGCCGAAGTCCAGCGTGTTGACGGTCTTCTTCTGCTCGTCCTCGGCCGGGATCAGCTTCACGAGACGGCGCGTGCGCAGCAGCATCTCGCGCATCTCGAAGGGCTTGGTCAGGAAGTCGTCGGCCCCCATCTCGAGGCACAGGATCCTGTCGAGCGGCGCGTCCTTGGACGAGATCACCATCACCGGGATGCCGCGCTCGGACATGCGCGAGATCAGGTCGTAGCCCTCTCCGTCATCGAGCATGAGGTCGAGGAGGGCGATGTCGGGGCGGAAGCTTTCGATCAGCTCGCGCGCCCCGGCGATGCTCCAGGCCTCGGCCGTCTCGAACCCGTGCCCTTGCAGGAACGTGGTCACGAGCATTCGCAACGAGGCGGTGTCCTCGATCACGAGCACGCGGACAGGGGCGGGCACTGGCTGGGCGAGGGTCACACGGGCATCCGAGAGCATGGACTGAGTCATCTTGGCCGGGACAATAAGCCCAGCTGCTTAGCTTAAACAACCGAAGGCGCCAAAGATGCTGAAACCTTTTCTAAAATCGCCACGCAATACCATGAATGCGAATCGCCCTATTCGTGCATGCGAGGGTTAACATTCAGTACCACCGGAAGGTGGTGTCTGAAAACGTCAAGATTTCGGTCTTCAAGTCCTAAGCTGTCGGCCGGGCTGATATTTCACCCATGCTCGAATGCACGGCGCCGATTCGGATGGCCGCAGGGACCGGCGTTCCACGTTGCGCGCCCTTGGCCGCCCGATTCGCGTGGCCTGCCAAAGGGATGGCGGGCGTTGATGCACCTGCGGGTCGAACGGTTTATCATGCCGCCGCAGACTGGCGACGGCCGAACGGGACGGGGTGCGGGAGCCGATGGCGGGGTGGTGGCGACTGCCGGTCCTCAAGCGCAAGGGCAGCGCCGCCGTGGTGGCGTTCGCGACCTTGGCGCTCGTCACCGTGCTGCATGCCTTCGACCCGGGCTTCGTCGCGAACCTGCGCGACGTGACCTTCGATTCCTACCAGCGGATCTCGCCGCGCCCGTACGGCGATCCGCCCGTGCGGGTCGTGGCGATCGACGACGAGTCGCTCGCGGCCTACGGGCAGTGGCCATGGCCCCGCACCCGGCTCGCCGAACTGACGGAGCAGCTGACGGGCCTGGGCGCCGCGACGGTCGCCTTCGCCGTGATCTTCGCCGAACCCGACCGGCTCTCGGCCGCACAGGTCATCGACGGACTTCCCGGTGACAAGGCGCGGCAATCGTCCCTGCGGGAGGCTCTCGCCGGCCTGCCCGACAACGACGCGATTTTCGCGCAGGCGCTGCGGACCAGCCCCTCGGTGCTGGGGTTCGGCTTCTCGACGGCGCCGAACGACCGTCGCCCGCTGATCAAGACGAGCTTCGCCCATGCCAGCGCCGACCCCCTGACGCTGCTGCAGCACTTCTACGGCGCCACGCCCAACCTGCCGGTCCTCGAGGAGGCGGCCAAGGGCATCGGCGCGCTCAACATGCCAGCGTCGGCGAGTTCGGGCCTGCTGCGGCGGCTGTCGCTCTACGTGGCGGACGAGAAGAAGGTCTATCCGGGCCTCGTGGTCGAGGCGCTGCGCGTCGCCCAGGGGGCTCGGACCGTCGTGCTGCGCGGCACCGGCGCGAGCGGGGAACTGGGCGGCGCCGGCGACGCGCTGATCGACACCCGCGTCGGCGACGTGAAGATCCCCATGACGTCGGACGGCGAATTCTGGATGTACTATGACCACGAGCGGCCCGAGCGGCGCGTCTCGGCGCGCGACATCCTGGATCCGGCGCGGCGCGAGGCGGTGCGGAGCCAGATCGAGGGCCAGATCGTCTTCGTCGGGGTCACCGCCACGGGCCTCGCCGACCTCTGGACGACGTCGCTCGGCGAGACGGTGCAGGGCGTGATCGTCCAGGCGCAGGCGACCGAGCAGATCCTGTCGGGCAGCTTCCTGACGCGCCCGGACTACGCCAAAGGCCTCGAGCGCGTCGCGACGGTGGTGCTTGGCGTCCTCGTCCTCGTGCTGGCGCTCGTGGCCGGGCCGCGCTGGTCGCTGTTCGCCGGCGCGCTGATGGTGGGCCTGGCGGTCGGGGCGTCATGGCTGGCCTTCAGCCGGGCGCAGCTCCTGTTCGATCCGGTTTATCCGTCGCTCGGCGCGTTCACGGTGCACCTGGCCGTCACCGGCATGCTGTTCATCTCCACCGACCGCGAACGCCGCTTCGTGCGGCGCGCCTTCGGCCAGTACCTCGCGCCGCAGCTCCTGTCGGAACTTGAAAAGGCGCCGGACCGGATGGTGCTGGGCGGCGAGATCCGCCCGCTCACCATCATGTTCATGGACGTGCGCGACTTCACGCCGATTTCCGAGGCGATCTCGGCGACGGACCTCGTGCACTTCCTCAACGCGCTCCTGTCGCCGCTTTCCGATGCGATCCAGGCCGAGGGCGGGACCATCGACAAGTACATCGGCGACAGCATCATGGCGTTCTGGAACGCGCCGCTCGACGTGGCCGATCATCCGCGCGCAGCCTGCCGCGCAGCGCTCGCGATGCGCGGTCTCGTCCGGGAGATGAACGGCAGGGATTCCTTCGGCTTCGAGGCGCTGGGGCGGTCGGACCTGAAGGTGAAGATCGGCATCGGCCTCAACACGGGCGACGCCTGCGTCGGCAACATGGGGTCCCAGAGGCGCTTCAACTATTCGGCCGTCGGCGACGCGGTGAACATCGCCGCGCGGATCGAGTCCGCCTCGAAGTCCTTCGGCACCGACATCCTCGTCTCCGAGGACACGGCCAGGGCCTGCCCGGATTTCGCCTTCCTGGAGGTCGACGAGGTGGCGCTCAAGGGCAAATCGCGCCCGCTGCCGCTGCTCGCTCTCTATGGCGACGAGAGCGTGCGGTCCTCGCAGGATTTCGTGGTGCTGGCAGGCCTGCACCGCCAGATGATGGCGGCGTTGAGGTCCGCCGACGCCGCGGCGGCGTCCGATCTCGCCTCGCGCTGCCGCGACCTCGCCGATCCGCACTTCGCCTCGCTCTACGAGGTGTTTGCGGAGCGCGCGGCGGCCCTGCGGACGGGGTCACGCTCGGCCGCAGAGTAAACGGCGTGAAACGATCGCGGTCTTGACGCATTGCACAGCCGTCGCCACCTGCGGGACGGGGGCGTTGGGAGTGCTGACATGTCGCAAACGGCCGTTGCGGAGGCATCGACCGCACCTCATGCCGTGGCGCGGCGCGCCCTTCTGGTCATCAATCCGAAGGCGCGACAGGGACAGGCCGACATCGGCCCGGCCCTGAACCGGCTCGAGGCCGCCGGCCTGGACATCGTCCAGGAGAGTTTCCGGTCGCCTGGCGAGGTGTCCGACGACATCGTCAAGCGCGGCGCCGACGTGGACATCGTCGTCGTGTGCGGCGGCGACGGGACGATCAATGCCGCCGCCCGTGGCGTGATGGCGGTCAAGAAACCGATGGGCATCTTCCCGATGGGCACCGCCAACGATCTCGCGCGGACCCTGGGGATCCCGGCCGATCCGCTCGGCGCCGCCGAGGTGATCGCGGCGGGGCTCACCCGGCGCATCGACGTCGGCGAGGTCAACGGCCATCCGTTCTTCAACGTCGCCAGCATCGGGCTCAGCGCGGAACTCGCGCGCTCGCTCACCGCGGAGACGAAGCGTCGCTGGGGCCGGTTCGGCTATGCGGTGGCGGCCTTCAGGGCGCTCGCCGCGGCCCGGCCCTTCACCGCGACCATCCGCAGCGCCACCGGCACCGAGGCCACCGTCAAGACCATGCAGATCGCGATCGGCAACGGTGTGCACTACGGCGGCGGCAACGTGGTGGACGCGGCCGCGGCCATCGACGACGGGCACCTCGATCTCTACAGCCTCGAGGTCGGCAGCGTGTGGAAGCTGGCGCTCATGCTGCCGTCGTTCCGCAACGGTCGCCACGGGGCGTGGAAGGAGGTCCGGACGGAGCGGTGCACCGGCTTCGACATCGAGACCCGCCGGCCCCGCCCGGTCAACACCGACGGCGAACTGGTGACGTTCACCCCGGCCCATGTCCGGGTGATCCCCGAGGCGATCGAGGTGTTCGCGCCGCCGGCGCAGTGAGCCTCCCGCTCTGCGTGGCGAAGGCCAGCGCCGCGAAGGCTGCGAGCTTGACGATGGCGATGGCGGCGTGCCCGCCTTCCCACCGCGTGCGCAGGACCTCGAAGTCGGCGGGCAGAGGTCCCGGCGTCCAGGTCGCCAGCACGGCATTGGCGGGCGCCACCACGGCGAGCCAGACGACCAGCCCGAGCGCAAAGAGCGTGCAGGCGACGAGCGCGGCGCGCAGGCGCCGGCGATCGTGCCGGGACGCGGCGGCGTAGCCGGCCGACCCCAGGATGGTGGCGATCTCGAGCACGCCGCCCACGGGAGCGAAGAGCGCGAACTGTCCATTGAACACGGTGGCGTCCCGCCACAACGCCGGCGACCACTGCCACAGCCGGGGAGGGCCTTCCACGAGGTGGGCGAACGACAGGGAGAGGTCGAGCGCCGCGACGGTCAGCAGGAGAACGGTCGGGAGCGGCGCCATCGGGACCTCCGGTCGTGCAACTCCGCGCACGGGTCGATGCCGTGACGCCGGAGAGCCCACCGGGGTTCCCGCGCTCAGCGCTTGTGCCGCTCCAGATGGAGTTTCCGCCGTTCGATGGACTCGGCCGGCCATTGCTCGGCCGAGCGGTAATACTCCTCCATCACCGGCTTGCCGTCGCCGAGCGTGACCCAGGGCTGCTTCGACTGGGTGAAGATGTGGATGTCGGGCGGCAAAGCATCGGGCGTCTCGAGTGTGCCGACGCGGACGAACCGGATGATCTCGCCGCCGCCGGCATAGCTGCTCCACACCGCGATCTTGCACCGGGGGCAGCGGCTGACGCGCTGTCCCTTGCCGCTGTTGGAGGGAGTGTCCACCACCTCGGGCTCGCCGGCGATCAACTCGACCCTGTCGTGTTCGATCATGGCGTTCAGGGCGAAGGCCGTGCCCGTCTCGCGCTGGCACCACCGGCAGTGGCAGCAATGGACGAAGAGGGGGCGGCTGGTCATGCGGAAGCGGACGTGGCCGCAGGTGCAACGTCCTTCGAATCCGTCGGTGCTCATGGGTGTCGTCCGTCGATCCTGTGCTGCCTGGCCTGGGCGTGCGGGCCCATCCCCGAGGGCGCGGGGGCCCATGAATCGCATTAAAATCTCATAGTGGCCAGCGGTTTGGGGCTGTTCTGGCCGTGCATCACGGCCATGTTCGGGCTAACCCGGCGCCTCCCGCCCCCGGGCGTTCGGAGCTCCCGGCGATGGCCGCGACGCAGACTGCCACTTCCACCCAGATCCCCCACGCCCACGCGTCCGCCGGCGCCGGCCTCTCGACCCTGACGCTGGGGTGCATCGGCGTCGTCTACGGCGACATCGGCACCAGCCCGCTCTACGCGCTCAAGGAAAGTCTCGGCGCGGCGGCGGGAGGCGGCACCGTGACGGAGCCGATGGTGCTGGGCGTGATCTCGCTCGTGCTGTGGACGCTGATCGTGGTCGTCACGCTGAAATACGTGCTGCTGATCATGAGCATGGACAATGACGGGGAGGGGGGAACGCTCACCCTCATGGCCCTCGTCCAGCGGGTGATGGGTCACCGGGTCCCGGCCGTCGTTCTGCTCGGCATGGCGGGCGCCGCGCTGTTCTACGGCGATGCCGTCATCACCCCGGCCATTTCCGTGCTGTCGGCCGTCGAGGGTCTCAAGCTCTTCGCGCCGGATCTGGATCCGTGGATCGTGCCGATCAGCAGCGTGATCCTGGTGCTGCTGTTCGCGGCGCAGAGCCGCGGCACCGCGACGGTCGCCGTCGTATTCGGGCCCATCATGGTGGTCTGGTTCGCGGCCATCGCGCTCGGCGGGGCGGTTCACGTCGCGGCCGCCCCACGGGTCCTGCTGGCGATCAGCCCGTCCTACGGCGTGCACTTCCTGGCGACGCACGGGGTGGCCGGGCTCGTCGCGCTGGGCGCGGTGTTCCTGGCCGTCACCGGCGCCGAGGCCCTCTACGCCGACATGGGGCACTTCGGCAGCAAGCCCATCCGGCTGGCCTGGCTCGCCTTCGTCCTGCCGGCGCTGGCCCTGTGCTATCTCGGGCAGGGCGCCCTGCTGCTGCAGCACCCCGAGGCGATCGAGAACCCGTTCTACCTGCTGTTTCCGGGCTGGGCCCTGCTGCCCATGGTCGTCCTGGCCACGGCGGCGACCATCATCGCCAGCCAGGCCGTGATCACCGGCGCCTTCTCGATCACCCAGCAGGCCATCCAGCTCGGCCTCCTGCCGCGGACCGAGATCCGGCGGACGTCGGAGACCGAGAAGGGCCAGATTTACGTGCCGCAGGTGAACGCGCTCGTGCTCATGGCCGTCCTGGTCCTGGTCTATGCGTTCAAGTCGTCCAGCGCACTCGCCTCCGCCTACGGCATCGCGGTCACCGGGACCATGGTCGTCACCGCGGTTCTCGCCTTTCTCGTGCTATCGCGGGTCTGGGGGTGGGGACCCGTCAAGGCGGCGGCGCTCGTTCTTCCGTTCCTGCTGATCGACCTCGTCTTCCTCGGGGCCAACATGCTGAAGCTCTTCGACGGTGGATGGCTGCCGCTGTCGATCGGCCTCGCCCTGATGGTGCTGATGCTGACGTGGCGGCGCGGCGCCGGGCTCCTGGCGGACCGCGCGCGGCGCGAGGATGTCCCGCTTCGGCCCTTCATCGCGTCGCTGGAGCGCCGGCCGCCCGAACGGGTGAGGGGCGTCGCGGTGTTTCCCACCGGCGATCCGGACCACGTGCCCAAGGCGCTCCTGCACAACCTCAAGCACAACAAGGTCCTGCACGAGAAGAACGTGATCCTGACGGTGGTGGTGGAGGACGTGCCGCGCTTCGATCCGGCGCGCCGGGCCTCCTGCGAGACCGTCAGCGAGGGCTTCTCGATCGTGCGGCTGCACTTCGGCTTCATGGAGGCGCCCGACGTGCCCAAGGCCCTGCAGGCCTTCAAGGGGCTGGGCTGGAGCTTCAACATCATGAGCACGTCGTTCTACATCTCGCGGCGGGTCCTGCGGCCGGCGCCGCAGTCCCGCCTGCCGCGCTGGCAGGGCAAGCTCTTCATCCGGCTCGCCCGCAACGCCAGCGATGCGAGCGACCACTTCCGCATCCCCAGCGGCCGGACGATCGAGGTCGGCACGCAGGTCAGCGTGTAGGACGGTCCTCAGTCCTGCCCGTCGTCGACGTAGCCGCGCCGCCGGTCGAGCGCGCGGGCCTCGGTCGTTCGCGTGTCGGGATCGCCGTAGCCGCCCCCGCCCGGAAGCTCCAGGACCAGCCGGCGGCCGGCTGGAACGTGCTGCCAGCCCTTGGGTCGCATGGGCGTTCCGTCGTCGAGCCGCACGGCGCCCGCCACCCCGTCCCGCCCGCCGTCGCGACCGCGCGGCGCGTGGCGGACCCGGTCGAACATGGCGGAGAAGTCGAACTCGTGGCCCTCGTCGGGCGCGATCTCCATGACCTGGCCGAGGCCGCCGCGATACCGGCCGTCGCCGCCCGAGCCCGGCCGCAGCTCCTTGCGCCAGATGACGATCGGGCCGGTATGCTCCGTCGCCTCGATCGGCATGGTCTGGACGCCGGACGGGAAGGCGGTGGCCGACAGGCCGTCGAGACCCGGCCGCGCGCCCATGCCGCCCGAGTTGAACATGAGCACCTCGGCGCGGCGTCCGGCGCCGCCGGGTACCGGGCGCACCGAGATGTGGATGTTCCACAAGGCGCCGGCGCCCTCGGCCAGGACGCGGCCGGGCAGGGCCTGCGCCAGCGCGCCCAGCACGAGGTCCGGCACCATGTGGCCGATGACGTGGCGCAGCGCCACGGGGGCCGGCCGCTCCGCCGCCAGGATGCAGGGAGGCGCCGAGACGGTGAAGAAGGCGAGCGACGCGGCGTTGTTGGGAATGTCAGGCGCCACGACGCATTTCAGCGCGTAGCTCGCATAGGCCTTGGTGTAGATCACGGGCACGTTGATGCCGTAGCGGCTGACCGGGGCGGAGCCCGCGAAGTCGACGTGGATGCTCTCGGGCCCGATCGTGACCGCCGCGCGCAGGTGCACGGGCTCGTCGTAGCCGTCCGTGGCGAGCGCGTTGGACCAGGATCCGCGGGGGAGGGCGGCAATGCGCTCGCGCATCGCCGCCTGCGTGCGCGAAAAGATGAAGTCGGCCAAGGCGTCCAGCGTCTGGATGCCGCTCTCGCGCATCATGTCGACGAGCCGGCGATGGCCGACGTCGTTGCAGGCCGCCAGCGAATAGAAATCGCCAACGACCTGGTTGGGCTCGCGCACGTTGCGGTGGATCATGCGCACGAGGTCCCGGTTCACGACGCCGCGCTCGGCGAACTTCATGATCGGGATCTGGATGCCCTCCTCGTAGACGGACTTGGCGTCGGCGCCGAAGCCGCGGCCCCCGACGTCCACCACGTGGGCCGTGCAGGCGAAGAAGCCGACGAGCTCGCCATCGAAGAACGACGGCGATACCATGGTGATGTCGTGCAGGTGGCCGGTGCCGAGCCAGGGGTCGTTGGTGACGTAGGTGTCGCCCTCGAACATCTCCGCCCGGGGGATCTCGTCCATGAAGTTGCGCACCGCGGCCGCCATCGTGTTCACGTGACCGGGCGTGCCCGTCACGGCCTGGGCGAGCATGCGGCCCTGCGGGTCGAACACGCCGGCCGACAGGTCGCCGGCCTCGCGCACCGAGGTGGAGAACGCCGTGCGCAGGAGCGTCTTCGCCTGCTCCTCGACGACCGCGATGAGCCGGTTCCACATCACCTGCATGCGGACGTCGCTGACGGCGGTCTGCTGCGACCGTGACGAAAGGTCCGGGCGGGTCTCCTTGCGCACGAGCAGGATGCTGCCGTCAGTCTGGATGACGGCGTCGAACCGGGCGGTCACGACGGTCGAGGTCTCCCGCTCGACGATCACGGCGGGGCCGGTGACGCGGTCGCCCGCCTGGAGCCCAGACCGCTCGACGATGGCGGCGGTGACCATACGCTCGTCCACCGGATCGAAGACGTCCCGCGCGAGGGGCGCGGCGACGGCCCGGCCCTGCTCCACCAGCCGATGGCGCGCCGGCACGGTGCGTTCGTCGCTCGCCTTGACCGACCAGGTGACGACCTCGATCTCCAGGTCTTTCAGGGCGTCGATGGCACGACCGAAGAAGCGGGCATAGGCCTCGCGGAACGCCGTCGCCAGCCGTTGGCCGGCGTCCTCGCCGAAGGCGGCCTCGGCGAGGGGGACGGGGATTTCCCAGCCTTGGCCGGCGTAGCGCATGAAGGCCGTGGTCGCGAAGGAGACCGGCCCGGCGGTGCCTTCGCGGACGAAGCGGCCCGCCAGCCCCCGCAGGTCGGCGAGCAGGGCGTTCGCCTCCGCCGGGTCGAAGCGCGACAGCCGCATCAGGTGGGACGTCACGGCCTCGTAGCCGAACGGCGCCTTCAGGAAGCCGATGGCCGAGCCGACGCCCGCACCCTGCGGCACGAGGCACCGCTCGAGGCCGAGCTTCTCGCACAGACGGGCGGCATGCAGCGGGGCGGCGCCGCCAAAGGCGATCATGACGCTGTCGGAGATGGTCTTGCCGTTCTCCACCGCATGGACGCGCGCCGCGTTCGCCATGTTCTCGTCGACCACCTCGCCGATGCCGAAGGCGGCCGACAGCGGGTCCAGTCCCAGCCGCCCGCCGACGTCGCGGAGGATCGCCGCCCGCGCCGCCGCCGCGTCGAGGGCGATGGCCCCGCCGGCGAAATTCAGCGGGTCGATCTTGCCCAGGACGAGGTCCGCGTCGGTGATGGCGGGCCGCTCGCCGCCGCGGCCGTAGCAGGCCGGCCCGGGCTCCGAGCCGGCGCTTTCCGGTCCGGTCTGGATGCGGCCCAAGGCGTCGACCCAGGCGATGGATCCGCCACCCGCGCCGATCTCGATCATCTCGATCACCGGGATCGAGATGGGCATGCCGGAGCCCTTGCTGAATCGCCAGGTCCGGGCGACCTCGAAGGTGCGCGCGGTCTGCGGCGCGAAATCGTCGATCAGGCAGATCTTCGCCGTGGTGCCTCCCATGTCGTAGGAGACCACGCTGTCGAGGTCGAAGCGCCGCGCGATGTCGGCGGCGAAGATGGCGCCACCCGCCGGCCCAGATTCCACGAGGCGCACCGGGAAGGCCGCTGCCGTTTCCACGGAGATCAGGCCGCCGCCCGAGTGGATCATGAACACGGGGCAGCCGACCCCCATGTCCTTCAGCCTGGTCTGGAGCCGCGCGAGGTAGCTCGCCATGAGCGGCTGCACGTAGGCGTTGGCGCAGACTGTGTTGAACCGCTCGTACTCCCGCATCTGCGGGGAGACCTCGGCGCTGATCGAGATCGGGACCGAAAGCCTCCGGGCGAGGATGTCGCGGGCCCGACGTTCGTGGTCGGCGTTCATGTAGGCGTGGATGAACCCCACCGCGACCGCGCCGAACTCCTCGGCCGCGATCCGCTCGGCCAGTGCGTGCAGGCCGGCCTCGTCGAGGGGCTGGAGCTCGCGTCCGTCGGCGGCGATGCGCCCGGCCACCGTGAAGCGGTGATCGCGCGGGACGAGGGGAGGGGGCAGGCTGATGTCGAGGTCGTACTGTTCGAACCGGCTCTCGGTGCGCATCTCGATGACGTCGCGGAAGCCCTGCGTGGTGACCAGCGCCGTCTTGGCGCCACGCCGCTCGATGAGCGCGTTGGTCGCCAGCGTCGTGCCGTGGATGACCATGCCGATTTCGCCCGGCGCGATGCCGGCATCGCGGGCCACGATGGCCACCCCGTCGAGGATGGCCTGTTCCGGGGCCGCGTAGGTGGTGAGCACCTTGGTCGAGAACAGGGTGCCGCGAACGTCCAGGACGATGTCCGTGAAGGTGCCGCCGATGTCGGCGCCGAGGCGGATGTCGTTGGATCGCTGGGGCATGGGCGTGGTCCGGCTGCTGTCTCGCCCGCGACCCTGCCACAGGCGAGAGCGCTTCGGCCAGCGCCGGCCCTTATGGTTTCTTTATGCCCCGACCCCGCCGGGCCGCTCGAATCCTTATGCCCGCGGCGCGAGGTATCCGGCAGTCGATGATGCCCCGTCCTCGTGGGACGGAGCCAGACTGCGAGGACTTCCATGTTCGACATCGTGCTCGTCGGAGCCGGCCTCGCCTTCTTCCTGTTCGCGGTCGGCTATGCCGTCCTGTGCGAGCGGCTGTGAGGCGCGCCATGAGCTTCGATTTTCTCCTGGGAGGCGTCGTGACGCTCGGCCTCCTCGTCTATCTCACCTACGCCCTCGTGCGTCCCGAGCGCTTCTGAGGACCCGGCCATGACACTCAACGGCTGGATGCAGATCGCCGTCTACTGCCTCGTCGTGCTGGCGCTCGTGAAGCCGCTCGGCCTGTACATGACCCATGTGTTCACGGGGGAACGCACCTGGCTCAGCCCCGTGCTCCGTCCCGTCGAGCGGGTCCTCTACCGCCTCTGCGGCATCGACGAGAAGCACGAGCAGCACTGGCTCGCCTACACCGTCGCCATGCTCGTGTTCCACGTCGGCGGCTTCCTGCTCCTCTACGCGGTGCTGCGCCTGCAGCACATGCTTCCGTTCAATCCGGAGGCGCAGGGGCCGATGGCCGAGGATCTCGCCTTCAACACGAGCGCGAGCTTCGTCACCAACACCAACTGGCAGAACTACGGGGGCGAGAGCACGCTCTCCTACCTGTCGCAGATGCTGGGCCTCACGCACCAGAACTTCCTGTCGGCGGCCACCGGCATCGTCCTCGCCATCGCGCTGATCCGGGGCTTTGCCCGGCGGTCCGCCCGGACGGTGGGTTCGTTCTGGGTGGATCTCACCCGCTGCACCCTCTACGTGCTGCTGCCGCTTTGCATCCCGCTGACGCTCTTCTACGTGTGGCAGGGCGTGCCGCAGACGCTGGCCGCCTCCCTTCATGCGACGACGCTCGAAGGCGCGCAGCAGACCATCGCGGTCGGTCCGGTGGCCAGCCAGCTCGCCATCAAGATGCTCGGCACCAATGGCGGCGGGTTCTTCAACGCCAATTCGGCCCACCCGTTCGAGAACCCGACCGCGCTGTCCAATTTCGTGCAGATGGTGACGATCTTCGCGCTAGGGGCGGCGCTCACCAACGTCTTCGGGCGGATGGTCGGCGACCAGCGCCAGGGCTGGGCCATCCTGGCCGCCATGGGCGTGATGTTCCTCGCCGGCGTCGCGGTGACCGTCTGGTCCGAGGCAGCCGGAAGCCCCGTGCTGAACGCGCTGGGGCTCCAGGGCGGCAACATGGAAGGCAAGGAGCTTCGCTTCGGCATCGTCGGCTCGGCCCTGTTCGCGGTCATCACCACGGCGGCCTCGTGCGGCGCGGTGAACGCCATGCACGACAGCTTCACCGCGCTGGGCGGCATGATCCCCATGATCAACATGCAGCTCGGCGAGATCATCGTCGGCGGCGTCGGCGCGGGTCTCTACGGCATGCTGGTCTTCGTCGTGGTGACCATCTTCGTCGCCGGGCTCATGGTCGGGCGGACGCCGGAGTATCTCGGCAAGAAGATCGAGGCGCGGGAGGTGAAGATGGCCATGCTCGCCATCCTGTGCCTGCCGCTGATGATGCTCGGCGGCACCGCCGTCGCCGTGGTGCTGCCCTCGGCCGTCGCGTCGATCGCCAATCCCGGGCCGCACGGCTTCTCGGAGATCCTCTACGCCTATACCTCGGCGGCCTCCAACAACGGCTCGGCCTTCGGCGGCCTCTCGGGCAACACGGTCTACTACAACCTGACCCTTGCCGCCGGCATGCTCGTCGGACGCTTCTTCGTCATCATCCCGGCCATGGCGATCGCCGGTTCGCTCGCCGCCAAGAAGACGGTCCCGGCCTCGACCGGAACCTTCCCGACCCACGGGGCGCTCTTCGTGGGCCTGCTGGTCGGCGTGATCCTGATCGTCGGCGGGCTCACCTTCTTCCCGTCGCTGGCCGTGGGCCCGATCGTCGAGCACCTCGCCGGTGCCGCGGGCCAGACCTTCTCCTCTGGCAGCTGACGCCGCGGCAGGGCCGGGCGCGCGGCGCCCGGTCCCTCCCATCCTCCCCCGTTTCACCTCTTTCCGGAGCCAGCCATGGCGAAGGCCCAGTCCAGCGTCTTCGACGCTCGCATACTCTCCACCGCGTCCATCGACGCCTTCAGAAAACTCGACCCGCGGCTGATGATCCGCAATCCGGTCATGTTCGTCCTCGAGGTCGTGGCGACGCTCACCACCGTGCTGCTCGTGCGCGACGTCGTGTCCGGGGCGAGCGACCTCGGCTTCTCCCTTCAGATCGTGCTGTGGCTCTGGTTCACGGTGCTGTTCGCCAATTTTGCCGAGGCCGTCGCGGAGGGCCGTGGCAAGGCCCAGGCCGATGCGCTGCGACGCACCCGCACGGAGACGCAGGCGAAGCTCCTCAACGGGGCGTCCGCCGCCGTCGGCGGCCCGCGCAGCGGCGCCGAGCTCGTGGCGGGCACCAGCCTGAAGGTCGGCGACGTCGTCCTGGTGGAGGCCGGCGACATCATTCCCTCCGACGGCGAGGTCATCGAAGGCGTGGCCTCGGTCAACGAGGCGGCGATCACGGGTGAATCGGCTCCCGTCATCCGCGAGAGCGGCGGCGACCGGTCAGCCGTGACGGGCGGGACGCTCGTCCTGTCCGACTGGATCCGCGTGCGCATCACGGCGGCGTCCGGATCCACCTTCCTCGACCGCATGATCGGCCTCGTCGAGGGCGCCTCGCGCCAGAAGACGCCGAACGAGATCGCCCTCAACATCCTGCTGGCCGGGCTGACCATCGTCTTCGTCTTCGCCGTCGCCTCGATCCCGAGCTTTGCCGCCTATGCCGGCGGCACCATCTCGATGGTCGTGCTCGTGGCGCTCTTCGTCACGCTGATCCCGACCACGATCGGCGCGTTGCTGTCGGCCATCGGCATCGCCGGAATGGACCGCCTCGTGCGCTTCAACGTGCTGGCCATGTCGGGCCGCGCCGTCGAGGCGGCCGGCGACGTGGATACGCTGCTGCTCGACAAGACCGGGACGATCACGCTCGGCAACCGCCAGGCGACCGCTTTCCTGCCGGTGCGCGGCGTCAGCGAGCGCGACCTTGCCGACGCGGCCCAGCTCGCCTCGCTGGCCGACGAGACCCCGGAGGGCCGCTCGATCGTGGTGCTGGCCAAGGACAAGCACGACATCCGGGCGCGCGACATGACGGCGCTCAACGCCCAGTTCGTGCCGTTCACGGCCCAATCGCGCATGAGCGGCGTGGACGTGGACGGCTCGAGCGTGCGCAAGGGCGCGGTCGAGGCGATCCTGGCGAGCCTCGGACACGGCCAGGCGTCGACCATCCGCCAGGGCGCGACGCTCCTGGCCCGCGCCGGGACGCTGACGGACGACGCCCGCGAGATCCTGACGCTTGCCGAGGGCGTGTCGAAGGCAGGCGGCACCCCGCTCGCCGTGGCCCGCGACGGCAGGCTGCTCGGCATCGTCCACCTGAAGGACATCGTGAAGGGCGGCATCCGCGAGCGCTTCGCCGAGCTGCGCCGCATGGGCATCCGCACGGTGATGATCACCGGCGACAATCCGCTGACGGCCGCCGCGATCGCCGCCGAAGCCGGTGTCGACGACTTCCTGGCAGAGGCGACGCCCGAGGACAAGCTGCGCCTGATCCGCGAGGAACAGGCCCAGGGCAAGCTCGTGGCCATGTGCGGCGACGGCACCAACGACGCCCCGGCACTGGCCCAGGCCGACGTCGGCGTGGCCATGAACACCGGCACGGTGGCGGCGCGCGAGGCCGGCAACATGGTCGACCTCGACAGCGACCCCACCAAGCTCATCGAGATCGTCGAGATCGGCAAGCAGCTGCTGATGACCCGTGGGGCGCTGACGACGTTCTCGATCGCCAACGACGTGGCCAAGTACTTCGCCATCATCCCGGCGATGTTCGTCGCCTTCTATCCGCAGCTGCAGGCCCTGAACGTGATGAACCTCGCCACGCCGCAGAGCGCCATCCTGTCGGCCATCATCTTCAACGCGCTGATCATCATCGCGCTGATCCCGCTGGCGCTGCGCGGCGTGCGCTACCGCCCCGTGGGCGCCGCCTCGCTGCTGCGCCGCAACCTCCTCGTCTACGGCCTCGGCGGCATCCTGATCCCCTTTGTCGGGATCAAGGCCATCGACGTCGTCGTCGCCGCCCTTCACCTCGCCTGAGGACATGACCATGTTCGCCCATCTTCGTCCCGCGCTCGTCCTTCTCGTCGCGCTCACCGCGATCACCGGCCTTGCCTACCCGCTCGCCATGACGGGCCTGTCGGCCGCCGTGTTCCCCCGGGAGGCCGAGGGCAGCATCGTCCGGGGGCCCGACGGTACGCCGCTGGGGTCCTCGCTGATCGGTCAGTCCTTCACCAGCGATCGCTACTTCCACGGCCGCCCGTCGGCCACCGTGGCGCCGGATCCGAGCGACGCGAGCAAGACCGTCGCCGCGCCCTACAACGCGGCGAACTCCGGTGGCTCGAACCTCGGCCCGACGAACCAGGCCCTCGCCGACCGGGTGAAGGGCGACATGGCGATCCTTAAGGCCGAGAACCCCGGCGCGGCGGTCCCGGTCGATCTCGTGACGACGTCCGCCTCCGGCCTCGATCCCCACATCTCACCGCAGGCCGCTCTCTTCCAGGTGCCGCGCGTGGCCAGGAGCCGCGGGGTGCCCGAGGAGCGTCTGGGGGACCTCGTGGCGCAGGCCACCGAGGGCAGGGTCCTGGGGCTCTTCGGCGAGCCCCGTGTTAACGTGCTTGAGCTCAACCTGAAGCTGGATTCGCTCTCCACACGCTGATTGGCATGCTCGACGACCCGCGCGCACCCGACAAGAGACCGTCGCCGGAGGCCCTGCTCGACGAGGCCCGGCGGGAGGGCGGTGCGCGCGGACGTCTCAAGATCTTCCTGGGCGCCGCTCCGGGCGTCGGCAAGACCTACGAGATGCTCACGGCCGCCCGCGCCAAGCAGCGCGAGGGGCTGGACGTCGTCGCCGCCGTCGTCGAGACGCATGGCCGCGTCGAGACGCAGGCGCTGCTGGACGGGCTCCCTGTCCTGCCGCGCCGACAGATCGAGCATCGCACGGGCAAGCTCGACGAGCTCGACCTCGATGCTCTCCTGGCGCGGCGCCCGGCGCTGGCCCTCATCGACGAGCTCGCCCACAGCAACGCGCCCGGCAGCCGCCATCCCAAGCGCTACCAGGACGTCGAGGAGGTGCTGGACGCTGGCATCGACGTCTACACCACCCTGAACATCCAGCATGTCGAGAGCCTGAACGACGTCGTGGCGCAGATCACGCGGGTCCGCGTCCGCGAGACGGTGCCGGATTCGGTGCTGGACCGGGCGGACGACATCGAGATCGTCGACCTGTCGCCGGACGACCTGCTGCAGCGGCTGCGCGAGGGCAAGGTCTACGTGCCGCGCCAGGCGGAACGGGCGCTCGCCCATTTCTTCTCCCGCGGCAATCTCACCGCGCTGCGCGAGCTCGCCCTGCGTCGCACCGCGCAGCGGGTCGACGAGCAGCTCGTCAGCCACATGCAGGCCCACGCCATCCCGGGCCCTTGGGCGGCCGGGGAGCACGTGCTGGTGTGCATCAACGAGGACGCCCGCTCGGCGGGGCTGGTCCGCTACGCCAAGCGCCTCGCCGACCGGCTGAAGGCACCCTGGACGGCGCTCGTCGTCGAGAACCGCAGGAGTGCGCGTCTCACGGAAAGCCAGCGCGACCGCATCGCCGATGCCCTGCGGCTCGCCCACAGGCTGGGGGCGGAGACGGAGACCCTGCCCGGTTCGGGCGAGGTCGCCGACGACATCGTGGCGCACGCCCGCGACACCAACGTCACCCACATCGTCGTCGGCAAGTCCAACCGCTCGCGCTGGTTCGAGCTGGTGAACGGCTCGGTGGTTCATGACCTGGTCCGCCGCTCGGGCAACATCAGCGTCCACGTGATCGCCGGGGACGAGCCGGCGGCCGAGGCCGAGCCGCGCCGGCCCGAGACCACGCCGGCGGCCGAGCGGCGCGACGCGCGCCCCTTCGTCGTGGCCGCGCTGTCGGTCGCGGCGGCGCTCGGGATCGCGCTCATGGCGGAGCCCTTCGTCGGCGTCGAGAACGTCGACCTCGTGCTCCTGTGCTCCGTGGTCACCACGGCCATCGGTTACGGTCTCTACCCGTCCCTGCTGGCGGTGGCGCTGTCGTCTCTGGCCTACAACTTCTTCTTCATTCCGCCGACCTTCACCTTCTCCGTCGCCGACCCGCGGCACGTGGCGGCGCTGTTCTTCTTCGCGCTCGTGGCCGTGCTCGTGTCCAACGTCGCCGCGCGGTCGCGCCAGGATGCGGTGATGGCGCGCAGCCGGGCGCGGGCGACGGAAGCCCTCTACGGCTTCAGCCGGAAGCTCGCGAGCTGCGGGACGCTGGACGACGTGCTGTGGGCGACCGCCTACCAGATCGCGTCCATGCTGAGGGTGCGGGTCGTGATCCTGCTGCCCGGTCCCGACGGTCTGACGGTGCGCACCGGCTATCCGCCCGAGGACGAACTCGACCAGGCGGACTACGGGGCCGCGAAGTGGGCCTTCGACAATGCGCGGGCCGCGGGCCGAGGCGCCGATACCCTGCCGGGCGCGCGGCGTCTCTTCCTGCCGATGCCGACGGGCAGGGGGCTCGTGGGCGTCGTGGGGCTCGACAACGACAGGCCGGGGCCGATCCTCACGCCCGAGCAGCAGAGGCTGCTGGACAGCCTGATCGACCAGGGCGCCCTGGCGATCGAGCGCGTGCACCTGGTGGAGGACCTGGAGGGAGCCCGGCTGAACGAGGAGACGGACCGGCTGCGCCAGGCGCTCCTCACCTCGATTTCCCACGACCTGAAGACGCCGCTGGCCTCGGTGCTGGGCTCGGCGCAGGTGATGCGCGACCTCGGCGACCGGCTCGACGCGCCGGGCCGGGCCGAGCTCCTGGGCACGGTCATCGAGGAGGCCGAGCGCCTCAACCGCTTCATCGCCAACCTCCTGGACATGACGAAGCTGGAGTCCGGTGCGGTCGTGCCCAACATCCAGAACCACGACCTGCGCGACCTCGTCGGAGTGACGCTGCGCCGGGCCGCCAAGGTGATGCAGGAGCATCGGCTGGACCTGCGGATCGCCCAGGACCTGCCGCCGGTGCGCGCCGATGCGGTGCTCTTCGAGCAGGTGCTGTTCAACGTGCTCGACAACGCGGCCAAATATGCCGAGGCGGGCACCGCGATCCGCGTCGAGGCCCTGCGCGACGGCGACGGCGCCCGCATCGACGTCGTCGACGAGGGACCGGGCATTCCGGCCGGGGCCGAGGAGACGATCTTCGAGAAGTTCTATCGCGCGCAGAAAGGCGACCACGTTCGGCCCGGAACGGGCCTCGGGTTGCCCATCGCCCGGGGGCTGATCGAGGCGATCGGGGGCGGCATTTCCGCGGCCAGCCGCACCGACCGGCCCGGAGCCATCTTCACGCTGCGGCTCGCCGGGGCCCAGGCCGCGGCAGACGACATGGAACGGCTCGCATGAACACATCCGTCCGCGTGCTGGTGGTCGACGACGAGCCGGCGATCCGCCGTCTCCTGCGCGTCGGTCTCGGCGCCTACGACTACCAGGTGTTCGAGGCCCCGAACGGCGCCAGCGCCCTGCGGATGATCGAGCAGGAGGGTCCGCACGTGGTGATCCTCGATCTCGGGCTGCCCGACATCGGCGGCTTCGAGCTCCTGCGCATGATCCGCGAGCGCAACCCGAAGCTGCCGATCCTCGTGCTGTCGAGCCGCGGCGACGAGGCCGGGAAGGTCCAGGCTCTCGACCTCGGCGCGGACGATTACGTGACCAAGCCCTTCGGGATGGACGAACTCACAGCCCGCATCCGCAATGCCCTGCGGCACCAGCTCGCGGTCGAGGGTGAGCGACCGGTGTTCCGCGTCGGCGACCTCGGCGTCGACCTGGTGCGGCGCGTCGTGACGATGGGGGAGCGCGAGGTGAAGCTCTCGCCGAAGGAGTACGACGTGCTGCGGCTGCTGGTGCACCACGCGGGCAAGGTTCTCACCCACGCCCACATCCTGCGCGAGGTCTGGGGCGCGGCCACCGATCCGCAATATCTGCGCGTCTACGTGCGCCAGCTGCGCACCAAGCTCGAGCCGAACCCCGACCAGCCCGTCTACATCCTCACCGAAACGGGCGTCGGCTATCGGCTCCGGGCACCGGACGCGTGACCGCCGCCGTGAGCTGGGCGCGGTGCGTGGGGCGCTATCGGTCGTTTCTCCGCAGGAGTTGTTCGAGCTGCCGATCGATCGCGTCCGGCCAGGGAACCGGCTGCGGGATGGTCAGTCCCGCAGGGCGACGGGCGGGGAGAGGCGCGGATCCGTCCGAGGGGGGGCCGCCTGAAATGGCTTTGCCCGGGGCGGGCATGTTGACGACGTAAACCTCCTGCGGCTGGGGCTGCGCTACGTCGGCGAAGGCGATGTCGAGGATCTGGGTGTCGGTCCTCTGCGCGGAGGCGCCCAATCCCAGGCCGAAGCTTCCGGGCGCGCGCACCGGCAGGAGCGTGAAATCGGCAGACGCCCGCGCCGATTTCGTGACGACGAACTCGACCGTATAACCGATGGTGGCAGGATGCCGGCCCTGCTTGCCGTTTTCGAACGCGCCGATCGCGCTGTCGAGCCACTCCGCAATCTTGAGGTCGCCCTCCAGTCCGGTGCCGTCGTTCGACTTGCAGGACTCGCGCTTCGCGGCGTCCTTCATCGTCAGCCGATAAGTGAGTGTCGCGAGGCGTTTGGACGCTGACGACGCGGAGAGCGACAGCCCCGTGCCGAAAAGGTCGCCTCCGGCGCCGCCTGCCAATCCCACGAGTGCTGCCGCCGTCGGGGCCACCGTGCCGCTTTCGTCGACGCGCAGCGTCAACGTGTATCCGGCGCCCCAGGTCTTGAACCATGCTCTTTCGGCCGGCGTCTTTTGTGCGATGCCAGCCAATTCGCACTCGATACGCTGGGCTATGGCCTTGGGTGAAACGCCCGGACCGCTTGGCAGCGTCGGAACGCTGGAACAGCCTGCGACGGCAAGGCAGCACGACGCACTGACAATACGGATCTTCATGACCGTCTTCCCCCCGGGGGGGTAGACTGTCATGAAGACCCGGATTTGATCAATTTCAGAGTTGCCGGCCAGGTGCTGCCGCGGCATCGGCGCGGCTCGCTTTGTCAGGCAGGCACCGCAAGGTCTGGAGCCGCCGGCGCTCCCTCATGGAGCCGGGCTCGGAGAAACACGGACCGGCATTCCCCGAATGGCGGCGATGCCGCCACCGGGGTACACACGGTCCCGGCGGCCGAGGCCGCCCGCCCATCATGGGCGTTTCCTCCCTCAAGACTTGGGCCGCCGCTTGTGCGGCCTTTTTTCTTGAGTGCCGCCGGGCTCGATCGGCTTACGAGCAGCGGCGGATGCGCCGGACCACCGTGTCGCCGCTCGGCGTGGTGCGGCGGACGGTCGTGACCTTGCACACCGAGCCGGTGCGATCGATCGAACGGTAGCGCTTGCGCACCACGACGCGGTCGTCGTTGTGGCGCCAGTTGTGCATCCGGCCGTGGCGAACGTCGTCGCGCACGACGACGCGCGGACCGCCGTCCCCACGGATCGTGACGCTCTGCGCGAAGACCGGAGCCGAGAAGGCGAGGGTGGCGGCGAGGGCGAGGGCAAGCTGACGCATGATGATCTCCGGTTTGTCGTGACAGGCCAGACAAACCGCCGGGCGGGCCGTGTGGTTCCCGGAGCTGGACGTTGCGCACACCCGCGGTGGGGCCTAGCCCAAGGTTGAGAGGTCCTCGAAACGCAGGTCGAAGCGGGCAAGATACTTGCGCAGGCGGTCCGCATCGTTGCCGCTCGCCTTGCGGGCGCGGGACACGGCGAAGAGTTCGCGCCCGGCGGCGCTGAGGCTTCGGCTGCGCCGGCAGACGGCGATGACGGTTTCGAGTTGCGCCATGTCGAAGAGGTCGAGCGGCGGGGCCTGCGGACCCAACACCTGCGCGACCAGCCCATGCCCGGCGTCGGAGGCGGCTCCCCACTGGCGCCGGAGGCGCGCGATTTCATCGCGGACCGTGATCTCGTCGATGCGCCCCAACGGCGCGAGGGTCGCCATCCGGGTGACGGAGGCCGAGAGATCGCGGAAATTGCCGCGCCAGGCGGCGTCCGGCGCCGTGGCGAAGGCCAGATAGAGGGTGCGCGCCTCGGCATTGAAGCTGGCCTTGCGCTTCTCGCGCTCGCTGAAGCGGAGCAGTTCGTAGTCGAGGTTGGGCGCGATGTCCTCCCGCCGGTCGCGCAGCGGCGGCAACTCGAAGGTCCACAGGTTGAGCCGGGCATAGAGGTCTTCGCGGAAGCGCCCGCGCGAGACCTCCTGGCCGAGGTCGCGGTTCGTGCCGGCGATGAGCTGGAAGTCGGAGGTCGTGTCGCGGTCGGCGCCCACCGGCAGGAACCGTTTCTCCTCGATCGCGCGCAGGCACATGGCCTGCTCGTCAAGGCCCAGTTCGCCGATCTCGTCGAGGAACAGCACGCCCCCGTCGGCGCCCTTCATCAAGCCGGCCCGCTCCGCCTGGGCGCCGGTGAAGGCGCCGCGCACGTGGCCGAAGAGCGTCGACATGGCCTGGTCGCCGCGCAAGGTGGCGCAGTTCACCTCCACGAAAGCCCCCGACACCTGCCGCTGGGCCTTCTTGAGATCGTAGATGCGCCGGGCGAGCTGGGACTTTCCCGCGCCCGTGGGCCCGGTGAGCAGCACGGGTGCCCGGGAGCGAAGCGCGACCTTCTCGATCTCGTCGATCATCCGGTTGAAGGCCGGATTGAGCGTGGCGATGCCCGACTTCAGGTAGGACGTCGCCTCCTGCTTCTCCGCCGCGAAGCGGGTGGCGATCGCGTCGTAGCGCGAGAGGTCCAGGTCGATGACGACGTGCGTCCCGGCCCAGTCCTTCTCGCCGTCGCCGCGCTTGGGGGGCGACAGCTGCAGCAGCCGGCCGGGCACGTAGCGGGCCTCCGTCAGGAGGAACCAGCAGATCTGGGCCACGTGCGTGCCCGTGGTGATGTTGACGAGGTAATCCTCGCGCTCGGGCTCGAAGGCATAGGCGTTCGAGAATTGCCGCAACGCCGAATAGACCTCGGAAAAGTCCCAGGGGTCCTTGAGCTCCAGCACGTGGCGGCGGACGTCGGTCGCGGGGGACACCTCCGCGATGTCGGCCCGGACGCGGGCGAAGAGAGCGTCGGAGTGTCTGTCGGTGAGGAGTTCCAGGCGGTCGACGAAGAGGCCCGGCTGCTGGCACAGGGCCACCGTGGGCCGCCACTTCTGCCAGCGCTCCTGCGACCGTCCCGTATCGAGGGTCGTGCCGAGAAAGCCTAGAACGACACGTCGACGCATTTATCTGGTCCTCTATCTTCTTATCCTATCTTATCGAATGCCGTGCGGCCTGTCGATGGCTTGGCATGCGGTGTCACGCTGTACGAAAGTTTTTTTGTCTCGCGTTTCCCGTCACTTGGTCGTTCCGGACCATCTCGTCCCATGGTTCGGCTGGCGTCTGGCACGTCGCTTGAAACCAACCTCCCGTGAGAAGCACGGAGGTGGATCATGGCGAACAAGTCGCTCTTCGCGTCGATCGTGGGCAGGATGCTGCCGCGCACCGAGGCGCTGAACCGCGAACGCGCGCCGGCGTACCGGCTTCCGCCGGAGCACGCGCTGGCGCAACTGGCGGTGACCGGAACGTTCAACGGGACGTTCTACGCGGAGCCCCGGGACCAGCTCGCCGAGGTGATGGCGCTGGCGGCGCAGGTCGATCCGCTCTTCCTCGCGAAGACGGCGGTCTACGCGGCGGAGCAGGGCCACATGAAGGACATGCCGGTGGTGCTGCTCGCGCTGCTGTCGACCCTGCCCGGGGACGGCTTCTCGAAGGCGTTCCCGCGCGTCGTGCGCAACGGCAAGATGCTGCGTGGGTTCGTTCAGGTGATGCGGTCCGGGACCGTGGGGCGAAAGTCCCTCGGGACGCGGCCGAAGAAGCTGGTCCAGGCGTGGCTGGAGACGGCGTCCGACATCGAGATCATGCGCGCGGCGGTCGGTAACGACCCGTCGCTGGCGGATGTCGTGCGGATGGTCCATCCCCGGCCGGCGACGGCGGCGCGCCGCGCGCTCTACGGCTACCTCATCGGCAAGCCGTACGACGTATCGGCGCTGCCCGCGATCGCGGCGGACTTCGAGGCGTTCAAGCGCGACCTGTCGCGCCCGGTGCCGGCGGTGCCCTTCCAGATGCTGACGGCTCTGCCTCTCGAGCCGCGTCACTGGGTGGAGATCGCGCAGGCGGCGGGCTGGCAGATGCTGCGCCAGAACCTCAACACCTTCGCGCGCCACGGCGTGTTCGAGGTGGAAGGGTTCGCGGAGCAGCTCGCGTCCCGTCTCGCGGACCCTTCGGAGATCCGGCGTGCCCGGGTCTTCCCGTACCAGTTGATGGCGACGTGGTCCGCCTGTGCGGACGGCGTGCCGGAGGTGGTGCGTGACGCGCTGCAGACCGCGATGGAGATCGCGATCGGCAACGTGCCGGCCTTCGCGGGCCGCGTGGTCGTGGCGCCCGACGTGTCGGGCTCCATGGCGTCGCCGGTGACCGGTCACCGCAAGGGGGCGACCTCGGCGGTGCGGTGCATCGACGTGGCGGCGCTGGTGACCGCGGCGATCGTCCGGCGGAACCCGAAGGCGCGGGTGCTACCGTTCGAGAACGACGTGGTCGACGTGCGGCTCAACCCGCGCGACAGCGTGCTGACCAACGCGGGCAAGCTCGCGGCGATCGGCGGTGGCGGGACGAACTGCTCGGCGCCGCTGGCGCGGCTGGTGTCCGAACGCGCCAGGGTCGACCTCGTGGTGTTCATCTCGGACAACCAGTCCTGGGTGGACGCGGCGGGCCGGTCCCCCGGCGCGACGGCGGTGATGGCGAACTTCCAGCGGCTGAAGGCCCTCAACCCGGGCGCGAAGCTGGTGGCGATCGACATCCAGCCCTACGGCACGACGCAGGCGCCCGACCGTGCGGACATCCTCAATGTCGGGGGCTTCTCCGACCGGGTGTTCGACGTGATCGGGAGCTTCGTGGCCGGGGAAGGCCCCGGACAGTTCGTGCGGTCCATCGAGGCGGTGGACCTTTGAAAGGATGGCCCCGGCGGTTCGCCGCCGGGGCCGGTCGGCGGGCCGGACCGGCCATGGCGAATGCAGGCGGAACTACAGGCTGTCACCCTCCAGGTCGCGGGTTCGAATCCCGTCGGGCCCGCCCCATGGGGCCCGTAGCTCAGCGGTAGAGCGGGACGTTTCGCCGTTCCTCGTCGCCATGACCCGTCCGGCCGAAGCTGGACACGAGCAGCCGGCGTGGCGAATGCCGGACGGAACTACAGGCTCCACTCGGGGCCGTCGCGGGGTTCGACTCCCCGCTGTGCCGACGCTCTCTGGCATGGTCGGGCGGTCCCGGTTTCGTTCCCCTTCGTCGCCACGCCGGTGCCCGGCGAATGCAGGCGTGACTCCATGGTAGAGCGCCCGGCCGCAAGGCCGGGAGGTCGAGGGCTCGCATCCCTCCGCCGGCGTCACCGCCGGCCGTAGCTCAGTCTTGTCACGCCGCCCCTCGTCGCCGGGGACTTCGACCTTGCCGGCCCTCGGAGGCTGGCCATTGCAATGGACGCATGGTCCGGAAAGGATGTGTCATGACCAGGGTCATGAGCGGTCAGGATCTGATCGATGCGGGGCTGCGCCAGGGCCGCTGGTTCGCGCAGGCGCTGGCGGCCGCCAACGGCGTTCTCGACGCCGGCGGCACCCAGGAGGAGGCGATGGCTGCGGCGCTGGCGTTCGCCCCCTCCGCGGCCAGTCCGTTGCGGGCGCCCGGCGAATTGCCCTTCCACGTCAACATCGCGGCGGAGAACGCCGACGAGCAGGCCAATGTCGAGGCCGTGAAGGCCAGCATGGCGGAGCTGATGCGCACCCCGGTCGTGCGCGCGGGCGCCATTCTGCCGGATGCGTGTCCGGCGGGGCCGCCCGGCACCGTGCCGGTGGGCGGTGTCGTGGCCTCGGACGCCATTCATCCCGGCATGCACTCGGCCGACATCTGTTGCTCGATGGCGATCTCGGTGCTGCCCGGTGCGGCTCCCGGGGCGCTGCTCGACGCGGTCCAGGCGGTGACGCATTTCGGGCCCGGCGGCCGGCCGCGCGGACAGCAGATCCGTCCGCCGGACGACGTGCTGGCGGCGTTTGCGGCCCATCCGCTGCTGGCCGACGGCGTCAGCGGCGCGATCGAGCATTTCGGTACGCAGGGCGACGGCAACCACTTCGCCTTCGTCGGCACGCTGCGCTCGACGGGGGAAACCGCGCTCGTGACCCATCACGGGTCGCGCGGGCCCGGGGCCCGGCTCTTCGACAAGGGGATGCGGCTGGCCGAGCGGACCCGGCGGGACCTCTCGCCGGAGACGCTGGCGCAGAACGCCTGGATCCCGGCCGACAGTGCGGACGGCGAAAGCTACTTCGCGGCGCTGCAGGCGATCCGGTCATGGACGAAAGCGAGCCATTTCGTGCTTCACGACATGGCTGCGGAGCGGGTCGGCGCGAAGGTGTCGGACCGGTTCTGGAACGAGCACAACTTCGTCTTCCGCAAGTCGGATGGGCTCTTCTACCATGGCAAGGGAGCCACGCCCGCCTTCGCCGGTTTCGCGCCCGACGCGACGGACCTGACGCTGATCCCGCTCAACATGGCGGAGCCGGTGCTCATCGTGCGCGGTCGCGATGCGCCGCACGCGTTGGGGTTCTCGCCCCACGGGGCCGGTCGCAACTTCTCCCGCGGCCAGCACCGGCGGCAGAACGCCGGGCGTCCGGACGCGGAGATCTTCGCGCAGGAGACGGCGGGGATCGATGCGCGCTTCTACTGCGGCGTCGCCGACATCTCCGAGTTGCCGAGCGCCTACAAGAACGCCGCCGCGGTGCGGGCCCAGATCGAGCGCTTCGGCCTGGCCGACGTCGTCGACGAGGTCGTTCCCTACGGCTCGATCATGGCGGGCGACTGGCAGGCGAACGCGCCCTGGCGGCGCAAGCGGCAGCGGACCTGAGGCCGATCGCAGGACGGAGCGCGGGCACCCCACACGGGTGTCCCGCGCTCCTGCCTTCGCGTCGAAATCGGGTGGGGTCCGGGCCGTGGTTTCCGCTAGGCTCGGGTGCGAATCCGTAGGTCCAGCCATGGGGGCCGCCCTGTCCGACACCGATGCCAGCGCTACCGATGCCGACGGAACCGATGCACCGGGTCCCGTCTTCGCGGCCACGCAGACTTTGACGCCGCTGCAGGCGCGCAGGATCGCGCTGGCGGCGCAGGGGCTCGCCCGGCCGCGGCGCGGCGCGGCGGAGGCTCCCGACTTCCTGCGCCTGACGCAGCGGCTCGGATTGCTTCAGATCGATTCCGTCAATGTCCTGGCCCGGGCGCACTACATGCCTGCCTTCTCGCGGCTCGGCGCCTACGACCGCACGCTGCTCGACACGGCGGCCTATGGCGGGCGGCGGCGCAAGCTCTTCGAGTACTGGGGCCACGAGGCCTCGCTGATCCGGGTGGAGCACCAGCCCCTGTTGCGCTGGCGGATGGAGCGCGCCCGGGCGGGGCAGGGGACCTATACCGGGCTCGCGCGCTTCGGCCGGGAGCGCGCCGCCTACATCGACACCGTGCTGGAGGAGGTGCGCCGGCGCGGCGCGCTGAGCGCCCGCGACTTCGGGCACGAGGCGCGCGGCACCGGAAGCTGGTGGGGATGGAGCGATGCCAAGCGCGCGCTCGAATGGCTGTTCTGGGCCGGTCTCCTGACCACGGCCACGCGCCGCGACGGGTTCGACCGGGTCTACGACCTGCCCGAACGCGTCCTGCCGCGGGCCGTGGTCGACACGCCCACGCCCGATCCGGCCGAGGCGCGGCGTGGCCTGCTGCGCGTCGCGGCGCGGGCGCTGGGCATCGGCACCGTGAAGGACCTGCGCGACTACTTCCGGCTCGGACCGGCCGACGCGGCTCCCCATATCGCCGAACTCGTCGAGGAGGGCACCCTGCGCCCGGTGGCGGTGAAGGGCTGGAAGCAGCCCGCCTTCCTGCACGCGGGTGCGGTGCGGCCTCGGCCGGAGGGCCAGGCGCTGCTGTCGCCGTTCGACCCCGTCGTGTGGGAGCGCGACCGGGTTGAGCGGCTTTTCGGCCTGCGCTATCGCATCGAGATCTACACGCCCGCCCACAAGCGGGTGCACGGCTACTACGTGCTGCCGTTCCTGCTGCGCGACCGCCTCGTCGCCCGGCTCGACCTCAAGGCGGACCGCCAGCGTGGCCGGCTCGTGGTGGCGTCCGCCCATCTGGAGCCGGGCGCGGACGAGGCCGAGGTGACGACCGCCCTGGCCGAGGAACTCGCTCTGCTCTCCACCTGGCTGGGCCTCGGCGACGTCGAGGTGCACGCCAAGGGCGACCTCGCCGACCCGCTGCGGCGGCGGCTCGGCTGAGGGCGACGGCCGGCCGGTCACCTTGCATCAGGAAAATTGTGGTCTCCTCGCGCGGCCGGGCGGTGCGGCGGCGGGTTCGGCGTCGAGGAGGCGTGAGGGGCGGCATGGTCGATGGTGCGGGGCGGGCGAAGGGCGGCGAGGATGACGCCGGCGGTGTCGCGGCCGCCACCGTCTTGCTGCGCCAGGGCCGTGCCGACGAGGCCATCGCCCTGCTCGAGGCCGGGCGCCAGGTGCGAAACGGCGATCCGGAGGCCCGGTTCGTCCTCGCCGACGCATTCTTCCAGGCCCGGCGCTGGTCCGAGTCCCTCGCGCTGACGGAGGCCCTGCTGTCGGAAGGCTGCCGGGTGGCCTACAACGCGACGCTCCGGATCAAGCTCCTGTGCAATCTCGGGCGCCACCGCGAGGCGATCGCGCTCACCAACGCGCGCCTGCAGGAAGCCGGTCCCGATCTCGACCTCTTCAACGTGCTGAAGATCGCCCACCACGCCGAAGGCGAGATGGATCTCGCCCGCCACTATGGCCAGCTGGTGCTGACGGCGCGGGACGCGGAGCTGCGCGGCGCGCGCCCGCCGCGAACGGTCGCGCGGCATGGGGGAGGCGCGGACGTCATCAGCTTCTCCCTGTGGGGCAGCGACCCCGTCTATCTCGACGGGGCGGTCGTGAATGCACGGCTGGCCCGCACAGTCCTGCCGGGTTGGCGCTGCCGCTTCCACGTGCCGGCCGATCTCGCGCCGGAGACGACGGCCGCGCTGAGAGCCGAGGGCGCCGACGTGGCCGTGGTCGAGGATCCGGCCGTGCCGCCCTACTTCTGGCGGTTCCTCGTCCTGAACGACCCCGGCGTGAACCGCTTCCTGTGCCGCGACGTGGATTCGCGCCTGGATGCCGTCGATGCGGCCGTCGTCGCGGAATGGCTCGGCAGCGGCGCCGCCTTTCACGTGATCCGGGATCATCTGCTGCACAACGACCCGATCCTCGCCGGGATGTGGGGCGGGCACGCGACCCCCTCGATCGATCTGCGGGCGGAGCTCGCGGCCTATTTCGGCGGCCGGCCGACCAACAAATACGGCCACGACCAGCGGTTCCTCGCCGAGCGGATCTGGCCGCTCGTGCGGGGCGACGTCTGCGTCCACGACCGGTTCTACGCGACACCGGGGATCGTCTCCCGGCCCTTGCCCGAGGGCTCGGCCATCGGCGCCGGTTTCCAGGATCCGCAGGCGGTGGCCCTCGAGCGGGAGCGACTGGGGGCGCCGGCCGCCCCGGCGGAGAGCGTCGAGGCTGCGGGGCCGGCGCTGCGGGAGTTCGTTCCCGCGAGCTGGGACAAGGCGCTCCACGCGCTGTGGACGCGGGGCGAGCGGGAGGCCGCGCTCGACCGGATCGTGGCGCGGCTCAATGCGGTCCGCGGGCGGGAGCCCAAGGACCTGCTGATGCAGTATTGCTTCTACCTCTACGGCATCGGCGACATGCAGAACGCGCTGCGTGCCATAGACAGGGTGGTGGCGCTCGATCCGGCCGACGTCGGCGCTCTGAAGAACCGCGCCGTGGTGCGGCACAGGCTGCGGGACGTCCGCGGCGCGTGCGAGGACTACGAGCGGGCACTCGCCGTGCAGCCGGACGCCGAGGAGATCCACGACGGGCTTTCGCATGCCTGCTGGCTGCTGGGCGACCTCGACAAGGCGCGTGTCCACGGGACGCGGTCGCTGGTCCTCAAGGACGCGAAGGTGGGGCGCAAGCCCCTTCCGGCGCGGGTCCCGGACATCGCCGGCAAGCCGGCCGTGATCGCGTTCAGCCTGTGGGGCAGCGGCCAGCGCTATCTGCGGGGTCTGCTGCGCAACGCGCTGCTCCTGCCCGACATCTATCCGGGCTGGCGCGCCCGCGTGTACCACGACGGCAGCGTGCCCCGGGACTTCGTCGAGGCGACCACCGGGCTCGGCGTGGAGTGGGTGCTCATGCCGGCCGACGTCCCGAACGGGACGAAGCTCGTCTGGCGCTTCCTCGTGGCGAGCGATCCGACCGTCGGGCGGTTCATGGTCCGCGACTGCGACTCCGTGATCAACGTGCGCGAGGCGGCCGCGGTGGCCGAATGGCTGGCCTCGGACTTGCCCTTCCACGTGATGCGGGACTGGTGGACCCACACCGACCTCATCCTCGCCGGCATGTGGGGCGGCATTGCCGGCCTGCTGCCGGACATGCAGACCCTGTTTCGCGCCTATGCGCCGAGGGTGCTGACCAGCAACATCGACCAGCTGTTCCTGGGCGAGGAGATCTGGCCGCGCATCGCCGACAGGGCGCTCGTGCACGACCGATGGTTCGCCAGCCCCCGGGCCCGTCCCTTCCCGGGACCGGCGCTCCGGCTGCCGGGCGGCCATGTCGGACAGGACGAGCACGCGGCCGAACCCGACCTGCAGCGGCGTCTCCTCGCGCCGTGGCTGCGCGAGATCCCCAGCTTGCGGGATTGAGGGGCTCCCACGGCCGTCCTGCCCCGGCAGGCGGCCACGACCGCTCACCGCTCGCGCAGGGATTCCTGCTTGTAGCGGACCAGCGGGGACAGCAGGTAGGAGATGATGCGGCGGGAGCCTGTCTTGATCTCCACCGTCACCGACATGCCCGGGCCGAGGTTCACGAGTCCGTTCTCCACCTGCATCTGCGTGCGGTCCAGCGAGACGCGGGCGGCGTAGTTCAAGCCCTGGTCCTTCTGCCGGGAGGCGCCGGCGCCCGCCGTCGACTTGTCCTGGTCGCGCCCCTGCGGCCGGTCCGCCGTGACGGCGTCCGGTGACACGTCGAGCACGGTGCCGTGGAGCAGGCCGTAGCGGGTGAAGGAGAAGGTGTCGACCTTGATCTCCGCCGGCTGTCCGGCGCGCACGAAGCCGATGTCCTGGTTGGAGACCATCGCCTCGATCTCCAGCCGGCTGTCGGCGGGCACGACGATGGCGAGCGGCTGGGCGGGGGTCACCACGCCGCCGATGGTGTGCACGTCGAGCTGCTGGACCACGCCGTCGACCGGGGCGGTCAGGACCTGGAGCTGCGTCCGGCGGTCGGCCTTGATCACGTCCTGGGTGAGGCTCGCGACCTTCTGCTCGGCCTTGACCAGGTCGTCGAGCCAGGCGCGGCGAACCTCGGACTCGACCCGGGAGCGGGTCTCCTGGAGCGTCGCCATGGCGGCCTCGGTCTCGCGCAGGCGGTTCTGCTGCACGACCAGGTCCTGCCGCATGCCCACCATCTCCTGGTACTCGCTGAGATAGGTGAGCCTGGAGGTGAGCTCCTTGCCGAGGAGTTGCTTGCGCAGCCCGAGCCGCTCCTCCGCGACCGGGATCACGGCGTTGAGCTTGTCGACGGAGGCCTGCACGCTGCCGCGCTCCGCCTGCTTCTGGGCCACCTGCCGGTCGATCTCGGCCAGCTTGCCGCGCAGCTCGGCCTTCTGCGTGAGCAGGTAGTGGCGGTGCATGGCGATCTGCGTCGGCGTCGCGTCGGAGGGGATCTCGAGGGCCTCGGCCCCGTCGATGGCGGCGCGCAGGCGCGCGGCGTCGAGCCTCGCGGACACGAGGTCGCTGCGCAGGTGCGCCTCGTCGGCTTCCGTCATGGTGGGGTCGAGCTCGATCAGCACGTCGCCGGCGGCGACACGCTGGCCGTTGCGGACGTGGATGGCCCGCACGACGCCGGTCTCGAAGGGCTGGATGACCTTGGTGCGGCCGCTCGGCACGATGCGCCCCGTCGCCGTCGCGACGATGTCGACGGTGCCCAGGATCGCCCACAGCACGGAGAGCGCGAAGACCGCCATGATCGTGCCGGCCACGGCGCGGCCCACGGGCGAGGGCGGCGTCTCCGTGATCTCGAGCGCCGCCGGGAGGAAGGCGAGCTCGTAGTCCGTCCTCGGCGCGGAGGCCTTGGGAAAGCGAATGACCTTGCGGGCGCTAGCGGACATCCTGGATCCCCGCCTGCAGCATGTGGAGCTTGGCGTAGCGGCCGTTGCCGCGGATCAGGTCGTCGTGCGTCCCGTCCTCGACGATCCGGCCCTTCTCGATGGTGATGATGCGGTCGGCCGTGCGCACGGTCGACAGGCGATGGGCGATGATGAACACGGTGCGGCCGGACGCGATGCTCTTCATGTTCTGCTGCACCGCGCGCTCGCTCTCGTAGTCGAGCGCCGAGGTGGCCTCGTCGAAGATCAGGATGCGCGGGTTCATGACGAGCGCCCGGGCGATGGCGATGCGCTGGCGCTGGCCGCCCGAGAGCGACCCGCCGCGCTCGCCCACCACCGTGTCGTAGCCCTCCGGCAGCTCCAGGATGAAATCGTGGGCGCCGGCGAGCTTGGCCGCCGCGATGACGCGCTCCATGGACATGGTGGGGTCGGCGAGCGCGATGTTCTCGCGCACCGAGCGGCTGAACAGGACGTTCTCCTGCAGCACCACGCCGACCTGCCGGCGCAGCCAGGACACGTCGACCATGGAGAGGTCCACGCCGTCGACGAGCACGCGGCCGCTCTCGGGGATGTAGAGGCGCTGCACGAGCTTGGTGAGCGTGCTCTTGCCGGAGCCGGAGGAGCCGACGATGCCGATGACCTGGCCGGGCTCGACGCTGAAGCTGACGTCGTTGAGCACCGCGGGCGCGTCGGCGCGGTAGCGGAACGTGACGTGCTCGAAATCCACCTTGCCGCGGATGGCGGGCAGGGGCGAGCGCGTGGGGCTGGTGCTGGGCTCGGGCTGGGTGTTGAGGATGTCGCCCAGGCGATCGACCGACAGGCGCGCCTGGTGGAAGTCCTGCCACATCTGGGCCAGCCTCAGCACGGGGGCGCTGACGCGGCCCGACAGCATGTTGAAGGCCACGAGCTCGCCCACCGTGAGGTCGCCGTCGATGACGAGCTTGGCGCCGAAATAGAGCACGGCGGCGACGACGAGCTTGTTGATGAGCTGGACCGCCTGGCTCGCCGTGTTGTTGAGGCTGATGACGCGGAAGCTCGCGGCGACATAGCCCGCCAGCTGCTCCTCCCAGCGGCGCTGCATCTGCGGCTCGACCGCCATGGCCTTCAGCGTCTCGACGCCGGTGACGCTCTCCACCAGGAAGGCCTGGTTCTCCGAGCCACGCCGGAACTTCTCGTCGAGCCGTTGGCGGAACAGCGGCGTCGCACCGGCCGAGATGGCCACGTAGAGCGGGAAGGAGGCGACCACCACGCCGGTGAGGAACGGCGAGTAGTAGGCCATCACCCCCAGGAACACGAAGGTGAAGAGCAGGTCGATCACCAGCGTCAGGGCGGAGCCCGTCAGGAACTGGCGGATGTTCTCCAGCTCGCGGACGCGGGCCACCGAGTCGCCCACGCGCCTGGCCTGGAAGTAGGCGATGGGCAGCGCCATCAGGTGCCGGAACAGCCGCGCGCCGAGCTCGACGTCGATGCGGTTCGTCGTGTGGGCGAAGACATAGGTGCGCAGCACGCCCAGCACCGTCTCGAACACGGAGATCGCGACGAGCCCGATGATCAGCACGTCGAGCGTGCTGAGGCTGCGATGCACGAGAACCTTGTCGATGACGACCTGGAAGAACAGGGGCGAGATGAGCGCGAAAAGCTGCAGGAAGAAGGAGGCCGCCAGGACCTCGACGAGCAGGCGGCGGTATTTGTGGACCGCGCCCAGGAACCAGGTGATGTCGAAGCGACGCCCGAGGTCGAGCAGCGACGCGCGCCGGGCCATCAGCACGATCTGGCCGTCCCAGAGCGCCTCGAAGGCGTCGCGCTCCATCACCTCCGGCGCCGGATTGCCCGGCCACTGCAGCAGCACCCGGTCCGCATCGGCCTTGCCCAGGATGGCGAAGCGCCCGTCGCGGCAGGCGACGATGCCGGGAAGCGGCGTCTGGGCGAGGCGCTCGAAGCTGGAGGGCTTGGCCTGCGCCTTCAGGCCGAGCTGCTTGGCGCTGCGCACCATGTCGGTGATGGTGACCGTGGGGCTGCCCAGGCCGTGCCGGATCTGTTCGGGGCTGGCGCCGACGCCGTGATAGCGCAGCAGCATCACCAGGGCGACGAGGCCGAGGTCGTCCGGCGAAGGGCCGGCGGGACGCTGCGGGCCGTCCTCGCCCGGGACGGCCGCCTGCGCCATGGCCTGCGCGGCTTCCGCCTCGGCATCCTCCCAGAAGCGGGCCTTGAGGTCGGCCCAGGTGTCGGCGAGCCGATCCCGGATGGCGCCGAGCCGGCGGGAGACGGCGGTGCCGTGGCTGCGTGCGTCCGGCGCGGTGTCAGGCGTGCCGGCGGTCGGGCGGGCGGCATGCGCCTGGGTGTCCCGCGTGTGGGGCTCCTGCGCTTGGGGCTCCTGCGCGTCCTGCTTAGGGATGGCCGCGGGCAACTCGCTCGCGCGCTGGGCCTGGCCCACCACGATGACCTGGCCCGTCCAATCCGCCTCGAAGGCGTCGCGATCGAGCTGGCAGCCGCCGTCCGGTCCGACGCCGGCGACGCGGCCTCCGTGGATGTCGGCCGCCGCGAGGATCAGGAAGCGGCGGTCGGCGAGAATCGCGATGGCGGGGAGGGGGAGGCGGGCGAGATCGTCCCAGCCCACGTCGATGACCGCCGCGGCGAGGCCGACGTCGCGGGCGAGGCGGGTCATCATGGCCACGTCGGGCACGTCCCCGCCGGCCCGGCGCAGGAGCTCGGCCGGCTCGAGCCGCACGCCGCGGACGCGAAGCACGAGGGCCAGGGCGAAGAGCCCCGAGTCCTTAGCCCAATCGGTGGTCGCGTCGGTGGTCATCAGGGGCGGTCTGGGTTCGAGGTCGGCGGGCTTGGCGCCTTGAGTTACCTCACTATTAACATCGCACCGATGAAGCTACACCTTTAGCGTACAATCAACCTTAAAGTGCTTGGATTTCCTCACTGTGGGGCTTGATCTGTCCCATTCTCGGACGATGTCGTGTCGCGCTGCGACGCGGCCAAGCTCGTGCCGCGCCGGGTGTTCCCGCCGGCGGGCGAGGGTGCTGCCGGAACGGCGTTGCGCAGCCCGTTGGCGCGCTGCTCGATCCAGCGCAGCAGAAGGGGGCGATCCTCTCCGAAGACGCTCCGGTCATGGTCTTTCGCGAGGGCCGCGGCCTCGACCGTCGCGATGGCGTCGGTCCAGCCGAGGCGGCGCGGGACGAAGAGGTCCGCCAGGCGCCGGGCCCGGCTCGACGGAAGGTCGGGGAAGAACGCGATCGCGAGGTCCTGGACGATCCCGTTGACCGAACCCGCCTGCCTGCTGAGGTTGCCGCCGTGGATCCGGTAGCGCACGAGCGGCTCGGCCAGATTGGCGAAGCGGGCACCTTTGCGCATGCACGCGATCCAGAACGCCAGGTCGACGCCCTTGCGCAGCATGGGGTCGTAGCGCAGCCCGTGCCGCCGGACGAAGTCCATGCGCAGGCAGGTGGTGGGGTTCATCAGGTTTCCGGCCGCCAGCATGAAGGTGGCCTTGATCGCCGCGTCCGTCCCCGGGACCGTCGTGGTGGAGCGGGGCTTGGGAAACACCAGCATGTTGGAGCCCAGCACCTCGATGTCCGGCCGGCGGTCCAGTTCGGCGACCTGCATGGCGAGCCGGTGGGGCAGTGCGATGTCGTCGGCGTCGAGGCGCGCGAGATAGCGGCCCCTCGCGAGCGCGAGCCCGAGATTGGCGGCCTGGGCCTCTCCCATGTTCACGGGCAGGTCATGGACACGGATGCGGGGGTCGGCGAAGGACCTGGCGATCGCGCCGGTCTCGTCGGTGGACCCGTCATTGACGACGATCAGTTCGAAGTCGGTCAGTGTCTGGGCGAGCAGGGAGCCGATCGCCTCCGCCAGGAACGGCGCGGCGTTGAACGCGGGGACGAGCACGCTGACGAGGGGCGTGGCTGACGCGCGATCCACGGGATGGCCCCCATGCTGGCCGTTGCATGCGAGGCTCCGGCGGGGAGCCTCGCATCATCTCTCATCCGCCTCAGGCCACGGGCTTGGTGAGGGTCAGCGGGTCGCTCGTCGCCGTGCCCTGCGAGGCATAGGTGACGATGGCGCCGCCCTCCTGGTCCGTTCCGAGCGAGAAGCCGGCCGCGGCGTACTGGCCGAGGAGGGCCAGGCTGGCGACATGCGTGCCGTCGGTCACCGTCAGGGTGCCGCCGGCACCGCTCGCATCGGCGGTGAAGGCCAGAGACGTCTGGCTGCCGAAGGCGATGTCGGTGAGCCGCAGCTGGTCGCCGCTGCCGAATGCTGCGATCTGGCCGGTGAAGTCCTGGCTGTCGTCGATCTCCAGGATGCCGTCGCCCTGGCCGAGATCGACCGTGAGCGAGGAGGCCTGCTCGAGGTCGAGGGTCGCGGCGCCGGTGACCACCGCCACGCCCGTGCCCGAGGACTGGCCGGCCACGGTGATGTCGCCACCGTTGGCCCGCAGCATCCCGTCGTTGACGAGGTTGCTGGCGATGGTGAGGCCGCCGGTGCCGGTGGCCTCGATGGTCCCGGTGTTGACGACCGCGTTGGCCCCGGTGTCGATGACCAGCGCCTGGGTGCCGTCGGCCACGATCGTGCCGTGGTTGACGAGCGCGAGTTGGCCCTGGCCGATCTGACCGGCGCCGGAGATGACGTTGTCGACGTTGGTCAGCGTCACGCCCGGTGCGGTGCCGGCGATGACGTTGCCGGCGTCGTCGGACAGCACCACCTCGCCGCCGCCGGTGAGCGTGAGGCCGCGCTGCAGGATCTGCAGCAGCGTCTCGCGGCCGGCCGCGTCCAGGGCGACGGTGCCGGTGTTGTGCAACTCGCCCGCCAGCGGAAGCATGGCGCCGCTGCCCACCGCGATGGTGCCGGCGTTCTGCGTGACCGGCGTCTCGTCGAACACGAAATTCGCCGCCGTGAGGGCCGCGGCACTGACCCCCTGGAACGTCACCGTCTGCCCGTCCGCCAGCGTCAGCAGGGCGTCGCCGGCAGCCGTTTCCGCGAGGTTCGCGACGACATCGGCGAAGCTGGTGAAGCCGGTGAAGGCCAACAGGTCCAGCCGGTCCCGCGCCACGTCGAAGGCGTAGACCACGTTGTTGCCGATCGGATCGGCCATCACGAAGGTGTCCGCCCCGGCGCTGCCGGTGAGGTTGTCGTCACCCGCCCAGGCGAAGATCGGGTTGCCCGGGGCGAAGGCCTCGGCGTTGTCGAGCACGATGCGCGTGACCGGGACGCCATTGGCGTCGGTCCAGTTCATGGCGATCTCGATCACCTCGGCGCCGACATAGTCGACCGGCGTGGTGTAGGTGAGGGAGCCCGGATCGGCCGTGGTGATCGACCACGTTCCGTCCGCCTGGCGGGTCCAGCCGTCGAGCGTCCAGCCTGCGGGCAGCGACGCGACCGTGAGGGTCACCAGGGCACCGTCGGCGGGGTTCCCGAGGCCGAGGTTCGTCGGGGAGCCGGAGACGCCGACCGGGGCAGTCGTGCTGAGGGACGTATAGGACGCGCTGTTGCCGGCGTTGTCGAGCGCGGTCACGGTGATCGTAACGGCCCGACCATTGAGGCTTTGGGCGTTGAGCTGTGTGGTCAGATCGGCTGAGTTCGTGGTCACCGTACCCGATGCCGTTGCGGCGGTTCCGCCGGACGTCGTCCCACTTGCTGACCAGGCGTACGACGTCGCGCCCGTCGCCGCCGTCCAACTCAAAGCATCGCTGTTGGAGTTGTAGGAGAGCGTCGTGTTGCCCGGCAGCGTGGGAGCCGTCGTGTCGACCAGGTAGCCGGCGTTCGCGCCGACCGAGGTCGTGGTCAGGGTTGCGTTGTTGCCTGCGGCGTCCCTGATCGTGCCGCCGTTCAGCGACAGTGCGTTCGATCCGATGCTGATGCCGTCGGTGTCGGTCTGGCCGGCCAGGATGGTGTAGGTGAACACCAGCTGGGTGCTGCCGCTGCCGGACGCGTAGCTGGCCTGCACCGTCGTGCCGCCGATGTTCAAGGCCAGCTGGGGCGTACCCGTGACCAGCACGGCTTCGCTGAACGTGGCCCTGACACTCACGACGTCGCCCGCGTTCAGAGTGCTGTTCTGGATGCCCGTCGCGCTGACGATGGCGAGGTTTCCGGCGCCACTGGCCGTCGGCGCCGTGTTGTCCACGGTGACGCTGAGGATAGCCGAATTCGCGGTGTTGCCGGCGGCGTCCGTGACCTGCGTCCGGTACTGGTAGGTGTTGTCGGTGAGCCCGCTCTGCGCGGCGGTGGTCGTGGTCCAGGTCGTTCCGTCGGTGGACCGCTGGTACACGACGGTCGCGCCGGCTTCCGCGCCCGAGACGCTCAGGTCGAAGGCGGTATCAGTGGAGATGAAGTCCGTGGAGGAGGATCCGGAGTCGCTGAAGTTGCTCAGCGACAGCGTGCCCGCGGCCGGAGCCGTGGTGTCGACGAGGTAGCCGGCATTGTCTGCCACCGCCACCGTCGTGAGCGTCGCCGCGTTGCCGGCGGCGTCCGTGATGGTGCCGGCGTTCAGGGTCAGCGCATTGGCATCGATGCTGATGCCGTTGGCGTCGGTCTGGCCCGCCAGGATCGTGTAGGTGAAGTTCAGCTGGGTCGTTCCAGTGCCCGATGTGTAGTTCGCCAGGACCGTGGTGCCGCCTATGTTGAGCGCGAGCTGCGGCGTGCCGGTCACGGTCACCGCCTCGCTAAACGTGGCGCGGACGGTCACCACGTCACCGGCGTTCAGGGTGCTGCTCTGCAGGCCCGTCGCGCTGGTGATGGCGACGCCCGAGACGGTCGGCGCGGTGGTATCCACCCTGTAGGTGACGTTGTCAGCGACGGTGCTCGAGGTGAGCGTCGCCGCGTTGCCAGCCGCGTCCGTGATCGTCCCGGAGTTGAGGCTCAGCGCATTGGCATCGATGCTGATGCCGTTGGCGTCGGTCTGGCCCGCCTGGATCGTGTAGGTGAAGTTCAGCTGGGTCGTTCCAGTGCCCGATGTGTAGTTCGCCAGGACGGTGGTGCCGCCGATGTTCAGGGCGAGCTGGGGGGTGCCGGTCACCGTGACGGCTTCGCCGAAGGTGGCGCGGACGGTGACCACGTCGCCGGCGTTGAGCGTGGTGTTCTGGCTGCCGCTGGCGCCGGTGATGGCGACGGCGGTGACGGCGGGGGCCGTCGTGTCGACCAGGTAGCTCGCGTTGTCGGTGACGGCGGTCGACGTGATGGTGGCCGTGTTGCCGGCGAGATCCGTGATCGTCCCGGAGTTCAGGGCGATGGCATTGGCGCCGATGCTGATGCCGGTGGCGTCGTTCTGGCCGGCCTGGATCGTGTAGTTGAAGAGGAGCTGGGTCGAGCCGCTGCCCGAGGCGTAGGTCGCGTTGACGGTCGTGCCGTTGATGTTGAGGGCCAGCAGCGGGGAGCCGGTCACGGAGACCGCCTCGCTGAAGGTCGCCCTGACGGTGACGACGTCACCCGCGTTCAGCGTGCTGTTCTGGATGCCGGTCGCGCTGGCGATGGCCACGCTGCTGACGGTCGCGGGGGTCGTGTCGACGACGTAGTTTGCGTTGTCCGTGACCGCCGCCGTGGCCAGCGTCGCGTTGTTTCCGGCGAGATCCCGGATCGTGCCCGTCCCGAGGGACAAGGCGTTGGCTCCGAGGCTGATGCCGTTGGCGTCGGTCTGGCCGGCCAGGATGGTGTAGTTGAACACCAGCTGGCTCGTGCCGCTGCCCGACGCGTAGCTGGCGTTGACCGACGTGCCGCCGACGTTCAGGGCCAACACGGGGGTACCGGTCACGACCACGGCCTCGTTGAAGGTCACGGCCACGCTGACCACATCGCCCTGGTTGAGCCGGCCGTTCTGAATGCCGGTGGCGCTGGCGATGGCGACGCTGCTGACGGTCGCGCCGGCGTTGTCGACCTTCACGGCGATCTCGTTGGAGGTTGCCGTGTTGCCGGCCGTGTCGGTCACCAGGGCACGGTAGCTGTAGTTGCCGTCGACGAGCGTGCTCTGCGCCGCCGAGGTGGTGAGCCACGTGGTGCCGCCGTCGGTCGAGCGCTGGTAGGTGATGCCGGCGCCGCTCTCGGCTCCGCCGAGGCTGAGGTTGAACGCGTTGTCCGTCGAGATGAAGTCGGTGGACGACGTGCCGCTGTCGCTGAAGCCCGTCAGCGAGAGCGTGCCGGCCGCCGGAGCCGCCGTGTCGACCGTGACGCTCACGACGTTGGAGGTTGTCGTGTTGCCGGCCGTGTCGGTGACCTTGGCGCGGAACTGGTAGGCACCGTCCACGAGGCCCGACTGGG
>NZ_CAMFHB010000019.1 GCF_945952055.1 uncultured Alsobacter sp.
CTACACGTAAGGAGTCGTCGGCAGCGTCAGATGTGTATAAGAGACAGGGCGGGGGGCGGCTCGGCGGCCTTCGCGGCCTTGGCCGCGGCGGCGGCGGCGGCGATCTTTTCAGCGACCGACGGCGCCTGCACCTGCTGCTTGGCGGCCGCCAGCGCGGCCTTCTCGACCGACGACAGGAGTTCGCCGGCGGGAGCGGTGGCGCGGCCGGCGGCGATGTCCGCCTCCAGCGACCCGAGGCGATCCATGATCCGCTGCAGCGTCGACTGGACGGCGTCCAGCGCCTCCTGCGTGCGCGGATCCGGGTTCACCTGCACGGGCGCGGTGGGCTGCACCACGGTCTCGGCGAGGGTGGTGGCGACCGACTGGGCGGCGAGCCGCGCGGCCTGCTCCGCGGTGCTCGCATGCGAGCGCGCGGTCTCTTCGAGCTTCTCGAACAGCGAGGAGACCGAGCGCTCCAGGGAGCGCACCGCGGCGTAGCTCTCGTCGTTGCGGCTGAGCGCCTCGGTCATCGAGGCGAGCTGCCGCTCCAAGGCGTCGAACGCCGTCGAGGCGGCGTCGGGGCGGCGGGCTTCGTCGAGCTTCTCGCCGAGCCGCTCGACCATCTCCTCGAGCGGGAAGGCGGGCGCCGCGGCCGGAGCGGGCGCCTCCTCGAGCCGGCGGGCGATCTCGTCGAAGCGCCGTTCGATGACGTCGATGGCGTCGGGGCCGGGCGCGGGGCGGTTCACCTCACCGAGCTTGGCGCCGATCCGCGCCACCATCTCCTCGAGCGGGAAGGCTACCGTCGGAGCGCCTTCGATCCGGCGCGCGATTTCGTCGAACCGACGCTCGACCGCCGAGAAGTCGGGCAGGGCGTCGACGATGCCGCGCATGTCCTGCGCGGTGCTGCGCAGGTCCTCGATGCCGTTCTCGGCGCGGTTGGCGACGAGCTGCTCGAGCGTGGCGCCGATCGCGGCGAGGCGCCGCTCCACGTTGTCCACGGAGGGGGCCGCCGCGGCCGTCCGCTCGACCGCTCCACGCAACGCGGCGATCTGGCGGGCCAGTTCGTCCGTCGGCGCCGTCTGGGGCTGCTGCTGGGCGTTTTCGAGCTTGGTGGCCAGGGCGACGATGTCGGCGCGGATCGCTCCGATGTCGCGCAGCGGCTCGAGCGCCGTGCCGATGGTGCCGAGGTCGCGCGTCAGCCGGTCGAGCGGCTCGCGCAGGGGCGCGATGTCGGGCTGCGAGCGGCGCAGGTCGGCCATCACGTCCGAGAAGCCGGCGAGCGAGCGCTCGATGCCACCCAGGCGCTCGTGCGGATCGAGCATGCGCACGGTGCGCGTGAGGTCGGCGAGGTCGGAACGAAGGTCCTTCAGCGCCGGCCGGGTGTCGCGGCCCCGCAGCTCCTCGAGGCGGGTGGCCAGCTCGGCGATGTCCGTCTTCAGTGCCTCGGTGATCGAATCGCCAACCTGGCGGACCGGCGCCATGAAGTCGTCGCCGTCGAGGATCGCCTGCTTGGCGCGGATCTGCGAGATCGCATCCTCGATGCTGCCGGGGGCAGGGGCCTTGTCGGCCGGGCCGGGCTGGCGCGCGGCCCCGTCGAGCCTCTCGAGGATGGTGCCGAGCGAGGCCTCGATGCGGTCGATGCGCGCGGCCGATGCCTCGGCCTTGGCGTCGGGCCTGTCCATGCGGCCGGCGAGGTCGACGAGCCTGGTCTCCAGGTCCCGCAGCGACTTCTCGACCTTGGGCGGGACGAAACCTTCCGCCTCGCGCCTGTCGAGGGCCTCGATGCGGGTTTCCAGGCGTTCGATGGCCTTGCGCAGGGGCGCCGCGTGGTCGTCCCCGGCCACCGTGCGCTCGATGCTGTCCATCCGCGCGGTGACGAGGCCCAGCGCGTCGCGCAGCGCGGTCGAGGTGCGCTCCTGGGCGGCGGCGATGAGATTGATGTCTTCCCGGCGCCGCGTCTCGGCGCGGTCCATCCACTTGACCATGGAGTCGAGCGCGCCGGCCGTGCGGTCCTCGACCGCCTGGGCCTGGCTGCGGGCTTCGGCCATGGCGCGGTTGAGGACGGACTGCAGGTCGTTGCCGGTCGGGGACGCGGGACGCGCGACGGGTGCGGTGGCGCTGCGGTCCATGCGCGCGAGCTGCGCCGCGATGTCGCGCAGCGTGGCTTCCCGCTGCTCGTGCTCGGTTTCTGCGGCGTTCTCGGCGATCATGGCGTTCAGCCATTCGCCCAGCGTCATGCCGGCGCGGCGGGCCGCTTCCTTGGCCGTTTCGCGCGCATCCGCGTCGACACCCTTCACGCTCCAGGGCATCGTCTGCCTGACTGCCCCGCCAGATCCGGACGGCATTCTCGACCTCATAGCAGCGGACCGACTCCTGCCGGCCGTCGATCGATCCGGCTGCGGCGCAGCGGTATCGACCGTTCCCACTACTTTTGAGTGTCATGGTAAATACACCGTTAATCAGGGTGAATTTCTGGTTAGCGCAACCAACCGGACGACATCGATCAATCCGCCCCGCGGACGCACTGCGCTTGCAATCCGACGCAATAGTTTATATATGAACCATCAAGTCGGCGGCACGCTGGAATGCTTGCCGCCACAAGGATCCGGAGGCGAACGATGCCGAGCTACAGGGCCCCCATCGAGGACGTGACGTTCCTCCTGCAGGACGTCGTCGGGTTCGATCGTCACGGCAATCTTCCAGGCTTCGGCGACCTCGGTCCCGAGACCCTCGAGGCGATCCTGCGGGAGGGTGCGAAGCTCGTCGAGGAGGTGGCGCAGCCGCTGAACCGAATCGGCGACGAGGCCGGCTGCACGCGCGCGCCGGACGGCAGCGTCTCGACGCCGCCCGGCTTCCGCGATGCCTACCGCGCCTATGCGGCCGGCGGCTGGATCGGTCTCTCGGCTCCCGAGGACTACGGCGGACAAGGCCTGCCCTACACGCTCACGGCGGTGATGAACGAGTTCATGTCGGGCGCCAACGTGGCCTTCGGCATGTATCCCGGCCTGACGATGGGGGCGGTCGCGGCCCTGATGCAGCATGGTTCGCAGCAGCAGAAGGATCTCTATCTGCCGCCGATGATCGAGGGCCGCTGGACGGGGACGATGAACCTCACCGAGCCCCATTGCGGCACCGACCTCGGCATGATCCGGACGAAGGCCGTGCCGCGCGGCGACGGCAGCTACGCGATCTCCGGCACCAAGATCTTCATCTCGGCTGGCGAGCACGACCTCTCCGAGAACATCGTGCACTTGGTGCTGGCGCGGATCGAGGGTGCGCCGGCCGGCACGAAGGGCATCTCGCTCTTCGTCGTCCCGAAATTCATCCCCGACGCCGACGGGCGTCCCGGCCCGCGCAACGGCGTGGCCTGCGGCTCCCTCGAGCACAAGATGGGGATCCACGGCAACGCGACCTGCGTGATGAACTACGACGGGGCCGTGGGCTGGCTGGTCGGCGAGGAGAACCGCGGCCTCGCGGCCATGTTCGTCATGATGAACGAGGCGCGCCTCGCCGTCGGCATCCAGGGCCTCGGCCTCTCGGAGGTCGCGTACCAGAACGCGGCGGCCTATGCCCGCGACCGGATCCAGGGCCGGGCGCTCACCGGGCCCAAGGCGAAGGACAAGCCGGCCGATCCGATCATCGTGCATCCCGACGTGCGGCGCACGCTGCTCACGATCCGCGCCATCAACGAGGCGGGCCGGGCGTTGGTCCTCTGGACGGCGCTGCAGAGCGACGTGGCGCATCGCAGTCCCGACCCGGCCGTGCGCCAGGCGGCGGACGATGCGCTGGGACTGATGACCCCGGTGGTGAAGGGGGTGCTGACGGACCTTGGCTTCGACAACACCGTGCGAGCCCAGCAGATGCTGGGCGGCCACGGCTACATCGCCGAGTGGGGCATGGAGCAGTTCGTGCGCGATGCGCGGATCGCCATGATCTATGAAGGCGCCAACGGCATCCAGGCGCTCGACCTCGTCGGCCGCAAGCTGCCCAAGGACGGCGGGCGCGCCATCACCGCCTACCTCACGGAGACGGCGGCCTTCCTGAAGGACGCCGCGGGTGACGAGCGGTTGAGGCCGCTGGCGACGCCCGTGCTTGCCGCGCTCGGGCAGCTCCAGCAGGCCACCGTCTGGTTCATGCAGAACGCGCTCGCCAAGCCGGACAATGCCGGCGCCGGCGCCACCGACTACATGCACCTCATGGGCCTCGTCGCGCTCGGCACCATGTGGGTCCGGATCGCCCAGGCCGCCCACGGGCGGATCGCCGCCGGCCGCGACACGGCGGTGATGGAGGCCAAGCTGGTCACGGCCCGGTTCTTCGTCGAACGGTGGCTTCCCGAGGCGGGAGCGCGCCTGGCCTGCATCACGGCCGGGTCCGACGCCGTGATGGCGCTGCCCGAGGCGATGTTCTGACGTCCTTCGGCATGCGGCCGTTTTCCACGACGGCCGCGTGGCGCTACTCTGCCGCAAACACCAGGGAGGCCCCGATGCCCGAGGCATACATCTACGATCACGTGCGCACCCCGCGCGGGCGCGGCAAGGCCGACGGCTCCCTGCACGAGGTGACGGCGCTCGCCCTGGCCAGCCACGCCCTGACGGCGCTGCGCGAACGCAGCCACCTGGATACGAAGCTGGTCGACGACATCGTGCTGGGCTGCGTCGATCCCGTCGGCGAGGCCGGCGGCGACATCGCCCGGGCCGCCGCGCTGGTGGCGGACTACGGCACCACGGTTCCCGGCGTGCAGATCAACCGCTTCTGCGCCTCGGGGCTCGACGCGGTCAACTTCGCCTCCGCGCAGGTGATGGCCGGCGCCCAGGATCTGGCCGTGGCCGGCGGCGTCGAATCGATGAGCCGCATCGGCATCGGCGCGTCCGGCGGCGCCTGGCCCGTCGATCCGGCCATCGCCGTGAAGTCCTATTTCATGCCGCAGGGCGTTTCGGCGGATCTGATCGCGACGAAGTACGGCTTCGACCGCGATGCGGTCGACGCCTATGCGGTTGAAAGCCAGCGGCGGGCCAAGGCGGCCTGGGACGCGGGACGCTTCGCGCGGTCGGTCGTGCCGGTGCGCGACGTCAACGGCGTGACCATCCTCGCCCATGACGAGCACATGCGGCCGCAGACCGACATGCAGTCGCTGGGTGGGCTCAAGCCGTCCTTCACGATGATGGGCGAGCAGGGCGGCTTCGACGCCGTGGCCATCCAGGCCCATCCCGAAATCGAGCGCGTCCGCCACGTGCACCATGCCGGCAATTCGTCCGGCATCGTGGACGGCGCCGCGGCCGTGCTCATCGGCAACGAGGCGGCCGGCAAGGCCGCCGGCCTCAAGCCGCGGGCGCGCATCCGCGCCTTCGCCAACATCGGGTCGGAGCCGGCGCTGATGCTCACCGGGCCGGTGGACGTGACGCGCAAGGTGCTGGCGCGCGCGGGCATGTCGCTCGCCGACATCGACCTGTTCGAGGTGAACGAGGCCTTCGCCTCGGTCGTGCTGCGCTTCATGCAGGCGTTCGACGTCGATCCGGCGGTCGTCAACGTCAACGGCGGCGCCATCGCCATGGGCCATCCCCTCGGCGCCACAGGCGCCATGATCCTGGGGACCGCGCTCGACGAGTTGGAGCGGACGGGCAAGTCGACCGCCCTCGTGACCCTGTGCATCGGCGCCGGCATGGGCACCGCCACCATCATCGAACGCGTCTGACGGCGAAGGGACACCACCGATGAGCACCACGCTGACGCTCACGACATTCCGCTTCGAGGTCGACGCGGATGGCATCGCCCTCGCGACCTGGGACATGGCCGACCGGTCCATGAACGTCATCACGCCGGCGGTCATGCAGGACCTGGGCGCGATCGTCGACGCCGTCGCCGCGGACGCCGCCATCAAGGGCTGCGTGATCGTCTCGGGCAAGGACAGCTTCTCGGGCGGCGCCGACCTCACCATGCTCCAGGAACTGGGGGCGGTTTACGGCCGCATGGCGCGCGAGCAGGGCCAGGAAGCGGCCGCGGCCCATTTCCTGGACCAGTCGAGCCTGTTGTCGCGCCTGTTCCGACGTCTGGAAACCTGCGGCAAGCCCTTCGCGGCCGCCGTGAACGGCGTCTGCATGGGCGGGGCGTTCGAACTCGCGCTCGCCTGCCATCACCGCGTCGTCTCCGACGATCCCTCGACCCGTGTCGGGCTGCCGGAGGTCAAGGTCGGTCTGTTCCCCGGTGCCGGGGGAACGCAGCGGGTCGCGCGGCTGATGCAGACCGGCGACGCCCTGCAGATGCTGTTCAAGGGCGAGCAGCTGCGTCCGCAGGCCGCGCTCTCCATGAAGCTGGTGCATGCGGTGGCGCCACGTGCCGAGATCGTCCAGCGGGCGAAGGCGTGGATCCTGGGGGGCGGCAAGGGTGTCGCGCCGTGGGACGAGGAGGGTTTCCGCCCGCCGTCCGGGCGTGTTTACTCCCCCGCCGGGATGATGACCTGGCCGCCGGCCAATGCGATCTACCGCCGCGAGACCTACGACAATTATCCGGCCGTGAAGGCCATCCTGCACACCGTCTACGAGGGGCTGCAGCTACCGATGGATCTCGCCCTGCGGGTGGAGAGCCGGTGGTTCGCGAAGATCCTGCGCTCGCCCGAGGCGGCGGCGATGATCCGGTCCCTGTTCCTGTCGATGCAGGAGCTCAACAAGGGGGCCCGCCGGCCCGCGTCCGTGCCCGCCTCGACGCTGCGCACGGTCGGCGTGGTGGGGGCGGGCTTCATGGGCGCGGGCATCGCCTATGTCTCGGCCCAGGCCGGCCTGCAGGTCATCCTCGTCGACCGCGACCAGGAGGCGGCCGACAAGGGCAAGGCCCTGTCCCACAAGCTCGTCAGCGACCAGATCATGAAGGGGCGGGCCAAGACGGCCGACCGCGACGCCCTGCTGGAGAGGATCACCGCCACGGCCGACTATGCCCGTCTCGCGGCCTGCGACCTCGTCGTTGAGGCCGTGTTCGAGGACCCGGGCGTGAAGGCCCAGGTGATCGCCGCCGTTGAAGCGGCCGTCCGTCCCGACTGCATCTTCGCCTCCAACACCTCGACGCTGCCCATCACCGGGCTCGCGAAGGCCAGCACCCGGCCGGAGCAGTTCATCGGCATCCACTTCTTCTCGCCTGTGGAGAAGATGATGCTGGTGGAGGTCATCCAGGGCGCCGCGACGGGCCCGCGCGCCATCGCCATGGCGCTCGACTTCGTGCGGGCCATCCGCAAGACGCCGATCCTGGTGAACGACGGGCGCGGCTTCTACGCCAACCGCTGCGTCGGCGCCTATCTGCGCGAGGGGCACCTGATGCTCATGGAGGGCGTGCCCCCGGCGATGATCGAGAACGTGGCCCGGATGGCGGGCATGCCGGTCGGGCCGCTCTCACTCAACGACGAGGTCGCCCTCGATCTGGCGCTGCGCATCGTGCGGGCCACCGAGAAGCAGGTCGGCCGGCAGGCGGTGGACCCCGTGCAGGAGGCCCTGCTGGTCGCCATGGTGGAAGGTCAGGGCCGCCTCGGCCGCAAGAACGGCAAGGGCTTCTACGATTATCCCGAGAAGGGGCAGAAGAGCCTCTGGCCCGGCCTCAGCGACATCGTCGGCAGGAGGCTCGACCCCGACAGCCTCTCGGTGGAGACCCTCAAGCAGCGCTTCCTCGTGGTGCAGGCGGTCGAGGCCGCACGAACGGTGGAGGAGGGGATCATCACCGATCCGCGCGAGGCGGACGTGGGGTCGATCCTGGGCTTCGGCTTCGCCCCGTTCACCGGCGGCACGCTGTCCTACATCGACGGCATGGGCGTGAAGGCCTTCGTCGCGCGTTGCGAGGCGCTGGCCGCGGAGTTCGGGCCGCGCTTCGCGCCGAATGCCCTGCTGAAGGACATGGCCGCCAAGGGCGAGACGTTCTACCGGCGTTTCGCGGCCCCACGGTCATCGGCCGCGTGAGGGCCGCTACGGCCGGCGCGCCGTGACGGGGAGGGACGTCTGCCCCTCAGTCCGCCAGTTCGCGCAGGAGGGCTTCGAGATCGAGGCGGCGGGTGTACATCTCCAGGGAGCCGTCCGGCCGGCGGGGCCAGCGCTCCTGCGGCTTGTCCCAGTAGAGCTCGACGCCGTTGCCGTCCGGATCGTCGAGGTAGAGCGCCTCGCTCACCCCGTGGTCGCTCGCCCCCTGCAGCGGGATCCCGGCCTCGATCAGCCTGCGCAACGCATCGGCCAGGTCGCGCCGGGTCGGGTAGAGGAAGGCCGTGTGGTAGAGGCCCGTGGTCCCGCGCGGGGGCCGCGCCCCGCCGAGGCTCTCCCAGGTGTTGAGGCCGATGTGGTGGTGGTAGCCGCCTGCGGACAGGAAGGCCGCCTGCTGGCCGTAGTACTGCACGATCTCGAAGCCGAGGACGCCGTGGTAGAACCCGACGGCGCGGTCGAGGTCGGCCACCTTGAGGTGGACATGGCCGATGCGCGTTCCTGCGGCCACGGGCCGGAAGGCCTGGTCGCCCTGTGCCGCCTGCTTGGTCTCCGACATGGCTGGTCCTTCCCGCGCACTCACCGTCGCGACCGACCGTAGACCCTGCACGGCGCGGCTGCCACGCCGGACGTTCGGCGCGGATGCAAGCGCGAGATTGCCCGCATGCAGCGATGTCCGGACGCCGGACGGCCCTACTCGGCGGCCTGGAGCCGGGCGCGCCACTGCGCCAGGATCGCCCTCAGGGCTGCCGGCTTCAACGGCTTGTTGAGGACCTGCATGTCCTTCGCCGCCGCGGCGTCGCGAACGGCGGGCGTGCGATCCGCCGTCAGCAGAACGGCCGGAATGTCCTGGCCGAGCTTCCAGCGCAGCGCCGTCACGGCCTCCAGGCCGTCGCCCTCGTCCAGGTGGTAGTCGGCGATGATGATGTCCGGCTTGCGCCTGGCGCCGAGCACCTCCAGCGCCTCGCGGGGGCCAGGTGCCACGTGCACCTCGCAGCCCCACCCCGACAGCAGGGTCTGCATGCCTTCGAGGATCGCGGGCTCGTTGTCGATGCACAGCACCACGAGGCCGCCGAGCGGGGCCTGGGCCCGCGGCGCCTCCTCGGCCTTGGCCTTGAGGGCGGGCAGGGGGGCGGTGACGGGCAGGTCCACGGCAAACATCGAGCCCTTCCCGGGCTCCGAGACGAGCGCGATGGGATGGTCCAGCACGCGTGCGATCCGCTCCACGATGGAAAGGCCGAGCCCCAGGCCGCGGGCTGCGCGCGCGCCCTGGTCGAGGCGCTGGAATTCCCTGAACACCGCCTTCTGCTTGGACGCCGGGATGCCGAGGCCGGTGTCCCACACCTGCAGCACGAGCCGGCCCCGCGCGCGCCGCGCGCCCACCAGGACCTTGCCCTTCGGCGTGTACTTGATGGCGTTGGACACGAGGTTCTGCAGCAGGCGCCGCAAGAGGCGCCGGTCGGACCGCACGGAGAGCGAGCACGGCATGAAGACGAGCTCCAGGCCCTTCTCTCGCGCGATGGGCTCGAACTCCAGCCGGAGCTGGTTGAGGATGTCGTCGATGCGGAAGGCGGACACCTCGGCCTTCATCGCGCCGCTGTCGAGGCGCGAAATGTCGAGAAGCGCCGTGAGGATCTCCTCCACCGCCTCCAGCGAGGCGTCGACGTTCTGTGCCAGGCGCGGGTCGCCCTGGCTGCGGTCGCGCTCGACCAGGGACGTGGCGTAGAGGCGGGCGGCATTGAGCGGCTGCAGGATGTCGTGGCTCGCCGCGGCCAGGAAGCGCGTCTTGGACACGTTGGCTTCCTCGGCCGCGCCCTTGGCCTGGCCGAGTTCCTCGTTGAGCCGCAGGAGTTCCTCGGTCCGTTCGCGGACGCGGCGCTCCAGCGTCTCGTTGGCCCGCTCGAGGGCTTCCTCCGCCTCCACCGTCTCGGTGATGTCGGTGTAGGTGGTGACGATGCCGCCGTCGGGCATGTGCGCGGAGCGGATCTCGACGACCTTGCCGCTGTCGTGCAGGCGCAGGCGCACCGGCTCCGTGTCGTTCACAAAGCTCTCGAGGCGAACCGCGATGAAGTCCTCCGGCTCGCCAGGGCCGTAGGACCCCCGGGCCGCGTTGAAGCGCACGATCTCGTCGAGGCCGGTGCCGGCGCGCGCCAGCGCGCTGGGAAGCGAGAAGAGGTCCTGGAACTCGCGGTTCCAGCACATCAGCCGCAGGTCCTTGTCGAACACGGTGATGCCCTGGCGGGCATGGTCCAGCGCGTGCTGCAGCAGGTCGCGGTTGTACTGGATGGCCGCCGAGGCATCGTCGAGGAGCTTCAGCGCCGCCTTCTTGCTGACGTTGCGACGGCGCAGCAGCAGCGACAGCACGAGGCGCGACGAGGCCGCCCCGATGGCCGAGGCCAGCAGGTGCTCGGCGTAGCGCAGCAGGTGGATGTCGGCGTCGCGGTGTCCCTCGAGGCGGATCCCGCGGCTCGAGGCGAAGGCCTGGAAGGACGCGTCCGTCTGCTCGCGGCCGAGATAGCGCGCCACCGTGGTGTGCAGTTCGTCCACCGTCACGGCCGTGCGCCACAGCCGGAACGTCTGCGCCATGGCGGAGGCGTCCGGCGACACGAAGGCGCTGGCCTGCAGGCGCTCCATGGGCGTGGCCGGCCGCGCCAGGGAGAACGCCACATGGGCGGCGACGTTGATGCCCAGGCTCCACACCGCTCCGCGGATGATGTCGGCGTTCCCGAAGCGGAACTCGCCGTCCGACACGAGATGGCCGAACCAGTCGAGCCCCAGGGCTCCGACCATCCCCCGCATGGTGTCCGGATCGGCGATGCTGGGCACGAAGAGCATGAAGGCCCACACCACGAGGCCCGCGGCGAGGCCGGCGGTCGCCCCCAGTGCGTTGCCGCGCCGCCAGAGGAGCCCGCCGAAGAAGGCCGGGCCGATCTGCGCGATGGCCGAGAACGAGATCAGGCCGATGGAGGCCAGCGCCGCCTGCCCCAGGTTCTTGAAGTACCAGTAGGCGAACAGCATCAGGAGCACGATCGCCACGCGCCGGACGGCGAGGATGAGGCCGCCCATGTCGCCCTGGCCGGCGCGCCCGGCGAGTGCCCGCCGCCTCAGCACCACCGGAATGACGAGATCGTTGGAGACCATGATGGCGAGCGCCACCGACTCCATGATCACCATCGCGGTGGCGGCGGAGAGGCCGCCGATGAAGGCGAGCAGCGCGAGCCCCTGCGCCCCGTGCTGCAGCGGCAGCATCAGCACCGCCATGTCCCGGTCGGCCGCCGGCGGCAGCAGCAGGTCGCCGGCGAGTGCCAGCGGCACCACGAAGACGTTGATGGCGACCAGGTAGAGCGGGAACATCCAGCCCGCGCGGCGGGTGTCGTCCTCGTTGCGGTTCTCGACGACGGCGACGTGGAACTGGCGCGGCAGCAGGAGGATGATGGTTCCCGACAGCAGCGTCGTGACCAGGAAGCTGGTGCCGGTGCCCCCGCGGTCGAGAATGGGCGCCAGGTCGGTCTGGGCCGCCGCCCGGCTGAAGAGGTCGCCCGGTCCGTCGAACATCACGAAGGTGACGAACAGGCCGACGGCGAGGAAGGCCAGCAGCTTGACCAGCGATTCCATCGCGATGGCGAGCATCAGGCCGTCCTGGTGCTCGGTCGCGTCAACGTGTCGCGTGCCGAAGGCGGTGGCGAAGGCCGCCAGGATGAGCGCGGTGAAGAGCGCCAGGTCGCCGAAGATCGGAAGGGTCCGCCCCACCGCGCCGGGATCGACGGTCTCCATCAGGACCGTGAGGGAGCCGGCGATGGCCTTGAGCTGCAGCGCGATGTAAGGCACCGAGCCGACGACGGCGATGATGCTGACGAGCGCCGCCACCCTCTCGCTCTTGCCGTAGCGGGAGGCGACGAAGTCGGCGATGGAGGTGATGTTCTGGGCCTTGGCCAGTTGCACCACCCGCCGGAACAGGCGGTTGCCCAGGCTCAGCACCAGGATCGGGCCGATGTAGATCGCCAGGAAGTCGAGGCCGGACCGGGATGCCAGTCCCACCGAGCCGAAGAACGTCCACGACGTGCAGTAGACGCCGAGCGCGAGCGCGTAGATCGTCGAGCGGGAGGCGCCCGTCATCCATCGGCGCCCCTTCGTGTCGCCGTAATGGGCGACCGCGAACAGGATGCACAGGTAGGAGAGGGCGGCCAGGACGACCGACCAGCTCGCCAGCATGACTTCGACCCCCGCAGACGTCCCGGATCCCCGCAGACGTGCCGCGACCCTACAACCGTGTCGGGCCAGGGAAAAGCCGCCGCCGGATTGGGAATATGGTTACCAGAGGCTTGACAATCTTCCGCTGCGCACTGCGACTACTACCCAGGCGAGCATAACGTCGCCGAACATACCAACTGCTGGAGGACTGGGGTGCTAGAGGAATTCAAGAAATTTGCCATGCGCGGCAACGTCGTGGACCTCGCCATCGGCGTGGTCATCGGTGCCGCCTTCGGGAAAATCGTCGACTCGATCGTCAACGATCTGATCATGCCGATCATCGGTGCCATCACCGGCGGCCTGGACTTTTCGAACTACTATATTCCCATGACCGGCGCGGTGAAGACCGGCCTGGCCTATGCCGACGCCAAGAAGGCCGGCGCCGTGCTGGGCTATGGCAGCTTCTTCACGGCCGTCGTCAGCTTCGTGATCATCGCCTGGGTCCTGTTCCTGATCGTGAAGGGCATGAACCGCCTGCAGAAGAAGGAAGAGGCTGCTCCCGCCGCGCCGCCGCCGCCCACCAAGGAGCAGGAACTCCTCGCCGAGATCCGCGACCTGCTCGCCAAGCGCTGAACCCTCCGATACGGCGGCACGATGTCGTTCGACGGCCATGCTTGGGCGTGGCCGTCGACGAGCGCGTGCGTGGCCGCAGCATTCGCCGGGCCTGGGCAGGGGATCGTGCCGGCGGCCGCTAAGGCCTTGTCAGCGTGCACGATCTTGCTTGCAAGCGCACCGGTCGCAAGGCAGACTTCCGGCAATGGTCAGGGCCGCGCGATAATGTCTCCCGACGCTCACGACTCCACGGCCAGCACGGTTTCGGAAGCCCGCCTGCTCAGTGTCCTCGACACGGCGGTGGACGGCATTCTCGTCATCGACGAGCGTGCCAGGATCCTGGTCTACAACAAGGCTTGCGAAAGCCTGTTCGGCTACGCCCCGGGCGAGGCGCTCGGGCAGAGCATCCGCCTCATCATGCCCAGCGACTATGCGGCCGCGCACGACGGCTACATGGAAAGCTACAAGCGCACGGGCACCCGCAAGATCATCGGCATCGGCCGGGAGGTCCGGGGGCGGCACAAGGACGGGACGGAGTTCCCCGTCGAGCTCTCCGTGGGCGAGACCACGACGCCCGAGGGACGCCAGTTCATCGGCATCATCCGCGACCTGCGGTCGCGCAAGGAGCAGGAGCGCCGGCTCAACGAGCTGCAGGCCGACCTCGTCCACATGGCCCGGGTCTCGGCCATGGACGAGATGGGCGCGGCTCTCGCGCACGAGCTCAACCAGCCGCTGACCGCCATCATGCTCTACCTGCAGGCCGCCACCCGTGCGATGGCGCGCATGGAGCAGGGGGCGGCGGGCGCCCCCGACATCTTCCGGCAGGTGCTCGACAAGGCCGTCCACGAAGCCGAGCGGGCCGGCAACATCATCAGCCGCATGCGGCATTTCGTCGAGAAGCGGGAGCCGCAGCGCCGCCCCGTCGATCTGAATTCCGTCGCCGAGGAGGCCGTCGAGCTCGTGATGCTGGGCCTGCGCGGCCCGGGCCGCATGGTCCGCGACCTCGACCGCAACCTGCCGGCGGCGATCATCGATCCCGTGCAGATCCAGCAGATCCTGGTGAACCTGCTGCGCAACGCCATCGAGGCGGTGAAGGACCGGCCCGATCCGACCGTCAGCATCCGCACTGCCCGGCGCAGCGACATGCTCACGGTCACCGTGCAGGACAACGGCCCCGGGCTGAAGCCCGAGGTCCTGCCGACGCTGTTCAAGGCGTTTTCCTCGTCGAAGCGGACCGGAATGGGGCTCGGGCTCTCGATTTCGCGCACGATCGCGCAAAATCACGCCGGAGACCTGACCGTGGACCCGGGTGGGGACGGGCGGGGGGCGGCGTTCACCTTGCATCTCCCCGTGATAGAAAACGTTGATACAGTCGAATCGGCAGCGGGAGGCACCGGGGATGAGGAGTCCTCGGGTCGCGGTCAGCCTGGAGTGACGCCATGAGCGAAAAGGTCGAGGACATCTACATCGTCGACGACGATCCGGCCGTTCGTGACGCCCTGCGCCTCGTCTTCGAACTCGAAGGGTACCGCGTGCAGGCCTTCGCCGAGGGGACCACGTTCCTGGCGACGGCGCGGGCGCGGGTCCCCGCCTGCGTGATCCTCGACGTCCACATGCCGGGCCGCTCCGGCCTCGAGGTGCTGGGCGAACTCGGCACCCACTACGCCGCCCCCATCTTCATGATTTCTGGGCAGGGCGACATCCCCATGGCCGTCGAGGCCATCCGCCACGGGGCCCACGACTTCATCGAGAAGCCGTTCGACGCGGACACCGTCGTCGCGCGCGTCCGGGAGGCCATCGACGCCCGGCAGCGGTCGGCCGGCGAGAAGGGCAGCGCGTCGCCGCTCGCCGCCTTCGCGGGCGAGGAACAGCTGACGCCGCGCGAGCGCGAGGTCCTGGAGCGGATCGCGCTCGGTGCCTCGAACAAGGAAGCCGGCCGCCAGCTCGGCATCAGCCCCCGCACGATCGAGGTGCATCGCGCCCGGATCATGGAGAAGCTCGGGGCCCGCAACACGGCCGACCTCGTGCGGATCGTCTACTCCGACACGCGGAAGAATTGATTTCTGTAAAGTTGGCAGGGGCGTCTTTCAGACTCGGCGCCTTCAGATTGCCAATGGCCAAGGCCAAGTCCGTGTGACTACCGATGGCTGGCGGCCATGCTCGCGCTTATGCTGACCGGCACTATGAGGAGAGTGCTGCCCCCGGCGTCGCCGTGCGACGGGATCGACTCGCTCCCGACTTGGCGCAGGTCCGGTAGGCTTTCGTGGCGATCCACATCCTGGAAGACGATCCCGGCGTGAGCGATTCCCTGCGGCTATTCCTGCAGGGACTGGGACACGACGCCTTCGTCTACCCCGACGCCGAGAGCTTCTTCGAGGCCGATCCGCCCGGTGCTGACGACACGATCATCGTCGATCTGAACCTGCCCGGCATCAGCGGCGCCCAGGTCATCGTCTGGCTGCGGACCCTGGCCGAGCCCCCGCGCGTCGTGGCCATCACCGGGCAGTCGCAGACCGTCATCGAAAAGCTGCGCGCTTCGCTCGGCGACGTCATGGTCCTGCGCAAGCCGCTGTCGTCCCGGATCCTCGCCGACATCGTCTGACGAATGGCTCCGCTGCAGGTGCGTAACAGTGCTTACGCAGGATGACCGATACAAGGCTTCGTTGACGATCGCTAATCTTCGACCTGACAGGAACGTTCCCCTGCAGGACCGCCTCCGCGGTCCGGTGTTCCGGACATCCCCCATGACCCTCGACGCACGCTCGACCGACGACACCGCCCGCGACGTTCGGGTTTCCGATCTCGACCGCGACCGCACCCCGCCCAAGCACGACGCGCGCTGGACGCTGGGGTTCTCGCGGACCGACGCGGCCGAGGATCTGGATGCGCGGGGGCGGCACCTGACCTACGGGGCCCGCGAGACGATCCTCGACGAGGGCGATCCGGCCCGCACCGTCAACCGCATCCTCGAGGGTGCGGTGATGCTGTCGAAGCTGCTTCCCGACGGACGTCGGCAGATCATCGAACTGCTGGGCCCCGGCGACGTGTTCGGCATCACCACCACGCGGGCCTACGACGTGTCGGTGGAGGCCCTGACGCCGGTCCGCCTCGTCGCCTACGAGCGCTCGGTGGTGGAGACCAACCCGGCCCTCCAGGCCATGGTGACGAACAGCCTGCGGGCGCAGATGTGCGCGCTGCACGACCACGCGGTCCTGCTCGGCCGCAAATCGGCGATCGAGCGCGTCGCCACCTTCCTCATGCGCCTCGTGCCCAACCGCGGCGGCGAAGGTTGCGCGGGCCCCGGCCGGGGCGTCGCCCGCGACCAGGTCAACGTGAAGGTGCCGCTGACGCGCCAGGAGATCGCCGACTATCTCGGACTGACGCTGGAAACCGTCAGCCGGGCCTTCTCCCATCTCAAGCGCGACGGCCTGCTGGTCTATGGTCGGCACGACGAGGTGATGATTTCGAACGTGTGCAAGCTCTGCCGAGCGACGGGCTCGCACTGAAAGGCGTCCGGTTCGGGCGGCCTTCGCCCAGCCGTTCCGGGTGAGCCCGACGGGCTCTCCCACCCTCCCGCTGAACTGGCCGCTTCCTCCGGGAGGCGGCCTGTTTTTTTGGGCAGGGTTCGCGGCGGCGGGTCATCGGGGCGATCGCGCGGACCATGCCGCCAAAACGGAAGCGCCCGACACGGCTCCCCCGAGACCGTGCCGGGCGCCCCGGCCCACGGCGTGATGCGCCATGGTTCCTTGGTGTGCCGGTGAACCGCTGCCGGAGCCTGTCCGGCGGTGCCGTTCCCGTCACCGTGGTTGCAATTTGACCCGGAGCGAGAGGGCCGTCATTGATCGAGGTCAATGGCTCCCCGAGGCGGGCGATTTTTACCGCCGATCCACATCTGCGATGCCGAACAGTCTTTCGTCGCGCCTCTCGTCCCTGGGCGCCCATGCAGCAGGGCTCGCCGTGTCCTTCGCGGGCGGGGCGGCGTTCGCCTGGTTCGGCGTGCCGGCCGCCTGGCTGTCGGGGGCCATGCTCGCCAGTGCCGTCTGCGCCGGCCTGCGCCTGTTTCCGCCGATGGTCGGCCCGCTGCGCGACGCGTCCATGCTCATCGCCGGCGTTTCACTCGGCATGGGCGTCACGCCCGATGCCCTGGAGGCCCTGCGGGCCTATCCCGTCAGCCTGACCCTCCTGGTCATCGGCATGATGGCGATCATGGGGACCTCGACCTTCGTCCTCGTCCGCTTCGCGAAGTGGCCTCTGCGCGAAAGCTTCTTCGCATCGGCGCCGGGCGCCCTGACGGCGGTGATGCTCACCGCGGCCGAGGTGAGGGCCGACGTGGGCCGAATCGCGCTGCTGCAGGTGTCGCGTCTGTTCGTGCTGGTCATGGTGCTGCCGACGGTGATCACCGCCTTGGAACCGCCGGGGCAGGCCGAGGCCCCGCGGCACCTGGTGATCTCCCCGGTCGGCCTCGCCATCACCTTCGCCGCCTCCATGGTGGCGGCCGCGCTCCTGCATCGGCTGCGCGTCGCCGCGCCGCTGGTGATGGGCGCCATGGCGGCGAGCGCGCTTCTGGCGGCCACGGGAGAGATCGTCGGGACGCTTCCCTCGGTGATGTCCAACGCCGGCTTCGTCGTCATCGGCACCTTCATCGGGCAGCGCTTCCGCGACATCGACTTCGCCTCGCTCGTGCGGGTCCTGCCGGCGATCGGGCTGTCGATGGCGAGCACCCTGTCGGTGGCGGGCCTCTTCGCCACGGCCGTGACGGTGCTCACCGGCATTCCGATCGGGGCCACCGTGGTGGCATTTTCACCCGGTGGGCTCGAGGCCATGACGATCCTGGCGCTGGCTCTCGGGCAGGACCCGCTCTACGTCAGCGTCCACCACCTGGCGCGCTTCGTCCTGATCGGACTGTTCGTTCCCCTCGCCATGGGAATCTGGCCGCAACTCGGACGAGGTAGCAACGGATCAGGACAATGATCCATTGCACATACCCTTGCCGTAATGGCATGTATCGACCAACGATTCACAAGTGGAGACCGTTCGATGCGCCCCGGTTTCGTGGTGATGTTCATGACGCTGGGACTGGCCGCCTGTGCCGGACCCGTGCGCAACCCGGCCGTGGTGTCGCTGGACGGCGAATTCCGCGGTCCTGTCGTATCCCAGCGCGGCGCCCCGCTTCCGGCGCGCTACCAGGGCATGTGCGAATCGCCGGTGCGCCGGTGGCACCGCGGCTACTACCGCACCTACGACTGCACCAGCAGCCCGGCCCCGGCCGTGGTCCGCGCCAAGTACTGACGCTTGCGCCGGCCGTCCGGAGCCCTTCCGGACGGCTCAGCAGCCCTGGCTCGGGCAGATGCGCCCAGGCATCTGAAACAGATCCCTGTTTTGCGGCATGATGGCCGGGCGCTCCGCATCGCGCTTGATGCGGGCCAGCCCGTCCTGCAGGCCTCGCATGTTGTCGTCGGTCGCGTCGATGCCTTTCGGCATGCGCGGCGTCGGCTGCGGCTGTGCCGCCGATTGTCCGAGCGGGGTGAGGGCAGGCGGCCTGTTGCGCGCCGGCGCCGTCTTGAACGTCTCGCCCTGCGTGCGATTGGGTGCGGCACCGTCCTGGTTTTTCCGCTTCGCGAGCAGGTCGTCGACACAGGCGCGGTAGCCCGGTTGGCCCCAGACGCAGTCCGCGGCCCGCGCATCCGGGGCCCAGGCGAGGCCGGCCAGGATCGCCAACGCGAAGGTCGTCAGGTGGGCATGCGCTTTCATCGTCCGTCCTTTCCGTCGCTGTCGTCACGACGGGAAGCCCTGAAGCGGCCTGGAGGTTCACCTGCAAACCGGGCAAAGAAACGGCTGAAGTAGGCCGGATCCGAAAAGCCGACGGCGTGCGCGACCTCGGCCACCGTCATGCCCGTATAGAGCAGGTTGCGCTTGGCCTCCAGCATGATGCGGTCGTGGACGATCCGCGACGCGCTGCGCCCGGCCGTGCGGCGGCAGGCCGTGTTGAGCCGGGCTTCCGTCACGGACAGGGCGCGCGCGAACACGCCCACCGGAAGCCCCTTGCGGAAGTCGCGCTCGACGCGCTCGCGGAACGCGGTCACCAGCTCGGTATCGCGTCCCTGCTGCCGACCGTCGCGCAGCATGGGATCGAGACGGCGCAGGATGAACACGAGGATGCGCGTGGTGTTGGCCGCGATGGCCGCCCGGCGGCCCGGGGCCGGCCAGACGAAGTCGCGCGACAGGCGCTGGAAATCGGCGATGGCCTCGGCGAGGCCGTCCGGGTCCTGCTCCAGGCCGAGCGTCAGGAAGTTGGCGGTGGCGGCGTTCAGCGCGGGGTCAGCGCCGGCCAGGAAGCGGGCATAGGCGCGGGACAGGGTGAGGACGAACCCGTCCGAGCCCGGGTCGAACCGCATGTCGTGCACGGTCGCGGCGGGCACCGTGAACAGGGCGGGCGCGGCGGCCACCACGGTCTGCCCCTCGGCGCGCACCTCCACGCGGCCGCTGGTCACCAGGAAGACCTGCGCGTGGTCGGGATGGGCGTGGGGGCGGATCACCCAGTCGTGCAGCGGGCTGCGGGCGCGGATCGTCTCCAGATGCAAAAAGTCCATCTCGACGTCCGCGGCGTCCTCGCCGTACAGGACGAACTGGGGGATTTTCGCCCCGGATCGGGCCGCCTCGGACACAATGGACTCGTTCATCGGCATCGCATTCCTTGCGAAAAGTACAAGGATCGCGCGATCGCGTCCATTGTCGCGGGGGCGCGGCCTTGCGACGCTGGGCGGGAAGGGCATCGCAGCGTGCCCTGCCAGGGAGGTCCCCCATGCGCACCCAGGTCGCCATCATCGGAGCCGGTCCGGCCGGGCTGCTGCTCGGCCAGCTCCTGCATCGCCAGGGCATCGACACGGTCATTCTCGAGCGCCGTTCGGCCGACTACGTGCTGTCGCGCATCCGGGCCGGTGTCCTGGAGAGCGGCACGGTGCGCCTCCTCGCCGAGGCGGGCGTCGACGCCCGCCTGAGGGCCGAGGGACTGGTGCATGAAGGCTTCGCGATCGGCTCGGCCAACCGGCGCCTGCGCATCGACCTCAAGGCCCTGACCGGCCAGACCGTGACGGTCTACGGCCAGACCGAGGTGACGCGCGACCTCATGGAGGCGCGCGCCAAGGCGGGGCTGGTCACCGTCTACGAGGCCGAGGACGTGGCGCTGCACGATTTCGACGGGTCGTCGCCCCGCGTGTCGTGGGTCCAGGACGGCGTTCGCCACGACCTCGCCTGCGACGTCATCGCGGGGTGCGACGGCTACCATGGTGTCAGCCGGGCCAGCGTTCCGGCCGGCGCGATCCAGACCTACGAGCGGGCCTATCCGTTCGGATGGCTGGGCGTGCTGGCCGACGTGCTGCCGTGCTCGGAGGAACTGATCTATGCCAGCCACGAGCGTGGCTTCGCCCTGTGCTCCATGCGCTCCCACACCCGCAGCCGCTACTACGTCCAGTGCGCCGCCGACGAGGACGTCTTGGCCTGGTCCGACCAGCGGTTCTGGGACGAACTGCGGCGGCGGCTCGATCCCGAGGCGGCTGCCGCCGTGGTGACGGGCCCCTCGATCGAGAAGTCGGTTGCGCCCCTGCGCAGCTTCGTGGCCGAGCCGCTGCGCTTCGGCAGGCTGCTGCTCGCCGGTGACGCCGCCCACATCGTGCCGCCGACGGGGGCCAAGGGGCTCAACCTGGCGGCCAGCGACGTCCACTACATGAGCGAGGCGCTGGTGGCGTTCTTCGCGTCGGGCCGGGATCGCGACCTCGACGACTACTCCACCCGGGCGCTCGCCCGCATCTGGAAGAGCGAGCGCTTCTCCTGGTGGATGACGACGCTGCTGCACGTGTTCCCGGGCACCAACCCGTTCGACCGGCGCATGCAGGGGGCCGACTTCGACTATCTGGAGAGCTCCGCCGCGGCGCGGACGTCGCTGGCGGAGAACTATATCGGCCTGCCGTACTGACCGGGCGGCCCTGCGGGGAGAAGCGGCGCCGCCCGGACGGGCTCGGCCTACATGGCGTGCCGGACGGTCCCTGCCACTTCGGCGCGCTCGGCGTCCGACAGCGCGAGACCGAGCGCCTTGAAGCTCGACGCAATCTGGTCGGTCGTGCGCGACCCGATGATCGGAATGGTCGGGAAAGGCGAGTGGATCATGACGTTCAGCATGACCTGCGTCGGCGTCGCGCCATGGCGCCGCGCGATCGCACCCAGAACCTCGGCGCGCGAGCGGTTCTCCGGGCTCTCGTAGGCCTTCGCCGTGATGTCGTCCACCGCACCGCCGAGAGCCTTGTCGAAGTAGCCCTTGGCCTGGGACGAGTAGGGGATCGCGGCGAGACCCAGGCGGCGATGGACGGTGTAGAGCGCCTCGTTCATCTGGATCATGGTGTCGCCAGCCGTCCCCGCATTGCGGGTCGCCAGCGACCACTCCGGCTGGTTCGCGACGAATCCGGGCCAGCCCTTCTTGCGTGCGATCTCCGCCGCCTCCTCGATCCGCGCGCCCGACCAGTTCGAGCAGGCGTAGTAGCGCACGGCGCCTTCGCTGCGCAGCCGCTCGACGGCGGAGAGCATCTCCTCCACCGGGCGCGAGGGATCGTCGCGATGCAGGTAGAACAGGTCGATCGCGTCGACGCCCATGTTCTCCAGCGCTTCGGACGCATCCTGGCGGATCGAGGCTTCGTCCAGCCGGGCCACGTCGGGCGCGTCCACGTTGGGCGCGCCGCCCTTGGTGGCTATCACAACGCCCTTGGCGCCGCCGCGCGCCTTGAGCCAGCGGCCCAGGGTCTTCTCGCTGCAGCTGCGTTCCACATGGGGGAGCCAGTTGGCGTAGACGTGCGCTGAATCAATGAAATTGCCACCCTGCTCGACATAGCTGTCCAGCAGCGCGAAGGAGTCCTTCTGGTCCAGTTGGCCCCCGAGCCGATTTCCGCCGAGACAGAGGGGGGAGACCGCCAGGTCTGTTCCCGGAATGGTGATTCGGTTCTTGGGTGTCATGTCCATCTCCCTGCCGGCGAACACTCCGCCGTGCGGGGCAACGCTGCCATGTCCTGCCGGTCGATCCAAGGTGCCTGACGCACATGCCCGGGCCGCGCCGGGGTACTGCCTGGACCGTCCAGGTCTTCGGCCCGTGCGGCTGCGTCTGCGCAAGCGAAAGGCAATCTTTACCGCTCTGCTTCAGGATGAACGGCAAGTTCTTTCCGATATTCTTTGATCTTTTGACACGCTTCGATTGTGGGATTTGGTCTGCTCGACTCTCGGTGCGCGTTCCAGAATGAAACTGGTGGGGGTTTGCAGGTGATGAAGTCTGTTTCGCGTCGCATCGCGGGGGCATCCCTCGGGCTCAAGCTCGGGCTTGGAGCCTTGCTGTTCACGGTTCCCCTGGTCACCGTCACCACGCTGCTCGCCGTTCACCTGCGTGCCGGAATTGCCTTCGTCGACAAGGAGATCGCGGGCGCGCGCTACCTTCCCGCCGTGTGGGCGGTGACGGAAGCCCTGGCCAACGGCGGCGACGTGGAAGGTGCCAAGGCGAGGCTTCGCCAGGGGCGCGGCGAGGCCGACGCGCTCTTCGGCAGCGCCGTCGCGGTGGATGCCCTGCTGGCGGCCAAGCCTGGCAACGCCTCGGCGGCCGGCAAGGAGGCCATCGCCGCGGTTGCGGACGGCTCCAACCTGACCCTCGATCCCGATCTCGACACCTTCTACCTGATGGAGACGGCCACGGTCCGCTTCCCCGAGGTGCTGTCGGCCATGGTGGCGCTGCGCGAGGCCGCCCGGCCCTACACCGCGCCGGGCCAGGCCAAGCCCGGCCTCAGGGAGTTCGCGCTCGTCTGGGGCGCCTCGACGCGCCTCTCGGTGGCGGGCGAGACGCTGAAGGGCTCGATCGAGTCCGCCTATCGCGGCAACAAGGACGGCTCCGTCGCGGCCGCGCTGCGGCCGGCCGCCACCGAGTTCCTCACCGACGTCGAGGCGACCGCCGAACTGGCCCGGGACATCGTGACCCGGATCGAGACCAACGGGGACATGGCCGGCGTGGCCGAAGCCCTGCAGAGCGCCGACGAGGTGCTGCGCGGCGAGACGACCCAGACCTGGCAGCGGGTGAACGCCGAGTTGCTCCGCCTGCTCGATGTGCGGCGCGCGGGCCTGGTCTCCACCGCCGCGGGCGCCGGGGCGCTGGTGCTCGTCTGCCTGTTGCTGGCCCTGGTGGCGGGAACGTTCGTGGTCCGCTCCATCCGCCGTCCCATCGGGGACATCGTCGGCGTCATCCGCCGCTTCGAGGCGGGCGATTTCGCCGCCGACGTGCCCCATGCCGACCTTCCCAACGAGGTGGGCGCCATGGCCCGTGCCCTGACGGAGTTCAAGGGCGCGGCCTCGCGCCAGCGCCTGACGGTGGCCGCGCTCGACGGCTCGCCGCTGATGATGATGATCACCGATCCCCAGGAGCACATCGTCTACATGAGCGTGGCGCTGCGGCGCTGGCTGGAAGCGGTGGCGCCGGCGTTCCGGGTCCACGATCCGAACTTCACCGTCGACGGGCTGCTGGAAAAGCACATCGACGCCTACCGCCAGAACCCCGCCCTCAAGCGCCAGCTGCTGCTCGACGACGGCGTGATGCGCAAGGTCCGCTACGACGTCGGCGGCCGCACCATCCTGCTGGACATGGCCTACATCCGCGGACGCGCCAACGAGGTCATCGGGCACACGCTCGAATGGTACGACAAGACCGAGGAGCTCAACGCCCAGGACGAGATCAAGTCCGTCGTCGGCGCGGCGGCGCGCGGCGACTTCTCGGCCAGGATCGGGCTGGCCGGCAAGCAGGGCTTCGTGGAGACGGTCGCGTCCGGCCTCAACGACATGGCCTCGCTGGTCGAGGCGGCAACGGCGGACGTGGCCTCGGCCATGGGGCGCATGGCCAACGGCGATCTCACCGCGCGCATCCCCAACGACTACGAAGGCGTGTTCGGGCAGCTGAAGACGAGCGTGGAGGAGACCGGTTCGCGCCTGAGCCAGCTCATCGCCTCGATCCAGGCGACGGCGCGCGACATCGACACCGCCACGCGCGAGATCGCGGCCGGCTCGAACGACCTGTCCTCGCGCACGGAACAGCAGGCCTCCTCGCTGGAGGAGACGGCGGCGACGACCGAGCAGCTCGCCGCGTCCGTGAAGTCCTCCGCCGCCACGGCGCGCCGCGTGAACGACCTCGCGGAGAACGCCCTGAAGCTGGCGACGGACGGCGGCAAGGTGGCCGACCAGGCCGTCGACGCGATCAGCCGGATCCAGGCGTCGGCCCGCAAGATCTCCGAGATCACCACCATGATCGACGACGTGGCCTTCCAGACCAACCTCCTCGCGCTCAATGCCGCCGTCGAGGCGGCCCGCGCCGGAGAGGCCGGCCGCGGCTTCGCGGTGGTGGCGAGCGAGGTCCGGGCGCTGGCCCAGCGCTCCGCCGAAGCGGCCAAGACCATCACCTCGCTCATCGGCGGCTCGATCGCCGAGGTGGAGCAGGGGGTGCGCCACGTCAACGAGGCCGGCGGCGTGCTCACCAAGATCATGGGCGCGGCCCGCGACGTGGCGAGCGGCGTCGCCGAGATCTCGACGGCGGGCAGCGAGCAGGCCAACGGCATCGACGAGATGAGCCAGGCGGTCGCGCACATGGACGAGATCACCCAGCAGAACGCCGCGCTGGCCGAAGAGAGCGCCGCGTCCGCGACGCAACTCCAGGACCGGTTGGGCGAACTGGAGGAGATGCTCTCGGCGTTCCGGACGAAGGACGATGCGAGCGGTCGCCAGGCGGCGCGCACGGGCACGCGACGCGCGGCCTGAGCGGTTGATGGGCGGTGCGTCCTTCGACACGCCCGCTCCCGCGGGCTGCTCAGGATGAGGAGCCTTGGTGTTGTCCAAAGAACAAGAATCGTCCTCATCCTGAGCAGGCCGCACGGCGGCCGTGTCGAAGGACGCAGAACCTTTCGGCTCCTCCCTAGACGATCCCGCTCCTCGACCCTTCGACGGGCGGCCGTTCCTTCGTCTTGTGGGCGCGATAGCCCGAGGCGCGGTAGGTGCCGAGCGGGTCGATGGCGCCGCCGGAGCGTCGCCGCGCCTCGCCCAGGATCGGCGACACGTCCGTGACGAATCCGGCCTTGAGCGTCCGGTGCGCGAAGAGCGCGTCGTTGGCCTCCTGCGCGGCCTCCAGGGCCTTGCGATCCACGAGGAGCGCCTGGGCGTAGCTGCGCTGCAGCTCGATGGCGGACTGCATCAGGCTCTCGATCGGGTCGGTCACGTTGTGCGACTGGTCGATCATGTAGGCGGGGGCGAAGCCGGGCCCCTTGCTGCGTGCCGCGTCGACGAGCTCGTTGAACACCAGGAACAGCCGGAACGGGTCGACGGACCCTGAGTCGAGGTCGTCGTCGCCGTACTTCGAGTCATTGAAATGGAAGCCCGCCAGCTTGCCGTAGCGCACGAGCCTGGCAACGATCTGCTCGATGTTGACGTTCGGCGCGTGGTGGCCGAGGTCGACCAGGCACTTGGCCTGCGGGCCGAGTTCGGTGGCCGCGGCGAAGCTCGATCCCCAGTCGGCAATGACCGTCGAGTAGAAGGCCGGCTCGTAGAACTTGTGCTCCAGGAAGACCTGCCAGTCGGCCGGCAGCGCGGCGCAGACCTGCTTCATCGCGTCGATGTAGCGGTCGAACGCCCTGGACAGGTTGGACTGCCCGGCGAAGTTGGAGCCGTCGGCGATCCACACCGTGAGCGCCGTCGAGCCGAGCTTCCGGCCGATCTCGATGCATTCGACGTTGTGGGCCACCGCGAGATCGCGCACGGCCTTGTCGGTGTGGGAGAGCGAGCCGAACTTGTAGGAGACCGCCTGGCCCGCCTGGTCCTGGAAGGTGTTGGAGTTCACCGCGTCGAAGCCGAGGCCGAGCGACGAGGCGAGGCCCTTGAGCTCGCCGTAGTCGGAGACGACGTCCCACGGAAAGTGCGGCGACACGGTCGGCGTGGCGCGCGTCAGCTGGTTGATGACGGCGCAGTCCTCCAGCTTGTCGAAGATGCCGCGCGGCTCGCCCGGACCCGGGAACCGCGCGAAGCGCGTGCCGCCGGTGCCGACGCCCCATGTGGGAACGGCGACGGCGAAGGCGGCCACCTCCGTGGTGATCGCCTCGATGTCGATGCCGCGCCGCGCCAGGCTGCGTCCCAGGGCGGCGTAGTCCTCGGCGAGCGCGCCGGCATCGGCCGCGTTGCGCTCGGCCACGAAGGCGTCGCTGATCGAAAAGGCCATTGCGTCCTCCCTCTGGTCTTCTTCTCCGGGTCCTGGCCTCGCCGTCAGCGGGTGAAGGACTGCGCGTTGCCCGCGTCCACGTTCAGGATGTTGCCGGTCGACTTCGCCGAAAGGTCGCTGGCGAAGAAGAACACGCCTTCCGCGATGTCCTCCGGGTACACCGACCGCTTCAGGAGCGAGCGCTGGCGATAGACCTCCTCCAGGTCGTCCACGCTCACCTTGTTGGACGCGGCGCGCTGGTCGCGCCACTCGCCCTGCCAGATGCGCGAGCCGCGCAGCACGGCGTCCGGGTTCACCGTGTTGACGCGGATGCCGTAGGGGGCACCTTCCAGGGCCAGGCAGCGGGCGAGATGGATCTCCGCCGCCTTGGCCGTGCAGTAGGCCGAGGCACCGGGGGAGGCGGCGAGGCCATTCTTGGAGGCGACGAAGATGATCGAGCCGCCGAGCTTCTGGCTCTTCATGATGCGGTATCCGGCGCGGGCGACCAGGAAGTAGCCCTTCGCCAGGATGTCCATGTTGCGGTCCCACAGGGCCAGCGTCGTGTCCTCGAACGCCGCCGCCGACGCGATGCCGGCATTCGAGACGAGGATGTCGAGGCCGCCGAACTGCAGGACCGCCTGTTCGAACGCGCCCTGGACCCGCTCTTCCTGCGTCACGTCGACCTGCACGCCCGCGACCACGTCGCGCCCGAAGGCCTTCCTGAGCTCCGCCTGCGCGGTCTCGAGCGCCCCCGCGTCGATGTCGGCGAGCACCACGCAGGCGCCCTCCGCGAGGAGGCGGATGGCGGTCGCCTTGCCGATGCCGCCGGCCCCGCCGGTGACGAGCGCCACGCGCCCGGCGAGGGGCTTCGGCTTGGGCATGCGCTGGAGCTTCGCCTCCTCCAGGAGCCAGTACTCGATGTCGAAGGCCTCCTGCTCGGCCAGGCCGACATAGCGGTCCACGCCCGAGGCGCCGCGCATCACGTTGATGGCGTTGATGTAGAACTCCGCCGCGATGCGCGCGGTGGCCCTGTCGCGGGCGAAGCTCAGCATGCCGACGCCGGGCACGAGCCAGATCACGGCGTTGGGGTCGCGCATGGCGGGCGAGGTCGGCCGCTTGCAGCGCTCGTAGTAGCCGGCATAGTCCTGCCGATAGGCCTCCGCGAGCGCATCGAGCTGGCCGACGAGGCCGTCCACGTCGGGCTTCGCCGGATCGAACGGCAGCACCAGCGGACGGATCTTGGTGCGCAGGAAGTGATCAGGGCAGGACGTGCCCATCGGCGCGAGGTCGGCGAGGGCGTGCGAATTCACGAAGTCGAGGACGGCCTGGCTGTCGTCGAAATGGCCGACCTTGTACTCGCCGGCGGAGATGCGGCCGCGGATTTCGGGCATCAGGCGGGTGGCGACGGCGCTGCGTGCGGTCGCGTCCAGCGCGTTCACCCGCGCTCCGCCGAAGGCCGGTGCCTTCTCGTGGGCGGCCAGCCAGTCGGCCGCCTTCTGCAGGATGCGCAGCGTGGTGCGGTAGCAGTCCCTGGAGGTCTCGCCCCAGGTGAACACGCCATGCCCGCCGAGGACGACACCGACATATTCGGGATGCTCGGCCGCCATCTGGCCGATCTTCAGGCCGAGGTCGAAGCCCGGCCGCTGCCAGGGCAGGAAGCCCATCTCGCCACCGAAGATGTCCCGGGTGAGGCGCTCGGCGTTCTGCGAGGCCGCGATGGCGATCACCGCGTCGGGGTGCACGTGGTCGACATGGCGATGCGGGATGTAGGCATGCAGGGGCGTGTCGATGGAGGCGGCGCGCGGGTTTAGGTCGAACGTGCAGTGGGGCAGGTAGCCCACCATCTCGTCCTCGTGGGCAAGGCCGCGGTAGAGCCCCTTCAGGTTCTCGAGCTTGTCGAGATAGAGCGTGGAGAAGCCGTCCCGCTTCATCGAGCCGATGTCACCGCCGGAGCCCTTCACCCAGAGCACCGTCACCTCGGCGCGCGTCAGCGGATCGGTCATCGGCACCTTGGCCGAGGTGTTGCCACCGCCGAAGTTCGTGATCCGCAGGTCGGAGCCCAGCAGGTTCGAGCGGTAGAGGAGCTGGCCGGGCTCGTCGAGGGTGGCGGCGTGGGCGTCGTCCCACAGGTCGGCGAGCTTGGCAGCGGACATGGCGTTTCCTCGTTGCGGCGAACGGCTGCACCATGAAACCACAACCGCTCATGGTCAATCATGATCGATCATGTTGCATCGCAGAATTGTTTGTGCGGTGCGTCATGGCGTCACTCGATTGACGATCCTGAGCGCTCGTGCATAGTCATGAGCGATTGGGAGGGCTTCATGCACGAGCGGGAGCGCTGGCAGCTGATCGGGGCGATGCTGCGGGAACGGTCGGTGCTGACCGTCCGCGAGATCGTCGCGGCCACCGGCGCGTCGACCGCGACCATTCGGCGCGATCTCGTGCAGCTCGAGGAGACCGGCCAGCTACGGCGTGTTCACGGCGGCGTCGAGGCCGTCGACGCTCTCGCCCAACGCGACCTCGCCACCCGGGCCTTCTCCGACTCGCGCGCCATCCACGTCGAGCGCAAGCGCGCCATCGCGCGGGCCGCCGTCGGCCTGTGCGAGGACGGGGAGTCGATCATCGTCAATGCGGGCACGACGACCTACGAGATGGTCGGGGCGCTGGCCAATCGGCGCCTGACGGTGCTGACGAATTCCTTCCCCATGGCCCAGTCGCTCGTGGCCGGCAGCGAGAACCGCGTCATCCTCCCCGGCGGCGAGGTCTACCGGAAGCAGGGGATCGTCATCTCCCCCTTCGACGACGACGCCATCCAGCACTACACCGCGTCGAAGATGTTCATGAGCTGCTTCGGGCTCGGCCCGATGGGCGTCATCGAGGGCGACCCGCTGATCGCCCGTGCCGAGGCCAAGCTCCTCAAGCGGGCCGAACGCCTGATCGTCCTGGTGGATTCATCCAAGTTCGAGCGCCGCGGCGTGATCGCCGTGTGCCCGCTCTCGCGCATTCATACGGTCATTACGGACGAGGACGCCCCCGAGGCGTCGCTCGACATGCTGCGCTCGGCGGGCATCGAGGTGCTGATCGCACCGCGCGACGCCTCCGACGCGGTCGTGAAGGTCACCGCAGCCTGAGGGCGGCGCTGAGGAAGACCCTCGCCCGGAACAAGGGCGCGGGACAACGAGCAACACAGATCCGGGAGGAACCCTCATGTCCTTGTCACGTCGCGAGACACTCAAGCTCATCACCGCGGCCGGCCTCGCCGGCGCCGCTCCGGCCGCCCTCGTCGGCCCGGCGGCCGCGCAGCAGAAGGTGCGCATCGCCATGGTGGTGAAGGCGCTCGGCATCGGCTTCTTCGACGCGTGCCGCGACGGCGGCCTCGAGGCGGCCAAGGAGCTCGGCAACGTCGAGCTGATCTACACGGGCCCGACCACCACGACCGCGGAGGCGCAGATCCAGGTCATCGACGCCCTGATCGCGCAGAAGGTCGACGCGATCGCGATTTCCGCCAACGATCCGAACGCGCTGGTCCCGGTCTGCAAGAAGGCCATGCAGCGCGGCGTGAAGGTCATCTCCTTCGACAGCGGCGTCGCGCCCGAAGGCCGGATCATGCACCTCAATCCGTCCAACAATGCCCTCATCGGCTCCAAGTGCGTGCAGATGATGGCCAAGACCCTCAAGAACGAGGGTGAGGTCGCCATCCTCTCCGCCACTGCGCAGGCCACGAACCAGAACATCTGGATCGAGGAGATGAAGAAGGAGTGGGCCAAGCCCGACTACGCGAAGATGAAGCTGGTCGGAACGGTCTATGGCGACGACCTCGCCGACAAGAGCTACCGCGAGACGCAGGGCCTGCTGAAGGCCTATCCGAACCTCAAGGGCATCATCGCCCCGACCTCGGTGGGCATCGTCGCGGCGGCCAAGGCCGTGGTCGACGCGGGCCTCGTGGGCAAGGTCTACGTCACCGGCCTCGGGCTGCCGTCCGAGATGAAGGGCGCGGTGCTGGCGGGCGCGACCGACACCTTCGCCATCTGGAACCCGATCGACCTCGGTTACTCCGCCACGATGATCGCGGCCGCGATCGTCGCCGGCAAGGCGACCGGCGCCGCGGGCACGAGCGTCAAGGCCGGCCGCATGGGCGACATCAAGATCGCCGAGGGCGCGGCGGCGGCGATGGCCGATCCGTTCACCTTCGACAAGAGCAACATCGAGAAGTTCGCCGCGATCTTCTGATCCCGCGCACCACGACTGAGAGCCGTTCGACGCGGCTGCTCCATACAGGGTGAGGTGAGCAGGACCTCCCGCTCTCATGGAAGGTCCAGACGGCCTCACCCTCTCAACCGTCATGGCCGGGCTTGGCCCGGCCACCCACGACTTTGGCTGGGAACACGCACCTGTCCCCAGCGAAGTCGTGGATGCCCGGGCCAAGCCCGGGCAGGACGGCTGCGGGGCAGGCTGGTCCATACGAGCCGTGTTGATGGTACGCACCACGTATCGACAGGTCCGCTCATCATGCTTGCCTCTACCGCCAAGCCCGCTCCGGAAGCACCCGCACTCGTCGTGCGCGGGCTCTCCAAGCGTTTCGGCGGGGTGCAGGCGCTGGACGGCGTGGACCTCACGCTGTGCGCCGGCGAGACCATGGCGCTCATCGGCGAGAATGGGGCCGGCAAGTCGACTCTGGTGAAGATCCTCACCGGCATCCACGCCGCCGACGCGGGAACCGTGTCGGTGTTCGGCCGTCCCTTCGCCGCCAGGAGCCCGCGCGACGCGTGGGCGGCCGGCATCACGGCGATCCACCAGGAGACCGTCATGTTCGACGAGCTCTCGGTGGCCGAGAACGTGTTCATGGGGCACATGCCGCTGACGCCGCGCGGCCTCGTCGACTGGGGCACGATGCGTGCCGCCACCGCCGAGCTCCTCGACCGGCTCGACGCGGACGTGGAGCCGGACACGCCGCTGAAGCGCCTCGGCGTCGCGCAGAAGCACCTCGTCGAGATCGCCCGCGCGCTCTCCCACGACGCGCGCATCGTCATCATGGACGAGCCCACCGCGGCGCTGTCGGCGCGCGAGATCGACGACCTGTTCCGGATCGTCGGGCAGCTCAAGGCCGAGGGCCGGGCGGTCGTCTTCATCTCGCACAAGTTCGACGAGATCTTCCGCGTCGCCGACCGCTGGACCTGCCTGCGCGACGGCAGGCACGTCGGCGAAGGCGCCATCGCCGACGTCACGGAAGCCGACCTCGTGCGGCTCATGGTCGGCCGCTCGATCGACCAGGTGTTCCCCAAGCAGGACGTGCCGATCGGCGACGTCGTGCTGGAGGTCGAGGGGCTGAGCAATGCGACCGAGTTCGCGGACGTGTCGTTCAGCCTGCGCCGGGGAGAGATCCTGGGCCTCTACGGCCTGGTCGGCGCGGGCCGCTCGGAGGCGATGCAGGCGCTGTTCGGGTTGACGCGGCCGACACGCGGCAGCGTGCGCATCGACGGCGCCGCCGTGACGATCCGCTCGCCGGCCGACGCGGTGGCCGCCGGCATGGCCTACGTCCCGGAGGACCGGCAGGTGCAGGGCGCCGTGCTGCCGATGGGCATCCGCGAGAACCTCACCCTGGCCGGCATCGCGGCCGGTCCCCTGGCGCGCTTCCTGTCGCGCGACCGCGAGCTCGCGACGACGCGACGCTTCGGGGGGCGGCTCGCGGTGAAGGCCGCCACCTGGGACCAGCGCCTGCGCGAGCTGTCCGGCGGAAACCAGCAGAAGGTCGTCATCGCCAAGTGGCTCGCCATGGAGCCGCGCATTCTGATCCTCGACGAGCCCACGAAGGGCATCGACGTGGGTTCGAAGGCCGCGGTCCACGCCTTCATGAGCGAGCTGGCGGCGCAGGGGCTCGCCATCGTGCTCGTGAGTTCGGAGCTTCCCGAGGTGCTGGGCATGTCCGACACGGTGCTGGTGATGCACGAAGGCCGCATCGTGAAGCGGCTGCCCCGGGCGCAGGCGACGCCGGAGGCCGTGGTGACGGCGGCGACCGGAGGAGGACACGCATGAGCACCGGCGATGCACTGGGCCGCCGCGGCCTCGTCCTGGCGGCCATCGTGGTGGCGCTCATCGTCCTGGTGGGGCTGCGCGCGCCGGTGTTCGTCACCCCGTCGAGCCTGCTGGGCGTCGTGACCGACACCTCCATGCTGTTCATGATGGTGCTGGCGCAGATGGCGGTGATCCTGACGCGCGGCATCGACCTCTCCGTCGCGGCGAACCTCGCCCTCACCGGCATGATCGTGGCGCTCGTCTCGCGGGCCATGCCCGGGATCCCGATCCCGCTCGTCATCCTGCTCGCCGTCGTGACCGGCCTGGCACTGGGCCTCGTCAACGGCGCCCTGATCGCCGGCGTCGGCCTGCCGCCCATCGTGGTGACGCTCGGCACGCTGTCGATCTATCGCGGGCTCATCTTCGTGATCGCCGGCGGACAATGGGTCACCTCGCAGGGCATGTCCGAGGCGTTTCTCGCCTTTCCCAAGCTCACCGTGCTGGGGCTCTCCAGCCTCGTGTGGGTCGCGCTCGTGGTGAGCGCCGGCTTCTGGCTGTTCCTGGCCCGCACAACCGCCGGGCGGGGCCTCTACGCCGTCGGCGGCAACCCCGTGGCGGCACGCTTCTGCGGCATCGACCTGACGCGCCAGCAGCTTCTCGTCTACGCCCTCTCGGGCGCGGTTTCGGGCCTGTGCGGCTATCTCTGGGTCTCGCGCTACGGCATCGCCTATTCGGACATCGCGCTCGGCTTCGAGCTCACGGTCATCGCCGCCTGCGTCATCGGCGGGGTATCCATCGGCGGCGGCGTTGGCTCGGTGCCCGGCGCCCTCCTCGGCGCGCTTTTCCTGGGCGTGGTGGTCAACGCGCTGCCGGTCGTCAACGTCTCGCCCTTCTGGCAGATGGCCATCTCCGGCGCCGTGATCCTCGCCGCCGTCATCGTCAACACGCGGTCGGAACAGCGGGGCGGCAAGCTGATCCTGCCCGAAGCCCGGCGAGCCGGCAGGGGAGGATCGCCATGAGCGACCAGGCGCAGGCGGGCTCGCGCTACGACGTCGCCGACCGGGCGGCCAGGAGCTGGGGAGAGCGGCTTACGAGCTGGGAGAGCATCCTGGCCCTGCTGCTCGTCGCCGTGTTCGTCGTCAACGGGCTCCTGTCTCCCTACTTCCTCGATCTCTTCAACCTCTCCGACGCGACGTTCAATTTCTCCGAGAAGGCTCTCGTCGCCCTGCCGATGGCGCTGCTCGTGCTGGTGCGCGAGATCGATCTCTCGGTCGCCGCCACGATCGCGCTCGCATCGCTGGCGATGGGCCTGTGTGCCGAGGCGGGCGCCGGCACGCCGGTGCTCATCCTGGTCGGGCTTTGCGTCGGGCTCGTCTGCGGCACGGCCAACGGGCTGCTGGTGACGGCCGTCGGGCTGCCGTCGATCGTGGTCACCATCGGCACCATGTCGCTGTTTCGCGGGATCGCGCAGGTGGTCCTCGGCGACCAGGCCGTGACGAAATATCCGTCGGGGCTCGGTGCCATCGGCCAGGGCTACCTCGTCGACATGCCGCCGGTGCCGCTGTCCTTCGCGTTGTTCCTGGCGGCCGCCGCGGTCGCCGCAGTGGTCCTGCACCGCACCGCTCTCGGGCGGCAGCTCTATGCCATCGGCAACAACCCGGTCGCCGCCCGCTTCTCCGGCGTGCCGGTCGATCGCATCCGCTTCGGGCTCTTCGCCGTGACGGGGCTGGTGTCCGGCCTTGCGGCGGTCCTGCTGACGGGGCGCATCGGGTCGACGCGTCCCAACATCGCCATGGGCTGGGAGCTCGAGATCGTCACGATGGTCGTGCTCGGCGGCGTCTCCATTGCCGGCGGCGCCGGGACCGTCGGCGGCGTGGTCCTGGCCGTCTTCGTGCTCGGCTTCGCGACGTTCGGCCTGTCGCTGGTCAACGTCCCGGGCATCGTGATCAACATCCTGCTCGGCGTCCTGCTGGTCGCGGCCATCGCGGTCCCGGTCGTGGCAGGCCGGCTGATGGGCCGGGCGCCGACCCGCGACTGAGGAGAGCCGTCATGCAACGCCACGCCTTCAAGATGCAACTGGATCCCGGCCGCCGGGACGAATACCGCCGCCGGCACGACGAGATCTGGCCCGAGCTGGTGCATCTGCTGCGCCAGGCGGGCATCTCGAACTATTCGATCTGGCTCGACGAGGAGACGCACGTCCTGTTCGGCTACCTGGAACGCCGGGACGACCACGGCATGGACGCGCTGCCCGATCACCCCGTGATGAAGCGCTGGTGGCAGCACATGAAGGACGTGATGCGCACGAACCCCGACGGCTCGCCGGTGGCCGAGCCGCTGCTGCCCGTCTTCTACCTGGCATGACCATGGCTCCCGCCGAAGAGCGCGCCATCGCCGTCCTCGACGTCGGCAAGACGAACGTGAAGGCGGCCCTGTTCGACAGGGACGGCTCGATCCTGGCGGAACGGGGCATGCCGAACCGGGTGGTCGGGACCGGTCCCTATCCCCATGCCGACGTGGACGCGATTTGGGCCTTTGCCCTCGCGGCCCTGCGGGAGCTCGACGGGCTGCGCCGGATCGGCGATCTCGTGGTCACGACCCATGGCGCGTCCGGCGCGCTCGTCGGCGACGATGGCCTCGTCCTGCCCGTCATGGACTACGAGTGGGACGGGCCGGCGACCCTGGCCACGTACGACGCGCAGCGCCCGCCTTTTTCCGAAACGTTCTCCCCGCCGATGCCGGTGGGCCTCAATCTGGCGCGGCAGGTGGCCTGGCAGCAGGACCACCGGCCCGAGGCCTTCGCCCGGGCCCGCTGGCTCCTGGCCTATCCGCAATACTGGTCCTGGCGCCTGTCCGGCGTCGCGGCGACCGAGGTGACCTCGCTCGGGTGCCACACGGATCTGTGGGCTCCCTTCGCCGACCGTCCGTCCTCGCTGGTCGAGCGGCGCGGCTGGGTCCGCCTCCTGCCGCCCAGGCGCGACGCCTGGGACGTCCTGGGCCCGGTGACGCCGGAGGTCGCCGCGGCGACGGGCCTGGCACCGGATGTTCGTGTGCGCGTCGGCATCCACGATTCCAACGCCTCGCTGCTTCCCCACCTCGCCGACACGCCGGCCCCGTTCACCGTCGTCTCGACGGGCACCTGGGTCATTCTCATGGCGGTCGGCGCGCCGTTGGCGGCGCTGGATCCGGCGGCCGACATGCTCGTGAACGTGGCCGCGAGCGGCGCGCCGGTCCCGACGGCCCGGTTCATGGGCGGCCGCGAATACGCGGCCCTCGCCGGCGAGGGGGCTTCCCTGCCGGATCTCGCCGACATCGAGGCCGTCATCCGCGCCGGCACGCTCGCGGTGCCCTGCTTCTCCCCGCAGGGCGGCCCCTATGCCGCGCATGCCGGGCGCATCGAGGGACCCTCCCCGGGGACACCGGAGGGGCGAGCGGCGCTGGCGACGCTCTATTCCGCGCTGATGACCGACGACCTCCTGAATCGGCTCGGCGCCACGGCCGGGCCCCTCGTCGTGGAGGGCCGGTTCGCGAGCAACCCCGCCTTTGGCGCACTTCTCGCCGCGCTGCGGCCCGACCAGCAGGTGCTGGCCGCGCCCGACACGGCGGGCACGGCGCTGGGCGCGGCCCTGCTCGCGTCCTGGCCCTCGCCCCAGCGCGTCGCCGCGCGTCATCTCTTGGCGCCCGCCACCCTCGACGGCCTCGCCGCGTGCCGGGAGCGATGGCGCAGCCTGCTACCGCGCTGAAGGCGTGCCGCCCGCGGTTGATCGGAGCGCGCCTCGGACGGCGGGTCAGACCACGTCAAACATTGCGACTTGCAATTGCATCATTGGTAGTTTGCAATCTGCGTTAAGGGTTGCTTAACCGAGCACGGCTCCTTCGCGCCCGTGCCCGGCCATGATGGACATGACGTGGCATGACAGTCTTCAAGCTTTCCGCGCGCCGGCGCATCGTCGGCGTCCTCACCCTCGCGGCAACCTTGGCCTGGCCTCTCGCCACGATGCCTGGACCCGCGCAGGCCCAGAACGTCTTCGATTTCTTCGGGCTCCAGCACGGTTCTGGCCGCGGGGCACCCGCACCCCGCGCCCGCGAGCCCGCCACGACACCCGAGCAGCGCATGGCGGTGCAGCGAGTCCTGGCCTCGCTGCGCTTCTACCAGGGCAGCATCGACGGCGAGTTCAGCGGCCGGACGCGCGGCGCGATCATGAGCTTCCAGGAGGACATCGGCGAGGCCGCGACGGGCCGCCTGACGCCGCGCCAATTGCAGATGCTGCTGAAGCGCGCGGAGTCCCTGCCCGGCGGTGAGGCGCTGGCGCAAGGCGGAGGCGGAGGGCTTCCTGCGCTGGACGGCCCCGGTTCACCGCCTCGCGGCGAGCCGTATCGCGAGCCCCCTCCACTGGACCTGTCGGGATTGGCCAACGGGCCAAGGCAGGCCCCCGCTCCGGGTGGAGCGGTGCCTGCGTCCGGGCAGGCCGTCGTTCAGGATCGCGATGCCGGTTTCCTGACGGCCCAGCAGAAGTTGCAGTTCAACCGGGAGATCCTCAGGCGCATTGTCGGGGGTGCGCCGGACATCCTCGACGATACCAACGCGATGGCGAGTTTCCTGCGCAACTCCGCGGACATGCGCTACGCCGCCTGGCCCGATCCCGTGCTGGCCGATCTCGGCAAGAAACTTCGGGAGGGCAACGAGTTCGAGCAGAACCGTGTCCTCGCCGCCGCCAAGGTCTTTCTGCGCGAGCGCGCCACGAAGGATCCTCTGGATGTCGTCATGATCCGGCGCGGCACGTTGCGCGCGTACGATGGGAGCAAACAGGCCTTTCCGATCGATCCCAGCCTCGAGCGGGTTCAGCAACTCACGCTGAATCCAGGTGCGTTGTCCTCCTTGCGGGCAGAGTTCGAAGCTCCGTTGGACGCGGTCTCGGTTCCCGTTCCCCCGGAGCAAGCAGAAGCACTGCTCCAACGCTTCGGGAGCAGCCGCCTGGTCGATGTCGTGGTGGAGTATCGGCTGCAGGATTTCACGTCGGAGGATCGCTACTCGACCCGAGCCACAGCCGTTCCCAAGAAGATCTCGGTTCGTCAGGCGCCGGCGGCTCCCGATGCGAAGCTCGGGCCGGTCATTTTCGAGAAGGTGATCCAGGCGCCAGACCAGCCGGCACTGCCGGCGGAGGCGACTCCGGTCGCCAAGGCGATCGATTCATGGCGCAACATGGGAGCCGTCGTGCAGAACGACAGCGTTCTGCTGCGCTCCTGGACTGAAGACAAGCGAGCTCTCGATCGTTCGCTCGTTGCCTTGACCCTGGCCCGTGGCGGCAATGCAGTGGAGACCGTCTGGAACATCACCGCGCTGTCCAGTGCGATCATGTCGCGCGACCAGCTGAACGGCATGATCGGTTTCGACTTCAGGAACGCCAAGGCCGTCGGGGCGGCCAATCGCGACGAATTCGCGAAGCGTGACGTGGTCCAGAGATTCAAGAAGGCCTACTGGCCGCAACTCCAGAGGATCAGCCCCCAGCTCCCCGTCAACATGCGCTTTGTCCACCTCGTCGGGCTGGGAAAGTATGACTTCAACGGTCGGGCCTTCCCCATCACCGGGACCAGTAGCGGGGGCTATGGTGCCGACAACAGGGGCAACAGGATCGTCTTGAGTCTCGACGGTCTGAGAACCCCCGTCATCACCGACCTGACGCAGTTGCCTCGCTCCATCGCCCTGACCGAGAACGATGCCCGTGGCCTCAGTTCCCGCATCAGGCCGACGGAGTCTGGTGGATACTCGGTGTATCTGGCCTACGACCTCGAACTGACCGACATCGTCGATCCGTATCCCAACAGCTCGGGCAGCGGGACCGAGGATCGGTTTCCCGATGTGCGCTATTCGTTCAGACCGACGGCGCAGCGCTCGCTCGTAGCCTCCATCAAGAAGCTCGCCTTCTACGAGGATAGCGGCCTGACGCGGCTGATCCAGGAGGTCTCCCTCGACGATCTCGTCACACGCGAGAAGCAGGACGCTCTGCCGAAGATCGCGCTCGGTCCTGCCGAGCGCGCCAGCCTGTACGGGCTGATCAACGTGGCTGCCCGGAGCGGGGCAGGGCCCGACTTCGTGCCGGCCGCGGCATGGCGACTGATGCGCAATCGCAGCGTCAGCGAGTTCGATCGCGAGAAGGTCCATACCGCGCTCGTCGCCGAGATCGCGAGGGACGCACCGGCTCCCAATGCCGACCTCATCCTGTCCGGGTCCATCAGATTGGGCCAGTACGACAGGGGGGGCTTCCCGATCATCGACGCGCCCATGGCCTACGACCGTCCGGCGAACGTGTCCGCCGACAATTTCATCACGTCCCAGATCAGCAACCCTGAAGCCTTGCTGCGATTGCCGGCCAGCGAAGCGCTCGGCCGCGACCTCGTCTCGTTGACCACCGGCACGGATCGCCGCCTCCCGGCCTTGTTCCGCGTCCGCGTCACGGATGTGAGCCGGACCAACACGACGTCGGGCGTCGAGGCGAAGCTGACCTTGGAGCTTCAAGAGTTCACCGTGGTGCACCCGCGCGATCCTCGGCGGGGCCTGGTCACCGTCCCGGCAGCGAATGTGAGCGAAGGCGTTCCCGCGACCACGCCGCCCGACCGGGTGGCGCTGGCCAGCACTCCAACCCGCGTCCTGCTGAACCAGGACAGTCTCACGCTCATGATGTTGAAGACGGGTTTGCTCACCAGCGACGACACCCTGCTGAAAGGGCTGATGGCGCAGCGCTGGAAGGAGGAAAACCCGGGCTATGACCAAGGCCCAAGCGCGCCGCCACTGAGCTGGGGGCGGTTCTTCCCCGCCGGGTATCGCGCGCTGACCGACGCTGACATCGAGCGGTTCCTTCCCAGCTTCCGCCGCTGGAACGAACTGCGCGTGGCCGCGCTGCCGCCGCGCCTCACGTTCCGCTGGACGACGGGGGACGGCAGGGAGGGGTTCGGCACACATATGGGCTTGAGCAATCTTGTCGAGCGCTTCGGCCTCGCCAAGCAGACCTCGCCTTCCGTGATCCCGACCCCCATCCATCTGCGACAGGAACGGGATCCGAATGCGACGGGATTCATCGGAACGGTCTTCGCGTTTTCGCGTCGGGGGTCCGCTTCGGCCGACGACGCGGAGGCCGTCGTCAACATCCCCGACATGCCGGGGCCCCGTCTGACCGGCTACGACGTTGGCGGCTACGAGTTCTTCGCCGACCTCGACATCAAGTCGGTGTCCGTCGAGACGGGAGGAAAAGGGCGCGCGCTCCTTCTCATCGATACCGAGCCCCGGGAAGCTCGCTGGTGGAGCTACAAGACCGCGGTCGTCCTCCGACAGCTACTTGCTCGTATTCCGGTGGCCGGCGGCCCCACGTCCTTCGACTGGTCCACGGTGGCCGTCAAGGACACTCGGCCTCTCGTCGAAAAGCCGGCGCCCGGGAGTGGCAATGCCGCATCCGCTCCCGTCGCTCCGACGCTGCCCGCGGAGCCCTACGACATCCTCGGCGTCAAGCTCGGCATGGATCTGGCGGAGGCCGAAAAGATCGTCGGTGAGACGATGGAGGTCGGCGCCCGCCTGGCTGTGCGGTCCAGCGTCGCCACGCTGTCTGTCTATCGCAGCGGCACCGTTCTGGTGAGAAAAGACAAGCAGGAATACGTGTTCCTCATGACGGAGCCGGAGCGCTCGCGCACGAAGGTCCTGGCCATCGGGCGCTATGTCTATTTCGGATTGGGGGCCTTCGACAAAGCGGAGTTCGCCGCCACATTGGCCAAGAAGTACGGTGCGCCCACGCCGGTTCAGGACCAGTTCACCCATTGGGTCCAGTCCGGAAGGGTTTCTGCCGGAAGTGCCTGCCTGGGCGTTCTCGGAACGCAGGCCGACGTGGCCTGGAAAGACGACGCGGGCAACGTGGTGGATCCTCGGTCGATGGCTTTCGACAGCGCGCCGGCCAGTTTCCGGGGACCTGCATCCGTTCCCTGGCTAGGCTTGCGCGTGCTCGACATGTCGCAGCTGGCGCTCTACCGGCCATGCGGCCCGACTGTCACCTCGTGGACCGGCGGGGTCAATGCCCGGGTGGACGAGTTCGCCATCTGGCTGTCGGATCCGAAGGCCTACACCGACATTCTCACCGGCCCCAATGCGGCGCCCCAGGCGGAGCAGAAGACCATCCCTCAGCTCAAGCTCTGACGCTCGGCGGCGATGCGGGCCAGCCGGCGGATGTCCCGTCCGACCGGATCCGCCGCGTGCGCACCGCCGCGAGACCGGCCAGCCCCCACGCGTTCATCGTCCTCGCCGTTGCCATCTCTCGCGAACTCGCCCCGTCATGACGGGGCGTTAACCAGACGACGTTACGCTCACGGTCCCTGAGAGGCCGGAGTGAAAACCGTTCCCATGGCGTGGATCCAACGGCTCGCATGCTCACTGGCTGCCTTGGCGGCCTTTGCGCTCGGCGGCCAGGCCGCCGCAACCGAGCTGCGCGTCATCGGCGGACTGGCCGGTGTGAACCAGTACGTGCACCTGGAAGAGCCCTTCTGGCGCGACGACCTTCCGCGGCTGAGCAAGGGGCGCCTCTCGGCGAAGATCTCGCCCTTCGACCGCAGCGGCCTGAAGGCGCAGGAGATGCTCCAGCTCATGAAGATGGGCATCGTCGAGTTCGGCACCGCGATCCTGAGCGTCGTCGATTCGGAGGACCCCGAACTCGCGGCGATCGATCTCTCGGGCCTGAACCCGGACATGGCGTCCCTCAAGCGCTCCGTGGCCGCCTTTCGGCCGGCCCTCGAGGCCCGCCTGCGGGAGCGCTACAACGTGCAGCTCCTGGCGGTCTATGCCTATCCCGCGCAGGTGCTCTTCTGCACCGGCACCTTCTCCGGCCTGAACGATCTGGCGGGGCGCAAGGTCCGCACGTCCTCGGTCAGCCAGTCCGACATGTTCGCCGCGCTGGGGGCCATTCCCACGGTCGTGCCGTTCGCCCAGATGCCCGACGCCGTGCGCCGCAAGGTCGTCGACTGTGCCGTCACCGGAACCCTGAGCGGCAACGAAGTCGGCCTCGCCGACGTGAGCACCCATCTGCACGGGCTGCCCATCAACTGGGGCGTTTCGATCTTCGGCGTGAACGCGGCCGCCTGGAAAGCGCTCGACGAAAAGGACCGGGTGCTGATCGCCGACGCCGTGCAGGCGCTGGAGACCCGCATCTGGCAGTCGGCCGAGCGCGACACCATGACGGGCCTCTACTGCAACACCGGAGATGCCCGCTGCAGCGGGGTGAGCGCGAAGTCGCTGGCCCTCGTCCCGGCCTCGAAGGAGGACGGGAAGGTGGTACGCAAGGTGTTCGTGGAGTCCGTCCTGCCCCGTTGGGCCGCCCGTTGCGGGTCGTCCTGCGCCAAGACGTGGAACGGGACGCTTCCCGCCGCGACCGGCATTCGTTTCGACGAGCGCGGCATCCCCGCCGCCGCCGATCCGTCGAACTAGGCCAGCCCGGGCGCAGGAGGAACGAGGGTCGTGAAGATCCGGCACCTGCAGGCGGCCGTCGCGCTGGGCACGATCATCGTGTTCCTGGCGCTCGTCTTCGCCGCCGTGCACAGCCGCAGCGACATGGCCGTCGCCGTGCGGCTCGATGCCGACGCGACTCTGGAACGCGCCGCGCAATCGGCGGAGTCCGCCATCAACGACCAGTTGCTGCAGGCCGACCGCAGCCTCGCCAGCCTGCCGGCCATGATCGGCGCCGCGACCGACGAGGGGAGCTACGCGTCGCTCTTCATGGTCACGCGGCTCCTGGAGGCGCTGAGCTTCCAGAACCGGTTCTTCCGCGACCTGCTGCTCGTCTCGCCCGGCGGCAACGTCTTCGCCTCGGCCCGGAATTCCTCCCGCAACGGCCGCCTGGTGCTTCCGGCGGACGAGGGCGTCATCGCCCTGCGCGCCCGCATCCTCGGCCCCACCAAGAACGAGAGCACGGGGGACTGGTCCATCTACATGGCCCGCACCGTGGTCATCCCGTCGACCGGCAGCTGGCGCGCGGTTGCCGAGATCCCCACGCGGATGCTCACCGATGCGCTCCAGCCGCTCGCCGGCATTCCGGGCCTGACGGTCACGCTGCGGCAGAAGGAGGGCCTGCGGGTGGCCTCGCTGCCGCACGACGAGACCGCCATCGGCAAGGTGGAGGCGGCCGAAACCGGCGACGACGTCGCCTCGATCACGCGCGACAGCCTCTATCCCGGCTTCACGGTCACCGTGCGGCTCGATCGGGCGCAGTTCGCCAAGGGACGCCTCGACGGCCTGTCGACCTCCGAGCTCATCTTCGTCCTGTCGGCGTTCCTCGTGCTGGGAACCGGGCTGGTGCTCCTGCTCGGCCTCGGGCGCCAGGACCGGCTCGTGCGCGAGCGGCGCCGCGCCCAGGACATGCTCGAGGAGGCGATCGCGGCGATGCCGGACGGCTTCGCGATCTGGGACGCGGACGATCGCCTGGTGACATGGAACGCCCGCTTTCCGGACCTCGCGGACGGCGCCTCCGGCCCGCCGGAGCGGGGCCGGACCTTCGCCGAGATGTTCGGCCAGGGCTCGTCGCTCGCCAAGATCCACCAGGCCGGCCAGGGCTCCGTCGAGCACCGGGACGCCCGGGGGCGCTCGATCCTGGCGACCGAGCGCAAGACTCCGAACGGAGGACGTGTCGCCCTCCTGCGCGACATCTCCGAGGTCCGTCGCCAGAGCGAGCTGATCTCCAGCCAGAACCGCAACCTCGGGAGCATCGCCGCGACCTTCGAGAACAGCGTGCGTCGCCGTGCCGCCGCTGTCGGTTCCTTTGCCCGCCGGACCAGCGAGGGCTCGGAGGCGATCGCCGCCGCCGCCCTGGATGCGCTGGCCCAGGCGCAGGCCGTGAGCCTGTCCGCCGACGAGACGTCGGAGAGCGTCGCCCTGGTCGCATCGAGCGCCGAGCAGCTCCTGGCCGCGATCGTCGAGATCTCCGATCGCGTGCACAGCGCTTCGCAGCGCGTCGAGTTTGCCGTCGCCTGCACGGGATCGACCGGGCAGGTCATCGAATCGCTGGAGAAAGCCGCCCACAACATCTCGCAGGTCAGCGGCCTCATCGCGGCCATCGCCTCCCAGACCAACCTCCTCGCCTTGAACGCGACGATCGAGGCGGCCAGGGCCGGCGAGGCCGGGCGGGGCTTCGCCGTCGTCGCCAACGAGGTCAAGTCGCTGGCGGCGCAGACGAAGGTCTCCAGCGAGAAGATCAGCGAGGACGTCCGGGCGATCCAGGAGTGGAGCCGCGAAGCCGCCGCCAGCCTCTCCTCCATCCGCGAGATGGTGCAGGAGATCCGCGGCGGTTCGGACGCCATCGCCACCGCGGTCGAACGCCAGCGCCAGGCGACCGAGGAAATCACCGTGCACACGCACCGGTCCGCCCGCAACACGTCGGACGTCTCGACGATCGTGCGGGCCATCGCCCACCAGACGGCGACCATCAGCTCGGCCATCGCCTCGCTTCACCAGGATGCGCGCGACCTCGTGGTCAACGCGGCGGATCTCGAGGTGGAGAGCGAGCAGTTCCTCGGCAGCGTCCGCAAGCAGTCGCACGGCTGAGCCGGCGGCGCCTGCCGCGCCGTGCTCGTCTCAGTGGAGCGTGATCCGGCCGGAGAGGTCGGGCGTGACGTCCGGCGCAGCACAGCTCGCCCCGTCCCCGAAATGAAGTTGCAGACCGCTCGATCCCAACAGGTCCTCCGGGATGGCCTGGATGGGCAGCGAGAAGGCCCAGCGCTCGTCGATCCAGCGCCAGTCTCCGCCCAGCGGCCGGACATGGGTCTCCAGCCAGGCGGCGGCACGCGCCGTCAGCGGAACGAGCCCGATGGCTTGGTTGGCGATGTCGGCACGAACGCGCAGGGACATGCTGGGCGACCCGGTGGAGAAAGGGCACGACGTTCCGCGGGGCCGGGGGCAGGCACCGACGACGGCGGACGCTAATACCGCCCGTGTTGAAACTCCGTTGCCCGATACTGGCGCAAAACCTGGCAAGGCTGGCAAGAACAGTTGGCATCTCCGGCGGCGGCAGCGGGAAAGCATTGCGCCAGCCTTCGCCGCATGGATCCGGTGCGACATGACTGGACAAACTTGTCGTGACAGCAATCGACGCACAATTCCGCAAATTCTGCGCCTTACATATCGCGCCAATACAATTTGTCTTTCTTCAAGGTCTTGCCTATTGTCGAGTTTAAGCAAGTGTGTCGCGTCAATGTCCACGTCGTGGTGCGGGGGGAGCACGTGTATCGGCGCACGAAGTTCGAGAAGTCGCCTTGCGAGGTCAAGACGCACGCCACCGGGATGCAGCGCCTCACCTGGAGTGGCGGCTTCGTCGACCGGCATGTCCTCTCGTTCCAGACGCCCGCCGAGCTCTTTTTCCGCTCCAGCCATGACGCCATCGTCTTCAGCGAGCGCGAACGGCCCCGCAGCGCCCAGATGTGGCAAGGGGGCAAGCTCATCCAGGATGGGATGTTGCCCGAACGGCACGTGCACGTCGTTCCCGCCGGCACGGAGGTGAAGGGCTGGCTCGGACCCGGCGAGCCCGAGATCCTCACCGTCTATCTCGACCCGATCGTGACGCGCGAGCTTCTGCTGCGGGACAGCTCGGGCGACTTCGAGTTCGAGCCCCATTTCGGTCCGGGCACCTCCATGATCTGGGAACTGGCCCACGCCCTGCGTGGCGAGTTCGAGAACGACGGAACCCTGGCGGGCCCCTATGTGGAGGCCCTCGGACAGATGATGTCCGTCTATGCGAGCCGCCATCACGCCAGGATGACGTCGGAAAGCCAGCAGCGGCCAGGCGCTCTCGACCGGACCAAGCTTCGGCTCGCTTTGGCGTTCATGCAGGATACCATGTCGAGCAATCCGTCGCTGCTCGAGATCGCCGACGCGTGCGGGCTGTCGCCGTATCATTTCTCGCGCAGCTTCAAGATCGCGACCGGCTATTCGCCGTTCCAGTGGATCACCCAGCGCAAGGTCTCCCTGGCCAAGGACCTGCTCCAGAACACCAATCTCACCGTCGGCGAGATCGCGCAGCGCTACGCCTTCGGCTCCCCGTCGGATTTCACCCGCACCTTCAAGAAGGTGGTGGGCATCACGCCGGTGCGCTACCGGGGCCTTGTGGCCGCGCCCTCGGACGACGCCGAGACCTCCCCGAACTGACGGCGGTGAATCCCTCTGTCGTGCCGCGCTGATCGCGCCGCCTCGAACCGCGAGGCGCGTGCGATGGGCGTTGACACTATAACGTTAAAGTGAAACGCTGACCTTGCATCGGGGTATGGCGCCATGACGGTCAAGTCGCAGCCAGTCCGGACGGGGGGAACGTGGATCTCGGACGATCGAGGCCCGCCATGCGCGTGACCGCGATCGAGACGATCCGAACCGATGCGCACGACAACCTGATCTGGGTCCGGATCGAGACCGACACGGGCCATGCCGGGCTCGGCGAGACCTTCTTCGCCCCGGGGACGGTCGAGGCTCACATCCACGAGGACATCGCGCGGCGCCTCCTGGGGGGTGATGCCACGCGCATCGAGCACTGGCACCGCACCTTCATGCGCCACCCGGTCGGCTATGCGTCCTCCGGCGCCGAGGTCCGCGCGGCGTCCGCCATCGACATCGCGCTGTGGGACCTGATGGGGCGTGCGACCGGGCTGCCGTTGTGGCGGCTCCTGGGCGGCCTCGTGCGCGACGAGATCCGCGTCTACAACACCTGCGCCGGACCCCACTACGCCACCAAGGCGCGCGGCGAGGTGAAGCGCTGGTTCGGCATCGATCACGACACCACCGAGGATCTCGACGACCTCAAGGGCTTCATGCACGAGCCCGTCGCGCTCGCCCGCTCCCTCCTCGCGGAGGGCATTACTGGCATGAAGATCTGGCCCTTCGACTTCGCCGCCTTCGCCAATGGCGGGACGGCGATCACGCCGGCCCAGATCGAGGAGGGCGTGCGGCCCTTTCGCCTCATCCGGGAGGCCTGCGGCGACGCGATGGACCTCATGGTCGAGCTGCACGGCTTGTGGGATCTCGAGAGCGCCAGGCGCATCGTCGCGGCGGTCGAGCCCTATCGTCCGGCATGGATCGAGGACCCGATCCCGATGCACGACGCCGAGGGGCTGGCCGCGATGTCGCGCTTCACGCGCATCCCGATCTACGGATCGGAGACGACGTCGAGCAAGGAGAGCTTCCGCAGGCTCCTCGAGCAGCGCTCCGTCTCCATCGTCTCCTTCGACGTCGGCTGGTCGGGCGGCATCACCGAAGGGCGCAAGATCGCGGCGCTCGCCGATGCCTGGCAGGTGCCGATCGCACCGCACGACTGCACGGGCCCGGTCGGCTACGTGGCCGGCTCCTGCATCGCGCTGACGAGCCCCAATGCCCTGATCCAGGAGACCGTGCGGGCCTATACGCGCGGCTGGTACGCCGCCATCGCCACGGCCCTGCCGCCCATCGTCGACGGCCGCCTGCGTCCCCTGCCGGGGCCCGGGCTCGGCTTCGACCTCTCGCCCGCCTTCCTGGCCGACCCCGGCACGCGCCGGCGCCGGTCCGCCTTGTCCTGAAGACCTGAGCCCGACCAAGACCCACGCCTGACCCGGAGACCGCCATGGCCCTACGCAGCCTCGCAGACATCCGCTCCACGCTGTTCACCGCGGTCCTGTCGGACTGTCTCGACCAGGTCGGCATCATGGACCAGGCGCTGCCGTCCGCCATCCGACCGCTCGACGAGAGCCTGGTCATGGTGGGGAGGGCCCGCACTGCGGCCTTCATGGAGGTCTACCACGTGCCGCCGGGGTCGAACCCCTACGAGCTCGAGATCGCCCTGATCGACAGCCTGCAGCAGGACGAGATCCCGGTCTTCGCCTGCTCCAATCCGGCGCGCATCGCGCCCTGGGGCGAGCTGCTCAGCACGGCCTCGAAGGTGCGTGGCGCCGCCGGCGCCCTGATGGACGGCTGTGTGCGCGACATCAAGGCCATCCGGGCCATGAACTACCCGGTCTTCCACCAGGGCATCGCGCCGCTCGACTCCAAGGGGCGCGGCAAGATCATGGCCATCGACGTGCCGATCCGCTGCGGTGGCGTGAAGGTCGATCCGGGCGACCTGATCTTCGGCGACGCCGACGGCGTCGTCGTCATCCCGAAGGCCGTCGAGGAGCGCGTCGTCGACCTCGCCTTCGAGAAGGTCACCGGCGAGCGCAACACGCTGCATGACCTCCAGCGCGGCGACAAGCTCGCCGACGTCTTCGCCCGCTACGGCATCCTGTGAGCCTTTCCGGAGATATCCGATGATCGTCGACTGCCACGTCAACATCTACGACGACAGCCAGATGCTGCCGCTCTATGCGGAGCTCGCGCGCCGGGCCCGGCCCGGCGGCTTCCCGCTGAAGAGCAACTGCGAGGACGTCTTCGCTGCGATGCAGGACGTCGACAAGGCGATCATCTTCTCGCTGCGCTACAAGGACTCCATCGGCATCGACGGCGACGACGAGGTCACCGCCCGCGCCGTGGCCAAGCACCCGGACAAGTTCATCGGCTTCGCCTGCGTCGACCCGCGCATGCCGGACTGCATGGACCTGCTGGTCCACGCCATCGAGGACCTCAAGCTCAAGGGCGTGAAGTTCGGCCCGATCTACAACGGCGTGTCGCTGCTCGATCCCCGCCTCGAGCCCGTCTACGCATACCTGCAGAAGAACAATCTGCCGCTCACGATGCACATGGGCACGACCTACGGGACGAATGCCCCCATCCATTGCGGCCGCCCGCTCGACGTCGACACCATCGCCCACCGCTACCCCGACCTGAAGATGATCATGGCCCACATGGGCCACCCCTGGTACGAGGAGTGCATCGTCGTCGCGCGCAAGAACCCGAACGTCTATTGCGAGGTCTCGGCGCTCTACTACCGACCCTGGCAGTACTACAACATCCTGGTCTGCGCGCAGGAATACCTCATCACCGAGTGGAACAAGATCTTCTTCGGGACGGACTTTCCGTTCACGTCGGTGAAGGATTCCATCGAGGGCCTGCGCACGATCAACCGGCAGGTCGAGGGCACCAACCTGCCCCGCATCGCCGAGACCACCATCGAGCGGATCATCCACTCCAACCCGCTCGAGCACTGGTGGCACGGCGGGTATCCGGGCTGAGGAGCGGGTGGAACCCATGCGCCTGTTCAGATGGCCTCACTCTCCTTCGCGCTCCGACCTCATCACCGTCATCCTCGGGCTCGGCCCGAGGATCCACGACTTTGCCGGGCCCGTCCCGAAGTCGTGGATGCCCGGGCTGTGCCCGGGCAGGGCGTGCGGAGAGGCGTGAGCCCAGGACAAAGCGCGTTTCGCAATCTCCGAGGAGGACGCGATGGCCGGTGACGACAGCGACGACAAGAAGCCCCTGCGCTCCCGCGAGTGGTTCGCGCGGCAGGATTCCTATGGGTTCATCTACCGCTCGTGGATGAAGAACCAGGGCCATCCGCAGCGCATGTTCGACGGCCGCCCCGTCATCGGCATCTGCAACACCTGGTCGGATCTCACGCCGTGCAACGGCCACCTGCGCGGCCTCGCCGAGCACGTGAAGCGCGGCATCTACGAGGCGGGAGGCTTCCCGCTGGAGTTCCCGGTGACGTCGCTGGGCGAGCCGGTGATGCGCCCGACGACCATGTTGTTCCGCAACCTCGCCAGCATGGACGTGGAGGCCTCGATCCGCGCCAACCCGATGGACGGCGTCGTGCTGCTCGTCGGCTGCGACAAGACCACGCCCGCCTGCCTCATGGGCGCGGCGAGCGTCGGCCTTCCCACCATCGTGGTGTCCGGCGGGCCGATGCTGTCGGGCCGCTGGGAAGGGCGCCAGATCGGCTCCGGCACGGACGTCATCCGCTTCAAGGAGGCGGTGCGCGCGGGCACCATGAGCGTCGACCAGTTCATGGCGGCCGAGGCGGCCATGTCGCGCAGCGCCGGCTCGTGCATGACCATGGGCACGGCCTCGACCATGGCGAGCCTGTGCGAAGGGCTCGGCGTCGCGCTGCCGGACAACGGCGCCATTCCGGCGGTCGACAGCCGGCGACAGGTGCTCGCCTTCGAGAGCGGCCGGCGCGCCGTGGAGATGGTGCGCGAGAACCTGACGCTGCCGAAGGTGCTGACGCGCGATGCCTTCCACAACGCCATCGTGCTCAACGCCGCGCTCGGCGGCTCCACCAATGCGGTGGTGCACCTGCTCGCGCTCGCCGGCCGTCTCGGCGTCGACCTGTCGCTCGACGACTGGGACGCCTGGGGCCGCGAGATCCCGTGCCTCGTCAACCTGATGCCGTCGGGCGAGTACCTGATGGAGGACTTCTACTACGCCGGCGGCGTGCCGGCGGTGCTGAACGAGTTGCGCGGCCGGCTCGCCGAGGGGCAGATCACGGTGACGGGTCGCTCCATCGGCGAGACGCACAAGGATGCGGCGATCCACGACGCGCGCGTCATCAAGACGCTGAAGGAGCCCTTCAAGCCGCTCGGCGGCATCGCGGTGCTGCGCGGCAACCTGGCGCCCGGCGGGGCGGTCCTGAAGCCGTCCGCCGCGTCGCCCGCATTGCTGAAGCACCGGGGCAAGGCTGTGGTGTTCAAGGGCGCCGACGACCTCAAGAAGCGCATCGACGATCCCAACCTGCCGGTCAATGCCGACAGCATCCTCGTGCTGCAGTTCTGCGGCCCGAAGGGCTATCCGGGCATGGCCGAGATCGGCAACCTGCCGATCCCGCCGAAGCTCCTGAAGCAGGGCATCACCGACATGGTGCGCATCTCGGACGCGCGCATGAGCGGCACGGCCTACGGCACCGTCGTCCTCCATGTCGCGCCGGAGGCGGCCGCCGGTGGGCCGCTGGCGCTGGTGCGCGACGGCGACTGGATCGAGCTCGACGTGCCCGGGCGGCGCCTGCACCTCGACGTGTCGGACGCGGAGCTCGACCGCCGGCGCGGCGAGCTCGCGGCCTTCGTCTCGCCTTATGCGCGCGGCTGGGAGAAGCTCTACGTCGAGCACGTGATGCAGGCCGACAAGGGCGTCGACCTCGACTTCCTGGTGGGCTCCAGCGGCCCCTATGTCGACAGGACCTCGCACTGATGCCGGGCCGGCGTGACAGCACCGACGATGCGCGGCGCGGTCGCGTCACGCTGCGCGATGTCGCGCAGCTCGCCGGCACCACGCCGATGACCGTGTCGAACGTCGTCAACGGGCGCGCCGGCTCCGTCGGTCCCGAGGTCGCCAAGCGCGTGCGGGCCGCCTGCGAGCGGCTCGGCTACCGGCCCCACGCCAATGCGCGCCGGCTGCGCACGAACCGGCGCCAAGCCATCGGGGTCGTCATCGTCGATCCGTCGCCCGCCTACGTCTCCGACCCGCTCACCGCGGCCATGCTCGCCGGCCTCACGGCGGCGCTGGGGCGCGAGGGCTACAGCACCGTGCTGCACGGCGTCGCGCCCGACGATCTCGACGACGCGCCTCTGCTGCGCCAGATCGAGAGCGACGGCATCTGCCTGATGCTGTCGGGCACCCCGGCGCAGCGGCGCGGTATCGTCCAGCGCGTGCATGCGCTCGGGCAGCCCCTGCTGCTGCTGCAGGGGGAGGTCGATCCGGGCGTCCCGGACGCGGCGAGCATCTTCCAGGACGACCGGGCCGGAGCCGCGGCGCTGGCCACGCATCTGTTCGCGCAGCCCACGCGGCACGCGGTGATGCTCGTGCCGCAGCAGCCCTGGCCGGCGATGGAGCGCCGCGAAGCCGGCGTGCGGGACGTGGTGAAGGACCTGCGCGACCCGCCCACGTTCCATCTCCTGCGCTGCGGCAACGAAGGCTTCGAGCCGACGCAGGCGGCGCTGGCCGACCACATCGACCGCCATGGCGTGCCCGACGTCGTCATCGGCGGCAACGACCAGATGGCCATCGCCGCCATCAAGCTGCTCGCGAGCCGTGGGCTTCGCGTGCCGCAGGACGTGCGGGTGTCGGGCTTCAACGGCCTCGATTTCTGGCGCTACGCCAGCCCCGAGCTGACCACGGTGTTCTCGCCGGCCTACGCGCTGGGCGAGGCGGCTGCGGCCGCCATGCTCGAGCGCCTGACACTCGGATCCTTCAGCTTCCGCCAGAGGGTGCTGCCGGTGCGCTTTGCCGCGCACGCCTCCACGCTGGCGACCACGAACGCCGCTCCTGCACCGCAGGACGGCAACGACCGGACACACCATCCGGGAGCGACCACCCGCAGGAGGGGACAAGCACGATGATCACGATCAGGACTATCGCCTCGCGGGCCGTCCTCGGCGGCCTCGCTGCGACACTCATGGCAGGAACCGCGCTCGCCCAGGCATCCCAGTGCGGACGCAAGGGCGGCGACCTCACCTTCGCGCTGGAGGCCCGGGTGCCCGGCCTCGACCAGCACGCCTCGAACTCGTCGGCGACCCGCAACGTCGCCATGAACATGTTCGAAACGCTCGTCACCCGCGACGAGAACATGATCCCCGTGCTCGAGCTCGCCGAGAGCATGGACCAGAGCGCCGACGGGCTCACCTACACCTTCAAGCTGCGCCAGGGCATTACCTTCCACAACGGCAAAGCGATGACCTCGGCCGACGTGGCGGCGTCCTTCCAGCGCTACTCGAAGATCGGCGTCGACCGCTCGATCCTGGAGCCCGTCGACAAGTGGGAGACGCCGGACGCCAACACCTTCGTGCTGAAGCTGAAGGAGGCGCGGCCCACCTTCATCGAGCAGCTCTCGGCCTTCACCGTGCCCGTCGTCATCATCCCGGCCGAGAACGTCGACGCGGCTGCCGGGCAGCTTCCCGTCGTCGGCACGGGACCCTTCCAGCTCGACGAGTTCAAGCCCGACAGCCATGTGAAGCTGAAGAGGTTCGCCGGCTACAAGCCGGACACTCGTCACACCGCGATCTCCGGCTTCGGCGGCAACAAGGAGGCCTGCCTCGACACGGTGACCTTCCGGATGATGACGGAGCCGGCGGCGCGCACCGCGGCGCTCGAAGTGGGCGAGATCCAGGGCGTGGAGGACGTGCCCGTCGCCTCGCAGAAGCGGCTCGCCGGCAGCAAGGACATCAAGCTCACCCGCCTCGAACTCTTCACGATGAACGTCGCCTACCCGAACGCCTCGTTCCCGCCGACGGACAATCCGAAGGTGCGCCAGGCGATCCTCGCGGCCATGGACTTCGAGGAGATCATGGATGCGGCCAGCGACGGCCAGTACAAGCTCAACAAGGGCTTCCAGTTTCCGGGCATGAACTACTACAGCGAGTCCGGTGCCGAGAACCTGAACCAGAAGAACAAGGACAAGGCGAAGAAGCTCCTCGCCGAAGCCGGCTACAAGGGCGAGAAGGTGACGCTGCTCACCAATCGCGAATTCCCCTACATGTACAACACCTCGCTGGTGATGGCCGAGCAGCTCAAGGCGGCCGGCATCAACGCCGAGCTGCTCGTGCTCGACTGGCCGGCGGCGCTGCAGAAGAGCATCAAGGAAACCGAGGGCTGGAACTTCTTCTACACCGGCTGGATCACCGTGATCGCGCTCGGCGGCCCGCAGACCATGCGCCAGATGGCGGCGCCGAACTACGTGTGGAAGCCCAAGGAGCCCGACGCGGAGTTCCAGGCGGCCTTCCAGACGCTGGCCGGCGGCAAGACGCTGGACGAGCGCAAGGCCGCCTTCGCCAAGGCGCAGGCCCGCGCGCTCGACCAGGTCATGGCCATCCCCTTCGGTGCCATGCCGAAGACCCAGGCCGTGCGCGCCAACGTGGAAGGCTTCAAGGCCTACTACATCCCGCGCATGTCGGGGGTGTGGCTGAAGTCGTGAGGCAGTGATCGCCCTCGACCTCCTCGACCGTCCTGCCCGGGCTCCGGCCCGGGCATCCACGACTTTGCCGGGGCCATTCTCAAGTCGTGGGTGGCCGGGCCAGGCCCGGCCATGACGGCGGAGAGGGCGCGGCCTTCGAACCAAGGCAGCAGAAGCAGAGGCCCATGGCGCGCTACACGCTGAAACGCCTGCTCCAGATGATCCCGCTCCTGCTGCTGGTGAGCCTCATCAGCTTCGGGCTCATCAAGCTCGTGCCGGGCGACCCGGCGGTGGTGATGGGCGGCTCCAACGCGACGCCGGCCGAGATCGAGGTCATCCGTCGCAACCTGGGCCTCGACCAGCCCCTCTGGCAGCAGCTCCTGTCCTTCTACGCCAACCTGGCGCGCGGCGATCTCGGCCGCTCGCTGTTGCTCGGCCAGCCGGTGATGGAGGCGCTCGTCGAGCGCACGCCGGTGACGCTGTGGATCTCGCTCTACTCCCTCATCCTCACAGTCGTGGTGGGGCTGGTCACCGGCATCGTGGCGGCGCTGCGCCACAACACCTGGGTCGACCAGGCGGTCTCGATCCTCGCCCTCATCGGCGTCTCGCTGCCGAACTTCTGGCTCGGGCTGATGATGATCGTGCTGTTCTCGGTGTGGCTCGGCTGGCTTCCCACCGGCGGCTACGTCGCGCCTTCCACGAGCCTCGTCGGCTTCCTGCAGACGGCGACCATGCCGGCGCTGTCGCTGGCCCTCCTGCAGATCGGCCTGCTCACGCGCATCACGCGCTCGACCATGCTCGACGTGCTCGGCCAGGACTACATCCGCACCGCACGCGCCAAGGGCCTGCCGGAAACGGTCGTCGTGCTGAAGCATGCCCTGGCGAACGTCATGATCCCGGTGGTCACCGTGATCGGCCTCATCCTCTCCGTGCTGCTGTCGGGATCGGTGATCATCGAGACGATCTTCAGCGTGCCCGGCATCGGATCGCTGCTCGGCAACGCCATCCTGCGGCGCGACTACCCGATGATCCAGGGCGGGCTCCTGTTCGTCGCGGCCGCCCTCATGCTCCTCAACATTGTGGTCGACGTGCTCTACGGCGTGTTCGACCCGCGGGTGCGTGTCGATGGCCGCGGTTGACGCCGACAGCCTGCGCGGCCCGGGCCTCCTGGAGCGGCTGCGCCCGGGCCGCACCGCCCGCAGGCTCATGCGCAACCGCGCCTTCGTGCTCGGCGCGATCCTCCTCACGGTCGTCGCCGTCGTCACGCTGCTCGCCCCGTGGATTTCGCCGTCCGATCCCAACCGCATGGCTGTGCGCTTCCGCTTCCGCGAGCCGTCCTGGGAGTACCCGTTCGGCACCGACAATCTCGGCCGCAACATGGTGAGCCGGGTGCTGTGGGGCGGGCGTCTCAGCCTCGAGATCGGGCTTTGGGTGGTCATGCTGAACGCCGTCTTCGGCGTGATGCTGGGCGCCGTGTCCGGCTATTTCCGCCGGCTCGACGGATTGCTGATGCGGGTCGCCGACGCGCTGATGGCGTTCCCCTCGGTGCTGCTCGCCATCGGCATCGCCGCGGCGCTCGGGCCGTCGGTGACCACGGTCGTGATCGCGCTCGCCGTCGTCTACATTCCCCGCACCGCGCGCGTGCTGCGCGCCTCCGTCCTCGTGGTGCGCGAGCTCGACTACGTGCAGGCGGCGCGGGCCTGCGGAGCGAGCGACCTGCGCATCCTGCTGCGCCACGTGCTGCCGAACTGCATGGCGCCGCTGATCGTGCAGCTCAGCTTCGTCTTCGCCTACGCAGTCCTGTCCGAAGCCGTTCTGAGCTTCCTCGGCCTCGGCGCGCCGCCGACGACGCCGAGCTGGGGCATCCTGATCGCGGAGGGCCGCAGCTATATCCGTGAGGCGACCTGGCTCACCGCGATCCCGGGGGCGGCCATCGCCGTCACCGTGCTCGGCCTCAACCTGCTCGGCGACGGCCTGCGCGACGTGCTCGACCCGCGCCTCAAGGTCGATGCCCGATGAGCGCGCCGCTGCTCACCGTCACCGATCTCACGGTCGCCTTCCGGTCCGACGAGGGCATGGTGACGGCCGTGGACCGGGTGTCCTTCGCGGTGGCGCCGGGCGAGGTGCTCGGCATCGTGGGGGAATCCGGGTCCGGCAAGAGCGTCTCGGCGCTCGCCGTGATGGGGCTTCTCGACAAGGCGGCGAGCCGGGTGTCGGGCGAGATCCTGTTCGAGGGCGAGAACCTGCTCGCCCTGTCCGAGAAGCGCATGCGCACGATCCGCGGCCGACGGATCGGCATGATTTTCCAGGAGCCGATGACGTCGCTGAACCCGGTCTTCTCCATCGGCGACCAGATCGTCGAGACGATCGTCCACCACGAGCGCCTCGGCCGGCAGGCGGCGCGCGAGCGCGCGGTGGCGATGCTCGACAAGGTGGGCATCCCCTCCGCGCGCCGGCGCCTCGACGACTATCCGCACCAGCTCTCCGGCGGCATGCGGCAGAGGGTGATGATCGCCATGGCGCTCGCCTGTTCGCCGAAGCTGCTGCTGGCCGACGAGCCGACCACGGCGCTGGACGTCACCATCCAGGCGCAACTCCTCGACCTGCTGCGCGACCTGCAGGCGGAGCTCGGCATGGCGGTCGTCGTCATCACCCACAACATGGGTGTGATCGCCGAGTTCGCAGACCGGGTGAGCGTCTTCTACGCGGGGCGCGTGGCGGAAACCGCCCCGGCCGAGGCTCTGTTCGATAGGCCGTCGCACCCCTACACGCGTGGCCTGCTCGCCTCGACGCCCGAGATGGCGGAGGAGACCGACCGCCTGCGCACGATCCCCGGCACGCTCCCGTCGCTGGCCAAGCCGCCTCCGGGCTGCCGCTTCGCGCCCCGCTGCGACTGGGCCGTGGCGCTCTGCGATGCGCGTCGCCCGCCGCTTGAGATGGTGGGCGAGGGCCATGCGTCGGCGTGCCTGCGCGCGGCCGAGGTGGCGGGAGGGACGGTCGCATGAGCGCACGCGAGCCCCTGCTCTCCGTCACCGGCCTCACCAAGCACTTTCCCGTGCGCGAGGGCCTCGTCGTCGAGCGCGAGGTCGGCCGCGTCCGTGCGGTGGACGACGTGTCCTTCACGATCGGCCACGGCGAGACGCTGGGCCTCGTGGGCGAGTCCGGCTGCGGCAAGTCGACGACGGGCCGCCTCGTCCTGCGCCTCATCGAGGCCACGGGCGGCAGCGTCAGCTTCGAGGGGCGCGACGTGCTGGCCCTGCCGCCGGCCGAACTGCGGGCGCTGCGTGGCGCCATGCAGATCGTCTTCCAGGATCCCTACGGTGCGCTCGACCCGCGCATGACCGTGGAGGACATCATCACCGAGCCGCTCGCGATTCAGGGTGGGCACAGCGGCCCGCAGCTCGCGCAAGAAGCGCGCCGGCTCCTCGACGTCGTGGGTCTCGCCTCCGCCCATGCGCGGCGCTACCCGCACGAGTTCTCCGGCGGCCAGCGCCAGCGCATCGGCATCGCACGGGCGATCGCGCCGAAGCCGAAATTCATCGTGTGCGACGAGGCTGTGTCGGCGCTCGACGTGTCGGTGCAGGCGCAGATCGTCAACCTCCTGCAGGATCTCCAGCAGGAGATGGGGCTCTCCTATCTGTTCATCGCGCACGACCTCGCGGTGGTGAAACACATCAGCGACCGCGTGGCGGTCATGTATCTCGGCCACGTGGTCGAGATCGCGGGCAAGCGCGACCTCTATGCCGACCCGCGACATCCCTACACGCAGGCGCTGCTCGACGCCGTGCCGGTGCGCCATCCGCGCCTGCGGCGCAAGCGGGCGCGGCTCACCGGCGAAATCCCGAGCCCGCTCGACCCGCCGCCCGGCTGCCGCTTCCACCGCCGCTGCCCGCTGGCGCAAGCCGTGTGCTCGGCCGAACGGCCGCTGCTGCGCGAGATCCTGCCCGGCCACCAGGTGGCCTGCCACTTCGCCGAGACCACCGGCAAGAGCCCTGTCACCGGCCCGAAGCCCTGAGGAGCGCGCCATGCGGATCACCGCCGTCGAACCGATCCTGCTCAAGGGCGACCAGGCCTACCGCTCCACGGCGGGCGGCGAAGAAGCGACCGACAATGGCGACTGGCAGCTGCTGGTGCGCGTGGCGACGGACGAGGGGCTCGAGGGATGGGCCGACGTCGAGACGCTGGCGCCGCCGGCGGTGGCCATCATCGCCGGGCCCGGCATGGCGGTGATGGGCTTCAAGTCGCTCTCGGAGCTCCTCGTCGGCGAGAACCCGCTGGAGGTCGAGCGGCTGTGGGACAGGCTCTATGTCGGGAGCGCCTACTACGGGCGGCGCGGCATCGCCATGCAGTGCATCTCGGCCATCGACAACTGCCTGTGGTCGATCCGCGCCCAGGCCGCGGGCGTGCCGCTCTCGACGCTTCTCGGCGGCCGCCGGCGCGACCGCGTCACGGCCTATGCCTCGACGCTCTTCCGCGACACGCCGGAGGGCATGGCCGCCGCGGCGAAGGGCTATGTCGACCTCGGCTTCCGGGCCGTGAAGTTCGGCTGGGGCGTCTTCGGCGAAGACCCCGGCCGGGACCGCGAACTGGTCGCGGCCGCGCGCGAGGCGCTGGGGCCGGACCGGGCGCTGCTCGTCGATCCCGGCTGGTATCCGGTCGGCTGGTCGAAACCGGGCCCGATGCGCTCGCGCCGCGAGGCGATCGCGCTGTGCGAATGGCTCGCCGACTACGGCGTCGGCTGGGTCGAGGACTTCATCCATCCCGAGCGCTTCGACGAGTACGCGGCCGTGCGCGCCGCGAGCCCCGTGCCCGTCGCGGCGGGCGAGCAGGTCGCGACGGTGTGGGACTTCGAGCGCTTCATCCAGCAGGGCTGCGTCGACGTCATCCAGCCGGACCTGTCGCGCTGCGGCGGCCTCACCGTCGCCCGCGAGGTGGCGCGCCTCGCCGAGGAAGCCGGCATCGACCTCGTGCCGCACTCCTGGCTCACGCACCTCCTCACCGGCTACAGCCTGCAGCTCATCGCGACGCTGCCGCGGGCGCGCTTCGTCGAGTTCAACGTCAGCCAGAGCGCGCTCACCCGCGGCGTGACCGTCGGCCGGCCGTTCCGGCTGGAGGACGACGGGACGGTGCTGATCCCCGACCTGCCGGGCATCGGCGTCGAGGTCGACCGCGACTTCATCCAGGCCCACCGCGCCAATTGAGATGCTGTGCAACTTTGTCGACGACGCACCCTCTCTCAGCCGTCATCCCCGGGCTTGGCCCGGGGACCCGCGACTTTGCCTGGGCCGCCCGACGTCGTGGGTGCCCGGGCCAAGCCCGGGCATGACGGCTGAGGGGTCGAGGCTTCATTGCAAGACAGATCCACAATCGCCGAGGCCACACCCATGACCGACCGCCAGATCGTCCGCCCAGCCCTCCTCGATCTCGAGAGCCCCGGCCGGCGCGACTACTACGTCGCGCTGGAGCATGACTCGATCTGGGGTGACCACCTCATCCCGCTCACGGTCTTCGTCGGCCCGGAGGCGAAGGCCGGGCAGGGGCTCGTCGCTTTCGGCTCCAACCACGGCAACGAGTACGAAGGCCCGATGGCGATCCGCCACCTGATGGACGAAATCGCCATCGGCGACGTGCGCGGGCGCATCATCCTCATCCCGGTGCTGAACGTCGCGGCCTTCAGGGCAGGCACGCGGGACTCGACGCTCGACGACCGCGTGAACCTCAACCGTGCCTTCGTCGACGGCGCGGGGCGCGTGCCCGGCATCGCCGGCATCACCCACCGCATCGCCGACTTCGTGCGCACCTCGCTCTGGCAGCACGTGCACGTGGTGATCGACCTGCATGCCGGCGGCCAGGTGGCGCGCTTCGCGCCCGGGGCGAGCTTCCACCCGATCGCCGATCCGGTGCAGAGCAAGCTCATCGAGGACACCGCCCGGTGGTTCGGCACGCCGCTGGTCATCACCTACCAGAACGAGACGCCCGGGCTGCTCCCGAGCGAGGCCGAACGGCTGGGCAAGATCACGGTCGGCACGGAGCTCGGCTGGGGCGGCGCCGTCAGCCACGAGGGCGTGCGCTACGGTCGCCAGGGCGTCCGCGCAGCCGCCATCCACCATGGGCAGCTGACGGGGACCATCGAGAAGATCGCCCACCACGCGGACGGCTCGCAGCGCATGGTCGCGATGGTCGACCGCAGCTGCTTCACCGTGGCGCCCTTTGCCGGCCACTACGAGCCGCTGATGCCCTGCGGGGTGCCGGTCAAGGCCGGCGAGGCGGTGGGCCTGCTGCACGACTTCGAGCGCATCGACCTGCCGCCGTGGCCCGCGCGTGCGGGCGTGGACGGGATCGTCATCGCCCAGGCCTGGGGCGCGCCCGTGCTGCAGGGTCAGCACATCGTGGTGACGGGCGTGGTGATGGGGTGAGGGAACTCCTCGCCTACAAAGACCTTCGCCCGTGCCCACCCCTCCGCACGTCATCCCCGGGCTCGGCCCGGGGACCCACGACTTCAGGATGGCCCCGGCAAAGTCGTGGATGCCCGGGCCGAGCCCGGGCAGGACGGCTGAGAGGTCAAGTCAACGGGTGAGACTGGCTCGGGACCTCGGCCTACAGCGGCCCCGTCGGCTTCATCGCCTCCGCCTTCGCCACCATCTCCGCGCCGTAGTCCCGCAGCGCCGCTTCGCGCGAGACCTTGCCCTGGCGGAGATCCGCGGCCAGCAGTTCGATCGGGCGCTGCGAGGGCGGGCCCCAGCCGCCGCCGCCGAGCGTTTCGACGCGGATGGTCTCGCCGGCCTTCATGACGAGGCCGGAGGCCTTGGAGTGGAGCAGTTCGGCGCCGGGCGTGCCGGCGTTGCGGACGATGCGGGTCACGCTCGACGGCTTGCCGCCATGGACGCCGGGCGCCGGCACGAGGTGAGCGTCCGAGCGGGCCGAGAAGATGGTGCCATCGTTGCGGATGTGGATCTGGCGGGCCATGCCGAGGCCGCCGCGGTGGCGGCCGGCGCCGCCGGAATCCGGCACCAGGCAGTACTCGTCAAGCAGCAGCGGGTATTCAAGTTCCAGCGCCTCGACCGGGAGGTTGGTCGAGTTGACCGTGTGGACGTGCACCGCGTCCTGGCCGTCCATGTCGGCGAAGGCGCCGGCCCCGCCGCCCATGCTCTCGGGATAGACGTAGGTGGCCTTGCGGCGCGGGTGCCAGCCGGAGACCGAGGTGGCCGAGGTCGAGTCGTTGCACGAGGCCATGGTGTCCTCGGGCGGCAGTGCCTGGTAGAGCGCGCCGAAGACCGCGCCGCAGAGGCGGTTCGAGGTGACGGCGCGGGCCGCGACGGCGGCCGGCGGGCGCGGGTTGACGATGGTGCCTTCGGGCGCCGTGATCTTGATCGGGTCGATGATGCCCTGGTTCGGCATCAGGCCGGGGTCCAGCACCGCCTTCACGCAGTAGTAGACCGAGGCCTTGATGGCGCTGTCGGGCAGGTTCACGGCACCGCGCGCTTCCGGCCCGGAGCCGGCGAAGTCGAGCTCCAGCGTGTCGCCCTTGATGCGCGCCGTGCAGACGATCGGGACCTTGGGGCCCTCGAAGCCGTCGTCGTCCAGCGAGCGCTCGAAGGTGTACTCGCCGTCCGGCAGGGCGGCGAAGCGGGCCTTCAGGCGGCGGCTCGTGTAGGTGAGGATGTCCTCGAGCGCAAGCTCCACGGTCGGCCAGCCCATGCGGTCGACGAGCCGCAGCAGCATCTCGGCGCCGCGGGCGTTGGTGCCCACCTGTGTCTTCAGGTCGAGGATGCGCTCCTCGGGGTCGCGGGTGTTGTGGGCGATGAGCTCGAGCAGGTCGACGTCGATGGTGCCGGCCCGCGCGATGCGGATCACCGGCAGGCGGATGCCTTCCTCGAAGATCGAGCGCGAGGTGCCGGAGGTGGACCCCGGCGTGCGCCCGCCGACGTCGGCGTGGTGGGCGATGTTACCGGCGAAGAAGCGCACGACGCCGTCGTGGTGCACCGGCGTTATGATCGAGATGTCGGGCAGGTGGCTGCCGCCGGCGAGATAGGGGTCGTTGCAGATGAAGGCGTCGCCGGGGGCCATGTCCTCGAGCTTGTAGCGGGCGAGGATGGCCTCCACGGCGCCGATCATCGCGCCGAGGTGGATCGGGATGTGGTCGGCCTGGGCGATGAGCCGGCCGCGCTCGTCGAAGAGCGCGGTGGAGCAGTCGCGCCGCTCCTTGATGTTGGTCGAGAACGACGAGCGGATGAGGATCGAGCCCATGTCCTCGGCGATGGCGAGGAGGCGGTTGGAGAACACCTCCATCTGGATGGCGTCGAACAGGCGCGGCGCGCTGCCGCCGGCGGTCTCGGTCACGGGGCCACCTCCAGGATCATGTTGCCGTAGCGGTCGACGGTGAGGCGCTGGCCGGGCAGCACCACCGTGGTCGCGCTCATCTCGTTGACGATGGCCGGCCCCATCAGCGGCTGGCCGACGGGGAGTTGCTCGCGCTGGTAGACGGTCGCGGTCTGCCAGCCGTGCTTCGCGTCGATGTAGACGGGCCGCTCGCCGATGCGCGCGCCGGCGACGGAGGCGCCGCCCTTGTGTTCGCGCGCCGGCGGCTTCGGCACCTCGCCGACGGCCTGCAGGCGGCAGCTCACGAACTCGATGTCGCGGTCCGGGATGAAATAGCCGTATTCGCGGTCGTGCGCGGCGTGGAAGCGGCGCACCAGCTCGTCGAAGTCGCCGGCGCCGAGGCCCGTGCAGTCGACCTTCACCTCGAAGTTCTGGCCGCGGTAGCGCGCGTCGAGAATGCGCCGCTCGCTGCGCAGCGCCGGCGCGATGCCCTCGCGCTCCAGCCAGGCATTGCCGTCGCGGCCGAGCGCCGCGAGCTGTTCCAGAATCGCGCCCCAGCTCGCCGGATCCGCGTCGCCAAAGCAGCTGCGCACGTAGTCCGACGAGAGGTCGGTGTGCAGCATGCCGCGGGCGCAGACCGTGCCGGGCTCGATCGGGATGAGCACGCGCGGGATGCCGCATTCCACCGCCACTTCGGCGGCGTGCAGCGGACCGGCGCCGCCGAAGGCCGCCAGCGCGAAGTCGGAGATCGCGTAGCCGCGCTCCACCGACACGGCGCGGATGGCGCGGCTCATGTTGGCGTTGGCGATCTGGATGATGCCGTGCGCGGCGGCCTCGGGCGTGAGGCCGAGGGGTGCTGCGATCTTCTCTGCGATGACGCGGCGCGCGGCCTCGAGGTCGACGCTCATGCGCCCGCCCAGGAAGGCGTCGGGATCGAGCCGGCCGAGGCACAGGTTGGCGTCGGTGATCGTCGCCTCGGTGCCGCCCTGGCCATAGGCGACCGGGCCGGGCGAGGCGCCTGCCGAACGCGGTCCGACCTTGAGGGCGCCCGCCTCGTCGACCGCGGCGATCGAACCGCCGCCGGCGCCGATGACGTGGATGTCGATCATCGGCGTCTTCACCGGATAGCCGGCGACGAGCCGGTTGCCGGTGAAGAGCGGCCTGCCCTCGTGGATCAGGGACACGTCGGTCGAGGTGCCGCCGACGTCGAAGGTGATGAGGTCGGGCAGGCCCGCGAGCGTGCCGATGGCGGCGGCGCCCACGACGCCGGCGGCCGGGCCGGACACGCAGGTGCGCACCGGGCACTCGCGCGCCGTCTCGACCGACATCAGGCCGCCGTTGGAATGAATGGTGTAGGGCTCGGCCGGGATGCCGAGCTCGCGCACGCGGCGGCGGAACTCCTCCAGGTAGCGGCCCATGCGCGGCCCGGTGAAGGCGTTGACGACGGTCGTCGACATCCGCTCGAACTCGCGGAACTCGGGCAGGATGCGCGAGGACACGCTGACATAGACGCCCGGCATCAGGCGCTCGACGGCGGCGCGGGCCGCCTCCTCGTGCTCGGGTGCCAGGTAGGAATGCAGGAAGCAGATCGCGACCGCCTCGACCGCATGCTCGCGCAGCGCCAGCACGGCGTCCTCCAGCGAGGCCTCGTCGAGCGGGATCAGCGCGGTGCCCTCGGGACCGATGCGCTCCGTCACCTCCATGCGCCGGTCGCGCGGCACGAGGGGCGGGGGCTTGCGCAGGCGATAGTCGTAGATCGAGGGGCGGTCCTGGCGGCCGAGCTCCAGCACGTCGCGGAAGCCCTTGGTCGTGAGCAGTCCGGTCTTGGCCCCGCGCCGCTCGATGACGATGTTGGTCGCGACCGTGGTGCCGTGGCCGAGATAGGCGACCTGCGAGCCGGGGACGCCGGCGAGATCGAGGAGCTGCCTGAGCCCGTTCTCGATCGCCTGCGAGGGGTCGGAGGGCGTGGACGGGACCTTGTAGAAGCGCACCGCGCCGTCGTTCTCGTCCATCAGGATGAAGTCGGTGAACGTGCCACCGACATCGACGCCGATCCTCACCATGGGCTAGACGCTCCGGGCCGGCCGGGTGCGGTCGGCGCTTGCATTGCTGGGTCGCATGTGAAAAAGCCTCATCGCCACGAGACTGCTAGCTTGTCTTAATGTATACATTCTAGCGTCGCAAGCGTGCCGGCCAATGCGGGGGACCGGCGCGGCAAGAGCCTCGGCAGGGAGAGACCCGGGAATGAGTGCGGCCTACGATCTGGTGATCCGCGGCGGGACCGTCGTGACGGCGACCGACTCGGTGAAAGCCGACGTCGCCATCGAGGGCGAGACCGTCGTCGCCGTCGGCCGTGGGCTCGGACAGGGCCGGCGCGAGATCGACGCCGCGGGAAAGCTCGTCCTGCCCGGCGGCATCGACGCCCACTGCCATGTCGAGCAGATGACGGCGGGCGGCTTCAGGAATGCCGACACCTTCGAGACCGCGACCCGCTCGGCGGCGTTCGGCGGCACCACGACGATCATTCCCTTCGCCGCCCAGCATGTCGGCATGAAGCTGCCGGAGGTGGTGTCGGAGTACCGGGCGCTCGCGGCCAAGGGCGCCGTGATCGACTACGCGCTGCACATGATCATCGCCGATCCGACGGCGGAGACCCTGGCGACCGACATCCCGGCCATGGTCGAGGAGGGCATCGGCTCCATCAAGCTGTTCATGACCTATGACCGGCTCAAGGTGGACGACGAGAAGTTCCTGGACGTGCTGCTCGCCGCCCGACGGTCCGGCGCCATGGTCTGCGTGCATGCCGAGAACCACGGCATGCTGAGCTGGATGGCGCGCAAGCTGACAGAGGCCGGGCACGTCGCGCCGAAGTTCCACGCCATGTCGCATCCGCGGCTGGCCGAGACGGAAGCCTTCACCCGGCTCGCGGCCATGTCGGAGCTCGTCGACCAGCCCGTGATGATCTTCCACGTGTCCACGGCGGAAGGCGCGGAGGTGATCCGGGCGGCGCGCGGGCGCGGTGTGAAGCTCTTCGCGGAGACCTGTCCGCAGTACCTGGTGCTGAAGGCCGAGGACGTCGACCGACCGGGCCTGGAAGGCGCCAAGCTGATGTTCAGCCCGCCGTCGCGCTCGGCCTCCGACCAGGATGCCTTGTGGCGGGCCCTGGACCTCGGCGACCTCCAGCTGGTGTCTTCCGACCACGCGCCGTCCCGCTTCGACGAGACGGGTAAGCTCAGGGCCGGGCCCAACCCGCCCTTCAAGCAGATCCCCAACGGCATGCCCGGGCTCGAAACCCGCATGCCGCTGATGTTCGACCTGATGGTGAACAGGCGGGGGATGGGGCTCAGCCGCTTCGTCGAGCTCACGGCCACCAATCCGGCCAAGATCTACAACCTCCATCCGCGCAAGGGCACGATCGCCGCGGGGGCGGACGCCGACATCGCGATCTGGGATCCGGAGCGCGAAGTCACGCTCTCCGACGAAAAGATGCATGACTTGGCGGGCTATACGCCTTATGCGGGCCGCGTGATCCGCGGATGGCCGGAAACGGTGCTCGTGCGGGGCACGCCCGTGATCGACGGCGGCTCGCTCGCCGTGGCCCCCGGGTTCGGACGGTTCCTGCCCCGCAAGGGTGGGGAGGCCGCGCGCCCGACCGGGCGTCTCGTCCGGGAAATGGATCCGGCCCGGAATTTCGGAGCCAATATTCTGTGAGAATCGGCGAACGATATATCGTCGCCAACGCATGGGTCGCGACGACCGGCATCGACATCGCCCCTGGGGCGTTGCAGAGGCAGGCCGCATCGCCCGGAGGACGTGGCAGTGAATAGCGCAGCACCCAAGTTCGAGGCCTCGATCGAAGCGTTTCCGCAGCCCAAGCGGCTGCTGCTCGCCGAATCGATCGCCGATTCCGTGGCAGAGGCCATTGCCACGCGTCTTCTCAGTCCGGGCGAACGCATCGTCGAGACATCCCTGGCGGACAAGCTCGGCGTGAGCCGGGTGCCGATCCGCGAGGCGCTGAAGGTGCTTCACGCGCAGGGGATCCTGTCCGGCGGCGGCCACCGCGGCTACCGCGTGGCCTCCTTCGAGCCCGCGACGATCGAGAAGGTGATGGAGGTCCGGCTCATGCTGGAGACCTTCTTGCTGCGCGACGCCATCGCCAACTGGCGCAGCGGCGCCGAAGACCCGGCCGAGCTCAACAATGCCATCGAGCAGATGCGCATGTCGGCCAAGGCCGGCGACGCCCGTGCGTCGCTGCGGGCGGACCTGGAGTTTCACCGGACCATTTGCCGCGCCTCGCGCAACGAGATCGCCGCGACCCTGTGGAACGCCATTGCGCGGCACGTGCTGGTGATCTTCAGCCTCGAGCCCTACCGCGACAAGGACCTGTCCAAGGTCGCGCGCCAGCACGAGGCGTTCCGTGACTGGGTGCTGTCGCAGTTCAATGCCGAGCCGACGCTCGACGAGCTGCGGACGGCCCTGGAAGATCACCTTCTGCTCGTCGCCCGGACACGCCGCCGCGGCGGCTGACGGCGCGGCCCAGGTCGACAGGGAGGGGCCGCCTCGGGGCGGTCATGCTGGGGGCATGGACCGGACGGTGCTGCGGGCCTATGGCCTCGCCTTCCTGGCCATGCTGCTGTTCACCCTCGAGGCGGCCCTCGCCCGGCTGATCGGCCCGAGCATCAACGCGCCGCAGGTCGGGCTCGTCCGCAGCGCCATCCAGATCCTCTTCCTCGCCCTCTGGCTGCGGGGGTCCTTCAGGCTGGCCTTCACCAGTGACCGGCCGTTGATGCACGTCGCCCGCGGCATGCTCAGCGCCATCGGCATCGTCGCCTACTACTACGTCTTCGCGACCCTGCCGCAGGCCACCGCGACGGTCATCTTCTTCGGCAGCATCGTCTTCACGACCATGGCCGCGGGACCCGTGCTGGGCGAGGTGGTCGGGTGGCGTCGCTGGGCGGCCTCGCTGGTGGGCTTCGCGGGGATCATCGTCGTGGCCCGGCCGACGACCATCGGCCTCGACTGGCCGGTCATCGTGGCGGTTCTCCTGGCGGTGAACGGCGCGGGCATCTCGCTGGCCACCAAGGGTCTCACCCGCACCGAGTCGACCGCCACGATCATGGGCTTCATCGCGCTCACCACCACGGTCATCAACCTGCCCTGGGCGGTGGCCGCGTGGACCTGGCCGGCGGGATGGGTGTGGGGCCTCACCCTCCTCATCGGCATCGCCGGGACACTCGGCCAGTGGTGCTCGATCTCCTCCTATCGCGGCGCCGACGCCTCGGGCATCGCCCCGGTCCAGTATCTGCGCATCGTGCTCTCCACCGCGATCGGGTTCAGCCTGTTCGGGGAGACGCCGGACCGCGCCACGGTCGTGGGTGGCCTGCTGGTGGCGGGCTCGGCGCTCTACATCACGCTGCACGAGGCGGGGAAGAAGCGGGCGGCTTAGGCTGTCGGTCGGCAGAACCGTCGTGTTCCCTTCACCGTCCTGCTTCCTCGACGACCGCGTTCGCCACCTCCATCACCTGATCGTCCGTGAGATGCGGGCCGATGGGCAGGCCCATCAGGCGGTCGCCCGAGCGCTCCGAGACGGGGAAGCTGCCGCGCCCGAGACCGAGGTCCGCGAAGGCCGGATGGAGGTGCAGGGGCGGGGCGTAGGAAAGGGCGGTGGGAATGCCGCGCGCGGCAAGGCGGGCGCGCACGCCGTCACGGTCGTCGAGATGGACCACGTAGTTGCGGAACGCGTGCTCGACGCGGGGCGAGGGCTGGGGTGGCTCGGCGGCCGAGCCGGCCAGCGCCCGCGCATAGAGGCCCGCCTGCCGCCGACGCGCGGCGAGGCTGTCCGGCACCTGGGGCAGCTTGGCGCGCAGCACGGCGGCCTGCAGTTCGTCGAGGCGCTCGTTCAGGCCCTCGGTCTCGTGGTGCAGCATGGTCTGGGCTGCGCCGGCCATGTGCCGGGAGCGCGCCTGGCCGTAGGCGGCGATCTTCTGCATGCGCTCGGCGAGCGCGGCGTCGGCGGTGACGCAGGCCCCGCCCGAACCGATGGAGCCGAGGTGCTTCGTGGGCGCGAAGCTGAAGCAGGTGACGTGGGCCAGCGTGCCCACGCGCCGCCCATCGATCGAGGCGCCGAGCGCCAGGCAGGCGTCCTCGATCACCGCGAGGCCATGCCGGGCCGCGACCTCCAGGATGGCCGGAAGCTCGGCGGGATGACCGTAGAGATCGACCGGCAGGACAGCCTTCACCGCCGGGGTGATCGCGGCGCGCATGGCGTCGAGATCCATCGTCAGGCTCACCGGATCCACGTCGACCAGGATCGGCGTGGCGCCGACGAGCCGGATGGCCGAGAGGCTGGCGATGTCGGTGTTGGCCACCGTGATGACCGCGTCGCCGCGGCCGATGCCCAGCGCCAGCAGCGCGACCTTCAGGGCCGCCGTCCCGGAGTTCGCCGATACGGCATGGGGCGCCCCCACGAAGGCGGCGAACTCCGCCTCGAAGGCGGGGACTTCCGGCCCCCAGTCGAGACGCCCGCTCTCCAGCACGCGCAGGATCGCGGCGTCGATGACGGGCTTGTGCCGCCGATAGAGCAACGCGTGGTCGTAGAAGGGGACGGCCATGGCGCTCAGTCCTTCCGGCGCGCCACCGCGATGGCCTCGACCTCCAGGCGAACCTCCGGCGCGCCCAGCGCCTTAATGACGACCCCCGTGTGGGGCGGACGGTGTCCGTCGAAGTAGGCGAGGCGGATGGGCGTGACCTTGGGCGCATCGGCACTGTCGACGAGGTAGGTCGTGACCTTCACCACGTCGCGCTTCGTGACACCGCAATAGGCGAGCACCTTGTCGAGGCTCTCGAAGACCGCGCGCGCCTGCGCCTCGGCGTCGTTCGGGCCGATGATCTTGCCCTCGATGTCCTTGGCCACCTGGCCGGCGATGAAGATGAAGTCGCCGACCCGGGCGGCGTGCTCGTAGGTCGGGCCGCGGAACATGTCGGGCGGGCTCAGGAGCTCGATGGTCGGTCCCGTGTCGTCGCTCATGTCAGGAACTCCTCTGTTGTGCGGAGCGGGCGCGGACCTGCGCCAGCAGGGCTTCGTCGAAGTGAGGGGACGGATCGCGCGGGCCGCTCTCGGCGATGTCCCGGATGACGGCCTGGACGGCCGGGCTCGTGTAGTAGGCAGAGTAGACGGCCTCGGTGACCGCGCGCATCATGGACGCATCGTCGGCGGCCAGGCGCGCGAGCCATGCGGACGCTTCGCCTGCCGTCCGCGGCATGCTGCCTGCATGCCTTGCGAGATGCGGCCCGAGGGTCGCGGCGAGGCTCTCCGTGTCGAGAACGTCGCCGGCCGCGGGCCAGCGGTTGGCCTGGCCGGGGATCATCGCGTCGAGGAGGATGCGGACCTGGTCCCTGGTCATCGCGGGCTCTGGGCAGGCAGGTACGGGAAGGGGACAGGGGCATGACGGACATCGAGGCGGACGTCGTCATCGTCGGGACGGGACCCACGGGGGCCGCCGCGGCATGGAGGCTGGCATCGCAGGGCATCGACGTGCTGTGCGTCGAGCGCGGCGGCTGGGTTGACACGGCCGCCATCCCGCGCGACGGGGCTGACTGGGAGCTGCGCCGGCGCAGCGACTGGCACGCCAATCCCAACATTCGCCGCTGGCCGCAGGACGAGCCGGTGGACGACGCCGACAGTCCGATCCGCCCCATGGTCGGGCACGCGGTCGGCGGCAGCTCGATCTGGTGGTCGGCGCACATGCCGCGTTTCAGGGCCGCGGACTTCCGCATGCGCAGCGAGGACGGCGTGGGCGAGGATTGGCCCGTCGGCGTGGAGGACCTCGAGCCCTGGTTCGACCTCAACGAGGACGAGATCGGGCTCGCGGGCGTCGTCGGCGATCCGTCCGCGCCGGCCCGCCGCAACACGCTGCGGAGCCTTCCGCCGATCGGCGCCTGCGGCCGGCGCTTCGCGGCCGCCTTCGACCGGCTCGGCTGGCATTGGTGGCCCGTCGATCTGACGCAGGGGCGCGACGGGGAGGGCGACGAGCCGTGCACCCATGTCGGCCCTTGTGACGTCGGCTGCCCGGCGCGGCGACGCCAGGCGGCCGATCGCATCTACATGCGGCGCGCGCTGGAGGCAGGCGCCCGGCTGCTGACCCACACCCGCGCGCTGGAACTGGAGCACGACGCCCAAGGCCGCGTGACGGCGCTCGTCTCTGCCGGCGTGTCCGGGCGTTTCCGCGTGCGCGGCCGGCGCTTCGCACTCGCCGCCAACGGCATGGGCACGCCGCGCCTCCTGCTCCTGTCGCGTTCGGGCGCGTTTCCGGACGGCCTGGGCAACCGCTCGGGGCTCGTCGGCCGCAACCTCATGCTGCACCCCTACGCGAAGGTCGAGGGGCTCTTCGACGAGCCGCTCGGCAGCTGGACTTCCGGCCAGAAGGCCGGGATCATCTCCTTCGAATTCTTCGGCACGCGCCCGGAGGCCGGCTTCCCCCGCGGCTGCAAACTGCAGCTCAATTTCGGCCCGCAGCCCTTCGCGCTCTCGATGGGCGCGACGCTGAGCATGCCGCTGCCCTTCGGCGCCGACCACCACGCCGAATTTGAGCGGCGCTTCGACCGCATCGCCGGCATCAGCGTCTGCGCCGAGGACCTGCCGGATCCCGAGAACCGCATCGCGTTGTCCGACACGCTGACCGACGCCGACGGCCTGCCGGCGCCGCGCATGGTCTACCGGCTGTCGGATGCATCGCGCCGCAACCTCGACCACGGCATGGAGCGCGCCGGAGAGGTGCTGCGGGAGGCGGGCGCCACGGAGCTGTTCCACACGCCGCTGCAGAAGGACGCCGGCTTCCACATCATGGGCACGGCGCGCATGGGGCGCGATCCGGAGACCTCGGTGGTGGATCCGCAGTGCCGCGTGCACGGCAGCGACAACCTGTTCGTGCTCGATGCCAGCGTGTTCGTGACCTCGTCCTCGGTGAACCCCACCGCGACGGCGCAGGCGCTGGCGCTGAGGACGGCGGACGTGATCGCGGGGGAGCGGCGGGTGGGGTGAGGTGAGACGTGGCCTTGTCTGGGCCTCTTCAGGTTCACTGCATTCTTCCCGTGCGTCCTGCCCGGGCTTGGCCCGGGCATCCACGACTGTGCCGGGGCCGTCCTGAAGTCGTGGGTGGCCGGGCCAAGCCCGGCCATGACGGCTGAGAGATGGAGGCTGGCTGGAGGTACGCATGAGCGGCCCCCTGATGTGAACGAGGCCGCAGCGTCTGGCATCGACACTGCGCCGGGTGGTCATGCCACATCGTCCCGGATGCAGGCCTTGAAGTGCCCTGGTGCCATCTCGCGCAGCGGTGGCACGGTGGTGGCGCAGGCGTCGCCCGCGAAGGGGCAGCGGGTGCGGAAGACGCAGCCCGACGGGGGCTTGGCGGGGCTCGGAATGTCGCCCTTGAGGATGATGCGCCGGCGCGGTGCGTCGGGGTCGGCGACGGGGGCGGCGGCCAGCAGGGCCATGGAGTAGGGGTGCTGGGGCGCGGCGAAGAGGCGCTCCACGGGCGCCATCTCCATGACCTTGCCGAGATAGAGCACGATCACCCGGTCGCAGATGTACTCGACGACGCTGAGGTCATGCGAGATGAACAGCATCGCGAGGCCGAACTCGCGCTGAAGCCGCGCCAGCAGGTTGATGATCTGCGCCTGGATCGACACATCGAGGGCAGAGACGGGCTCGTCGGCGACGATCAGGTCGGGTTCCACGGCGAGCGCGCGGGCGATGACGATGCGCTGGCGCTGGCCGCCGGAGAACTCGTGCGGATAACGGTCGAGGTGCTGGGCCGACAGGCCGACGCGCTCGAGGATCTCGACGATGGCGTCGCGGTGGCTGCGCCCGCGCCACAGGTCGTGGATGGTCAGCGCCTCGGCGAGCGTCGAGCCGACGCGCAGGCGCGGGTTGAGGCTCGCGAACGGGTCCTGGAAGACGATCTGCATCCGCCGCCGGAAGGGGCGCATCGCGGCACGGTCGATGGTGGTGATGTCCGCGCCGTCGAAGCGGATCGTTCCAGCGGTGGGGTCGGTCAGGCGCAGGACCGTGCGGCCGATGGTGGTCTTGCCCGACCCCGATTCGCCGACGAGACCCACGACCTCTCCCGGCGCGACGGTGAAGCTCACCCCGTCGATGGCGCGGATCAGCGGCTTGGCATTGCCGAAGAACGGACGCTCGCCTCCGAAGTGCTTGGTGAGGCCGTCGACCTCGAGCAGAGGCTTGATGCTTCCGGCGGTCGGCATGGCCGGGGAGTCCGTCGCGGCGGCGCTCACAGCTCCCTCCAGCGCAGGCAGCGGGTGGAATGCTCGCCGTCGACCTGCTCCAGCGGCGGCTCCACTGTCGTGCAGGCCTCGATCGCATGGGCGCAGCGGGGCGCGAAGGGGCAGCCCGGCGGCAGGTCCAGCGGGTTGGGCACGTTGCCCGGAATGGCCGGAAGCGGTTCGCGCAGCCCGGCCGCGTCGCGGCGGGCGCGGGCGATGCTGCCGAGCAGGCCGCGCGTGTAGGGATGGCGGGGCGACCGGAAGATGGAGCGCACCGGCCCCGTCTCGACGACACGCCCGGCATACATGACCGCCGTGCGGTCGGCGATCTCGGCGACGACACCCATGTTGTGGGTGATGAAGACGATGCTCATGCCGCCGCCGTCCTGGCTGCGCAACTCCCGCAGCAGGTCGAGGATCTGGGCCTGGATGGTCACGTCGAGCGCGGTGGTCGGCTCGTCGGCGATGAGGACGGACGGATTGCAGGCGAGCGCCATGGCGATCATCACCCGCTGGCGCATGCCGCCCGACATCTGGTGCGGGTAGTCGTCCACGCGCCGCTCAGGGTCGGCGATGCCGACGCGCCGCAGGCTCTCGATGGCGATGGTCCAGGCCTCGGCGCGGCTCTTGCCCGCATGCTCCTCCACCGCCTCGGCGATCTGGTCGCCGACCGTGAAGAGAGGGTTCAGGCTCGTCATCGGCTCCTGGAAGATCATCGCGATCTCGTTGCCGCGGATGGCGCGCAACTGGGCATCGTCCATCCGCGCCAGGTCGACCTCGGTGCCGCCGCGCGTGCGAAAGACAATCGTGCCCTGCGCGATGCGCCCGGGCGACTGCACGAGGCCCATCAGGCTCAGGCAGGTGACGGACTTGCCCGAGCCCGACTCGCCGACGATCGCCAGCGTCTCGCCCCGCCGCAGGCGCAGGTCGACACCGTCGACGGAGCGCACGGGGCCATCCTCCGTGTCGAACACGGTCTGGAGGCCCTCTATCCTGAGGATCTCGTCGGGGTTCAGGGTCGTCATCGCAGCCCTTGTGCGCAGCGACTGCATCCGACCATGACCCGGTTTCCGTCTCAAGCACAAAGATTAGCTTGTTAGACAATTAGACCGAAGCTACGATCCGCTCGTACTCGACGAAGAGCCCGGCCAGCCGCTCAGGAGGCAAGCCGGATGCCAAGCGGAGGCTCAAGGCGTGAGGCTTCAGGGCAAGGTCGCGGTCGTCACCGGCGCGGGCAACGGAATGGGGCGCGCCACGGCGCTGCTGTTCGCGCGCGAAGGTGCGGCGGTGGTCATCGGTGACGTGGACATGGCGGGCGGCGCGAGCGCCGTGGCCGAGATCGAAGCGGCCGGTGGGCGTGGCGTCTTCCAGCGCTGCGACGTGTCGAAGGAGGCCGACGTCGCGGCCCTGATCGACACCGCCGAGCAGCGCTACGGCAAGCTCGACACCATCTTCAACAATGCCGGGATCGAGCAGCCTGTGACGCCGTCGACCGACGTCACCGAGGAGCTCTTCGACCGCGTCATCGGCATCAACCTGAAGGGCACGTTCTTCGGCTGCAAGCATGCCATCCCGGCGCTGCTGCGCAACGGTGGCGGCACCATCGTCAACAACTCGAGCGTCAGCGCCTTCGCCAACGTGGGCGGCAACATCTCCTATGCCGCGTCGAAGGGCGCGGTGATGTCCCTGACGCGCGTGCTGGCCATCGAGTACGCCAAGCGCAACATCCGGGTGAATGCCATCAACCCCGGCGTCATCGACACGGACATGAACCGGCGCAACGCCGTGCTCTCGAACGATCCGGCCGCGACCGAGGAGCGCTGGCGCGCCATCACGCCGATGGGGCGCATGGGGACGGGCGACGAGATCGCCCAGACAGTGCTCTACCTGGCCTCGGACCAGTCGTCCTTCGTGACCGGGGTCGGTCTCCTCATCGACGGGGGGAGGGTGGCCACGTGAGCGGCAAGCTGCAGGGCAAGGTCTGCGTCGTCACGGGAGCAGCCCGCGGCATCGGCCGCGCCGTCGTCCAGCTTTACGGGGCCGAGGGTGCGCGCGTTCACGCCATCGACCGCCTCGCCGATGAGCTGGATGTCGTCGTCGCGGGCATTCGTGCGGCCGGCGGCACCGCCGACGCGCACGTGCTCGACCTGCGCTCGGCGCAGGAGATCGCGACCACCTTCGCCGCGATCGAGGCGCGCGAGGGCCGCATCGACGTGCTGGTCAACAATGCCGGCGTCATCTTCTTCAAGCCCATCGAGGCGGTGAGCGCCGAGGACTGGGACTGGATGCACGACATCAACCTGCGCGGCACGTTCCTGTGCTGCCGCGCGGTGGCGCCGGGCATGAAGGCGCGCAAGGCCGGCTCGATCATGAACGTGTCGAGCAACGCGGGCATCCGCGGCGGCGTCGACGAATCGACTTACTGCGCGACGAAGTTCGGGATCGAGGGCCTGTCGCGAGCGCTGGCGCTCGAGTTCGCGCCCTATAACGTCGCCGTGAACAGCGTGACGCCCGGGCATCCCGTGCACACCTCGATGAGCGAGATCACCTACGGCGAGGCCCAGCGCAAGATCTGGAAGGATCCCGTCGAGATCGCGCCGGCCTTCGTCCACCTCGCGTTGCAGGACGCGTCGGGCATTCACGACCAGTATGTCCGGGCCTGGGACCTCGCCGAGAAGCTTCGTGCGGAGGGATGGTCGGCATGAGCGGCGCGGGCGCCCGTCTGCTGATCCGCGCCGGGCGCGTGGTCACCGGCACGGGTGCCGTGCTCGAAGGAGCTTCCGTGCTCGTCGAGGGCGAGCGCATCGCCGCCGTGGGGCGCTCGGCCGATATCGGTACGCCGGACGGCGTCCGCGCCGTGGACGCGCCGGGTCAGACGCTGATCCCCGGGCTCATCGACGCCCACGTCCACCTCGCTTACAGCGGCATTCCGCACAAGCGCGCCTTCCGCGCTGAGCTCGCGGAACTCTCCTATCCAGCCGTTGCGCTGCGCGCTGCGGGCTATGCCCGCAACAGCCTGCGGCACGGGTTCACGGCGCTGCGCGACATGCATGCGCCGGGCGGCGCGATCATCGACCTGCGCCGCGCCATCGATGCCGGGCACGTGGAAGGGCCGCGCATCAAGGCCTGCGGCCGGGGCCTCTCGGTCACCGGCGGGCACATGGACCAGCCGGGCTGGGCCGACCATGCCGAGTTCCGCGACCTGACGCGGCCCTGCGACGGGCCGGTCGCCTTCCGCCAGGGCGTCCGCGAGGAGATCAAGCGCGGCGCCGACTTCATCAAGCTGAACACCTGCGTCTCCTTCTGGAAGAAGCCCGGTGTGTGGTGCCGGCAGGAGATGACCAACGAGGAGATCGCCGCCGCCTGCGACGAGGCCCACATGCAGGGCTACACGGTGGCCGCGCACACCTCCGGCGACGAGGGCCTCGCGAACACGATCATCCACGGCGTGGACTGCGTGGAGCACGCCCATTTCTGCGACGAGCGCATCATCGAGCTGATGGTCAAGCACGGCACCTACTACGTGCCGACGCTGCTCGTGAACGAGCGCAACTTCGACTTCTCGCCACAGGAGCAGGGCGTGTCGCCCGGTGCCTGGGCGTGGCTGAATGCCGCGCGCGAGGCGAAGTGGAAATCGCTCACGATGGCCCGCAAGGCCGGCGTGCGCATCTGTTCGGGCACCGACGCCGGTTTCATGCTGGAGCACGGGCCGGTGAACTGGAAGGAACTCGCCCTGCTGGTGCAGGGCGGGCTCACGCCGCTCGAGGCGATCACCGCCGCCACCGCCACGAACGCCGATCTGCTCGGCCTCGAGGCGGGGCGCGTGGCGCCGGGGCGGCTGGCTGACCTCGTGCTCGTCGACGGCGATCCCACCGTGGACATCGCCGTGCTCGGCGAGGTCGGCCGCCTGCGGGTGTTCAAGGGAGGCAAGGACGTCGTGTGACGCGCCGGCAAGAGCGCGGGACTTGTGAAGCAACAGCGGATCCGCGGCGAACGTCGCGGTCGTGACCGGAGAGGGGATGACATGACAGGACGCCGTACACTCTTGCTGGCCGGGACGATTCTCCTGGCCGGACTGCTCGGACCGATGGGCCGGGGCCATGCCCAGGACATGACGATCGTCTGGGCTGACGACAGCAACAGCGACGTGACCTACGATCCGCGCGTGACGCAGTCGCGCCACGAGGAGCAGGTGATCGTCCAGGTCTTCGACCAGCTCATCGCCGCCGACGAGAACGGCAAGATGTCGCCGTGGCTCGCGACGTCTTGGACCGTGGCGCCCGACAACAAGTCGGTGACGCTGAAGCTGCGCGAGGGCGTGAAGTTCCACGACGGGACGCCGTTCAACGCCGAGGCGGTGAAGTTTACCTTCGACACCATCGCCGATCCCAAGACCGGCTCGCAGGGCGCCGTCGACATGCTCGGGCCCTACGAGGGCTCCGACGTGCTGGGCCCCTACGAGATCCGCGTGCGCTACAAGCGTCCGTTCGCCGACGCCGTGTCCTCCTACACGGAGAACGAACTCTCGCCGGTGAGCCCCACGGCCGTGCAGAAGCTCGGCAACACGGGCTTCGCCCAGGCGCCGGTCGGCACGGGCCCGTTCAAGTTCGTGTCGTGGGAGAAGGGCCGCGAGGTCGTCCTCGAGCGCAACCCGGACTACAAGTGGGCGCCGTCCTTCTCGGCCGTGCAGGGGCCGCCGAAGGTCGCCAAGATCATTCACCGCTTCATTCCGAACGCGGCGACCCGCGTCGCGGCTCTGGAAGCGGGCGAAGTCCAGATCTCCGACATCACGCCGCCGCTCGACACCAATCGTCTCGCCGACGGCGGGAAGTTCAAGGCGACCGTGGGCGTCGCCGCCGGCCTGCCCTACGGCCTGCTGCTCAACACGTCGCGCGGCCCCTTCGCCGAGAAGCCCGTGCGTGAAGCCTTCATGACGGCGATCGACCGTCCGAAGCTGTCGCAGAACCTGTTCTTCGGCCTCGCGAAGCCCGCCTGGGGGCCGCTGGCGCCGTCGATGGCGGCCTATTCGAAGTCGGTCGAGGCCTACTATCCGTTCAACCGCGACAAGGCGGCCAAGATGCTGGAGGACGCCGGCTGGAAGGTCGGCGCCAACGGCATCCGCGAGAAGGGCGGCAAGCCGCTGAGCCTCTATGCGCCGTGCCTGCTCGAGCCGGATACCTGCGTCGCGATCCAGGGCGACGTGAAGCGCGTCGGCATCGACCTCAAGGTCGAGAACGTCCTGAAGCAGAAGCAGGACGAGCTCATCTTCGCCAACGACTACGACGTGCTGCCGATCCGCTGGGTCAACAACTCGCCGTCGGTGCTGACGATCCCCTTCACCAGCGCCAACATCCCCGAGCCCGGCAAGTTCAAGTTCAACTGGGCCCGCTGGGCTGACCCGGCTCTGGACAAGCTGCTCGCCGATGCCGGCTCCGCCACGTCGCCCGAGCAGGCCTCCAAGCTCTACACCGACGCGCAGAAGATGATCATGGACGCCGCGATCTTCTTCCCCGTCCACGACCAGGTGCAGACCGTGGTGCACTCGGCCAAGATCAAGGGCCTGCGCTACGCCGTCGGCCAGTGGCAGGTGCGCCTCCAGGAGGTCGAGCCCGCCAACTGACGTGAACCCGGCGGGGCGCCTCGCGGCGTCCCGCCGATTGCCCCTGACGCCGAGCCGAACCGCTTCATGAACTACGTCCTGCGACGTCTTGCCGGCATGATCCCGGTCCTCCTGTTCACCTGGACGGTGGTCTTCATCGTCCTCCAGGTGATCCCGGGCGACCCGGTGAACCTCATGCTCGCCGGTGTCCCGGCCTCCGAGGAGGTGCGGGCCAACGAGCGCGCGCGGCTCGGCCTCGATCGGCCGGTCGTCGAGCGCTACGTGACGTTCCTGGGCCGGGCCATCAAGGGCGATCTCGGCGAGAGCTTCCGCACGCGCCAGCCCGTCGGCAAGATGATCCTGGAGCAGGCGCGCTCGACTCTGGAACTGGCGCTGGGCGGCCTCCTCGTCGGCCTGCTGGTCGGGCTCGTGCTCGGCATCCTGGCCGGGGTGAGACCCAACACCTGGGTCGACACGCTGTGCATGACGCTGGCGCTCGTCGGCGTGTCCCTGCCCTCCTTCTGGATCGGCATGGTGCTCATCTACGTCTTCGGCAACGTGCTCGGCTGGGTGCCCATCGTCGGGCGCGGCCTGCCGGCCCTGATCCTGCCCTCCATCACGGTCGGGCTCTTCATCGCCGGCGGCTTCGCCAGGCTCGTGCGCTCCTCGATCATCGACGCGCTCGGCCAGGACTACATCCGCACGGCCCGGGCCAAGGGCCTGTCGCGCGCCCGCATCATCTTCAAGCACGCGCTGCGCAACGCGATGATCCCGCCGGTCACGCTGCTCGGCGTGCAGATCGGCGTGCTGATCGGCGGCGCGGTCGTCACCGAGAACGTCTTCGCGCGGCCCGGGCTCGGCACCATGCTGGTCGACGGGGTGCTCACCAAGGACATGCCGCTCGTCCAGGCGCTCGTCGTCTACACCACGGCGGCCTACCTGCTGGTCAACCTCGTCGTCGACATTCTCTACGGCATGATCGATCCGCGCATCCGCATGGGGAGGGCGACATGAGCGCCGTCGCCGCGCCCGCGCCGTCCACGACCCGCAGGCCACGCCGCTGGCGCACCCTGCGCCGCTTCGTGCGCCATCCGGGCGCCTTCGCCGCCGCCGTCGTGCTCGCCACCATCGTGATCCTGGCCATCGTCGCGCCCTGGATCGTCCCTTACGACTGGAACGAGACGGATCTCGGTGCCCGCCTCGGCGCGCCCAACGCGGAGTTCTGGTTCGGCACCGACCTGCACGGGCGCGACGTGTTCTCCCGCGTCGTCTACGGCGCCCGCTACTCGATCAGCATCGGCCTGGCCACCGTGACCCTGTCGCTGCTGGCGGGCAGCTTCATCGGCATCGTCATCGGCTATGCCGGCGGGCGCATCGACGAGTGGGGCTCGCGTTTCATCGACGTGATGCTCGGCTTTCCCCAGATCGTCATGGCGATCCTCGTGGTGTCGATCCTCGGCGTCGGCCTCGTCAATGTCGTGCTGGCGGTGGCGATCGCCGGCGTGCCCCGCTTCGCCCGCGTGGTGCGCGGCGCCGTGCTGGTGGTGAAGGAGCAGCCCTTCATCGAGGCGGCCCGGGCGCTGGGCGCCGGCGACCTCCGGATCATGCTTCGCCACCTTCTGCCGAATGCCGTGCCGACGCTCGTCGTGCTCGGCACGCTCGACCTCGGCAACGCCATCCTGACGACGGCGACGCTCAGCTTCCTCGGCCTCGGGGCCCAGCCGCCGACGCCGGAGTGGGGCGCGATGCTGAACTCCGGCCGCGAATACATGCGCTACGCGCCCTGGACGATGATGTTCCCGGGCTTCGCCCTCTTCCTGGTCGTCATGGCGGTGAACCTCCTGGGTGACCGCCTGAGCCAGGTCCTCGACCCTCGTTCCGTGGATCGCAAATGATGAGTGCCATGACGCCAACGCCCTCCCGCGCCGCAACGCGCTTCGCCGACCGGGTGAAGATCAAGCAGTCGTCCGTCCGGACGCGCATGCTCGACATTGCCGCCAAGCTCACCGACGTCATCGCACTGGGCCGCGGCGATCCCGATCTCGACACGCCGGCGCACATCGTCGAGGCGGGCCGCGCGGCGCTCGCCAAGGGCGCCACGCACTACACCCATCCGCTCGGCATGCCGGAGCTGCGCAAGGCGATCTGCGAGGCGATCAAGCGCGACGGTGGGGCCGAGTACTTCCCCGACGAGATCGTGGTCACGGCCGGCGCACAGGAGTCGATGTTCGTCGCCATGCTGGCGCTCGTCAGCCCCGGCGACGAGGTGATCATCCCCTCGCCGGGCTACAATTCGTATCACCAGGCCGTCGAGCTCGCCGAAGGCAAGATCGTCACGGTGCCGACCTACGAGAAGGACGGCTTCGCGCTGACCGCCGACGAGGTCGCCAAGGTGCTGACCCCGAACTCGCGCATCCTGTGCCTGATCAACCCTTCGAACCCGACGGGGATGGTCATCCCGCCGTCCGAGATCGACAAGCTCTGCGCGCTCGCCATCGAGCACGACCTGATCGTCATCTCCGACGAGATCTATGCCAAGCTCACCTACGACAACGCCCGCGTCCAGCGCGTCGCGGCGCTGCCGGGCATGCGCGAGCGCACCATCACCATCGACGGCTTCTCGAAGGCCTATTCGATGACCGGCTGGCGCGTCGGCTACTTCGCCGCGCCGAAGTCCTTCACCACGCCGATGGCCGAGATCCACCACGGCCTCGCCATCTGCGCGCCGGCGGTCAGCCAGCACGCCGCGCTGGCGGCCCTGACGGGCCCGCAGGACTGCGTGGAAGAGTCCCGCCGCCTCTACGACGAGCGCCGCAAGCTGATGTGCGCGGCGCTGGACCGCATGGGCCTGAGCTACGCCCGCCCCAACGGTGCCTTCTACGTCTACGCCAACGTCTCCTCGACCGGGCTCAGCGCCTCGGACTTCTGCATCAGGCTGCTGGAGGAGGGGAAGGTGATGATGTTCCCCGGCTCCCTCTTCGGCGACCACTGCGACGACTACGTCCGCATCTCCCTGCTGCAGCCGCTCGCCAAGGTCGAGGAGGCGGCAGCGCGCATGGAGAAGGTGGTCAAGGCGCTGCGGGCCGCCCGCGCATGACCCCGTCCGTTTCGACTTTCCCGACATCAGCGGCAGGAGACGCCCGATGAACGCACCCGTGAAGACCGACAATCCCAACGTCATCGGCATCAAGCACATGGCGTTCGCGGTGAAGGACGCCCGCAAGGCACTGGAGGGCTATTCGCGCTTCCTGTGCGTGCCCGGCGACACGAAGATCATGGAGTACGAGAAGTCGCGCAACCGCGTGGCGCTCTTCAACCTCGGCGGCATCGAGTACCAGCTCTGCGAGTCGATGGACGACAACGGCCGCTTCGCCACCTGGATCAAGGAGCGTGGCGGCGAGGGCCTGCACCACATCTGCTACGCGGTCGACTCGATCGACAAGGCGCTGGCCCATGCCCAGCAGCAGGGCGCGGAACTGCGCCTGTGCAAGCCCTGCGGCGTGAAGGGCAGCCACGCCCATCCCGAAGGTTACGTCGCCTTCCTCGACAATGATGCCGGCGGCATCGAGATCGAGTTCATGCAGGTCTACACGCCCGAAGAGCTCGAGAAGTACAAGCAAGTGAAGGGGATCTGACGATGGCCGGGGGCAAGGAGAAGCCGGTGGCGAAGGCCGCCGCCAAGGCGAAGACCGTGACCGTGGGCACCGCCAAGGCGGCGCCCGGCAAGGTGGCGCGGGGCGCGATCGAGGTGTTCCGCCAGGCCGGCGGCTCGATGGTCGAGATCCCCGTCGTCGTCATCAACGGCGTCAATCCCGGACCGGTGTTCTGGGTCGATGCGGCGATCCACGGCGACGAGCCCGAGGGCACGCTCGCCTGCCAGATCGCCATGCGCGAGGTGGATCCCCAGCAGATGTCGGGAACGCTCGTGCTGGTGCCGGCGATCAACGTGCCGGCCTACGAGGCGGCCTGCCGCGGCAACCCGCTCGACACCTTCAGCCACGACATGAACCGGATCTATCCGGGGCGAGCGAACGGCTACTTCTCGGAGCGTGTCGCGTGGGCCCACTACCAGTGGCTCACCAAGGTGGCTGACCTCGAGATCTCGATCCACTCGGGCGGCGCGCACTCCTACCTCGCCGAGGCCATCTTCGTGGACGAGCGGCCGGAGTCGGTGGAGCTCGCCACCGCCATGGGACCGGGCTGGGGCTGCATCATGTCCTCGCCCAATCCCAAGGGGAACCCGATGGCGGCAATGGCCGAGATCGGCAAGGTCGGCATCACCGTCGAGCTCGGCGGCCGCTCGGCCACCTCGCCCAAGGCTTTCGCCGAGGTCGGGCGCAAGCTCGCCGACGCGATCCTGAACATCCTGCGGCACTACAAGATGCTGCCGGGCAAGGCGAAGTACGACAAGAACCGCACCAAGGGCTCGCAGGAGGCGCTGCTGGCGCCGGCCTCCGGCCTCTACCTTCCGGAGCCCGGAACGCAGTTCCTGACGCCGATGAAGAAGGACGACGTGATCGCCAGGATCTACTCGCTCTTCGGCGATGAACTGGCGGTGCTGCGGGCGCCGGCCGACGGCATGATCTTCGGGCTGCGCGCGCTGCCCAACGTCACCGTGGGCGACTGGTGCTGCTTCTTCAACAAGGTCACGGGCAAGCGGACCTAGGCACGCTTGGACACGGCGGCACCGGCTTTCGCGCGAAAGCCGGTGGCCCCAGATGACGGGTTGCGCAGGGATGAACACGATGCAGCTGGGCGGTCAGATGATGGACGGGCACCCCCGCGACTTCGTCGGCTATGCCGACAAGCCGCCCCATCCCGACTGGCCCGGCGGCGCGCGCGTCGCGATCAACTTCGTCGTCAATTACGAGGAAGGGTCCGAGTACTCGATCGGCGACGGCGACGGCCGGTCCGAGACTGCCCTGACCGAGGTCTCTGCCGCCCGGGTGCCAGCCGGGGAACGCGATCTCGCCTCGGAGAGCATGTACGAGTACGGGACGCGTGTCGGCTTCTGGCGCATCGCGCGCCTGTTCGCCGACCGAGGGATCGCGGCGACCGCCTTCGGCTGCGCCGTCGCGCTGGAGCGCAATCCGCCGGCCGCCGAGTTCATGGCCCGCCACGGCTGGGACGTGTGCTGCCACGGCTGGCGCTGGGTCGAGCACTACAAGCTGTCGGAGGACGAGGAGCGCGAGCACATCCGGCTCGCGGTCGAGTCCATCCAGCGCACCATGGGCGAGCGTCCCGTGGGCTGGTACTGCCGCTACGCGCCCAGCACGGCCACGCGCCGCCTGCTCGTGGAGGAGGGCGGCTTCCTCTACGACAGCGACAGCTACAACGACGAACTGCCCTACTGGACGATGGTGGCCGGGCGCCGGCACCTGATCGTGCCCTATTCGCTCGTCACCAACGACGTGAAGCTCACCAGCGGCCTCTTCACCGGCGACGACTTCTACGTCCTGCTGAAGAACGCCTTCGACGTCCTCTACGAGGAAGGCGCCGTGGCGCCGAAGATGATGTCCGTGGGCCTGCATCCCCGGCTCATCGGACACCCCGCCAGGCTCTCCGGGCTGCAGAAGTTCGTTGACTACGTTGTGTCCAAGCCGGACGTCTGGGCTTGCCGTCGCGCCGACATTGCGCGTCACTGGATCGCGCGCCATCCGGCCTGAGCCGGATCGCCGAGCGATTCGGGAGCACAGGGCAGGCCATGACCACCATCGCGATCAGCCTCCACATGGGAGGCCCCAGGAGCTTCGACATCTCCCGCTTCGGCCGCTGGATCGAGCCGCCGACCGTCCCCGGCGAGCGGATCGACCTCACGGACGTGATGGCTTTGGACGACTCGGGCATCGTGCCGCGCGTGCACGTGAACCTCGTGCAGCCGGTCACCCTTCCGCACAGCATCCAGAAGCTCGAGCGCCATCCCCGCGCCTCGCAGGCCTTCATGCCGCTCGACGTGGCCCGCTACATGGTGCTCGTGGCCGGCACCCGCGACGACGGCCATCCCGACCTCGATGACCTGCACGCCGTGCTGATGCCCGGCAATGTCGGCGTCTGCTACGCGCCCGGCACCTGGCACATGGGCGCCACGGTGCTCGACCGCCCGGGCAATTTCACGGTGCTCTGGCCGAGGCTGCCGGACGGGCCCGATGGTGGGCCGGGGGATACCGAGATCGCGACGCTGGAGCGGCCGGTGCGGATCGAGGGGTAGTCTTGCTAGATCCCCGTTGAGGGCTCCTGGCAGACTTCTGTTTGCTCGCTTCCATCTCTCAGCCGTCTTGGCCGGGCTTGGCCCGGCCATCCACGACTTTGCCGGGGCCATCCCGAAGTCGTGGGTGCCCGGGCCAAGCCCGGGCATGACGGCGGAGAGAGCGAGGGTCAGTGGGACGACCGCAGTCTGACCATCACCCCACCGGCACCAGCCGTGTGATCCGGCTGGGATTGCCCTCCGCCAGATAGAGCACCCCGTCCGCCGTCCCCCAGATCCCATGGGCCCCGTTGAGCACCGGCCGGCAGCGGTCGATGCGCTTGAAGTCCGGGGAGAGGCACGTCAGCGAGGGCACGCCGTCGGTCACGAAGAGCCGCCCCTGGGCGTCGCCCCAGATGTCGGACGGGCGATGGAAGCCGTCGATGGCCTTCAGGAACACACCGTCGCGGTCGAACACCTGCAGCCGGTCGTTCTCGCGGTCGGCAACGACGACCTTGCCGTCGCCGCAGACCCAGATGCCATGGGCGGTGACGAAACGGCCGGGCTCCGTGCCGATGCCGCCCCAGCGCAGCTCCGGCTGCAACGATGCCCCGAAGCGATGCACGAAGGCGTGGCCGTAGCCGTCGCCGACATAGACCTCGCCGGCCGGGCCGAAGGCGATGTCGGACGGATGGCCGAAGGGCCGACCCGGGCCGTGCCGCGTGCCGAGGGAGGCCACCCGTTCGCCCTGCGCGGTGAAGGCGATGACCTCGTGCGCGTCGCGATCGGTGATCCAGAGGCGGCCCTGCGGATCGCAGGCGATCATGTGGGCGTCGGCGACCTCCTCGCCCCAGGCGCCGAGCCTCCTGCCCTCCCGATCGAACACCAGGACCGCGGGGCCTGACGGTTCCGTCAGCGGGTCGCGGCGAACCAGGACGTGGACGTTCCCGCCGGGGTCGACGGCCACGTCGGTCACGCGCCCTTCAGACCCCGAAATGCTGCCGAACGGTCGCTCGACGGCGCAGACGCGCCCGCCGATTGCCACCCTCAAGCCTGCAGCCGCGTGCGCGCCCATGATCGTCGTCCCCGTGCCTGTGGCGCCCCTGCAGGCAGCGTGCCGAGCGAGAGCGCATTGACTGTATGTTTGTTATACAATATCGCTTTGTGACAACAAGAAACGCTCGCGATCCGGCCCTTCTCCCGTTGGCATCCGGATTGCTCGGGAACGCCGGGGACCATGGTCCCGAGTGTTCGCGCCCCCGACCGCCGACACTGCTCCGCCACGCCGTCTTTCGAGGGAAAGGACTGCTCCGATGGCCCGTTGGTCCGTTTCAGGCTCGCTTCGCACGCTTCTCGTCTCCTCCGCCCTGGCGCTCGCCGCCGGCCCGGCCTTCGCCCAGGCAAACCTGGTGATCGCCTTCCCGGCGAACCAGGAGCCGGCCCAGCTCGACGGCCACATCGACCCCTACCAGTCGACCTGGCTGCTCAACTCCTTCATCGCCGATCCGCTCGTCATCCTCGACAGCGACGGCAGCTACAAGCCGGCGCTGGCGACCTCCTGGGAGAGCTCGCCCGACGGCAAGGTGTGGACCTTCAAGCTGCGCTCCGGCGTCACCTTCCAGGACGGCACGCCCTTCGACGCGGCCGCGGTGAAGTACAACCTCGAGCGCATCAACGACCCGAAGACCGCGTCTGCCCAGCTGAAGAGCGACGTGGGCCCGTGGAAGTCTGTCGAGGTGGTCGATCCGACGACGGTGAAGATCACCTACGACACGCCGTGGGTGACGCTGCTGGACGCGCTGCGCCGCACGCCGATCTGGTCGCCGACCGCGGCGGAGAAGTTCGGCCTCGCCAACTTCAGCAAGAACCTCGTGGGCGCCGGTCCGTTCACGCTGGCCGAGTGGGTGCCCAACGACCGCATCGTCTTCAAGAAGTGGGCGGGCTACGGCGGCTGGAACCCGGTGCAGAAGGCCAAGGGCCCGGTCGGCGTCGACCAGGTGACGGTGCGCTGGATCGGCGAGGGCGCAGTGCTCGGCAACGTTGTCAAGAGCGGCAACGCCCAGATCGGCTTCACCATCCCGGCGAGCTTCGTCGACGAGTACAAGAACGACAAGACGGTCCAGTTCATCTCGAAGGACCAGTCGGGCACCGGCCTGCAGATGGTGATGAACACCCGCAAGCCGCCGTTGAACGACGTGCGCGTGCGCCGCGCGCTGCACCATGCCGCCGACCAGGCCGCCATCAACAAGCTGCTCTACGACGGCTACTACGCGCCCTCCGAAGGCCCGCTCAACAACAACCATCGCTGCTTCTGGGACGGCGCGGGCAAGATGTACGAGCGCTCCGCCGACAAGGCCAAGGCGCTGCTCGAGCAGGCCGGCTGGAAGGCCGTGTCGGGCAAGCCGATCCGCGAGGCCCAGGGCGTCGCGGGCGTGCCGGACGGGACGCCGCTGAAGATCCGCTACAACGTCCTCCATCACAAGGAGATCGGCGAGGCGCTGCAGGCGCAGATGCGCCGCGCCGGCATCGACCTCGCCGTCGAGGTGGTGGCCGGTCCCGTGCAGCTCGACCGCGTGCGCAAGGCCGACTTCGAGCTCATGTACGAGCGCCAGCGTTCGCCCGATCCGCTGATCCTCGACCAGGTGTGGAACTCCAAGTGGGACCAGCCCGGCGGCTGGGCCTGGACGGGCTTCAAGGACGACACGCTCGACACCACGCTCAACAAGCTGCGCGCGCTGCCCTCCATCGACGAGCGCTGCGCGGCCGCCCGCGACGCGCAGAAGATCATCATGGAGAACGCGCTGATGCTGCCGACCCTGTCCGACCCGGTCTTCGTGGCCGTGTCCGGCAAGGTGAAGGGCTTCCAGATGGGCGCCGAGGGCAACTGGTTCTTCCTGAACAACGTGACCCTCGACAAGTGACGGACCACGGACATCCGGCGGCGCGCTCGCGCGTGCCGCCGGCCTCCCGCCGGGCGCCCGTTGCCCGCAAGAGCATGTGATCCATGGGTCGCTACATCCTCAGCCGTGTTCTCCAGCTGCTGCCGGTGCTCTGGCTGATCACGCTGATCGTGTTCATGATCATGCACGTCCTGCCGGGCGACCCCGCCGAGCTGATGCTGGCGGGCGCCGAGGGTGGCGCGATCACGCCCGAGCGGTTGCGCGAGCTGCACCAGGAGATGGGGCTCGACGACCCGCTGGTGGTGCAGTACCTGCGCTTCCTCGGCCACGCGATGATCGGCGACCTCGGCCAGTCGATCCGGTTCCGCATGCCGGTGACCGAGCTCATCCTCGACCGGTTCGCCTCCACGCTGGAACTCGCCGTCTTCGGCCTCCTGGTGGCGCTGCTCATCGGCGTACCGCTCGGCATGCTGGCGGCGCTGCGCCAGAACACGGCCATCGACACGGCCGCCATGGGCATCGCCTATGTCAGCGCCTCGATGCCGATCTACTGGCTGGGCCTGGTCTCGATCCTGATCTTCTCGTTCATCCTCGGCTGGTTCCCGCCGGCAGGGGGCGACGGATGGCAGACGCTGGTGCTGCCCGCCGTCACGCTGGGTCTCGTCTCCTCCGGTCTCGTGGCGCGCCTCATCCGCTCCAGCATGGTCGAGGTGCTGGCCGAGGACTACATCCGCACCAGTCGCGCCAAGGGCCTGCCCGAGCGCCTCGTGCTGTGGCGCCACGGCCTGAAGAACGCGCTCATCCCGGTCGTCACGATGGTGGGCCTGCAGTTCGGGGGCATGCTGGCCGGCGCCGTCGTCACCGAGACGGTGTTCAGCCGCCCGGGCGTCGGCCGCCTCGTCGTCAGCGCCATCCTGGCCAAGGACTACCCGCTGGTGCAGGGCTGCATCATCTTCCTCGCCACGGTCTATCTCACCGTGAACCTCGCAGTCGACGTCGCCTATGCGTGGCTCGACCCGCGCATCCGCTACACGGTCTGAGCCATGGCGGGACCCGTGGCCAGCGAGGCTCTTGCCGCCCCGGTCGTCGCTCCCGCGAGCCGCGGGCTGCGGGCGCCGTGGGTGCGCCGCTTCCTGCGCAACAAGGGGGCGGTGGCCAGCCTCCTCGTGCTCCTGGCCTGGTGCGTCGTGGCGCTGCTCGGCACGCGGGTGGTGCCCTACGATCCGACGGAGACGGTCGACCTCGCGCGCCAGCCGCCGTCCGCGACCTACTGGTTCGGGACCGATCTCCTGGGCCGTGACGTCTTCAGCCGCGTGCTGGTCGGCTCGCAGATCTCGCTGTGGCTCGGCTTCATCAGCGTGACGCTGGGGGCAGTGCCCGGCGTCTTCCTGGGGCTGATCGCCGGCTACAAGGGCGGCTGGTGGGACACCGTGATCTCGCGCTGCATGGACGCGCTCCTTGCCTTTCCCTCGATCCTGCTGGCGCTCGTCGTCATCGTGGCGCTCGGCACCTCGATCGAGAACGTCATGATCGCGGTGGGCATCGCCACGGTGCCGCAATACGCCCGCCTCGTGCGCGGCAGCGTGCTGTCGATCAAGCAGCTGCCTTATGTCGAGGCCGCCCGCGTTGTGGGCAACCGGCCCTGGCGCATCATGCTGCGGCACGTGCTCGTCAATGCCTATGCGCCCGTGGTCGTGCTCTCCACGCTGCAAATCGGCAATGCCATCCTCATCGGCTCGGGGCTGTCGTTCCTCGGCCTCGGCGCTCAGCCGCCGACCCCCGAATGGGGCCTGATGTCGGCCGAGGGCCGCGAGGTGCTCAAGCGCGCCTGGTGGATCTCGACCTTCCCGGGCCTCGCCATCCTCACCGTCGTCGTCGCCTGCAACCTGGTCGGCGACGGCCTGCGCTCCGCCTTCGACCCGCGCATGCGGGTGGAAGGCTGATACCGGAGATCTCCATGACCCAGCCGATCCCGCCCGCCGCCCTCAAGGATCCCTTCGTCGGGATGCAGATCAGCCCGATCAGCTTCATCGACGAGGGCGTCGACACCGTGCTCGACACGCTGCAGAACCGGGTCGGCGTGAACGCGCTGCTGATCGGGACGATCTCGTGGCTGGGCCTCAAGGTCGGCCGGCGCATCTCGCACCAGCTCGAGGGCTGGCCCGACCATGGCGTGCCGGCGCCCTACACCATGCAGGGCGGCAGCTACATCAAATCGCGGCCCGAGTACTACAGCGACACCTTCATCAAGGAATTCGCCTCGGCCGATCCCGAGATGGGCGGGCAGGACATCCTCGACCTCGTCATCCCGAAGGCCAAGGAACGCGGGATGAAGGTGATCCCGGAGTTCATGGAGCCGCTGTTCAAATACGCCGGCCACGGCTCGGCGGCCGCGGTGCTCATCCCCAACATGCCGCAGTGCCTGGAGATCGACCTGCTCGGCCGCGTCGCCGGCGAGCCCTGCACGAGCAACCCGCATTACCGGAAGTGGTGGCACGGCATCGTCGAGCAGCACTGCCGCTCCTACGGCATCGACGGCATCATGTGGTGCAACGAGCGCAACAGCCCCCTCGACCGGATGCTGCAGGGCCAGGCGCCGGGCTGCTTCTGCCCGCACTGCCGCAAGGAGGCTGCCGAGCGTGGCATCGACTGTGAGCGCGTGAAGGTCGCCTTCCACAAGGTGTGGGACGTGGTGAAGGGGCTGCGCGCCAACAAGACCTTCGCCGACAACTCGCTCATCGAGTTCATGCGCGTGCTGCTCGTGAACCCCGAGGTTCTGCTGTGGGAGAAGCTCTGGCTGGAGCGCTCCAAGGACCTCGACCGCGAGCTCTACGGCATCGTGAAGTGGTGCGACCCGAAGCTCTCCTTCGGCCTCAACGTGTGGAACCGCAACCACTTCAATCCGGTGCGCAAGGCGCAATGGGGCTGGGAGGAGCAGACCGACTATGCCGACTGGGTGAAGCCCATCACCTACCAGCACCAGTCGGGCCACATCTTCGCGAAGGAGATGGAGCACTACCGCAAGACCATCCTGCGCGACTTCGACGCCAACGACTTCACGCCCGCGATGTACTCCATCCTCGGCCTCAACGAGGCGCCGTGGGACAAGGTGGTGCAGGCCGGTCTCGATCCCGACACCTACGTCTACGGTCAGTGCGCCGACGCCGTGCGCGGCTGCGCCGGCAAGGCCAAGGTCTACATGGGCATCGGCGTCGACGCGCCGCGCGAGCGCAAGGACCAGGCGGTCTGCACGCCGGACATCGTCTATCGCAGCGTGCTGGCGACTTACCGCGCCGGCGGGGAGGGGATCGTCTATTCCCCGAACTATGCCGGCATGAACCTCACCAACCTCGATGGCGGCGCCCGCGCGCTCGAGGAACTCGGCCTCAAGCCCGCCACCGCGGCCTGACGGCGACACCACACCAGAGAGGGAGGCGACGATGCCCGAACAGGCACCCTGGCGGTTCCAGAAGATCATCCGGCCCATGGTCGAGATCGAGCCCGAGCACGTGATCCTGGTCGGCCGCGTGCTGACCTGCGTCGGCGACGAGATCATCGAGAACGGCTTCGTCGAGATCGAGGGCAAGACGATCAAGCGGGTCGGCCGCACGTCCGATCTCGGCGCGACTGCAGCGCGGGTGATCGAGACCGGCGGCACGATCCTGCCGGGCCTCATCCAGAGCCACGGGCACCTCGCCTGGGACGGCATCCACGACCTCGCGGCGCAGTCCATGGACGATGCGCCCGAGATCGCCGCCTACAAGTGCGCGAGCAACATGCTGATCAACCTGAAGGCGGGCGTGACCACCTTCCGGGACCTCGGCGTCAACCGCACCAACCTCTTCGCCAAGCAGGCGGTGGCCCAGGGCATCTTCCCCGGCCCGCGGCTGCTCGTCTGCGGCCAGGCCATCGTGCAGACCGGCGGGCACACCTACTGGTGCTGCCGCGAGGCGAGCGGACCCGACGAGATGCGGCGGGCCGTGCGCGAGCAGGTGCGCGGCGGGGCCGATCTCATCAAGATCATGGCCTGCCACGACACGCTCGAGTTCACCGACGCCGAACTCGAGGCGGTGATCGACGAGAGCCACCGCAACAAGCTGCCGATCACGGCGCACGCCACCTACGACGCCTGCATCAACCGCGTGGTCCGCTTCGGCATCGACGTGGTCGAGCACGGTGGCTCGATGAGCGAGGAGACGATCGGGCTCCTGAAGGAAAAGAACGTCCCCATCGTCACGACCTTCGCGCCGGTGGTGGTGCAGAGCCAGCCGGAGATCGCGCGCAAGTTCAACATTCCGGAGTGGAAGATCGCCGAGCGCCAGAAGGCCGTCGCCGATCCCAAGCGCTACCAGGGCCTGGTCGATGCGGCAAAGGCCGGCGTCACCATCGCCTTCGGCACGGACTGCGGCAGCCCGGCGGTGGCGCACAGCGTCATCGCGCCGGAGCTGAAGTTCATGGTGAAGGTCGGCGTCAAGACCGACGCCTACGATGCCATTCGCAGTGCCACGGTGGTGGCCGCGGGCATCAACAAGCTGAAGCAGATCGGAACCCTGCAGGAGGGCATGCTCGCCGACGTGATCGTCGTCGACGGCAACCCGCTTGCCGATCTCGACGATATCGCGAAGGTCCGGATGACCTTCCTCGAAGGAAAGCGGATGGTGTGACGATGAGCGAAGACAAACTCCGGAGCGACGCAGATCCCCGGCTGATGAAGGCGCTGTCGCGCCGCATCCGTGCCCACGACGAGAGCTACCGGACCAAGATGCTCGCCATGGCGGCGAAGCTGCCGGACGTGATCGCCATGGGCCGTGGCGACCCCGATTTCCACACGCCCAAGCACATCGTAGAGGCGGCCAAGAAGGCGATCGACGAGAACCAGCACCACTACACGCTGCCGGCCGGCCTGCCGCAGCTGCGCGAGGCCATCGCCGACACGCTGCGCCGCGAGAACGGCCTCGACTACACCGCCAACGAGGTGGTGGTGACCGCCGGCACGCAGGAAGCGGTGATGCTGTGCATGCTCGCCCTGATCGACCAGGGCGACGAGGTGCTGATGCCGACGCCGCGCTTCACCTCCTACGACACGGCGGTGGAGATGTGCGGCGGCGTCTGCGTCGACATTCCGACCGTCGAGGCGACGAACTTCGCCCTGATGCCGGCGGAGATCGAGAAGCGCATCACGCCGCGCACCAAGGTGCTCGTGCTGATCACGCCGAACAACCCGACGGGCGCGGTGACGCCGCCGTCGGCCATTCGCGAGATCGCCGAGATCTGCAAGCGGCGCGACATCGTGGTGATCTCGGACGAGATCTATGCCCGCATCATCTTCGAGGGCAGCGAGCACCTCTCCATCGGCACCCTGCCGGGGATGAAGGAGCGCACCATCACGATGAACGGCTTCTCGAAGTCGTACGCCATGACCGGCTGGCGCGTCGGCTACGTGGCCGCGCCGGCGGCCTTCACGGCGCGCCTGACGGAGCCGCGGCACACGCTGTCGATCAACGCCAACACGCCCGCGCAGTGGGCGGCGCTCGCCGCGCTCACCGGCCCGCAGGAGCCGGTGGACGCCATGGTGCGCGCCTATGCCGAGCGGCGCGCCTACATGCTGGAGGCGCTCGACGAACTGGGCTTCACCTACGGCCATCCGGGCGGCGCCTTCTACGTCTACGCCAACGTGGAAAAGAGCGGGCGGCCGGCACCGGAGTTCTGCGAGAAGCTCCTGACCGAGGCGCGCGTGCTGGTGTTCCCCGGCACGCTGTTCGGCGACAAGGACGACCGCTACATCCGGCTCAGCCTGCTGCAGCCGGTGGAGCGCATCCGCGAGGCCGTGGCGCGCCTCAAGGACGCCAAGTCCAGGATCTTCGCATGACGGTCCGCCTCCTCCAGATCGGGCTCGGCAACCGCGGCGGCATGTGGGCGGACATCGTCGCCTCCAAGCCCGACGTCGAGATCGCTGCGGTCATGGACATCGATCCCAAGCGGCTCGAGACCTTCGCGGCGAAGTATCCGGCGCCGCGGCGGTATCTCACGCTGGAGGAGTCCATTGCCGCAGGCGGCTACGACGCGGCTTTGCTGGTGACGCCGCCGGACGGTCACCTCGCGCAGTGCCGGATGCTGTTCGAGGCGGGCCTGCCCATCCTGGCCGAGAAGCCGCTCGCCACGACCATGGACGATGCCGCGGCGATCGTGCGGCTCGCCGAGAGCCACCAGCTGCCGCTGACCGTGGGGCTCAATTTCCGCTACCTGCCGGTGACGCAGGGCATCCGCGACCTCGTGGCGCGCAAGGTTTATGGCGAACCCGGCTTCGGCCAGTTCACCTACCTGCGCAACCGGGACGGCATGCGGCCGGGGCTCAACAAGTACCCGCTCACCATGCGCCACCCGATGATGCTGGAGCAGAGCGTCCACCACCTCGACCTCATCCGCTACGCCTATGGCCGCGAGGTCGAGGCGGTGAGCTGCCGGACCTGGAACCCGTCGTGGTCCATGTACGCCCATGCCGCCAACGTGGCCTGCCTGCTCACGCTCGAGGGTGGGCTGGAGGTCAACTACCAGGGCACCTGGACCGGCGGGTGGAACGGGATGAAGTTCGAGTGGCGCACCGACTGCGAGCGCGGCGTCATCGTGCAGCGCGAACTGTTCGCCGACCTCGCCGCGGCGGCGACCGGCGACGATGCGCTGACGACGGTGCCGATCGCCGACGAGCGGGCCTTCATCGACGACACGGCGCATCTGCTCGACGCCTTCGTGGCTTGCCTGAAGGACGGCACGCCACCGCCCTGCGACGGGCGCGACCACCTGCGCACGCTGGCGCTCTGCTTCGCCGCCATCGAGAGCGACGACACCGGCACGCGCGTGGACGTGCCCGCCTTCATGGTCCGTCACGGCCTCGCGGACCTGATGGCATGACCGTGCTGGTGACGGGAGCGGGCGGGTTCGTGGGTTGCCACCTCGTGGAAGCCCTCGCGCGCGCCTTCCCGTCCACGCCCGTGGTGGCAGCCGACCTCGCTCCGCCCGACGCCGCCGCGGCGGCCGTCTACGCGAGCTTCCCGGGCCAGGTGGTCTCCGTGGCCGTCGACGTCGCCGACCGTTCGGCTGTCGCGGACCTCGTCGGCCGAACACGCCCCGAGACGATCGTCCATGCCGCGGCGATCACGCCGACGCCGGAGCAGGAGCGCGCGGACCCCGTCCGCATCATGGACGTCAACTACGGCGGTCTCGCCAACGTGCTGCAGCCGGCCACCACCGTGCCCGGGCTGCGGCGCGTGGTGTTCCTCTCGTCCACCGGTGTCTTCGGGCCCGCGGCCGGGCAGGGGCCGCTCGACGAGGAGGCCGACCCGAAGCCCCGGATCCTCTACGGCATCGCCAAGCGCGCGGGCGAAGACCTGCTGCGGCGCTGGTCGGAGGTCACGGGCGTCAGCGGCGCGAGCCTGCGGCTCGGGGCCATCTTCGGGCGGCACGAGCGCCCCACGCCGCATCGCGGCCGCATGAGTGCCGTCGGGCGGCTGCTCGCGGCCGGCGCCGGCGGTCGCGAGGTGGCGGTGCACGGGCGCGCCGTGCTGCGCGACTGGCTGGATGGCGACGACCTCGGCGCCGGCATCGCTCGCCTCGTCGCGGCTCCGAAGCTGGGGGCGACGCTCTATCACGCGACGGGCGAACGGCTCTCCTTCGGAGAGGTCGTCGACGCCGCTGAGCGCGGCGGCCTTCGCTGCCGCTGGGTCGGCGATCCGGCGGCCGCCAACGTCTCGCAGCTTCCGCAGGACAATCGTCCCGAGACGCCGGCGACGCGCTTCGCGCGGGAGTTCGGGCCGCTGTGCCGGCGGCCCGTGACCGAGGCGGTGCGCGACATGGCGGCGACGGCGGGAGTGGCGGCATGAGCGCGTTGCTCGAGGTCGAGGACCTCTCCGTCGCGTTCCGCTCGCAGTCCGGCACCGTCCGGGCCGTCGACGGGGTGTCGTTCTCGGTCGATCGCGGGGAGACGCTCGGCATTGTGGGCGAGTCCGGCTCGGGCAAGTCCGTGACGGCGCTCGCCGTCATGGGCCTCGTTGCCGATCCGCCCGGCAGGATCACCGGCGGGCGCATCCGCTTCGAGGGCCAGGACCTTCGCGCCGCGTCGCCGGAGACGTTGCGGTCGCTGCGCGGGCACGGCATCGCCATGATTTTCCAGGATCCCATGACGTCGCTGAACCCGGTGCTCACCATCGGGCGCCAGCTGACCGAGGTCACCGAGGTCCATCTGGGGCTGTCGCCGGAGCAGGCGCGCCGGCGCGCGGTCGAGCTCCTCGACATGGTCGGCATTCCCTCGCCCGAGAGCCGGCTCGACGACTATCCGCACCGCTTCTCGGGCGGCATGCGCCAGCGCGTCATGATCGCCATGGCCATGGCCTGCAAGCCGCGCCTGATCATCGCCGACGAGCCGACCACCGCGCTCGACGTCACCATCCAGGCCCAGATCCTGGAGCTCCTGCGCAGCCTTCAGGCCGAACTCGGCATGGCCATGATCCTGATCACCCACGATCTCGGCGTCGTCGCCGGCATGGCCGACCGGGTCTGCGTCATGTATGCCGGCCGCATCGTCGAGGAGGGCCCGACCGAGGCGATCTTCGACGCGCCGGGCATGCCCTACACGGCCGGGCTCCTCGGTTCGGTGCCGCGGCTCGACAGGCCCGATTCCGCGCGGCTCGTGCCGATCCCCGGCCTGCCGCCGGCCGGCTCGCAGGGCCCGGGCGTCTGCAGCTTCGCGCCGCGGTGCGGGCACACGATGGCGCGGTGCCTGGAAAAGGCGCCGTCGCTTGTCCCGGTCGGCGATGCGCGACACCGGGCGGCCTGCTGGTTGCGGGAGGCCCGCCCGTGACGACATCCGCCGGACCCTTGCTCGAGGTCGAGAACCTCGCGGTCCACTTCCCCGTCACGCGCGGCTTCATCTTCGAGCGCCAGGTGGGCACCGTGAAGGCCGTCGACGGCGTGTCCTTCGCCCTGCAGCGCGGCTCCACCCTCGGCCTGGTGGGCGAAAGCGGCTGCGGCAAGTCGACGGTCGGCCGCGCCATCCTGCGGCTCGTCGAGCCCACCGGCGGCAGCGTGCGCTTCGACGGCACCGACCTGCGCGGGCTCGGCGAGGAGGAGTTGCGGCGGCTGCGCCGGCGCATCCAGATGATCTTCCAGGACCCCTATGCCAGTCTCAACCCGCGCATGAGCGTGGGGGCCGCGCTGGCCGAGCCGATCCGCCTGCACGGCCTGCGCGAGGGCGAGGCGGCGGTGAAGGACCGGGTGCGCGAGCTCCTGGGTCTCGTCGGGCTCGACCCGGCCTATGCGGAACGTTTCCCGCACGAGTTTTCCGGCGGTCAGCGGCAACGCATCGGCATCGCCCGCGCGCTCGCCTGTGAGCCCGATCTCATCGTCTGCGACGAGCCCGTCTCGGCGCTCGACGTGTCGATCCAGGCCCAGGTGATGAACCTGCTGCAGGACCTGCAGCAGAAGCTCGGGCTCACCTACCTGTTCATCGCCCACGGCCTCAACGTGGTGCGCCACATCAGCGACCGCGTGGCGGTGATGTATCTCGGGCGCATCGTCGAGATGGGCGAGAAGGGCCCGCTCTACGCCGACCCGCGCCACCCCTACACGCGCGCCCTGCTGTCCGCCGTGCCGGTGCCCGATCCGCGGCTGGAGAAGCGCCGTCGCCGCATCATCCTGCAGGGCGACGTTCCGAGCCCGCTCAACCCTCCCCCCGGGTGCCGCTTCCAGACCCGCTGCCCCGTGGTGCAGGATCGCTGCCGCAGCGAGGACCAACAGCTCGCGCCGGGGCCGTCCGGGGTGGACGTCGCCTGCTGGCGTGCGCCCGAGGTGCCCGCGCTGCTGCCCAACGCTTTCGCAGGGACGGCTGCCCCGTCCACCAGGACCCACTGATGACCACAGCCCGCTACCGCATCGGCATCGACGTCGGCGGCACCTTCACCGATTTCATCCTGGCCGACATGACCGGCGGCGGGCTCGTCCTGCACAAGGAACCGTCAGTGCCGGGCGACCCGTCGCTCGCCGTCGAGCGCGGCATCGCGGCCCTCGTGGATAGCCGCGGGCTGGCGCCACGGGACGTCGAGCTCGTCGTCCACGGCACAACCATCGGCCTCAACGCCATCATCCAGCGGCGGGGCGCGAAGCTCGCCCTCGTCGTGTCGCGGGGCAACCGCGACGTGATGGAGATTGCGCGGCTGAGGCTGCCGAGCTCCTACGACGTGGCGGCCCCGCGCGAAGCGCCGCTGGTGCGCCGCGACCTGGTGTTCGAAGTGGGGGCGCGCCTGCGCTCCGACGGCACCGTGCTCGAACCCGTCGATCCCGCCGAAGTGGACGGCGTGGCGGACGAACTCGCCAGGCGCGGCGTCGACGCGGTCGCCGTCATGCTCCTCAACTCCTATCGCGATCCTGCCCTCGAGATCGAAGTGGCGGAGCGCCTGCGGGCCCGCCTGCCGGGCGTGCTGGTGACGGAATCGGGCGTGGTCTGGCCCGAGGTGCGCGAGTACGAGCGCTGCCTCGTGGCTGGCCTCAACGCCTATATCCATCCGTTGATGACGTCCTATTTCGACCGCCTGCAGCGCCGCGTCGGCGAGGCCGGCGTGAAGGGGCCGATCTACATCACCGCCAACAATGGCGGGACGCTCGGCCTCGACACGGCCCGCGAACGCCCCATCGACACCGTGCTCTCCGGGCCCGCCTCGGGCGTCGTCGCCTCGGTGCGGATGGGCGAGGCGGCGGGGCGCACCAGGCTCATCACCTTCGACATGGGCGGAACCAGCGCCGACATCTCGATCGTGCGGGCCGGAGCGCCGGAGTTCACGACCACCACCTTCGTGGGCGACTTCCCGCTGATCATGCCCGTGGTGAACGTCGGCGCCATCGGCGCCGGCGGCGGGTCGATCCTGTGGGTCGACGACCAGGGTTTCCTGAAGGTCGGACCGCTCTCCGCGGGGGCCGATCCTGGTCCCGTGTCGTACCGGCGCGGCGGCACGCAGCCCGCCGTCACCGATTGCTATCTCGCCACCGGCATCATCGACCCCGACCGCTTCCTCGGCGGCCGCATGCGGCTCGACCGCGAGGCGGCGCTCGCGGCGCTCGCCGAGATCGCGCAGCGGCTCGGCCTCCCGGGGCCCGTGGACGCGGCGGAGGCGGCCCTGCGGGTGGCCAGCGCCAAGATGGCCAGCGAGGTGATCAAGCTGCTCGCGACGGCCGGAGCCGACCCGCGCGACTTCGCGCTCGTCGCCTATGGCGGCGCGGGCCCGACCCATGCGGTGCTGCTGGCGGAGGAGGCGGGGCTGGAGGCCGTGCTGGTGCCGACCACGCCTGGCGCCTTCTGCGCGCTCGGAGCCGTGCTCGCCGACGTTCGCCGCGACTACGTCCAGACGGCACGCCACCTGATCGCGGCACCCGGCGTCCTGCCGGCGTCGCGCGACGGCTGGGCTGCCGTGGACGAGGCCATCGCCCGCCTGCGCCGCGACGCGCTCGCCTGGATCGCCAAGGAGGGCGCGCTCGTCGGCGCCCACAGCATCGCGGTCAGCGCCAACATGCGCTACACGGGCCAGGCCTACGAACTCGACATCCCGGCGCCCTCGGATCCGCCCGATCCCGCCTCATGGTGCGAGGCCTTCCATGCCGAGCACCACCGCCTCTACGGCTTCAGCGATCCGTCGGCCCCGGTGCAGGTCACGACCGTTCGGCTCGGGGTGATCGGCAAGGTGCCGCCCGTCCAGTTCCCGCCGGCCGACGACGCGAAGCCCGTGGCGCGCGGCACCCGCACCGTGTGGCGCAACGGAAAGGCGCTCGAGGCCGCCGTCTACGACCGCGCGGGCTTCGGCCGCGGCGCGGCGGTCCAGGGTCCCGCCATCATCGAGCAGGCCGACACCACCACGCTGGTGCTCGACGGCTGGCGCTGCGAGGCCGACGCCATCGGCACCCTTCACCTGACGCGGGAGGGCCGGCGGTGACGCAGGATGCAGCCTCCGGGATCGTCCTCGATCCCGTCGACCTCGAGATCTTCTTCCACAAGTTCACCGCCGTGGCCGAGGAGATGGCCATCACGCTGCAGCGGGCGGCCCGCACCACCTATGTGAAGGAGGCCGGCGACTTCGGCACCGCGCTGGCGAGCCCCGGCGGACGGTTCTTCGCCTATCCGCGCGTGCTGGGCGTCTCGGGCTTCCTCGACAGCGACGTCGGCCCCTCGCTGGAGGCGATCCCGGACCTCGAGCCCGGCGACGTCATCATCACCAACCACCCCTATGCGAGTGTCGGGCTCTCCACCCACATGCCCGACCTGCACCTCATCCGGCCGATCTTCCACGAGGGCCGGATCGTCGCCCATGCCTGGGACTTCATCCACTCGGCGGATGTCGGCGGCGGCGTGCCGTCCTCGATCTCGCCGCGCTTCTCGGACCTGTTCCAGGAGGGCTTCCAGATTCCGCCGATGAAGCTGATGAAGGCGGGCGTGATGAACGCCGACTTCCTGACGCTCTACCGGTCGAACTGCCGCACGCCCGACGTCAATCTCGGCGACATCAACGCCATGCTGGCGGCGCTGGCCATCGGCGAGCGGCGGGTGCACGAGCTCATCGCCGCCCACGGCGTCGAGACCTTCATGCAGGCGCAGCGCGACCTCGTGGCCTATGCCGCGGCCAAGGCGCGCCAGGTGCAGCGGCGGATCCCGGACGGCGACCACGTCTTCTGGGACTATCTCGACGACGACTACAATTCGCCGGTGCCTGTGCGCCTGCGCTGCTGCCTCAAGGCGCGCGACGGCCACGTGCATCTCGACTTCACGGGCTCCGACCCTCAGGTCGAGGCTGCCTACAACGTGCCGACCGGCGGGCGTCGGCACGTGTGGCTGACGCTCAAGCTCATGCACTTCGTCTACAGCACCGACCGCACGGTGCCGCTGAACTACGGGCTGTTCGAGAACATCACCGTCGAGGCCCCGTCCGGCACCATCGTCAATCCCGAGCCGCCCGCCGCCGTGGGCGTGCGTGCCGCCACGGCCATCCGCATCAACGAGGCGCTGGTGGGCGCCATGTCGGTCGCCAAGCCCGGGCTGATGCCGGCGCCGAGCGGCGGCGTGATGATCCCGTCCGTGCTCGTCGAGCAGGATCCGGCGACGGGCGCGCGCAGCGTCATGGTGCTGCAGTCGCTCGTCGGCGGGACGGGGGCACGCGAGGGCGGCGACGGCGTCGACGGGCGCGATTCCAGCCTCGCCAACCAGCGCAACACGCCGATCGAGAAGACCGAGGAGGAATCCGCCGCGGTCATCGTCGACTACGCGCTGCGCCCGGACTCGGGCGGCGCCGGCCGCTGGCGTGGCGGCACCGGCGTCGTCTTCAGCGTGCGCATCGTGCGCGACGGCAGCGCCGTGCTGGGCCGCGGCATGGAGCGCTTCGTGTTCCGGCCGTGGGGCATGGCCGGCGGCAAGCCGGGCGCCAATGCCCGCGTGGTGCTCAACGCCGGGACGCCGCAGGAACGTGACCTCGGCAAGCTCGACATGTTCGTGGCGCGCGCCGGCGACGTGGTCACCATCATGACCCCTGGCGGCGGCGGCTTCGGCGACCCGCTGGAGCGGCCGGCGGATGTGGTCCGCGACGACGTAGTGTCGGGCTATGTGAGCCGCGAGTCCGCCCTTGCGGACTATGGCGTCGTGCTCGACGGCGACGCCGTGGACGAGGCTGCGACGCGGGCCCGGCGGGACGCCATCCGTCGCGGCCGCCCGGGCCTGAAGCGCTTCGACTACGGGCCCGAGCGCGAGGCCTGGGACACCGTCTTCGACGACGCGTCGATGCTGGAGTTCAATGCCCTGCTGATGCGGCTGCCGACCTCGGTGCGTTCGCGCCGGCGGCGTGAGATCTTCGACCGGGTGGTGCCGGGCCTGTCGGCCGGCGTCCGGCCGCTGCAGGACGCCATCGGCGATCCGGACGCGGCACGCGCCCGGCTCAAGGACGATATCGAGGCCCTCCGGCGCGCTCTCGCGCCAGGCGAGGGAGAGACAAGGAGGACGTCATGAAGGTCGGAATCATCGGGGCGAGCTTCGCCAAGGCCGCCTATCTGCCGGCGCTGAAGCACGTCGAGGGCGCCGAGGTGGTCGCCATCGCCAGCGCGCGCAAGTCCAGCGCCGAGGCTGCCGCGCAGGCGTTCGGCGTGCCGCACGCCTATGACGACTGGCAGGCGATGATCGCGAACCACACGTTCGACCTCGTCTGCGTCGCGACCCCCACCGTGACTCACGCGCCGATGACGCTGGCCGCTCTGGATGCCGGTGCCGCGGTGCTGTGCGAGAAGCCCACCGCCATGGACGCCGGGCAGGCCAAGGCCATGCTCGACCGTGCCGAGGCGCTCGGCCGGGTGCACATGATCGACCACGAGCTCCGCTTCAACCCGAACCGCCGCAAGGTGAAGGCGCTCATCGACAGCGGCGCGATCGGTAAGGTCCGGCACGTCGTCGTCTCGAACATCGTGGCGGCCTGGGGCGATCCGGCGTCGCGCTCAAAGGGCGACTGGTGGTCGCTGGCGAGCGAAGGCGGCGGGCGGCTCGGCGCCAATGGCTCGCACCAGGTCGACCTCATCCGCTGGTGGCTGGGCGAGGTCGGCGCCGCCGACGGCATGCTGCGCACCATGGTGCCGGACCGCGTGGACAAGACGACCGGCGAGCCCTGGCGGGCGGACGCCGACGATTTCGCATCCTTCACCCTCGACATGAAGAGCGGCGCCATCGTCCAGGTCATCATCAACGCGACCGCGCGTCACGGGCTCGACAACACCACCCAGATCTTCGGCAGCGAGGGCACCATCCTGCTGCACAACACCGGCGAGAAGCTGCTCGTCGCCAAGGCCGGCGAGACCTTCAAGGAGGAGCAGGTCGAGGACCCCAACGCCAGCCTGCCCGGCCTCAACGCCGGCATCTGGAACGTGTCGGTCGTGGGCGTGATGCGCGAACTCGCCGCCGCCATCCGCGAGAAGCGCCCGGTGAAGGAAGGCGCGACCTTCTGGGACGGCTGGAAGAACCAGCTCGTTCTGGACGCGGTGGCCCAGTCGAGCAAGGAGCGGCGGTGGGTGGATCTGGGGTGAGGGGCGCTGATCTCGACGCTGCGCTGCATCTCTCAACTGTCCTGGCCGGGCTTGGCCCGGCCATCCACGACTGTGCCGGGGCCATGCGCAAGTCGTGGGTGCCCGGGCCAAGCCCGGGCATGACGCGCGGAGGGGTTGGAGCCTTGCAGAGGTGCCTTCAGCCCCTCACTGCCTGATGCACGCGGCCCGGTGGTCCGGCCCGCGCTCCGTCAGCGGCGGCACCACCTCGCCGCACTCCTTCGTCGCCACCGGGCACCGCGTGCGGAAGACGCAGCCCGACGGCGGGTTGAGCGGGGAGGGGATGTCGCCCTGCAGGATCACGCGCTCGCGCTTCACCGTCGGGTCGGGGATCGGCACGGCTGAGAGCAGGGCCTGCGTGTAGGGATGGCGCGGGTTCGTGTAGAGCGAGCGCGCCGGCGCGATCTCCATGATCCGGCCGAGATACATGACCGCCACGTGGTCGGAGATGTACTCGACGATGCCGAGGTCGTGGGCGATGAAGAGCACCGTCAGGCCGAACTCGTCCTTGAGGTCCTCGATGAGGTTCACCACCTGCGCGCGGATCGAGACGTCGAGCGCCGAGACGGGCTCGTCGGCGACGAGGAACGAGGGCTTCACCGCGAGCGCGCGGGCGATGCCGATGCGCTGGCGCTGGCCGCCGGAGAACTCGTGCGGGTAGCGCCGGGCGTGCGAGGGTGACAGGCCCACCCGCTGCAGCAGGTCGGCGATCCGCTCGCCGCGCTCGGCACCCCGGGCGAGGTCGTGGATGTCCAGCGCCTGGCCGACGATCTCGCCCACGGTCATGCGCGGGTTGAGGCTCGCGAACGGATCCTGGAAGACGATCTGCATGCGCCGGCGGTACTGGCGCATGGCTTCGGGGGGGAGCGTCGTGATGTCGACGCCGTCGTAGACCACCTCGCCGGCTGTCGGCTCGATGAGGCGCAGGATCGAGCGGCCAACGGTGGTCTTGCCGGACCCGGATTCGCCGACGAGCCCCAGCACCTGGCCACGGCCGATGTCGAAGGAGACGTCCTGGACGGCCTTCACCTGGGCGACCACGCGCGAGAGGATGCCCCCGTGCACGGGGAACTCCTTCACGAGGTTGCGGACGGAGAGCAGGGCGGGGGCAGGCTTGGCCTTCGGTGCGGCGCTCATGCGGAAACGGTCTCCTCGGCGAGCGCGCGCCAACGCACGCAGCGCACGGTATGGCCGCCGCCCGTATCCTCGAGCGGCGGGATGGCGGCGCGGCATTCGTCCTGCGCGTGGGCGCAGCGCGGGTTGAAGGCGCAGCCCGGCGGTGGGCGCAGCAGGTTCGGCACGGTGCCCGGGATACTCTCCAGCCGCTTGCGCGTGCCGCTGGCCCGGTCGAGACGCGGGATCGAGTTCATCAAGGCGCGGGTGTAGGGCATGCGTGGCCGGGCGAAGATGTCGCGCACGTCGCCTTCCTCGACCACCTTGCCGGCGTACATCACCACGACGCGGTCGGCCATCTCGGCCACGACGCCGAGGTCGTGGGTGATGAACAGGATCGACATGCCGAGCTCGCGCTGAAGCTTGCGCATCAGGTCGAGGATCTGGGCCTGGATGGTGACGTCGAGCGCCGTCGTCGGCTCGTCGGCGATGAGCAGCTTCGGCCGGCAGCACAGCGCCATGGCGATCATGGCGCGCTGGCGCATGCCGCCCGACATCTGATGCGGATAGTTCTCGATGCGCCGGCGCGGATCGGGGATGCCGACGAGGTCGAGCATCTCGACGGCCGCTTCACGAGACGCTGCCTTGTCCTTCTTCTGGTGCAGGGCGACGGCCTCGGCGATCTGGTCGCCGATGGTCTTCACCGGGTTCAGGCTCGTCATCGGCTCCTGGAAGATCATGCCGATCTCGTTGCCGCGCACGGCCCGGATCTCGGGGCCGGACATCGCCAGGAGGTCGCGCCCGCCGAAGGTGATCGAGCCGCCGACGACGGCGCCCGGCGGCGGGATCAGCCGCATCACCGAGAGGCTCGTCACCGACTTGCCTGATCCGGATTCGCCCACGACAGCGACGGTCTCGCCGCGCCCGACGTGGAAGCTCACGCCGTCCACGGCGGGCACCACCCCATCCTCGGTGCGGAAATGGGTCTGGAGGTCGCGAATGACGAGCAGCGGCTCTCGATCGGCGGAGGTCAAGGCGGAAGGGCTCCTCACAGGGTGATCACCCGCTTCTCCCAGGGATGGACGGGAATGAACCGGCTCGGGACCTCGACCCCGTTCTCGCCGACGATCATCGACGTGATCGTGCGGTAGCCGTCGATCCCCGGGCGATAGATGCCGGGCTCGTTGGAAAACACCATGCCGGGCGCGACCACGGTGACGTCGCCGGGCGCGAGCCACGGAGCCTCGTGGCCCTCGATGCCCATGCCGTGGCCGATGCGGTGGCGCAGCGTGTCGCCGAGGCCCGCGGCCTTGATCGGCTCCAGCGCCGCGTCGTTGACGGCGGTGCAGGCGGCGCCGGGGCGCAGCGCCGCGATGGCGGCATCGTTGCTGGCCTGCATGGCGTCGAGGCAGCGGCGCTGGTCGGCGTTCGGATCGCCCAGCACGAAGGTCGCGCCGCTCTCGGCGTGGTAGCCGCCGAGGCTCGCGCCGATGCCCGCGATCATGGTCTCGCCGGGGGATGGCCGCCGCGCGATGACCTTGCCGTGCGGCAGCGCGCCGCGCGGGCCCGTGTGGACGGTGCCGGTGATGCCGAGCTTGGTGCGGCCGAACGCGGCTGCGTGATCGCGTGACAGGGCCGCGCTGGCGGTCCCCATGCCGTGCGCGAGGATGTCGAGTTCGGTGCCGCCGCCCCGCACGATGTCGGCGGTGCCCGACAGGATCGCTTCGAGACACAGGTCGGCATAGCGCGCCGCGGTGCGGGTGAGGAGCAGCTCCTCCGGCTCCTTGACGTAGCGCTGGCGCTCGACGAGGTCGGTCACGGCCAGCGCCGCCACGCCGTCGCGCGCGGCGTCGAGCAGCTTGACCGGCAGGGTATCCACGGCGACGCGGCGGCGGCCGATCTCGCCCAGCATCCAGAGGACGGGGTGCACGACGCCGGGGAACTCGTCGTAGGTCCGGACGTCGGCGATCCAGCCATCCTCGGCGTTCTCCTTCTCGAGCAGGGGCACGAACAGGATGGGCTCGCCGTCGACGGGCACCCAGGCACCGACAGGCCGCTCGTTGGCCGAGTGGAAGAAGCCGGTCGCGTAGATCACGTTGCCGGTGGCGAGCATCAGCAGGCCGTCGTGGCCCTCGCGCTGCAGCGTGCGGCGCAGGCGGTCCTGGACGCGGCGGTAGAAGGGCTCGGCGAGAGGAGCGGGGGACACGGTCGTCATCATGCACCGACCTCGATTGCAAAGGGAATGCCGAGTTCGCCGGCGAGCGCCTTCAGGTCGTCGTAGACGGCCTTGTCCAGCGGCACGCCGTCCCGGCGTTTCTGCGTCTCGCGCCGGTGCTCGAGTTCGCCCGGCACGAGGACCTCGCTGAAACCAGGCCGTAGCCGGCTGGTGCGGATGTCGTCGACGAGGCGGGCCATGCGCTCCTGGAAGGTCGCGAGCGGCATGAACCACTCGACGTCGATCGCCGTGAAGGTGTGAGCGACATCCTGCCGCAGGGGGTCCGAATAGGGCGTGCGGCCGAAGGCTCCGCCCGACACCACGCCGGTCATGACGTCGGTCATCAGGGAGAGCCCATAGCCTTTGTACTGGCCGATGCCGAGCAGGGCGCCCTGCATGGCCGCCACGGGATCGTCGGTCTCCTCGCCGTCGGGCGTGAGTGCCCAGTCCAGCGGCATCGGGCGATTCTCGCGCGCATGCCATCGCATCATGCCCTTGCCGGCCGTCGTCAGGGCGATGTCGAGGATGACCGGAAACCCATGGCCGCCCGGGGCGCCGATGGCCCAGGGGTTCGTGCCGACCATGGGCGTCGCACCGCCCCAGGGGGCCATCTCCGGCCCCGCATTGGTGAAGGCGATGCCGATGCACCCGGCATGGACTGCCTCATGGGCGTGCACCGCCGAGGAGCCGTAGTGGGTGCTGCCGCGCACCACGACGGTGCCGATGCCGCAGGTCTTGGCCTTGGTGACCGCGAGCCGCATGGCGCGCACCCCGGTGACGCTGCCCAACCCGTTGTGCGCATCGACCAGAGCGAGCGCCGGGCTCTCCTTGACGATCTCGAAGCGTGCACGCGGATCGATCACGCTGCCCCCGATGCGCTCGCGATAGGCGCGCAGCCGGCGTACGCCCTGACCCTGTCCGGGATGGAAGCGCAGTTCGCTGTAGACGAGCGCTCCGGCCGTGATCGCGGCCTGCTCCTCGTCCAGCCCCATGGCGCGAAAAGCGGCCTGCGTGAAGCTCAGGAGGCGGTCGGCATCGACGGCCATGGTGTCGATCGGCCGCAAGGCTGCGGCGGCCTCTGGCAAGGCGCTTGCAGGGTCGTGGCTCGACGGTGAGGAAGGCTGGGACACGGGAGGCTCGTCTTTCGGCAAAAGCGGAGTTGGCGTCTTCAATCCCGCATTGCAAAGCAGGACGAACGCCTATTAGACTGTAGAAATGTATTACAATCGACAAGGGGGATTTCGCGGCAAACCCGCGCTTCGTCCCCCGGTCGGTCGACTCGACCGGAGCCACGGCACAGAGGGGGTGCCTCGGCGAACCGGAACCAAACCCCCGGCATGATGGAGATGTTCCATGACGCGTAGGATGGGCCTGAAGGGACGCATCGCACTGGCGCTGGCCGGTGCCGCTGCCATCCCGGCCCTGGCGCTCGCCCAGGCGCCCGGACCCAACACGCTGGTGATCGGCTACGGCACGGATGCCAGCACGCTCGATCCCGACGACATCAGCTCCCGCGATACGGCGAACATCGCCCAGCACATCTTCGGGACCCTGTTCCAGATCACCGAGTCGGGCTCGATCGTTCCCTACCTGGCGCAGTCCTACACGGAGTCCGAGGACGGCACGAAGCTGACCTTCAAGCTCAATCCGGGCCTGACCTGCCACGATGGCGAGAAGCTGACCGCCGAGGACGTCGTCTACTCCTTCAAGCGCGCCGCCGACCCGGCCATGAAGTTCACCGGCAACACGCCGGGCTTCGTGTTCTCGTCGCTGGGCTACAAGGACGCCAAGGTCATCGACGACCTGACCGCCGAGATCTCGATCGCGAAGTACAATCCGATCGCGCTCGGCATGGTCGCCGAGGTCTACATCCACTGCAAGGACAGCTACGAGAAGATGACGAAGGAGCAGGCGGCGCAGAAGCCGATCGGCTCCGGTCCCTATCGGTTCGTCGAGTGGGTGCGCTCCGACCGCATCGTCATCGAGAAGGTGCCCGGCTTCACGCTGCGTCCCGCCAACTTCGAGAAGGTTGTCTGGCGCGTCATTCCGGAGGCCTCGACCCGTACGGCCGAACTGCTGGCCGGCAACGTCGACATCATCACCAACGTCGCGCCCGACCAGATCGGAACGGTCAACAAGAGCGCCAAGGCGCAGGTCGCCCCGGTGAGCGGCACGCGCCGCATCTATGTCGGCTTCAACCAGAAGGACGTGTTCGCCAACACGCCCGGCGGCAAGGCGATCCAGAACCCGGCCGTGCGCCGCGCCCTGCAGTACGCGGTCGACGTTCCGGCCATCTGCGAGCAGCTCCTCAACACGACCTGCAAGCGCGCGACGGGTCTCGTGAACCCGCCGAACGACAATCCCGCGCTGCAGCCCTATCCCTATGACCCGAAGATGGCCGAGAAGCTTCTCGACGAGGCCGGCTTCCCGAAGAAGGACGGGGTGCGCTTCGAGATCACGATGCAGGCGCCGCGCGGCCGCTACCTGAACGACGCCAACGTCGCTCTCGCCGTCGGCCAGTACCTCACCGACATCGGCGTGAAGACCAAGGTCGAGCTGATGGAGTGGGCCTCGGTCTACACCCCGCTCATCCGCAAGAAGGAAGCCGGCCCGCTGTTCCTGCTGGGTTCGGGCGGCGGCACCTGGAACGCGCTCTACGACATGGCCGACCTGTCCACCCCGGACGCCGGCACGAACTACACCAACTGGAACGACCCGGACTTCTTCAACGGCTGGGCCGACCTGGCCCAGAAGAAGCCGGCCGCCGAGCAGCGCAAGACCATCGACCAGATGCTCAAGGTCTTCTACGAGAAGGGGCCGTGGCTGCTGATGTACTTCCAGCCCGACTTCTACGGCGTCAGCACGCGCATCGACTGGAAGCCGCGCCGCGACGAGAAGATCTACATCAACGAAGCCAAGCTGAAGTGATCGAGCGCGCCCCGGCCGAAGCGGCCGGGGCGTGTTACCCTGATACGCGGGTGCCGGCCCCTGGCGGCCGGCATCATCTCGTGATGGAGTGCCCCCACGCATGTGGACCTATGTCGGGCGGCGACTGCTGCAGAGCGTCTTCGTCATCATCGGCGTGACCGTGATCAGCTTCGTCGCGCTGCACATGGGCGGCGACCCGACCTACCTCTTCGTCAGCGAGCGCGCGACGGCCGAGGAGATCGCGGAGACCCGCGCCAAGCTCGGTTTCGACAAGCCGCTTCCGGAGCAGTATCTCAGCTTCGCGGCGGGCCTCGTGAAGGGCGACCTCGGGACGTCGCTCACCTACAAGACCCCGACCGTCGACGTCATCGCCCAGCACTTTCCCGCGACCCTCGAACTGACGATCGTCGCCATCCTGCTGGCCATCCTGGTCTCGGTGCCGCTCGGCATCCTGGCGGCGCTCAAGCGAGGAACAGCCATCGACGGCGGCATCATGACGCTCGCGATGTTCGGCCAATCCATGCCGAGCTTCTGGCTCGGCATCATGATGATCCTGTTCATCGGGCTGGGACTGGGCTGGCTGCCGATCTCCGGCCACGTGCCGGTGCTCGATCCGCTGCTCCGGGGCGAAGTCCTCACCGCGATCCGCAACATCCCCGAGGCCGCGCGCTACGTGGCGATGCCGGCGCTGACGGTCGCCTTCTTCTCGATATCGCGCAATGCGCGCCTCGTGCGCTCCTCCATGCTGGAGGTGCTCGGCCAGGACTTCATCCGCACCGCCCGCGCCAAGGGCCTTGCCGAAGGCGACGTCGTGGTGGGCCACGCGCTGCGCAATGCGTGGCTGCCGGTCGTGACCATGCTCGGCCTCGAGTTCGGGTTCATGCTGAGCGGCGTCGTCGTGGTGGAGACGATCTTCTCCTGGCCGGGGCTGGGCCGGCTGGTCTTCAACGCTATCAACCAGCGCGACATCCCGCTCGTGCAGGCGGCGGTCGTCGTCTTCGCGGTGACGTTCGTGAGCCTCAACCTGCTGGTCGACCTGATCTATGCGCGCCTCGACCCGCGCATCCGCCTGAGCTGAGGAGCGAGCCTCGTGACAGATGCCTCCACCGGCATGACCACTGCGGCGACGGCGGAAGCCGCCGAGCCCTCGGCCCGTCGTCGCACCGCCCGTCGCGCCTGGCGCAGCCTCCTGCGCGCGCGCTGGCCCGTGCTGGCCATGCTGATCCTCGCGATCGTCGGACTGGCCGCGGCCTTCGGGCCATCCTTCGCCCCGCGCGACCCCAACCGGCAGGCGATCATGGCCCGCCTCAAGCCTCCGATGGCCGTCGACCGGCAGGGCAAGGTCGACTACGTGCTGGGCACGGATGCGCTCGGACGTGACGTGCTCTCGCGCCTCATCTACGGCGCCCGAATCTCGGTGGTCGTCGGGCTCGCGGCCGTCGTGATCGGCGGCATCCTCGGCACCGTCCTGGGGCTCGTCGCAGGCTATTTCGGTGGCTGGATCGACGACCTGATCATGCGAATAGCCGATATCCAGCTGGCCTTTCCCTTCGTGCTGCTCGCCATCATGTTCCTGATCGTGCTGGGGCCGGGGGTGTGGAACCTCATCATCATCCTGGGCATAGGACAGTGGGTCACCTACGCCCGCATCGCGCGCGGTCAGACCATCGCCCAGCGCGAGAAGGAATATGTCGACGCGGTGAAGGCGCTCGGCGCCCGCACCTCGACCATCCTGTTCCAGACGATCCTGCCCAACATCCTCGCCCCGCTCACCGTCATCGCCTCGTTCAACGTCGCGAGCGTGATCCTGTCGGAGGCGGCGCTCTCCTTCCTCGGCCTCGGCGTGCCGCCGACGGTGCCGACCTGGGGCGGCATGCTCGCGGAGAGCCGCGACCAGCTGCTGGCCGGGCGCTGGTGGCTCGCGATCTTCCCGGGCGTGGCCATCATGGCCACGGTCCTCTCCTTCAACATCCTGGGCGACTGGCTGAGGGACTTCCTCGATCCGCGCCTGCAGACCACGGGCTGAGACCATGGCCGACGACAGCATGAAGGACATCTACGCCTGGATCGACGCCCATGCGGGCGAGGCGGTCGCCGACCTGCAGGAGCTGGTGCGCCAGCCCTCGATCTCGGCCCAGAAGGTAGGGCTCGAGGAGTGCTGCGAGCTGGTGCTCGCCCAGATGAGGCGCGACGGGCTCGACGCCCACCGCCACGAGCTCGATGGCGGCCCGCCGATCATCGTCGGCCACATGACGACGCCGCGCTCGAAGAAGACGATGCTGTGCTACTCGCACTACGACGTGCAGCCGCCCGAGCCCATCGACGCGTGGAGCCATGGCGGGCCCTGGTCGGCGGCCATCGTCGACGGCATCCTCTATGGCCGGGGCGCGACCGACAACAAGTCGGGCGTGCTGGCCTTCAACAAGGCGGCCAAGGCCTTCATGGCGGTGCGCGGCGAGCTGCCGGTGAACCTCAAGTTCATCATCGAAGGCGAGGAGGAGATCGGCTCCCTGCATCTCGGCCCGTGGGTCGAGAAGAACAAGGCGCTGCTCGAGGCCGACGGCATGCACTGCCTGGACGGCTCGGTCGACACCTCCACGCTGCTGCCGGACATCGACCTCGGCCTCAAGTCCGTGCTCTTCGTCGAGCTCATCGCGCGCGGCGCGAAGTCCGACGTCCACTCGCTGAACTTCCCGCTGCTGCCGAGCCCCGCATGGGACATCGTGCGGGCGCTCAACACCATCATGGACGAGAACCGACGCATCCTCGTGGAGGGCTGGTACGAGGGCCTTTACGAGCTCGACGCGGACGACGAGCAGGAGCTGGTCGACAAGGCCAAGCGCGTGAACCTGCAGGACATGCGCGACGAGTGGGGCATCAAGGAATTTGCGCTGGGCCGCGACGGCGTCGAGGCGATCCGGGCCCGGACCTACGAGCCGACCGCCAACATCCAGGGTCTCTTCGCGGGCTACACGGGCCCCGGCATGAAGACCATCGTGCCCAACGAGGCGCGGGTGAAGATGGACTTCCGGCTCATCCCGAACATCCAGCCGGACAAGGCCATCGCAAGGCTCAAGGCCCACCTCGTCAAGCACGGGTTCGGCCACCTGGAGGTGCAGTACCGCATGAACGCGGAGCCGCCCTACAAGATCTCCGTGCGCGAGAGCATGGCCCAGGCGATCATCGCCGCCGCCACCAAGGTCTATGGCGAGGTGCCGATCGTGAACGGCGTCTCCGCCGAGGGCACGATCCTGCGCCACGTGTGGATCCCGTGTGTACTCACGGGCTTCGCCAACCCCGGCGCGAACCTGCATGCCCCCGACGAGAACATCTCGGTCGCAAGCTACATCCAGGGCATCAAGTACGCCGCCACCATCATGGAAGAGTTCGGCAAGACGGGTTGAGGTGTGGTCGGGCCCAATCCCTTTAACCTGACCCGCTCCGCGTCTTGGCCGGGCTTGGTGTACAGACCGGAGACATGGTGAACACTCGTTCGGGGACATG
>NZ_CAMFHB010000020.1 GCF_945952055.1 uncultured Alsobacter sp.
ACGCCATCGGCGCGATCGGTCTCGTCGAGAACATGCCCGACGGCAACGCCCAGCGACCCGGCGACATCGTGACGTCGCTGTCGGGCCAGACCATCGAGATCATCAACACCGACGCGGAAGGCCGCCTCGTGCTGGCCGACGTGCTCTGGTACGTGCAGGACCGTTTCAAGCCGGCCTTCATGGTCAACCTGGCGACGCTGACCGGCGCCATCATCGTGGCGCTCGGTCAGGAGAACGCCGGCCTGTTCTCGAACGACGACGAACTCTCCGAGCGCCTGGCGGCGGCCGGCAAGGCGACGGGGGAGGGCGTGTGGCGCCTGCCTCTCAGCCCCGGCTACGACAAGATCATCGACAGCAAGTTCGCGGACGTGAAGAACTCCGGCGGGCGGCACGCGGGCTCCATCACGGCCGCGCAGTTCCTCAAGCGGTTCGTCAACGACACCCCGTGGGCGCACCTGGACATCGCCGGCACCGCCATGGGCTCGCCCGCGAGCGACGTCAACCGCAGCTGGTCGTCGGGCTGGGGCGTGCGGCTCCTGGAACGGCTCGTGGCCGATCACTACGAGGGCTGACTGCAAGACGCATGGGCTCCCGCCGGACGCAGATCCTGTTCCTGACCCTGGTGGCCGTGCTGATCATCAGCAGGGGCCTTGTCGGCGTGCCCTCGGGCATGACGCTGCAGGAGGTCTGGCACGCCCTCACGCGCTAGAGGCTGCGGGCCGGTCCGTCATCGCGGGTCGTCGTCAGGGTGTTCGCCGGCCCGATCGGGTGGCCGGCGTCGCCAGCACGCGGCGCACGGCCAGCGCGAACTCCTCGTCGTCGAGCGCCTTGCCCCAGGTCTTGTCCTGCGCTGCGTCCTGCCGCGTCGGGCCAGCCCCATCGTGGATCGCATCGGCGTCTTCGTTCCGGCCGGAGGATGCGGGTCCCGGTCGCGTCGTCACTGTGGTCATGGTCGTCTCTTGCCCGAGCCCGTCCATGGGACGGGCGTTCCGTTCCCCCGAAGTGGGGGAGAGGGGCCCCCGCCGCTAGTTGGTAGGACTGCGTTCGCACAACCCCCGACCCTGGACCTGAGGGTTTCCCACCAGTTTTACAAGTGGCCTTCGTAAAACTCGAAGATGGAATTTGCTTTGAGACTGCTTGCTTATTATCAATTTTAGCACGTCAAACGGTCGCGGACGCTCGAAATTAACCTGCCGTTACGGACAGAATCACGCAACCGGCGGTGTTTCCGAACGCGAAACACTTCAGAAAAGGGACAGCCCCCAGTCTTTGCACGCAGAGGTTTAGTACCTGGGGGCTCTCGTGCCGAATATCGTCTTTCGCGGTCCAGTGTTGCGCAGCGCAGCACTCGCGTGTCTTGCGTCGATTGCAGCCGCTGCTCTGGCCGGATCGCAGACATTCGCCGCCGCCACCATCGGTGCCCCCATCACGGTCCCGGTTCCCGCGCCCCAGAAGGGCTCGGCCGAGAGCCTCAAGGACGAGTACCGGCGCCCGGCGGAGATCCCGTTTCCCGCCAGCAACCCGTTCACGCCGGAGAAGCTGAAACTCGGCAAGACGCTCTACTACGACACCCGGCTGTCGGGGTCGGGAGCCCAGTCCTGCGCCTCCTGCCACAATCCCGGCTATGGCTGGGGCGACGGCCTCGCCAAGGGCGTCGGGGACGGCATGAAGGAGCTCAAGCGTCGTTCGCCGACCATCGTCAACGCCGCCTGGGGCCTGATCTTCATGTGGGACGGCCGCGCGCCGAGCCTGGAGGAACAGGCGCTCGGCCCCATCCAGGCGGCGGTCGAGATGAACATGCCGATCGAGAAGCTGCTCGAGCGGCTGAACTCCATCACCGAGTACAAGACCCTCTTCGAGGCCGCGTTCCCCGGCGAGGGCATCACGCCCGCGGGGATCGGCAAGGCGATCGCCACCTTCGAGCGCACCGCCATCTCGGGGTGGGCTCCGTTCGACAGCTGGATCGACGGGGACGCCAAGGCCATCTCGGCCAGCGCGCAGCGCGGCTTCGCGCTCTTCAACGGCAAGGCCCAGTGCAACACCTGCCACGTCGGCTGGAACTTCACCGACGACAGCTTCCACGACATCGGGCTGCCGGACGCCGACATCGGACGCGGCGCCTTCCTGGGCGTCGCGGTGAAGATGCGCCAGGCCTTCAAGACGCCTGGCCTGCGCGACATCAGCCGCCGCAGCCCCTTCATGCATGACGGCTCGATGGCCACGCTCGAGGCCGTCGTCGAGCACTACGACACGGGCGGGGTCGCCCGGCCGAGCCGCTCCGACCTCATCAAGCCGCTGGGCCTCACGGTCGAGGAGAAGGCCGACCTGGTCGCCTTCCTCAAGACCCTGTCCGGCTCGTCGGACGTCATCGCCCAGCCGATCCAGCCCCGCTGACCGTCTCCTTCCAAGACGACATTCCACTCCCGAGGCAACCCATGAAGCGCTTCTCCACCTTTTGCTATGCCTTCGCCGTGTTCGGCGGCGTCTCGGCCGTTGCCGCCGTCGCTGCCGACCAGTCCGTCCACCAGAAGGGCCGGGTCTTCTCGGTCGAGGCCCTGAAGGTGAAGACCGGCGAGGCCGTCGTGTTCGTCAACGACGACACGGTCCCCCACAACGTGATGTCGACGTCCGCCGGCAACGAATTCAACCTCGGCAGCGTCGCCCCGGGAACCGCGATGCCCGTCAAGTTCGACAAGGCCGGGTCCGTCCAGGTGATCTGCGCCATCCATCCCCGCATGAAGATGACGGTCACGGTCGACTGACGTCTCCGCCGAGATCCTTCGCGCTCCCTGCCGCGTCCTTCCGAGGTTCATCAATGCCCATCCGGATCAAGCTCATCCTGGGCTTCGGCATTCTCGTCGCCCTGACCGCCGCCCTTGCCGCCTTCGCGGTGCAGCGCGTGACGAGCCTCGGCACCATGGTGGTCCAGGTCTACGACCAGCCGCTCATGAGCATCAGCCACGCCCGCTCGGCGCAGGCGACGTTCAATGCCGCGGTCGCGGCCCTGTCCAGGGACCTGGCGCGCTCCGATGCCTCGGCCAAGACGGCGCTCGCCAACCTGGACCGTTCGGTCGACGATCTGCGCGGCGACCTTTCCGTCGTCACGGAGCGGGCGGGCGGCGACGACGTCCGGCAGGCCATCGGCGCGACCAAGGCCAGCCTCGACGACTGGCTGAAGAGCGTGCACCTCATGCTCGATCCGGGGAAGGGGGGCGCCACGGCCCTACCGGCTCCCTGGGTGCTCGACGCGAAGGCCAAGGCCGTCGGCGATCGCATCGACGATCTGGTCCAGGTCGTGGCGGCGCGCGGCTTCGAGTTCCGCACGGCGGCCGAAGGACAGATCCGGTCGTCGCAGTCCCTGCTCACCTGGAGCGCCGCGGCGGTGGCGGGCGTCGGCCTGCTCCTCGCTCTGCTGTTCGCCCGGGTCCTCGGTTCGCCGATCGTCCTGATGCGCCGCGGCGTCGAGAAGATGCTGCGCGGCGAATCGGTGGCGCTGTCCGCCGTCCGTCGACGCGACGAGATCGGCGATCTCGCGCGCTCCTTCATCGCCATCCACGAAACCGCCGTCACGGCCGCCCGCATCCGTTCGGCGCTCGACGGATCGAGCACCAACGTGCTCGCCGCCGACACGCAGGGCCGGGTGGTCTATGCCAACCAGGCCGCCGAGCGCCTGTTCCGGGAGCACGCGAGCGACTTCCGGTCCGCGGCCCCGAGCTTCAGTGCCGAGGCTGTGGTCGGATCGCGGCTCGACGACGTCCTGCCGCAGGGGCGCAGCGATGCTCGGTCCGCCCTCGATGCCGTGCAGGCCTCCGAGCGTGCCCGCTTCACCATCGGATCGCGCACGCTCGACGTGGTCGCCAGTCCCGTCGTCGATGCCACGGGCGAACGCCTGGGCGTCGTCGTCGAGATCACCGACTCGACGCAGCGCCTCGCCGCCGAGCGCGAGCTCAGCGAGGTGACGACGGCCATGGCCGCGGCCGCGATGAGCGGAGACTTCTCCAGCCGCGTCTCGCTTGACGGCAAGAGCGGGATGCTGCGCGACGTGGCGTCGGCGGTGAACGAGATCGGCTCGGTGGTCGAGACGCTCACCGACGATCTGACGGCCGCGCTCGGCGCCATCGCCGAAGGCAACCTGACGCGGGGAATCGACCGCGGCTATTCCGGGCGCTTCAAGGTGCTCGCCGACGCCGTGAACGGCACGCTGGCCCGGCTCGCCCAGACCATCGAGACGATCAAGTCGGCGGCCGACCACGCGACGGCCTCCGCCGCGGAGATCGGCGGCGGGGCGCAGGACCTCTCCATGCGCACCGAGCAGCAGTCGGCCTCCCTCGAGGAGACCGCCGCGACCATCGAGGAGCTGGCCGCCTCCATCAAGGCTACCGCCGCCAATTCGCGCAACGTGGTGTCGCTGTCGGAGGACGCCACGAAGAAGGCGGCCAAGGGCGGCGACATCGTCACCGCCGCGATCGAGGCCATGGCCCGGATCGAGGCCGCGTCCGGCAAGATCTCGCAGATCACCTCGGTCATCGACGAGATCGCCTTCCAGACCAACCTCCTGGCGCTGAACGCGGCCGTCGAGGCGGCGCGGGCGGGCGATGCCGGCAAGGGCTTCGCGGTCGTCGCCTCCGAGGTGCGCACGCTGGCCCAGCGCTCGTCCGAGGCGGCCAAGGACATCACCCAGGTCATCCAGTCGTCGGCGCAGCTCGTCCGCGAGGGCGTCGAGCTGGTGCAGTCGACCGGGGCGACGCTCGGGGAGATCGTGAAGGCCTCGCAGAACGTCGCCGCCACCGTCGCCGAGATCGCCACGGCCGCCGGCGAGCAGGCCAACGGCATCGACGAGATGAGCCAGTCGATGTCCGACATGGACGGGATGACGCAGCAGAACGCCGCCCTCGCCGAGGAGAGCGCGGCCTCGGCCACGGCGCTGTCCCAGCAGATCAACCAGCTGAACGAGCTCGTCGCGGCGTTCCGCACGGGAAGCGGCGAGAAGCGCGCCGCGTCGCGCCAGTCCCTGCGCCGGTCCGCCGCCTGAAGGCGGCGGGGCGGGGGTGACGCCGGGGCCCTGGCCTCAGCGCACCCGCTGCAGCAACGACGACGCGGTGGCCAGCACGCGGCCGTTGTCGCGCAGCTCGTAGGGGATCTGCTGGACGCTCGTATCGACGGACTGGCATTGGCCCTGCGCATTGCAGACGCTGGGCGGGTTGGCCTGCTGCACCTGGTACATCACCACGCGGCCGCGGGCGGCCCACTGGCCGGCCGTCGCCAGCGTGAAGCCGTTCGGCCAGCGCCGGTACTCCTCGAAGCGCCCGTTCGGGAACAGCGAGAGGGCGATCTGGGATCCGTCCTGGGCCGTTCCCTGCCACGCGCCGCTCAGCATCGCCGCCTCGCCGCCGGTCTGCGGGGCCGGCGCGGGCGGGGGCATCGGCTGGGGCGATGGCGTCGGCCCGACGACGGGCGGCGCCGGATTGACGCCCACCCGCACCATCTCCGCGAGCTGGCCGCGCGCGTCTCCCTTCTGGCCCAGGAAGGTGCGCATGATGAGCCGGTTCGGGTCGCCCGGCCGAGCCATGACGATGGCCCCCTCGATCGTCTCCTGGCGCCCCTTCTGGTCGCGCACGACGAGGGTCAGGATCGGCATGCGGCGCGTTTCGAGCTGGGCGTAGAGCTTGAGCCCGCGCCGGGCCAGTTCCTCCTCGGTCCCCGCCTGCAGCAGCCGGGCCGGCACCAGGCCGTCCGCGTCGGGCTGGCCCAGCCGGAGCCAGGGCTTGCCGGAGGCGTCCGCCCAGTCGCCGGTCAGGTTGGCCGGGCGCAGCGCGCGGCCGCCGCTGAGCAGCGTCAGGACGGTGTCGTTGGGGTAAGTCAGGGAGACCGGGTAGTGCTGCGGCTTGCCCGGCCCGGCGATGCCCTCCGGCCTGACCGAGATGTAGTAGTCGCCGGGGCGGGCGAGGTCGGCGATGAGCTTGGGCGGCGTCTTGCCCCAGGGCATCGGCGGGCCTGCCGGCAGCCATTCGCGGCTGCCGTCCGGGCGCTGGGCGAGCACCATGAACGTGAAGAGGTCGTTCGGCTCCGGATCGACCGTGCGCTGGATCTTGCGCCCGTTGTCCCCGTCGAGCAGCACGACGACGAGGTCGGCGGTCAGGTTTCCCGGATTGAACTGCACGATGGCGTCCGCGCGGCCCACGCCCTGCCGCTCGATCACGGCGCGCGCCGTCGACCGGGGAACCGCTTTCTCGCCCAGCGTCGTGGAATCGAGCGTCGCCTCGACCATCTGGTCGCCGCTGGCGACGAGGAACGTCAGCCCCGAGGCATCGAGGGTCAGCTTCGAGCCTTCGGGCGTGTACTGGGGCACGAGCAGGTCGGCATAGTCGCGGGCCTCCTTGAGCCGCTCCCGCGCCAATTCGGTGTCGAGCATGAAGCCGATCGACAGGATCAGGGTGCGGTCGAGCTTGGCGTCGCGGCGAGAGACCTGGCCGGTGGCGTACAGGACGTTTTCGCCCTTCATCTCCGCCTTGACGACCAGGGGGTCTCCGAAGGCGCCCTTGTTGACGGCCTGGTTCGTCAGCACGTTCACGACGCTCAGCGCCGTCACCTCCGGCGGTGGCGCGTCGGCCTGCTGCCGGTGGATCTGCTGGAGAAAGGCCAGCCAGCGCGTGTCCCGGGCGAGGCGCGTCTCGCCATAGGCCTTGGACAGGTTGTCCTCGCGCAGTGGCGCATAGATCGACAGGCCCTTGGCGCGCTGCGTCTGGTTGATCGCCTTGTTGGCGATGACGGCATCCTGCACGGCCGTACGGAACGCGGCGAGTTCCGCGCCGATGTCGCCGCGGTTCTTCAGGTTGGCTTCCATGCGCGAGAAGCTGTCGACGATGTCGACGCTGGCCAGCGCGCTCGTGCCGCTGGACAGGTCGTCGACGCGGCCCTGCACGGCGAAGGTCTCGGCCCAGAAGAGCGACTGGGCGGTCGGCCCCCAGGCCTGCGGGATCTGGGGCTCGAGAACCTTCAGCACGCCGTCGAACCGCCGCAGCAGCGCGTCCGCCTTGTCGAGGTCCACCGCCGACAGGGTGGAGACCTGCTCGCCCTTCTCCTGGTTGAAGGCGGAGAACCCGTCGACGATCGCGGTGGCGATGTCGCGCGTGGGGGCGTCGGGGCGCTGGAAGGCGCGCAGGAAGCGGTCGTAGGCCCAGCCGGTGCCGGGCTCGATGGCCTGGGAGGCCACGAGCACACGGGCGATGTCGTGGGTCTCCGCGACCGTCTCGAGCTGGCCCATCAGGCACATGTCGAGCCCCAGAAGATCCAGACGCCCCACATTGGCCGCGGGCAGGCCCTTGCGGATGGCGTCGGCGGCTTGGACGATCGACATGCCCTGGCGGTCGCCCTGCCGGCCGGGAATGTCGAAATCCAGCAGCATCGCGGACCAGCCGCCGCCGTGGTTCCAGAGCACGACGCCGTGCTTCTCCGCCGGGAAGCGCCTGAACGCGTCCGCCATGGTGCGCGACAGCATGGCCGGGTCGCCCGAATGCACCGGGCCGATCTCCGCCAGCACCTCGGCGCCGACGTTGGTCTTGTCGGCGCTCGGCCGAACGCGCAGAAGCCGCGCGCCGGTCCAGCCGAGCCTCGTCTTGCCGAGATCGGCGAAGACGATCACCTCCACGCCCTCCGCCGGAAGGCCGTTCTGCATCTCGATGAGGTCGTCGACCGCGAAGCGCGCCAGGTCGTTGTCGGCGGCCATGTAGACGAAAATCGTCCAGCGGGCCGGTCCGGCGGCGTTCGCCGCCGTGCCCGCCATCGCGAGGACGAGGAGGGCGACCCCGAAAAGGGCCTTGCAGACGACCCGGGCCATGGCGGTCGTCCTCACTGCTGAGGTTGCAGCGGCAATCCGGCCTGCTGCCAGGCCCACAGGCCCCCGCGGTACCAGAAGACGTTCCGGAAGCCGGCGTTCACCGCGCGCAGCGACACGTTGTAGGACATCCAGCAGTTCGGGTCGGAGCAGTAGACGATCACCGGGATGCTGGTGTTGCCCTGCGAGACCTGCTGGAGGATGCGGACCAGCTGCTGCTGTGCCTGGTCGTTGAAGCTTCCGGCCTGGGCGGCGAACGAGGCGGGAATGGCGCCCGGCAGCTTCTGCTGCCCGCCCAGGGCATCCAGGACGATCATCGGGCTCGGCGGCTGGACGCTGGCCAGGGCGATGAGGTTGAGGGTGTCGATGACGCGGGCGCCGGGAATGCTCGACGGCGTGGGGCCGTGCATGGCGCCCTGGTGAAGCTGGCTCGTCGGGCCGACGCCGTAGTCCTGCTTCTCCTGCATCGAGAGGTTCTGGAGGAGCTGAGCGTTGATCCCGGGCGGGAGACCCGCCACCTGCGTGCCGCCACCGGGCTGCTGGGGCGGGCCGCTAGGGAAGCCGCCCGGTTGCTGGAACCCGCCGCCGGGTTGCTGGAAGCCACCCGGCATGCCACCACCGCCGGAGGGATAGCCGCCGGCGCTCGGGTAGCCGCCGCCCGGCTGCTGCCCGTAGGGTGAAGGTTGCCCATAGGGCGATGGCTGGCCGTATTGCGGGGCTTGGCCATAGGGAGACGGTTGGCCGTAGCCGCCGCCGGGCTGCTGGAAGCCTCCGCCGGCCTGGTAGTTGGGCTGCGGCATTCCGGGTTGCTGCATCCCGGGTTGGCCATAGGTGCCGGGACCGGGCTGGCCGTAGCCGTTGCCCGCTCCAGGCGAAGGCTGCGGGAACGGCGGGACCTGCATCTGCGCCAGGCCCGGCGCGGCGCCCAGGACAGTCACAAGCATGCAGGCTGCAAAGGCATCACGCACGCGCAAACCCGGCATGTTCGTCCACTCCCGTCGGCGTTGAAACCTTGGATGCCGCAACTTTGCGGTGCAGGTTAAGACGAGATTAATGCTACTATTCGTTTACACAAGTCACTTCGTCGGCGATGAATGGGTCATCTGCCCTGGGGGATCTCGGCCTTGCTGGGACGCGCCTTGCTCTTGTCGCTCGGCCTGCTGGCCGGAGCGGACGCGACGGCGGTCGCACAAGCGCCCGCGCTGCATCTGAGGCGCGTGGAGATCGCCGATCCGGCTGGATTCCAGAGCTCCGTCGCCGCTTTCGCTCTCCTTGCACCCGCCGGGTGGTCGGTGCGCGGTGGCATTGCCTGGCAGACCGCGCCTTGCCCCCTTCACATGATCGTCACCCACGCCGCGGTTGAATCCCCCGACGGGAGCTACGCGCTCGAATTCTTCCCCACCCAGACATGGACGTGGAGCACCGATCAGCTCGCCAATGAGGTCGCGCAACGCATGGCCGCCGCGGGAACGGCCTGTCCGGCTCGGCCCGCGATGAATGCGATCGACGCCCTCCGGCAGATCTACCTGCCGGCCTTCAGGCCCGGAGCCGAGGTGCTCGAGGCGCGCGGCGATGCCGCGCTCGCCGCGGAGTTGTTTCGGGCGCGGCAAGGGGAGGTGGGGCTCTACGGGGCCCAGGCGCAGCTGTGGTCCGACGCGGCCCGCCTTCGGCTGCGAACGGGCGGGTCCGAGGAGTGGCTCGTCGGCGGCCTCACCGTCATGGCTCATCCCGTGCCCTCCGCCAGCCTGGCGATGCAAGGTGCGATCGGTTCGGCCACGGCGCTCGACAGCGTCATGTCGGTGTCCTTTGCCTTTCGTGCGCCCGCCGGGCAGCTCGATGCATCCGAGCCGGTGCTGTCGGCGATGCTGCGGTCCGTCCGCATCAATCCCGCCTGGCAGATGGCCGCGGGAAAGGTGCTGATCGCCGTTGCGCAGGCTCAGCTCAAAGGCGCCGTCGACCGAGCCAACATCTGGCGGGACGCGATGCAGGAGATCGGCGAGGCAAGGATGCAGTCCTGGTGGCGCACGCAGGAGAGCCAGGATCGTACGGCGCTCGCCTTCAGCCAGTCGCTGCGCGGGGTCCAGAGCTACGTCGAACCCACGGGTGGCTCCGTGGAACTCCCTGCCGGCTACGCGTCCGCCTGGAGCAATGGCCTCGGCGACTACGTGCTGTCGTCGTCGCCCGGCTACACGCCGGCCGCGATGATGCCGGGGCAATGGACGGAAATACAGCCACAACGGTAGCTTGGTTCGGGCAAGGGCAAGGAGGCGGCGCGTGACTTCGCAAGGACAATCTCTCCGGACGGCGGTCGCCCTGGCGGCCATGGCGCTCGCAGCCTGTCTTGGCGCGGGCCCCGCCGCGGCGCAGACCTACTACAACGGCTGGAACATCGGCCCCGACTATGGCGCCATGCTGAACCAGATGATGCAGAAGGAGCAGATGCTGCAGCAGCAGATGCAGCAAAATACCGCTGTCATCGTCCAGCAGACCATGGCCAACCCCGATTGCGCGGCCAAGTACAGGCGCTACCTGACCTATGGCGGTCGGATGAACTACGAGACCTTCGCCTACTACTACGCGGCCACACGCGGTTTTTCGCCGGAAGGCATCGCCTATTTCAACCAGACGGAAATCCGCAACAACGCGGCCGAGATGGCGGCGCTGATGCGCCTGCGCGAGGCGGAGCAGCAGAGTGGCCAGGCCATCGGCCAGTGGCAGAACGGCTTCAGCGCCAACCAGAACGAGTTCGGCCATCAGCTGATGGGCAACAGCACCTACTTCAATCCGCAGACCGGCACCAACCAGGTGTTGCAGCACATCCAGCCCAACGTGCCCACGACCGATCCGAACACCGGGCACGTCTACCAGATGGACAATCTGGGCAACTACTACGTGATGATGCCCAACGGATACTGGTATCCCATGGGTCCGCGCCGGTGAGAGGTGCGTCGCCGGGCGACATCGGCTAAGCAGGCGGAACCGGGCACCTCGGCCCGCGACCGACAGCCCGAGCGATGAGCGAAGCGACAGGGACAGAGATCCTCTTCTACCACCTGCAGCGCCAGCCCTTGGACGCCGTGCTGCCGCAGCTGCTGGAACGCAGCCTGCAGCGCGGCTGGCGGGTGGTCGTGCAGGCGGTGACCGCGGAGCGCGTGGCCGCGCTCGACGACCACCTGTGGACCTATGCGGACGAGAGCTTCCTGCCCCACGCCACCGACCGCGAGCAGGGAATCGGCGACGAACCGATCGTGCTGACGACCACCGACGCGAACCCCAACGCGGCCACGGTTCGCTTTCTCGTGGAAGGGGCGCCCGTTCCCGCCACAATCTCCGAGTATCGGCGCCTCGTGCTGCTGTTCGACGGACATGACGATGTGGCACTCGCCTCGGCGCGCGCCGCCTGGGCGGCGCTGCGGCAGGCCGGCGCGAAGCCGACCTACTGGCAGCAGGACGACACGGGGCGCTGGGAGAAGAAGGCGTGACGGTACGGAGTGGTGGGCGGCGTTTCGCCCTGGTGGCGGCGATGGCGCTTCCGTTTGTGGCCGGAGGCTGCGCGATGGAGATCGGCGGCTTCGTCAACGATCGCAGCGCCACGGCCCGCGTGGCGACAAGCGAGGCCCTGGTGGGTGAGGACGGGCGGTGCACCGCCGACCTCAGCATCGATCCCGCCACGTTCCGCGGCCGCGAGGGCGACGGGCTCCTCGGCCTCACGGAATGCGAGCTGGTGGCCGCCAAGGGGCCGCCCCTGAGCGTCCAGACGGGCGCCAGCTCGGCCGCCAAGCGCGAAACCACGATGCTCTACATGGAGCCGACCGGAAAGACCGTGTTCCTGTTCACCAACAACCGCCTGGTGCGCGTCATTCGCTGAGGTCCGGCGCGGGTCTCGCTCCCGGCAGGGCAGGGAGAGCGCCCTTCGAGGCGTCGTCGCGCGTCAGCCCGCCAGCGCCGTTTCGTATTCGGTCGAGAGTTCCAGCCACTCTTCCTCGGCGGCCATGAGGCTGCGCTCCAGGTCGGCGCGCTGGGCCGAGAGCTGGCTGGCCTTCACCGGGTCCTTCTCGAACGTCGCGGGATCGCCGAGCACGCCGTCGACGCGGGCGATCAGGTCCGAGAACTTCGCCATACGGGCTTCGAGCGCCTCGATCTTCTTGCGCAGCGGCGTGAGGGAGGCGCGCCGCTCGGCCGACTCGCGGCGCTGCTCGGCCTGGGACGACTTCTGGTCATCGCCCTTGGCGCTCGTGCGGCTCGCGTCCTCCGGGCCTTCGAGCACAAAGCGACGGTAGGCGTCGAGGTCGTCGTCGAACGGCTTCACCGTCCCGCCCGCCACCAGCCAGAGCCGGTCGGCGCAGGCTTCGAGCAGGAAGCGGTCGTGGGAGATCAGGATGACGGCCCCGCCATAGTCGTTGATCGCCTCCATCAGGGCGGAACGCGAGTCGATGTCGAGGTGGTTCGTCGGTTCGTCGAGGATGAGCAGGTGCGGGCCGCCGAAGGTGGCCAGGCCCATCAGAAGGCGGGCCTTCTCGCCGCCCGAAAGACTCGACACCGGCGTGTCGGCCTTGGCGCCGGGGAAGCCCATCTGGGCACAGCGAGCGCGGACCTTCGCCTCGGTCCCGTCCGGCATGAGGTCGGCCACGTGGCGGTAGGGCGTCCCGGCGGGGTTCAGCTCGTCGAGCTGGTGCTGGGCGAAATAGGCGACCTGCAGCTTCTGCGACCGGCGCACGACGCCGGACATGGCGCCGAGCCGACCCGCCACGAGCTTGGCGAAGGTCGACTTGCCGTTGCCGTTCGACCCCAGCAAACCGATCCGGTCATCGTCCGCGATGGAGAGCGACAGGCGGCTCAGGACGGGCGTGTCGCCATAGCCGACGGTGGCGCCCTCCATGGCCACGATCGGAGGCGACAACGGCCGCTCGGGCGAGGGGAAGTCGAAGGGCAGCACGTCCTGGTCGACGATGGCCGCGATGACCTGCATCTTCTCCAGCCGCTTGACGCGCGACTGGGCCTGCTTGGCCTTGGATGCCTTGGCCTTGAAGCGGTCGACGAAGGCCTGCAGGTGGCGCCGCTCGTCCTCCTGCTTCTTCTTGAGCTTGAGCTGCAGCGCCTGCTGCTCGGCGCGCTGGCGCTCGAACTGGTCGTAGCCGCCGCGGTACAGCGAGAGCTTGCCCTGGTCGAGGTGCAGGATGCTGTCGACGGACTGGTTCAGGAGATCGCGGTCGTGGCTGATCACGAGCACCGTGTGCGGGTAGCGCGCGAGATACTCCATCAGCCAGAGCGTGCCCTCGAGGTCGAGGTAGTTGGTCGGCTCGTCGAGCAGCAGGAGGTCGGGCTCGGCGAACAGCACCGCCGCGAGCGCCACGCGCATGCGCCATCCGCCCGAAAACGACGAGCAGGGCCGCTGCTGGGCCTCCTCGTCGAACCCGAGGCCGTAGAGGATGGAGGCGGCCCGCGATGGCGCCGCATGGGCGCCGATGTCCGTCAGGCGCACCTGGATCTCGGCGATGCGGTTCGGATCCGTCGCCGTCTCGGCCTCGGCCAGGAGCGCGGCGCGTTCCGTGTCGGCGGCCAGCACCACCTCCGCCAGCGTCTCCGGCCCACCCGGGGCTTCCTGCGCGACCGAACCGATCTTCAGGCCGCGCCCGATCATCACCGAGCCGCTCTCGGGGGAGAGTTCGCCGCGGATGATGCGGAAGAGCGTGGTCTTGCCCGTGCCGTTGCGGGCGACGAAACCGACCCGCGCGCCCGTGGGAATGGCGACGGTCGCCTTGTCGAACAGCGTCCGGGCGCCCAGGCGATAGGTGAGGTCGTTGACGTGAAGCATGGCGGGCTTGTCGCAAACGGCCGCGCCGCGTGCAAGCGGGGAGGGGCTCTGCCGTCAGGGCGTGCGTTGTGGAGCCGTGTAGCAGGCGAACGACCGGACGATCTTGCCGGACGGCCCGAACTCGGCCGTTTCTGCCACGGTCTGGCCCTTGTGGTTCCGGTAGAGAAGGGTCACGCATTCATGCCCGCGCAGCACCTCGAGGAGCTCGAACGTGAGGTTCGGTTGGGCTTGCAGGCCAGCGCCCCAGTAGGAGCGCAGGGCGGGAATGCCGATCAGGCGGCCGCTCCCCACCCTTTGCCGGGCAATCGGCGACAGGAAGACGATCTCGTCGGCGTAGTGCGCAAGGATCCGCTCGAGGTCGTGGCTGTTCCAGGCTTCGATCCACTCCTGCGCGAAGGCGCGCGCCTCATCGTCCGTCACTGGACCCATCCTCACTCCGGCAGGGGAATGAACTCGCTTTCGCCGGGCACGACCTCGAACCGGCCGGCCCGCCAGTCGGCCTTGGCCTGCTCGATGCGATCCTTGGAGCGGGAGACGAAATTCCACCACACGTAGCGCGGCCCATCCATGGGCTCCCCGCCGAAGATCATGATGCGGCAGTCGGTGACGGCGGTCACGGTGACCGGCTCGCCGGGGTTGAGGACCAGAAGGCGGGCCGGTTCGTGCACCTCGCCGCCGACGGCGATCGAGCCCTGTGCGACGTAGATGGCGCGTTCCTGGTGTTCGGCAGCAATGGGCAGCTTCGCCCCCGCCTGCAGCGCCGCGTCGGCGTAGACCATCTCGCTGAAGGTGCGCACCGGCGACGTCTCGCCCCACAGGGACCCCGCGATCAGGCGCACCTGCTTGCCTTCCGCCGAGAGCGTCGGCAGGTCCGCGGCCGACAGGTGGGCGAAGCCCGGATCGGTCTCCTCGTGGCGCTCGGGCAGGGCGATCCAGGACTGGATGCCGAACAGTTTGGCTTCGGTTTGCCGGACCTCGGGCGCCGTGCGCTCCGAATGGACGATGCCGCGCCCGGCCGTCATCCAGTTCACCTCGCCGGGGTCGATGGCCTGCACGACCCCCAGGCTGTCGCGATGCAGGATCTGGCCCTCGAACAGGTAGGTCAGCGTGGCGAGCCCGATATGGGGATGGGGCCGCACGTCGATGCCCGTACCGGCCTTGAACACCGACGGCCCCATCTGGTCCCAGAAGATGAACGGTCCGACCATCTGGCGGCGCGCCGAGGGCAGCGCGCGGCGCACCTCGAACCCGCCGAGGTCGCGGGCGCGCGGCACGATGACGGTCTCGACGGCGGGGGCATCGTGGTCGTCGGCGGGGTCGAGCGGGCCGGTGTTGAACTGGGTCATGGCGGGTCCTGTCAACGAAGGCTGATCATTGCTGACTCAATCATCTAAAGGTAATTCTCCCGTATGGCCGTACCGGGGCAGTGCCCTATCGATCATTCTCTTGAAATGATTCCAGTCCGATGAAGCCCGCATCAACGTGATTATAGAAGCCAGGTGTTCCCGTAGTCGAGGGTCGCCAACATCTTCTGTTAGCCATTGAAAGTGTTTATGCTTACGTTGGCCAGATGGCATCCGGGGATTTTTACGCTTCAATTCTTCGAGAACGCCTGGAGCGAGCCGCTCGTACACGATATCGTTGGTATACCTACCAACAACTCCTGGTCTCTGAAGTATCGAACTCGCCCTGAAATCCCACCCTCGCAGCCGAAACATCTGCTTGTAAAACTCGTCGGGAAAAGTTTTAGCCCACTTTCGCAGCTCTTCAGATATAAACCGCTCAAGGATATCATTTAGGGCACGACGGGCCCGAACTTCTTGGTATCCTGTAGCCTCATCAACGAGAGCAATGATTCCCACGTGAGCCAAAGCGCGAATGAGTATATCCGCCTGAACAGCAACGTGCTTTTGGTTTGACGGGAGAACGCCAGCGTCTCTTGCCTTTAGATAAACCTCGCAAACCATCGGCAGAATTTCTGCTCTATACCCGCTAGCCATGCCTCCGGAATCTAATCTAAACTGAACTGGTCTGCTTTTTTCAAACAATTCCTGAGGAATAAACGGGTTAATCGCCTTGCCCTGTAGAATAGCAGGTATTCTCTCGTCCCCCCCTTCGCTCCGAACGTTGGCTTTACGATGCCTGCCAATTGCTTCGAGGAAGCTAGCTTGCGTGAGTACCCGAGTCTCGTCATCTAAGACGTAGGCTTGAATTCTAGTCTCGCCGATAATCAGCGGCTTTTCCGCTGATCCGAAGATGGCTTCAGGTACCGCTCTATTCCATCTTGCATCAGCAGCCTTGCGAGCAATCTCCTTCCTTCGTTGCCCGGATAGAGACTCGGCGCGGGCACGTGCGGCTTTGGCCTTCACGTCATGCAAATCGCTCATCCAATACTCCCATGCTAGCAAACGACTCCTGCAAGCATAATGCTTGCAAATTGAGTGTGCAAGCATCTCCTCGGACAACCCGCCTCAATGAGCAATTGCCTTTCGCCCGCCGCATCTACGAGCTAACTGGGCACTCCTGTCCTCTGGAGTCGTCCATGTTCGAGATCCTGCCCGGCGAGTTCATCGAGGAGCGCGACGTGCTGGCGCTCGTGGCGCTCGCCTCGGGCGGCGTCACGCCGCAGGATTCGCGGACGCTCCAGGTCTACGAGCGTCTGCGGCGTCTCGGGCTGGCCCAGCGGGGCGATGCCGCCAACGACGACTGGGCGCTGCCGGCCTTCGGCCTGACCGACGACGGGATGACGGCCCTGCGCTTCCACTGGACGGCCATCGCCGAGATGATCGAGCGCCTGGCACGCGAGCGCCGCGGCTGAACCGCTGCGGAACGATCGCGGTCGTGCTGCGTTGCAGCATGGGCTCTCGCACAAGCGAGGGCGGACTCACCTCGAAAGGGGAAACCATGGCAGACGACAAGCAGAAGTTTCGCACGGGGATCCATCGCGCCGAGGAGCGCGCGGGCATCGCCGACACGAGCGCCGGCGCCGAGGCGATCGGCGAGGGCGTGTCCCGCATGGCGGAGCAGACCTCGACATTCGCCCAGGACTCCCTGCGGGGGTTCGGCGCAGTGTCCGACGCGAGCATCGCGCTGGCGTCGACGTTCCAGGACGTGTCGCGTGAGATGGCCTCGATCGTCGAGGACGGCTGGCGCCATCACATGGACGGGATGAGCACGCTTGCCTCCTGCCGGACCATGCCCGAACTGATGGCCGCCCAGGCCGCCTTCGCCAAGCAGAGCCTCGACCGCGCCATGGAGGCGCAGCGGCGCCTGGCCGAGGTCGTGCTCCGCTCGGCCCGTTCGGCCGGGGACACCGTCACCTCCGCGGCCCAGGCCGGCATGGAGCGGGCCGCCTGAACCGGATTGATCGCCTCCCGGCGCGCCCCTAAACAGGGACGGGGGGCGGCACGGGGCCGCTCCGCGCCTCACGGGGGCGAGCCGGCGTGATCGACAAGTTCGAGTACCTGCTGGCGCTTGCCGCCGAGCATCACTTCGGCCGCGCCGCGGAAACCTGCGGCGTGACCCAGCAGACGCTGTCGGCCGGGATCAAGCACCTGGAGGAGCGCCTCGGCGTGCTCCTGGTGCAGCGCGGATCGCGCTTCCAGGGCTTCACGCCCGAGGGAGAACGCGTCCTGGCCTATGCGCGCCGCATCGTCGCCGACAACCGGGCGCTGCTCCAGGAAATCGGATCGCTCAAGCGCGGCCTCACCGGGCATCTGCGGCTGGCCGCGATCCCCACCGCCCTGCCCATGGTGGCGCGGCTGACGACGCCCTACCGGCGCAGGCACCCCGGGGTGCGCTTCTCGATCCGCTCGCAGACCTCCGTGGAGATCCTCGAAGCGCTGAAGAACCTCGAGATCGACGCGGGCCTGACCTATGTCGACAACGAGCCTGTCGGCCGTGTCACCACGATCCCCCTCTACGCCGAGAGCTACCGCCTGCTGACGGCCCCCAACGGCGTCCTCGGCGACCGGGCGTCGGTGACGTGGGCCGAACTCGCCGACGTGCCGCTGTGCCTGCTCACGCCCGACATGCAGAACCGGCGCATCATCGACCAGCATTTGCGGGCCGCTGGCGCCGAGCCCGCGCCGACGCTGGAGTCCAACTCCATGATCGTGCTCATGACCCATGTGCGCACGGGCGAGTGGGCGAGCGTCATGCCGGCGGTCCTCGCCGAGACCCTCGGCCTGGACGCGATCGTTCGGGCCATCCCCATCGTCGAGCCAGACGTGTCCTACAAGATCGGCCTCGTCGTCCCCGAACGCGAACCGCCCCTGCTCATGGTGTCGGCCCTGGTGGCGCAGGCGCGTGCGCTCGCGGCCGAATTCAAGGCCAGCTAACCCTCGCGCCCACCTCTCTGTCCAGCCGGCTTGACAGACACCGTTTGTCAACCCACGGCGCCGCTTGATTGAACCCGTTGCGGGACTTTGCTTCCGTGCAGGGGCGTACAAGCGTCGAAAGGGACGGAAACCATGCAGCGGCCCGAGCCGTGGAATGCCGCACGGGCCAGCGAGATCATCGCGGGACTGTCCGGGCTGGAAGGAGCGACGCTCCCGATCCTGCATGCCCTCCAGGACGCCTTCGGCCATGTTCCCGACGCCGCGGTCCCCCTGGTCGCCGACGCACTCGCCCTGTCCCGGGCCGAGGTGCATGGTTGCCTGACGTTCTACCACGACTTCCGCCGCGCTCCCGCCGGCCGCCACGTCGTCAAGATCTGCCGCGCCGAGGCCTGCCAGTCCGTGGGCGGGGAGCAGGCCGCCGCCGACCTGCTCTCGCGCCTCGGCATCGACTGGCATGGCACAACCGCCGACGGCGCTCTCACGGTCGAGCCGGTCTATTGCCTCGGGCTGTGTGCCTGCGGGCCCGCCGCCCTGGTGGACGGCGTCCCGGTGGGGCGCGCCGACGCTGACGCGGTGCTCGCGACGATCGAGGAGCACGCGCCGTGACCCGCATCTTCGTCCCGAAGGATGCCGCCGCCCTCGCGCTCGGCGCCGATCGCGTCGCCCGGGCGCTCGCCGACGCGGCGGCCAGGCTCGGGCACGTCATCGAGATCGTGCGCACCGGATCGCGCGGGGCCGTGTGGCTGGAACCGCTCGTGGAGGTGGAGACCGCCGCGGGACGGGTGGCCTACGGTCCGGTCGCGCCGCGCGACGTCGCCGGGCTCCTGGAGGCGGGCCTGCTCGACGGCGGCGCCCATGCCCTGCGGCTCGGAAACCCGGATGGCATTCCCTGGCTGGCGCGCCAGCAGCGGCTCACCTTTGCGCGCTGCGGCGTCGTCGATCCGCTCTCGCTCGCGGACTATCGCGCGAACGGCGGGCTCGCCGGCCTGGAAAAGGCGATCGCCCTCGCGCCGGCCGACATGGTCGAGGCGGTCAAGGCCTCCGGGCTGCGCGGCCGCGGCGGAGCCGGCTTTCCGACCGGGATCAAGTGGAACACGGTCCGGACCGCGTCGGCGGACCGCAAATACGTGGTCTGCAACGCCGACGAGGGCGACAGTGGCACCTTCGCCGATCGCATTCTCATCGAGGGCGATCCGTTCACACTCATCGAAGGCATGGCCATCGCCGGCCTGGCGGTGGGCGCGACGAAGGGCTTCATCTACCTGCGCTCGGAATACCCTCACGCCTTCGCCACGCTGAACGAAGCCATTCGGGTGGCCGAGCAGGCCGGGATCCTCGGCGACGACGTCATGGGCAGCGGCAAGACGTTCCGCCTCGAGGCGCGGCTCGGGGCCGGGGCCTATATCTGCGGCGAGGAGACGGCGCTGCTCGAAAGCCTGGAGGGCAAGCGCGGCGTGGTGCGCGCCAAGCCGCCGATCCCGGCGCTCCAGGGCCTTTTCGGCCGGCCGACGCTGGTCAACAACGTGCTCTCCTTCGCCGCGGTGCCGTGGATCCTCGCGCATGGGGCGAAGGCCTATGCCGACTACGGCATGGGCCGGTCGCGCGGCACCATGCCCGTGCAACTCGCCGGCAACGTCGCGCGCGGTGGCCTCGTGGAACTCGCCTTCGGGGTGACGCTGCGCCAGATCGTCGAGGATTTCGGTGGCGGCACCCGGTCAAGCCGGCCCATCCGCGCCGTCCAGGTCGGCGGGCCGCTCGGCGCTTACTTTCCGGCCACCATGCTCGACCTGCCGCTCGACTACGAGGCGCTGGCCGCGGCCAAGGGCATGCTGGGGCATGGTGGCATCGTCGTGTTCGACGACACGGTCGACATGGCCGCCCAGGCGCGCTTCGCCTTCGACTTCTGCGCCGTGGAGTCCTGCGGCAAGTGCACGCCCTGCCGCATCGGCGCGGTGCGCGGGCGCGAGACGATGGACCGGGTGATCGCCGGCGAGAGCCCGGCCGCCCATCTCGCGCTCGTCGAGGACCTCTGCGAGCTGATGACGGACGGGTCGCTCTGCGCCATGGGCGGGCTCACGCCGCTGCCTGTGCTGAGCGCCATCCGCCATTTCCCCGAAGACTTCGGCCGCGGCGGATCGCTGCCGGCCGCCGCCGAATAGAGCGGGAGGACGCCATGGGCCTGATGAAGGAACTGGACACCGGGACCCCCATCCGCGTGGCCGCGCAGACCGTGACCCTCACCATCGACGGGCAGAGCGTCAGCGTGCCGGCCGGGACGTCCGTCATGGCCGCGGCCATGACGATGGGCACCAAGATCCCCAAGCTCTGCGCGACCGACATGCTGGAGCCCTTCGGCTCGTGCCGGCTCTGTCTCGTCGAGATCGAGGGCCGGCGCGGCACGCCCGCGTCCTGCACGACGCCGTCCGAGGACGGCATGGTCGTCCACACCCACACGCCCAAGCTCGCCAAGCTGCGCAAGGGCGTGATGGAGCTCTACATCTCCGACCATCCGCTCGACTGCCTGACCTGCGCCTCCAACGGCGACTGCGAGCTGCAGGACATGGCGGGGGCGGTGGGCCTGCGCGAGGTGCGGTACGGGGAGGGCGAGAACCACGTCGCCCCCGCGTCCGACCGCTTCCTGCCGAAGGACACCTCGAACCCCTATTTCACCTACGACCCGTCGAAGTGCATCGTCTGCAACCGCTGCGTCCGGGCCTGCGAAGAGGTGCAGGGCACCTTCGCGCTGACCATCGAGGGGCGGGGCTTCGACAGCCGGGTCTCGCCGGGCGGCACCGACTTCTTCGGCTCCGAATGCGTGTCCTGCGGGGCTTGCGTGCAGGCCTGCCCGACGGCGACTCTGGTCGAGAACACCGTCATCGAGAAGGGACAGCCGGAACGCGCGGTGGTGACCACCTGCGCCTATTGCGGCGTCGGCTGCTCGTTCCGCGCCGAGATGCAGGGCGACACGCTGGTCCGCATGGTCCCGTCCAAGGGCGGCAAGGCCAACGAAGGACATTCCTGCGTGAAGGGCCGGTTCGCGTGGGGCTACGCCACGCACAAGGACCGCATCACCAGGCCGATGGTTCGCGACCGGATCACCGATCCGTGGCGGGAGGTCTCCTGGCAGGAGGCGCTCGGCCGCGCCGCCTCCGAGTTCCGGCGCATCCAGGCGCAGTACGGCAAGGACGCCATCGGCGGCATCACCTCCTCGCGCTGCACCAACGAGGAGACCTACCTCGTCCAGAAACTCATCCGCGCCGGCTTCGGCAACAACAACGTCGACACCTGCGCCCGCGTCTGCCATTCGCCCACGGGCTACGGCCTCAAGACGACGTTCGGCACGTCGGCCGGCACGCAGGATTTCAAGTCGGTCGCCAAGGCCGACGTCGTCCTGGTGATCGGCGCCAATCCCACGGACGGGCACCCGGTCTTCGCCTCGCGGCTGAAGAAGCGGCTGCGACAGGGGGCGAAGCTCATCGTCGCCGATCCGCGCCGGATCGACCTCGTGAAGGGCCCGCACGTGAGGGCCGAGCACCACCTGCAGCTGGTGCCCGGGACGAACGTGGCGCTGATGAACGCCATCGCCCACGTCATCGTCACCGAGGGGCTGGTGGACGAGCGCTACGTCCGCGAGCGCTGCGACCTCGGCGACTTCGAGAGTTGGGCGCGTTTCGTGGCGGAGGACCGGCATTCGCCCGAGGCGACAGAGGCGGTGACGGGCGTGCCGGCCGCCGAGGTGCGCGCCGCCGCGCGGCTCTACGCGACGGGCGGCAACGGGGCGATCTACTACGGTCTCGGCGTCACCGAGCACAGCCAGGGCTCGACCATGGTCATGGCGATGGCCAACCTGGCCATGGCGACCGGCAACATCGGGCGCGAGGGCGTGGGCGTGAACCCGCTGCGCGGCCAGAACAACGTGCAGGGCTCCTGCGACATGGGCTCGTTCCCGCACGAGCTGCCTGGCTACCGCCACGTCTCGGACGATGCGACGCGCGAGAGCTTCGAGGCGCTGTGGGGCGTGACGCTGTCGTCCGATCCCGGGATGCGCATCCCCAACATGCTGGACGAGGCCGTCGCCGGCACGTTCAAGGGGATCTACATCCAGGGCGAGGACATCGTGCAGTCCGATCCCGACACGCAGCACGTGGTCGCGGGCCTGGAGGCGATGGAATGCGTCGTCATCCAGGACATCTTCCTGAACGAGACGGCGAAATACGCGCACGTCTTCCTGCCGGGGTCCTCCTTCCTGGAGAAGGACGGCACCTTCACCAATGCCGAGCGCCGCATCAACCGCGTGCGCAAGGTGATGGCGCCGCTCGGCGGCATGGCGGACTGGGAGGTCACCATCGCCTTCGCCGAGGCGCTCGGCGTTCCCATGCACTACGGCCACCCGTCTGAGATCATGGACGAGATCGCAGCGCTGACGCCCAGTTTCGCCGGCGTCTCCTACGCGCTGCTCGAGGAGAAGGGCTCCGTGCAGTGGCCCTGCAACGCGGCGGCGCCCGAGGGTACGCCGATCATGCATGTCGACCGCTTCGTGCGCGGCAAGGGCAAGTTCATGATCACCGAGTTCGTGGCCACCGAGGAGAGGACGGGGCCGCGCTTCCCGCTGATCCTGACCACGGGCCGCATCCTGTCGCAGTACAATGTCGGGGCGCAGACCCGGCGTACCGCGAACAGCCGCTGGCATGAAGAGGACGTGCTGGAGATCCATCCCTTCGACGCCGAGCAGCGCGGCATCGTGGAGGGGGACCTCGTCTCGGTCGCCAGTCGCTCGGGAGACATCGCGCTCCATGCCGTAATCAGCGAGCGCATGCAGCCGGGCGTCGTCTACACGACCTTCCACCACGCCAAGAGCGGCGCCAACGTCATCACGACGGAATTCTCCGACTGGGCCACGAACTGCCCTGAGTACAAGGTTACGGCCGTCCAGGTGCGCCGGACCAACCGCCCCTCGGACTGGCAGCTCCGCTTCGAGCAGGAGGACGAGGCGCTGCGGCGCATCGGCCCGGCTCTCGACGCCGCGGAGTAGGGCGATGGACACCGCCAAGCTCGCCCGCATGGGCAACCAGATCGCCGCCTTCTTCCGCTCCTACCCGGAGGAGCAGGCGGTCGCGAGCATCCGCGACCACGTCCGCCAGTTCTGGACGCCGAAGATGCGCGAGACGGCGCGCGCCGCCTGCGAACGCGGGGAGGGCGGGTTCGACCCGCTGGTCGTCAGGGCGCTGGTGGAGCGGGAGAGGGTTTGAGCGGCCGAACCGTTCTGCGTCCTTCGACACGCCGGCGTCGGCGGCGGCTCAGAGCTTGTGAACCTTTCTCCAAACAGCTCCCACGCCCCTCATCCTGAGCCACGGCCCGCAGGGCCGTGAGTCGAAGGACGCACAAGAGGGCCGCTGAACCAGTCTGCGTCCTTCGACTCGGCCGCTTTGCGGCCGGCTCAGGATGAGGGAGATGGTGGCTAGGATAGATTCACCGGCCCCGAGCAGGCCGCGCAGCGGCCGTGTCGAAGGACGCAGGATCGGCCCGTCGCTCACCCCTCCAGCGCGCAGACCCATAGCGATGGGGCCGGGAACTCCAGCCAGTGGTCGCCGCCGGCGAGCTTGGTCGTGGAGAAGGTGCGGACCTGGAGGTCGCCGCGCTTGAACAGGAGCTCGTAGCGTTCGCCCAGATACATCTCGGCGGCGAGTGTCATCTTGAGGCGGTTGGGGCCGGGGCCGTCGGCGACGCGGATGCGTTCGAGGCGGATCACGCCAGCGGACTTGCCGCCGTCGGCGAGGGGGCCGCAGGCGATGCCCGACAGGGTCTCGCCGCCGATGTCGAGGATGGCCGCGCCGCCGGGTCCCACCTTCGCAATGCCAGGCAGGCGGGTGTTGGCGCCCATGAACTCGGCCGCGAACAGCGACACGGGCTTGGCGTACATCTCCTCGGGCGTGCCCTGCTGCTCCACCACGCCGCCGTTGAGCAGCAGGATGCGGTCGGCCATGGCCATGGCCTCGACCTGGTCGTGGGTGACGCAGAGCGCGGAGAGGCCGAGGTCGCTGATGAGCTGGCGCAACCAGACGCGCGCTTCCTCGCGCAGCTTGGCGTCGAGGTTGGAGAGCGGCTCGTCGAGCAGGATCACGGGCGGCTCGTAGACCAGCGCGCGCGCCAGCGCCACGCGCTGCTGCTGACCGCCGGAGAGCTGGTGCGGGTAGCGCTCGCCCAGATGGCCGATGCCGATGCTTTCCAGCGCGCGGGCGACCCGGGACTTCACGTCCGCGCCCGAGACCTTCCGCAGCTTCAGCGGGTAGGCGACGTTCTCGAAGACGGTCTTGTGCGGCCACAGCGCGTAGGACTGGAAGACCAGGCCGAGGCCACGCTCCTCAGGCGCCAGGTTGAGGCCGGCCGCGCCGTCGAAGAAGGGCTTGCCCGCGATCGAGATCTTGCCGGCAAAGGGCTCCTCCAGGCCGGCCACGCAGCGCAGCAGCGTGGTCTTGCCGGAGCCCGAGGGACCGAGCAGGGCGACGATCTGGCCCTTCTCGACCGAGAGCGAGACGCCCTTGAGGATGTCGAGCGCGCCGTAGCGCAGCTTCAGGTTCTCGATGACGAGGTCAGCCATGGAGGCGCACTCCCAGACGCAGGGCGAGGGCCAGGCCCGCCGAGATGATCAGGATGTTGATGACGGCGAGCGCCGAGACGAGGTCGATGGCGCCGGTTCCCCACAGGGACACCATGAGCGAGCCGATGATCTCGGTGCCGGGGCCCAGGAGGTAGATGCCGGTGGAGTATTCACGCACGAAGATGAGGAAGATCAGCAGCCAGGCGGCCAGCATGCCGGACTTCACCAGGGGCAGGGTGACGTCGCGGGCGACGCGGCCCTGCGAGGCGCCGACCGAGCGTCCGGCCTCCTCCAGCTCCGTGCCGATCTGCAGCATGGTGCCGGCGACGAGGCGGGTGCCGTAGGCGAGCCACACCGTGGTGTAGGCCACCCACACCGAGAACAGCGTGGCCCGGAACGGTGCCAGCGGCTTGATGAAGAGGAACAGCCAGAGCATCGCCAGACCGGCGACGAGGCCGGGCATGGCGCGCGGGATCATGATCAGGTAGTCGGCGAGCCGCGTCCAGCCCGAGTTCCACCGGTGCATGGCGAGCGCCACGGCCGTGTAGCAGGCCACCGACAGAGCCCCGCCGACGACGCCGATCAGGATCGTGTTGACGATCGCGTTGATGGCGTTGGGGTAGTCCACGAGGTCGCGGTAGTGGGCCAGCGTGAGCACCTCGGAAAGGTGCACGCCTTCGCCCCAGGTGGTCACGACCGAGCGGATGGCGATGCCGATGACCGGGATGCCGACGCTCACCATGAACCAGGTGAGGATGAGCGCGAAGGCCGGCCAGCGCAGGGCACCGAGCCGCAGCGGGGCCCGCTTGGCGGCCTTGCCGCGGATCGAGACGTAGCGGTTGGCGGACTTCAGCAGCCAGCGCTGCAGGCCGACCAGGGGGATGGCGATGAGGATGATCGCGACCACCACGACGGCCATCAGCTGGTAGGAGGGCACGCCGAGCTTGTTGGTGAGCTTGTAGAGGTAGGTGGCCAGCACCAGGATGCCCTTGGGATCGCCCAGCACCAGCGGCAGGCCGAAGAGCTCGAAACCCAGGAAGAACACCAGCACGGCGGCGTAGAGCACGGCCGGCGTCACCATCGGCAGGCTGACCGTCAGCGCCACGCGCCAGGGCGAGGCCCCGGTCGTGCGCGCGGCCTCCTCCAGGTCGGTGCCGACGTTGCGCAGCGCCGCCGCGGTGTAGAGGTAGACGTGCGGGACGTGGGTCAGGCCGGCGATGATGGTGATCGAGGCGACCGAGTAGATGTTCCAGGGCACCGTGCCCAGGATGTCCTTCACGAAGGTCGAGACGATGCCCACGGGACCCAGCGCCACGACGTAGCCGAAGGCCAGCACCACCGCCGACATGAAGATCGGCACCAGCACCAGCGGCTCCAGGAACGACTTTCCCGGTACGTCGGTGCGGGCCATCAGGAAGGCGAGCACGACCCCGAGTGGCACCGAGATCGCCGTCATGCCGGTGGCGACGATGATCGAAGTGCGCAGCGCCTCCCAGAAGTCCTCGTCGTCGAGGACGAATTCATAGGCATCCAGGCTGAAATGGACCCGCGGCGCGAAGAACGGCGCGTCGAGAAAGCTCTGGTAGACGATCAACCCGATGGGGGCGAGCACGGCCGAGGCCATGATCGCGATGACCGCCAGGCGGAACACGGCGAAGGGCATGACGGGTCTCCCGGCGCGGAACGGTTGTCTGAAAGCGGAACTGGATGGCTGGTGCGTCTCCCTCCCCTGCAGGGGAGGGTGGATCGCGCGAAGCGCGAGACGGGTGGGGACGATGCCGGGCGTGATGGACAATCCCGGGGCCGTCCCCGGCATCGCGCATTGTCCTGAACCCGGTTCCCCACCCCCGGCCTGCGGCCGGCTCCCTCCCCTGCAGGGGAGGGAAGGCGCTTTTCGCCCTGCGATGCAGGCTCCGACGGCGGTGGCGTGAGCCTCAATTGCCCTTGAGGGCGGCCTGCCACTGCTTCAGGAACTTCAGGCGCTTGGTAGCGTCGAGGTTCGACGACAGGTCGTCGTCGATCTTGATCGGCCGGATCTTGTCGCCGACGACGGCCTTCACCTTGGCCACCGTGGCCTCGCCCTCGACGTCGTCGCGCAGCGAGTAGAGTTCGGCCTGGTTGGCGATGATCGTCTGGCCGCGCTTCGACAGCAGGTAGTCGAGGAAGAGCTTGCCGGCGTTCGGGTTCTTGGCCTTGCCGGAGACGAAGGCGACGCGCGAGGCGATCAGCGTGTAGTCGTTGGGCAGCACGATGCCGATGTTCGGGTCCTTCTTGGACCGCGACAAAGCGTAGGAGCCGAACACGCCGTAGCCGATGAGGTGCTCGCCCGAGGTCACGCGCTCGATCATCGCGCCGGCCGAGGTGTAGAGCTTGATCTCGGTCTTGCCGAAGGCCTTGAAGAGGTCCCAGGCCTGCTTCCAGGCGAGGTCGTCCTGGGTGAAGAACAGATAGCCGACGCCCGAGCGCTCGGGATCGTAGGCGGTGACCTTGCCCTTGTAGGCGTCCGGCTTGGAGGTGAGCAGCTTCAGGAGGTCGGCGTGGTTCTTCGGCACGTCGCCCTCGGGAACGAGGCGCTTGTTGTAGACGATCGCCACGGGCTCGTAGGTCACGCCGTAGGCCGTGTCCTTGTAGTTCGCCCAGGACGGCAGCGAGGGCACCTCGGGCGACTTGTAGGCGGCGGCGTAGCCGTCGTTGACGAGCTTGATCTGCAGGTCCTGGGCGGAGGACCAGGTGACGTCGGCCGTGCCCTGGCCGGCGGCGGCCTCGGCGATGAAGCGGTTGTAGAGCTCGGTGGAGTTCAGGTCGTTGTACTCGACCTTGATGCCGTAGAGCGCCTCGAAATCCTTGACGAGGACGTTGGCGGCGGCGGCGTCGGTGGTGCCGTACACCACGACCTTGCCTTCCTTCTTCGCGGCATCGACGGTCGCGGAGTAGGTGGCGGGATAGCCGGCCGGGACCTGGGCGAAGGCGGCACCGGCGGTGAGCGCCAGCGCGAGGCCGGACACCAGCGGCAGAGCGAGCTTGGACATGGCTGTCTCCTTGGACTTCCTCTCCGGGATCGAGGTCCCGTTGCCGCGGTTCTAGCGGCCGAACCTGTCATCAACCTGTCGCGGCCCGACCGGGCGGCTCAGAAGCCTGAGACGAGCTGGAGCCAGGTCTGCAGGAAGCGGGTGCGCCGCTGCTGGTCGAGGAAGGTGAGGAGGGAGGCCCGCAGCGCGACCGGCTGCAAGGGCCCCCGTGCCGCGGCGGAGATCGCCGCCGCCGTGCCCGGGCCGGTGCCCTGGATCGCGCCGAGGCCCGTGTGGGTGGCGACGATCGCCTGGCCCCGCGGCGACAGGAGGTAGTCGAGGAACGCGCGCGCCGCCTCGGGATTGGCCGCGGTGCGGGGGATCAGGGCTGCGCGGCTCAGCACGAGCGTGTAGTCGCGCAGCATGGTCACGCCCAGCGTGGCGCCGGCGACCTTGCGGGCGAAGGCGTAGGATCCCAGGACGTTGTAGGCGAGCGCCAGCTCGCCGCGCTCGACCCGGTCGATCATGTCGCCGCTGCCGGTGAGGCGCTGCACGCCGGCATTGCCCATGGCGCTCGTCAGTCGCCACAGGGCCGATGAGATCTCGGCGTCCTCGGCCGCGAGCAGGTGCCCGACCCCGCTGCGCACGATGTCGTAGGTGGCGATCTTCCCGCGCATGGTCTCGGCGTTGTCGACCAGGAAGCGCACCAGCGCCTCGCGCGATTGCAGGGTTTCGCCCGACGGCACGAGCCTGGGGTTCCACACCGGCACGGCAGGCTCGAAGGTGAAGCCGAAGACCTCGCCGCGCCATCGGGCCCAGGCGGGCAGAGCCCGGGTCAGGGCGCTGTCATGGGCCAGCGCGTGACCGTCGTTGGCGAGCTTCACCTGCAGGTCGATGGCGGAGCTGATCAGCATGTCGGGCGAAGGCTTGAGGGAGCCCTCGAGATAGCGGGAGTTCAGGTCGACCGTGTCCAGCTCCGTGTAGACCACCGAAACGTCGGGCCTGAGCTGCTGGAAATCCAGGATGAGCGGCTCGAACTGGCCGCGGTCCGTGGTCCCGGCGATCGCCAGCACCTGGGTCCCGGCGGACGCCGGGTATCGGACCGGGGAGGGCTCGGCGGCGCGGGCCTGCGGCAGCAGCACAAGCAGGGCGACGACGGCGATCGACGCCGCCGGGGGAAACAGGGTGCGGGACGCGGCAGTGCCGGCGGGCAGCGTCACCTCCGCCACTAGCCCGCCGCCCGGGCGGTCCGCCAGCCGCAACGCGCCGCCGTGGCCGCGGGCGACGCTGTCGACGATCGAGAGCCCCAGCCCCGATCCGGTGCCCTCCCGCGCCGCCGCGCCGCGGCGGAACCGCTTGAGCACGAGCGCCTTCTCGCCGTCGGGGATGCCCGGCCCCCGGTCCGCCACGGTCAGCGTGACCGTGCCGTCGCCGCCCCGTGCGATGGTCAGTTCGACCGGGGACCCGTGCCCGTGCAGGGCGGCGTTCTCGACCAGGTTCTTCAGCATCTCGCGCAACGCGACGCGATCGCCCAGGATTTCGGCGCCGGCCGCTTCGGGAGCGATCACCGTCGTCAGCCGCTCCAAGGCGTCGGCCGCCAGGCTGCGCTGCACGTCGTCCACCACCTGCCCGATGGCGACGGGAGCGTTGTCCCGGCTCTCCAGCCGGTGGCTGACGGTGGCATCCATCAAGATCTGGCTGACCAGCTGGCTGGCTTGCACGGCATTGGCGTGAATGCGCCTGAGCCTGTCCTTGAGCCGCTCGGGATCGTTCTCCTCCAGCGCGATCTCGGCCTGGGCCCGGAGCGAGGCCAGGGGCGTGCGGACCTGGTGGGCCGCGTCCGCCAGCAGCGAACTCAGCCTGGCGAAGACGTTGCCGAGCCTGCCCATGAAGTCGTTGAGCGCGGATACCAGCTCCCGGACCTCGGTGGGAACCGGGATCGCCACCGGCGAGAGGTCGCTGGGAGCGCGCTGCCGGATTTCCGTTTCGATCGCGCGCAGGGGGCCGAGCGCGCGGCGGATCCCGACGGCGACGAGAAGCAGCGCCAGGGTGGCCAGCGCCGCCAGGCCCACCAGCGCCTGCTCGGTCAGTTCGCTGGCCAGCGCGGTGCGGGCGTCGCGCGTCTGGCCCACGCGCACCGTCACCCAGCCGGCCCGGTCGCCCAGCGAAACCAGCCGGCCGACGGTGGCGACCCGGATCGTCTCGCCCCGATAGGGGGTGGCGACGAAAACCGGGTCGGTGCTGGTCGCTCGCGGCAGGTCCGGAGCGAGGTCGGCGTAGCCGGTCACCAGCGTGCCGGCGGGATCCAGCACCTGGTAGTAGATCCTGTCGTCGGCGCCATAGCCCAGCATCGAGAGCGCCGCGAACGGCAATTCCAGCGCCACGGCCTCGTTCTCGGCCTGCACGGCGCCGGCGATCGAGAGGGCGGCGGCCGCCAGAAGCCGGTCGAACGCGGAATCGGCCGCCTGCCTGGCGTAGAGGCTGCTCACCGCGACCAGCACGACGAGAGCCGCGGCGAGCGCCGCGCCGGCGGCGATCAGGAGGCGCCGGCCGAGGGAGACGCTGTCAGGGCTCATGGGCTCGCGCGATGTAGCCCTGGCCGCGCGCGGTCGCGATGGTCACCGGAGCGCCCTGGAGCTTGCGGCGCAGGCGGGACACGTAGAGCTCCAGCGCGTTCTCCGACACCTCCTCGTCCAGGCTGAAGAGCTGGTCCATCAGCCTCTGCTTGGGAATGAGCTGTCCGAGACGGCTCGTCAGGATTTCGAGCAGCCTGAACTCGCGGCGCGACAGGTCGAGCGGGACGCCCGCCAGCCGGGCCTCGCCGGCGGCGTGGTCGATGGCGAGCGATCCGATGGCCACGATGCTCGAGGCCGCGCCCGTCGGGCGGCGCATGAGCACGCGCAGGCGCGCTTCCAGCTCGCGCAGGTCGAAGGGCTTCACGATGTGGTCGTCGGCGCCCAGGTCGAGCAGGCTCACCTTGTCGTCGATCTCGGACCGCGCGGTCATTACCAGGACGGGGGTCGTGTTCCTGGCGGCGCGCAGGTCGGCGAGGATGGAAAAGCCGTCCCGGCCGGGCAGGTTGATGTCGAGCAGGATCGCGTCGAAGGGCTCTCCCAGCGCGAGCTGGGCGCCGACCTCGCCGTCCTGCGCCCATTCCACGACATGGCCCGCCAGCCGCAGCTTCGAGGCCACGGCATCGCCCATGTCCGCGGAATCCTCGACCAGCAGGATGCGCACGTTCGATCCCTCCGGGGCCGGTTCTAGCATCGTTCAGGTCCCGATGGCCAAGGTGCGATCGGCCACTCCCCGGGCGCCGCGCGCCGGCATGCAAGGCTGCCCCGAGCCAGACGCTCTGGCGATTTCGCTTGATTTGTCGGACAACCGGGCACACGACGTCGCCCGTCTTGCCCCCGAGGACCGTTCATGTCCGCCGATGCCATGCCCACCAGCCGCACCCGCGCCGCCATGCCGGTGCTGATCGCGCTGAGTGCCACGCATCTGCTCAACGACATGATCCAGTCGCTGATTCCGGCCATCTATCCGATCATCAAGGAGGCCTACAGCCTCGACTTCGGCCAGATCGGTCTGATGACGCTGACGTTCCAGGCGGCGGCGTGCCTGTTCCAGCCCGTCGTCGGTCACGTCACCGACCGGCGCCCGATGCCGTATTCGATGGTCGCGGGCATGGGCTTCACGCTGACGGGCCTGATGGTGCTGGCCTTCGCCACCAGTTTCCCGGTGCTGCTCGCCGGCGCGGCCCTGGTCGGCACGGGCTCCTCGATCTTCCATCCGGAGGCCACGCGGCTCGCCCGTTTCGCCTCCGGCGGACAGCAGGGGCTCGCCCAGGGCATCTTCCAGGTGGGAGGGCAGGGGGGCAGCGCGCTGGGCCCGCTCCTGGCCGCCTTCGTGGTCGTTCCCCGCGGCCAGGCGAGCATCGCCTGGTTCTCCGCCGCCGCGCTGCTCGCCATCGCGCTCATGATCTGGACCGGACGCTGGTACGCCGACTATCGCGCCCGGCTGGCCGCCCGCGGGCCCAGCACCGCCCGGCCAGCGCCGCCGCAGGTCGCTTCCAAGGCGCGGATCGCGGTGACCCTGACCATCCTGATCGTGCTCCTGTTCTCCAAGAACGCCTATTCGTCGAGCTTCGGGTCCTTCTACACCTTCTATCTCATCGAGCGCTTCGGCGTGTCGGTGCAGAACTCGCAGCTCATGCTGTTCCTGTTCCTGGCGGCCGCGGCGCTCGGCGTGCTGCTCGGCGGCATCGTCGGCGACCGCATCGGGCGCAACCGCATCATCTGGTTCTCGATCCTGGGTGCCCTGCCGTTCTCGCTGGTCCTGCCCTATGCCGACCTGATGTGGACCGGCGTCCTCACCGTCATCATCAACCTCATCATGTCGAGCGCCTTCGCGGCGATCCTGATCTACGCGATGGAGCTACTGCCCGGCCGGGTGGGGATGATCGGCGGCCTGTTCTACGGCCTGTCGTTCGGGCTCGGGGGCGTGGCGGCGGCGGTGCTGGGCGAGTTCGCGGACGTGGTGGGCATCGACGCGGTGTACCGCGCCTGCGCCTTCCTCCCGGCGGTCGGCCTGCTCGCGTGGTTCCTTCCCAAGATTCGCGAAGGCTCCCTGCCAGGGCATTGACGGTCGCGACGGGGCGATCGTTCAATTTTGAACGATCGGCGTATCGGCCTCGAAACGGCGGCGGGTGCAGGGTGCAACCCTCACCACTCGGACCGGTTGTCGGTCTGCGCACCCGAGCCGCGCCATGTTCAAAGCCCCCGTTTTTCCGAACGTGCCGGTCCTGCTCGTCGACGACAGCGCCTTCGCCAGGCGCATCCTGCGCGGCATGCTGGAGACGGTGGGCATGCGGCACGTCATCGAGGCGGTCGACGGCGGCGATGCGCTCGATCGGATGTCGAAGTTCAAGCCCTCGCTCATCATCCTGGACTGGACGCTGCCGGTGCTCGGCGCCAAGGACGTGCTGGACGTGCTGCGCGACCCGCGGGCATCGACCGAGACGCACGTGCCCGTGATCATCATGACGGGCCATCCGACGCGGCGCATGGTCAACGAGGCGGCCAAGCGCAACGTCAAGCACGTGCTCAAGAAGCCCTTCGGGCCGAAGGTCCTTTGGCAGCGGATCGCCACCTTCTTCGATCCGGAGGCAGGCGACCTGGAGGACATCGGCCCCGAGGCGCTGCTCTCCGGCGGCAGCAGCGATCCTGCCGCGGATGGAAACCGGACGGCACGCCACAGGGTGGCTCGCTGGCGTGCCGCCGAGAGAACGACGCCCCCCGGTCAGTAGGTCGCGCGGCCGCCCGACAGGTCGAAGACGGCTCCGGTCGTGAAGGAGTTTTCCGCCGAGCAGAGCCAGGTGATCATCGCCGCGGCCTCGTCGACCATCAGGAAGCGACCGCGCGGGATCCGCGCGAGCATGTAGTCGATATGTTGCTGGCTCATCTGGTCGAAGATGCGGGTCTTGGCCGCCGCCGGCGTCACGCAGTTGACCGCGATGTCGTGGGTGGCCAGTTCCTTCCCGAGCGACTTGGTCAGGGCGATGACCCCGGCCTTGGCCGCCGAATAGGCGGCGGCGTTGGGGTTGCCTTCCTTGCCCGCGATCGAGGCGATGTTGACGATGCGGCCGTATTTGCGGGCGAGCATCCCGGGCACGACGGCCCGGCAGCAGTAGAAGACCCCGTTCAGGTCGATGTCGATGATGCGGCGCCATTCGTCGAGGGGGTAGTCGGCCACCGGCATCGTGGCTCCCGCGATTCCGGCATTGTTCACCAGGATGTCGATGGGACCGTCCTGGAGGGTTCTCGTCGCGGCGTCCTGGACCGAGCCGGCATCGGCCTGCTCGTAGGCCACGGTGAGCACGTTCGCGCGAGGGGCGAGGGCCGCCGCGGCGTCCGCGAGCTGCCCCGCGTCGCGGTCCCACAGGACCACGCTGGCGCCCGAATCGGCGAGGCGGCTCGCCACCGCGAAGCCAATTCCCTGTGCCGCGCCCGTGACCACGGCGCGCCGCCCTTGAAGATCGATCTTGTTGACCATATTTCCCCCCGATCGGTGGTTGTTGCCGCCATCATAGCCCCTGACCCGGCGAGGTCGAGCGGGCTCTGTGCCCAGCGCAGACGAGCTCTGCCGCACCCTGCCGGCCGGGTGCGACGATCGGCTATGCGACGCCCTTCCGGCTTGCGTCCCTCGTTGCGCTGCGATAAGCCTCGCCGCATCTCGCCGAACCGGGCTGAAAAGCACACGAAACGACGGTTTTTTGGAACCGACCTGGCCGGAGAGACACGGGGACACTGGCCTGAGATGGCCGACGGCGGGCCTTGCCCGACGGGGGACGGAGGCATCATGCCCACGTTGCTGAACGATTATTTGCCGCTGGTGATCTTCATGGGCGTGAGCGCGCTCATCGGGATCGCCCTGCTGGTGGCGCCTTTCATCGTCGCCTATTCGCGACCCGACACGGAAAAGGTCTCGGCCTACGAGTGCGGGTTCAACGCGTTCGACGATGCGCGCATGAAGTTCGACATCCGGTTCTACCTCGTGTCGATCCTCTTCATCATCTTCGACCTCGAAGTCGCCTTCCTGTTCCCGTGGGCGGTCGCCTTCAAGGAGGTCGGGCTGTTCGGGTTCTGGTCGATGATGGCCTTCCTCGGCGTCCTCACCATCGGCTTCGTCTACGAGTGGAAAAAGGGAGCGCTGGAATGGGATTGACCGCCGAAACGGGGACGCTCGTCGCCCCGGCGCCGCGGGGAATCATCGATCCCGCGACCGGAAAGCCCGTCGGGGCCACCGATCCGTTCTTCACGGACGTGAACGCCGAGCTCGCGGACAAGGGTTTCCTCGTCACCTCCACCGACGACCTCATCCAGTGGGCCCGCACGGGTTCGCTGATGTGGATGACCTTCGGCCTCGCCTGCTGCGCGGTCGAGATGATGCAGATGTCGATGCCGCGCTACGACGCCGAGCGCTTCGGCTTCGCGCCGCGCGCCTCGCCGCGCCAGTCAGACGTGATGATCGTGGCCGGCACGCTGACCAACAAGATGGCCCCCGCGCTCCGCAAGGTCTACGACCAGATGCCGGAGCCGCGCTACGTCATCTCGATGGGCTCCTGCGCCAACGGCGGCGGCTACTACCACTACTCCTACTCGGTGGTGCGCGGCTGCGACCGCATCGTCCCGATCGACGTCTACGTCCCGGGGTGCCCGCCCACGGCCGAGGCGCTGCTCTACGGCGTCCTGCTGCTGCAGAAGAAGATCCGCCGCACCGGCACGATCGAACGCTGACCCGGTTCGGGCGCTCCGCGCCCGGACCCTCCGGCGCTTCCGGCGCCGACCCCTTCTGAACGCCTTCCTCGCGCGGGTCCCCGCGCGGTCCTGACGAGAAAGCCGGCCCATGGACGAGACGCTCGCCGAGCTCGGAACCGCCATCCAGAACGCCCTGCCGGGCGACGTCCTCGGTTTCGAGGTGCGGTTCGGGGAACTCACGGTCGCTGTGGAGACGCAGTCGATCGTCCGCGTGCTCACGAAGCTTCGCGACGATCCGGCCTTCGGCTTCATCAATTTCATCGACGAATGCGGCGTGGACTACCCCGCCCGCGACAAGCGCTTCGACGTGGTGTGGCACCTGCTGTCGCCGTCGAAGAACATGCGCGTGCGCGTCAAGGTGGCCACCGACGAGGTGACGCCGGTTCCGTCCACCATCCCGGTCTTCCCGGCCTCGAACTGGTTCGAGCGGGAAGCCTATGACCTCTACGGCATCCTGTTCTCGGGCCATCCGGACCTGCGGCGCATCCTCACCGACTACGGCTTCGAGGGGCATCCGCTGCGCAAGGACTTCCCGCTCACGGGCTTCGTCGAGGTCCGCTACGACGACGAACAGAAGCGCGTGGTCTACGAACCCGTCCGGCTCACGCAGGAATTCCGCCAGTTCGACTTCCTCTCGCCGTGGGAGGGCACCGACTACGTGCTCCCGGGCGACGAGAAGGCGAAGGCCTGAGCGGCAGTAGGCAGTAGGCAGTAGGGCTTGGTTTTGGAACTCGGAATGATCCGTGCAGCGCGACGAGATAAGGTCGTATCGGGATCTCAAGGTTTGGCAGGATGCCATGGACCTTGCGGCTCGCTGCTACGTCGTCACGAGGTCGTTCCCACGTTCCGAAACATATGGAATGACGTCGCAGATCCGCAGAGCTGCTGCTTCGGTTCCAGCGAACATCGCCGAAGGGTATGGACGCGACAGCGCTGGAAACTACGTCCAGTTTCTTCGACATGCTCAGGGCTCGCTAAAGGAACTGGAAACGCATCTTTTGCTTTCCGCTCGCGTCGCATTGGTGCCGGCAGCCGAGGTCGATCCCTTGCTCGATTCGGCCGATTCGCTTGGGCGGATGCTCAGGTCGCTGATCAGATCGATCGAAAGTCAGTCACCTGGTCCGGCGCGGCGATGACTGAACTGCCTACTGCCTACTGCCTACTGCCCGTAGGCTCCAATTCAGAGGCCCGCCATGGGTGAGCAGCAGATCCGCAACTTCTCCATCAACTTCGGTCCGCAGCATCCGGCGGCGCACGGCGTGCTGCGCCTCGTGCTCGAGCTGGACGGTGAGGTCGTCGAACGCGTCGATCCGCATATCGGGCTGCTTCATCGCGGCACCGAAAAGCTCATCGAAGCAAAGACTTACGTACAGGCTCTGCCGTATTTCGACAGGCTGGACTACGTCGCGCCGATGAACCAGGAGCACGCCTGGTGCCTGGCCGTGGAGAAGCTCCTGGGCCTCGGCGTTCCCAAGCGGGCGCAGCTCATCCGCGTGCTCTACTCCGAAATCGGCCGGCTGCTGTCCCACCTGCTCAACGTCACGACGCAGGCGATGGACGTCGGCGCGCTCACGCCGCCCCTGTGGGGCTTCGAGGAGCGCGAGAAGCTGATGATCTTCTACGAGCACGCCTCGGGCGCGCGCATGCACGCGGCCTATTTCCGGCCCGGCGGCGTGCACCAGGACATCTCGCCCAAGCTCGTCGACGAGATCTACGACTTCTGCGACCCGTTCCTGAAGGTCTGCGACGACCTCGAGGCGCTGCTCACCGACAACCGCATCTTCAAGCAGCGCAACGTCGACATCGGCGTCGTGCCGCTGGCGGAAGCCTGGGCGTGGGGCTTCTCGGGCGTCATGGTGCGCGGCTCGGGCGCGGCGTGGGACCTGCGCAAGGCGCAGCCCTACGAGTGCTACGAGGAACTCGATTTCGACATTCCGATCGGCAAGAACGGCGACTGCTACGACCGCTACTGCATCCGCATGGAAGAGATGCGCCAGTCCACGCGCATCATGAAGCAGGTGCTGGAGAAGCTGCGCTCCGCCGAAGGGCAGGGGCCGGTGAACTCGGCCGACGGCAAGATCGTACCGCCCAAGCGCGGCGACATGAAGCGCTCGATGGAAGCGCTCATCCATCACTTCAAGTTGTACACCGAAGGCGTTCGCGTGCCGGAAGGCGAAGTCTACGCCGCGGTCGAGGCGCCCAAGGGCGAGTTCGGCGTGTACCTGGTCGCGGACGGCACCAACAAGCCCTACCGCTGCAAGATCCGCGCTCCGGGCTTCGCGCATCTGCAGGCCATGGACCACCTGTGCCGCGGCCACATGCTGGCCGACGTCTCGGCGGTGCTGGGCTCGCTCGACATCGTGTTCGGCGAGGTGGACCGGTGAGCGCGCTGCGCTTCCGGCACGACGGGTTGGAATGAGGACGACATGTCAGTGAGACGCCTGGCCGCCGAGGCCATCCAGCCTGCGAGCTTCGCCTTCACGGCCGAGAACCTGGCCTGGGCGCGCATGGTCATCGCGCGCTATCCGGAAGGCCGGCAGGCCTCCGCCGTGATCCCGCTGCTGTGGCGGGCGCAGGAGCAGCACGACTACTGGCTGCCGCGCGCGGCCATCGAGTACATCGCGAACATGCTCGGCATGCCGACGATCCGCGTGCTCGAGGTCGCGACCTTCTACACGATGTTCAACCTCGAGCCGGTGGGGAAGTTCTTCGTGCAGCTGTGCGGCACGACGCCCTGCCGCCTGCGCGGCGCCGACGACATCATCAAGGTGTGCGAGAGCCGCATCGGCCCGCAGCGCCATGTCTCCGGCGACGGCAATTTCTCGTGGCTGGAGGTCGAGTGCCTCGGCTCGTGCTGCAACGCGCCCATGGTGCAGATCAACAACGACTACTACGAGGACCTGACGCCGGAGAGCTTCAACAAGCTCCTCGACGACCTCGCAGCGGGCCGCCCGGTGAAGAAGGGCCCGCAGAGCGCGCGCCATACCTCCGAGCCGGAAGGCGCGGTGAAGACGCTCCTCGACCCCTCGCTCTATGACGGCTCGGTCGTCGGCGCCTGGAAGAAGCGCTTCGAGGAGGAAGAGGCCAAGGCCCGCGAAGCCGCGGCCAAGGCCGCAGAGGAGAAGGCCGCCGCCGACAAGGCCGCGGCCGCCGCGGCTGCGGAGAACCCGAAGCCCGGCAAGCCTTCCGACGACACGGCGGGCCTGAAGGCCGCCGACACGCCCGCCGCGCGGGTCGCCGACGGCAAGGAGCCCGTGCATCCGGCCGCGCAGGCGCAGGCCGCCGATCCGACCAAGGCGAAGACGTCGACGGAGGCTCCGCTGCCGCCGCCGGTGTCCGACGAGCACAAGCCCGTGCTGCTCACGGCGCCGGAAGGCGGCAAGGCCGACGACCTCGAGCTCATCTGGGGCGTGGGGCCGAAGCTCGCCGAGATGCTGCACAAGATGGGCGTCTACCACTTCTCGCAGATCGCCTCGTGGAACGAGATGAACCTGCGCTGGGTGGACCAGAACCTCGGCGCGTTCCGCGGCCGCGCCGTCCGCGACAAGTGGATCGAGCAGGCCGCCAAGCTCGCGACGGGCTGGCGCCCGGACAACAAGATCGGCGACCGGCCCGCGCCGGCGAAGGACTGAGCGACCATGCTGCACGACAGGGATCGCATCTTCACCAATCTCTACGGCTTCCAGTCGCCGGGGCTGAAGGCCGCGCAGATGCGCGGCGCCTGGGACGGCACCAAGGTGCTGCTCGACAAGGGCCGGGACTGGGTCGTCGACGAGATGAAGAAGTCGGGCCTGCGCGGCCGCGGCGGCGCCGGCTTCCCGACCGGCCTCAAGTGGTCGTTCATGCCCAAGCAGTCGGACGGCCGTCCGCACTATCTCGTCGTCAATGCCGACGAGTCGGAGCCCGGCACCTGCAAGGACCGGGAGATCATGCGGCACGACCCGCATCTCCTGATCGAGGGCTGCCTCATCGCCTCCTTCGCGATGGGCGCGCACGCCTGCTACATCTACATCCGCGGTGAATACATCGCGGAGCGCGAGGCGCTGCAGCGCGCCGTCGACGAGGCCTACGACGCCAAGCTCGTCGGCAAGGACAACGTCCACGGCTGGCCCTTCGACATCTACGTCGCCCACGGCGCCGGCGCCTATATCTGCGGCGAGGAGACGGCGCTGCTCGAAAGCCTCGAGGGCAAGAAGGGCATGCCGCGGCTGAAGCCGCCGTTCCCGGCCAACATGGGCCTCTACGGCTGCCCGACGACCGTGAACAACGTCGAATCGATCGCGGTCGCCGGCACGATCCTGCGCCGCGGCGCGGCCTGGTTCGCCGGCATCGGTCGTCCCAACAACGTCGGCACGAAGCTGTTCTGCGTCTCCGGGCACGTGAACAAGCCCTGCAACGTCGAAGAGGCGATGGGCCTGACGTTCCGCGAGCTCATCGACACCCATTGCGGCGGCATCCGCGGCGGCTGGGACAACCTCCTCGCCGTGATCCCGGGCGGTTCGTCCGTGCCGATGGTGCCGGCCGAGCAGATCACCGACGCCTTCATGGACTTCGACACCCTGCGCAACCTCAAGTCGGGCCTCGGCACGGCGGCGGTCATCGTGATGGACAAGTCCACCGACGTGGTGCGCGCCATCGCGCGCATCTCCTATTTCTACAAGCACGAGAGCTGCGGCCAGTGCACGCCGTGCCGCGAGGGCACGGGCTGGATGTGGCGCGTGCTGAACCGCATGGCCGAGGGTCGCGCCCAGAAGCGCGAGATCGACATGCTGCTCGAGGTCACGACCCAGGTCGAGGGCCACACCATCTGCGCGCTCGGCGACGCGGCGGCCTGGCCGGTCCAGGGCCTGATCCGGCACTTCCGCCACGAGATCGAGAAGCGCATCGACGACTACGCCGCCAATCCGCATTCCGAACCCGTGCGCGTGGCGGCCGAGTAAGCGAGAGACACCGATGGCCAAGATCATCGTCGACGGCACCGAGGTAGACGTCCCGCCGGAGTACACGCTGCTCCAGGCGTGCGAGGCGGCGGGCGCCGAGATTCCGCGCTTCTGCTTCCACGAGCGCCTCTCGATCGCCGGCAACTGCCGCATGTGCCTCGTCGAGGTGAAGGGCTCGCCCAAGCCGGTGGCGTCCTGCGCCTGGGGCGTCCGCGACTGCCGTCCCGGACCCAACGGCGAGCCGCCGGTCGTCTCGACCCGCTCGCCCATGGTCAAGAAGGCGCGCGAAGGGGTGATGGAGTTCCTGCTCATCAACCACCCGCTCGACTGCCCGATCTGCGACCAGGGCGGCGAGTGCGACCTGCAGGACCAGGCGATGGCCTACGGTGTCGACACGACGCGCTTCGAAGAGAACAAGCGCGCGGTCGAGGACAAGTACATCGGCCCGCTCGTCAAGACGCAGATGAACCGCTGCATCCAGTGCACGCGCTGCGTCCGCTTCACCACCGAGGTGGCCGGCGTGCCGGATCTCGGCGCCATCGGCCGCGGCGAGGACATGGAGATCACCTCCTACCTCGAGAGCGCGATGAGCTCCGAACTGCAGGGCAACGTCATCGACCTGTGCCCGGTCGGCGCGCTCACCTCCAAGCCCTACGCCTTCAAGGCGCGGCCCTGGGAGCTGTCCAAGACCGAGTCGGTCGACGTCATGGACGCCGTCGGCTCCTCGATCCGCGTCGATGGCCGTGGCCGCGAGGTCATGCGCATCCTGCCCCGCCTCAACGAGGCGGTGAACGAGGAGTGGATCTCCGACAAGACCCGCTTCATCTGGGACGGCCTGAAGACCCAGCGGCTCGACAAGCCCTATGTCCGCCAGAACGGCAAGCTGCGTCCCGCGAGCTGGGGCGAGGCCTTCGCGGCCGTCGCGGCCAAGGCAAAGGCGACCGCGCCGGCCCGCATGGGCTTCGTCGCCGGCGACCTCGCCTCGGTGGAAGAGCTCTACGCCTTCCGCGAACTCGCCAAGGCGCTCGGCGTCGCCAGCATCGACGCCCGCCAGGACGGCACCAAGCTGCACCCGAAGTTCGGCCGCGCCTCCTACCTCTTCAACGCCACGATCCTCGGCATCGAGGACGCGGACGCCATCCTCATCGTGGGCTCCAATCCCCGCAAGGAGGCGCCTGTCCTGAACGCCCGCATCCGCAAGCGCTGGCGCATGGGCACGCTGCCGATCGGCGTTATCGGCGAGGCGGCCGAGCTCACCTACGACGCGCAGGTGCTGGGCGCCGGCCCGGAGACGCTGGCGGCGATCGCCGACGGCTCGCACTCGTTCGCGGCCACCCTGAAGAACGCCAAGAAGCCGCTGGTGCTGGTCGGGCAGGGGGCTCTCGCCCGCGCCGACGGCGAGGCGGTGCTGGCGCTGGCCGCCAAGGCCGCGCTGGCGGTGGGCGCGGTGAAGGACGGCTGGAACGGCTTTTCCGTCCTGCACACGGCCGCCGCGCGCGTCGGCGCGCTCGACCTCGGCCTGGTGCCGGGCGAGGGCGGTTCGGACGCCGTGGCGATGACCAACGCGGGCGGGGCCGACCTCCTGGTCCTGCTCGGCGCCGACGAGATCGACGTCGCCCCGGGTGCCTTCGTGGTCTACGTCGGCACGCATGGCGACCGCGGCGCGCACCGCGCCGACGTGATCCTGCCGGGTGCGGCCTACACCGAGAAGTCGGGCACCTACGTCAACACCGAGGGCCGGGCCCAGCTCGCCAACCGCGCGACCTTCGCGCCCGGCGACGCCAAGGAGGACTGGGCGATCCTGCGCGCCCTTTCCGAGGTCATCGGCAAGAAGCTGCCCTTCGACTCGCTGAACCAGCTGCGTGCCGCGCTCTACGCCGAGAAGCCGGGCTTCGCCGCGCTCGACCGCGTCGAGGCGGCCGATCCGGCCGCGATCGAGGCCCTGGCGAACGCCGCCGGGACCGTCGACAAGGCGCCGTTCCACGGCGCCGTCGCGGACCTCTACCTGACCAACCCGATCGCCCGCGCTTCGGCGATCATGGCCGAGTGCTCGGCGCTGGCGAAGGGGCGGATGCCCCTGGCCGCCGAGTAACGGAGACGGACGATGGACACTTCCAGCTGGGTCTTCATCCTGCTGCTGACGATCGGGAAGAGCCTGCTGCTCATCGCGGCGCTGCTGATCTTCATCGCCTACATCCTGCTCGCCGACCGCAAGATCTGGGCGGCCGTGCAGCTGCGCCGCGGCCCGAACGTGGTCGGGCCCTGGGGCCTGCTGCAGTCTTTCGCCGACCTCCTGAAGTTCGTGATCAAGGAGCCGGTGATCCCGGCCGGTGCGAACAAGGGCGTGTTCCTGCTGGCGCCGCTCGTCACGACGGTGCTGGCGCTCGCCGCCTGGGCGGTGATTCCGGTCGCGGACGGCTGGGCGATCGCCGACATCAATGTCGGCATCCTCTACATCTTCGCGATCTCGTCGCTCGGCGTGTACGGGATCATCATGGGCGGGTGGGCTTCGAACTCGAAGTACCCGTTCCTGGGCGCGCTGCGCTCGGCCGCGCAGATGGTGTCCTACGAGGTCTCCATCGGCTTCGTGATCATCACGGTGCTCCTGTGCGTGGGGTCCTTGAACCTCTCCGACATCGTCGAGGCGCAGGACGGCCGGTTCGGGCTCTTCGGCTGGTTCTGGCTGCCGCTGTTCCCGATGTTCGTGATCTTCTTCATCTCGGCGCTGGCCGAGACGAACCGGCCGCCCTTCGACCTGCCGGAAGCGGAGTCGGAGCTCGTGGCGGGCTTCATGGTCGAGTACTCCTCGACCCCGTACCTGCTGTTCATGCTCGGCGAGTACGTGGCCATCATGACCATGTGCGCGCTGATGACGATCCTGTTCCTCGGGGGCTGGCTGCCGCCCTTCAACATCCCGCCGCTGAGCTGGGTGCCGGGGATCATCTGGTTCGTCCTCAAGATGTGCCTGGTCTTCTTCATGTTCGCCATGGTGAAGGCCTTCGTGCCCCGCTACCGCTACGACCAGCTCATGCGGCTCGGCTGGAAGGTGTTCCTGCCCCTGTCGCTGGCCATGGTCGTGATCGTGGCCGGCGTGCTGCAGTTCACCGGCTGGGCGCCGGGGCACTGAGGTGGGAGGCCTGTCCCTCGCCGGCCTGATCGGGGCCCTCGTGGGACTGGCGCTCGGCTACGTCGACTACAAGGTGGTCGGCGGGGTCGTGGAAGGAAAGCTCCGCAAGCTCGACCGCTCGTCGAGCGCCGCGGAGAAAGAGGAATTCGAGCGCAAGATCCGCATCCTGCGGGTCGTGCTGTTCGCGGTGACGATGCTCGCGTTCCCGGTGATCGGCTACCTGTTCGGGTCGGTCGTCGCCGGGGGATGACGCCGGGGATCGGTGGATTGCAGGAACGGCGCCTCGCGCCGGAAGGCAAGAACGGCGCCTTGCGCCGGAAGGCAAAATCGGCGCCGTGCGCCGGAAGGATGGACGATGAGGCTGGATCAGGCTGCCAAGTCGCTTCTGTTGAAGGAGTTCGTCGGAGCCTTCGTGCTGTCGATGCGCTACTTCTTCAAGCCGAAGGCGACGCTGAACTATCCCTACGAGCGCGGGCAGATCTCGCCGCGCTTCCGGGGCGAGCACGCCTTGCGCCGCTATCCCAACGGTGAGGAGCGCTGCATCGCGTGCAAGCTGTGCGAGGCCATCTGCCCCGCGCAGGCGATCACCATCGAGGCCGGCCCGCGGCGCAACGACGGCACCCGCCGCACGACGCGCTACGACATCGACATGACCAAGTGCATCTACTGCGGCTTCTGCCAGGAAGCCTGCCCGGTGGACGCGATCGTCGAGGGGCCGAACATGGAGTTCGCCACCGAGACGCGCGAGGAGCTGTTCTACGACAAGGACCGGCTGCTCGAGAACGGCGCGCGCTGGGAGCGGGAGATCGCTGCCAACATCGCCCGTGACGCACCGTACCGGTAAGTCGAGTTGTCGGCCCCGGAATCGGGGTCTATAGACGGGCGGCCGGTGCCAAGGCGTTCGGCCGCGGGGACAAAAACGGGGACTTCGCAAGGAATTCCCGACCAGAAACGAAGATACGGGCGATCCCGCACGGGGCGGCCGGACTGACACGGAGAGGCCGCCACGGCGGCCCGGGGGCATCCTCGATGAACGCGGCCGCGGCCTTCTTCTACCTGTTCTCGGGCGTCGCGATCGCCTCGGCCTTCCTGGTCGTGGCATCGCGCAACCCCGTGCACTCGGTCCTCTTCCTCATCCTCACCTTCGTGAACGCCGCGGGCCTCTTCCTGCTGATGGGGGCGGAGTTCCTGGCGATGCTCCTCATCGTCGTCTACGTGGGCGCGGTGATGGTGCTGTTCCTGTTCGTGGTGATGATGCTCGACGTCGACTTCGCCGAGCTGCGACAGGGCTTCCAGAGCTACCTGCCGCTCGGCGCGGTGCTCGCGGGCGTGCTCCTGGTCGAACTCGTCGGCTTCGTGGCCTTCTACCTGGTCGAGCCGGGGACGGTGAAACAGGCGGCGCCGGCGGCGCCCGCCGCGGGCGCGCTGCTCACCAACACCGAGGCGCTCGGCCGGGTGCTGTACACCCAGTACGTCTACTACTTCCAGGCGGCGGGCCTCGTACTGCTGGTCGCCATGATCGGCGCGATCGTGCTCACGCTGCGGCACAAGGCCGGCGTGAAGCGGCAGAACATCGCCGACCAGGTCGCCCGCACCAAGGCGACCGCGATGGAAGTCAAGAAGGTTCCGTTCCGGCAGGGCGTGTGAGGCAATCCATGGTCATCGGTCTTTCCCACTACCTGACGGTCGCCGCCATCCTCTTCACGATCGGCGTGTTCGGCATCTTCATCAACCGCAAGAACGTCATCGTCATCCTGATGTCGGTCGAGCTCATCCTGCTCTCGGTCAACATCAACCTCGTGGCGTTCTCCACCTTCGGCGGCGACCTCGTCGGCCAGGTCTTCGCGCTGCTCATCCTGACGGTGGCGGCCGCCGAGGCCGCGATCGGCCTGGCGATCCTCGTCGTCTACTTCCGCAACCGCGGCACCATCGCCGTGGAAGACATCAACATGATGAAGGGCTGAGTTGGCGAACCCGGCGTTCCCGACGGACATCTGACATGTATCAGGCGATTGTCTTCCTGCCGCTGGTCGGCTTCCTCATCGCGGGCCTCTTCGGCCGCATCCTCGGACCGCGTCCGAGCGAGATCGTCACGACCTCGCTCATGGCGGCGGCCGCGCTGCTGTCGTGGATCGCCTTCTTCTCCGTGGGCTTCGGCCACGGGGGTGGGCGGGTCCAGATCGCGCAGTGGATCGTGTCGGGCGACCTGACGGTCGACTGGGCGCTGCGCGTCGACACGCTCACCGCGGTGATGCTCGTCGTCGTCAACACCGTCTCGGCGCTCGTGCACCTCTACTCGATCGGGTACATGCACGAGGATCCGCACCGGCCGCGCTTCTTCGCCTACCTGTCGCTCTTCACCTTCGCCATGCTGATGCTGGTGACGGCCGACAACCTCGTCCAGATGTTCTTCGGCTGGGAAGGCGTGGGCCTTGCCTCCTACCTGCTCATCGGCTTCTGGTACCAGAAGCCGTCGGCGGTCGCGGCGGCCATGAAGGCCTTCATCGTCAACCGCGTCGGCGACTTCGGCTTCGCGCTCGGCATCTTCCTCGTCTTCGTGCTCACCGGCTCGGTCGCCTTCGACGCGATCTTCGCCAAGATCGACGAGCTCGCCGGAACCAACTTCCTGTTCCTGGGCAAGGAGTGGCACGCCCTCACGCTGGCCGGCCTGCTGCTCTTCATGGGCGCCATGGGCAAGTCGGCGCAGTTCCTGCTGCACACCTGGCTGCCGGACGCGATGGAGGGCCCGACCCCGGTCTCCGCGCTCATCCACGCCGCCACGATGGTGACCGCCGGCGTGTTCATGGTCGCGCGCCTGTCGCCGATCTTCGAGCATGCCCCGGTCGCGGCCTCGGCCGTGCTCATCGTGGGCGCCACGACGGCGTTCTTCGCCGGCACCGTCGGCCTCGTGCAGAACGACATCAAGCGCGTGATCGCCTACTCCACCTGCTCGCAGCTCGGCTACATGTTCGTGGCCCTGGGGGCGGGGGCCTACGGCGCGGGCATCTTCCACCTCTTCACGCACGCCTTCTTCAAGGCGCTGCTGTTCCTGGGCGCCGGCTCGGTCATCCACGCGATGCACCACGAGCAGGACATCCGGAACATGGGCGGCCTGCGCTCGAAGATCCCGGTCACCGCCGCGCTCTTCGCGGTCGGCACGCTGGCGCTGACGGGCTTCCCGCTGACGGCCGGGTACTTCTCGAAGGACGCCATCATCGAGGCGTCGTTCTCCACCCACACCTTCGGCAACAGCTACGCCTTCGTGCTGCTGCTGGTGACCGCCGGCCTGACCTCGTTCTACTCCTGGCGCCTGTTCTTCGTGACCTTCGCCGGAACGCCGCGCTGGGGTGCCCACGCGCAGCATGACGACCACGGCCACGCGGCGCACGGTCATGCCGCGCACGGCGACGACCACGCTCACGCCCACGACGACCATGGGCATGGCCACGCGCACGAGCCGCACGAGTCGCCGCTGGTGATGCTGGTGCCGCTCTATGTTCTCGGCGCCGGCGCGCTGGTCGCGGGTCTCGCCTTCGCGAGCTACTTCATCGGCCACAACGCCGAGCACTTCTGGAAGACGGCTATCGTCGTGAAGGAAGAGGAGCACGTGCCGGCGCTCGTCGCCTGGCTGCCGACCGTGTTCATGGTGATCGGCTTCGTGGTCGCCTACATCTTCTACATCGCCAAGCCCTACCTGCCGGCCCAGCTCGCGCAGAGCAACGGCGTCCTGTACCGGTTCCTGCTGAACAAGTGGTACTTCGACGAGCTCTACGACGTGATCTTCGTGCGCCCGGCCAAGTGGCTCGGCCGCACGCTCTGGAAGAAGGGCGACGGCGCGATCATCGACGGGCTCGGCCCCGACGGCGTCTCGGCCCGTGTGGTCGACGTCACCCAGGCGGTCGTCCGACTGCAGACGGGCTACGTCTATCACTACGCCTTCGCGATGCTGATCGGCGTCGCGGCGCTCGTCACCTGGTACATGTTCGGCGGAGCCCACTGAGATGCTGAGCTATCTTCTGACCGGGCTCCTGGTCCTGCCGCTCGCGGGCGCGCTGTTCATCCTGATCACCAAGGACGACACGCCCGGCGGCCAGTCGAACATCCGCTGGATCGCGCTGCTCACCACCATCGCGACGATGCTGCTGTCGTTCGTGGCGTGGGGCCGCTTCGACCCCGCGAACCCGGCCTTCCAGCTCGTCGAGGACCGCGCCTGGCTGTCGGAGACGATCCGCTTCAAGCTCGGCGTCGACGGCTTCTCGATGCCGTTCATCATGCTGACCACGGTGCTGATGCCCTTCTGCATCGTCGCCTCGTGGGTCTCGGTCGAGAAGCGCGTGAAGGAGTACTTCATCGCCTTCCTCGTGCTCGAGGCGCTGATGGTCGGCGTCTTCGCCGCCCTCGACCTCGTGCTGTTCTACCTGTTCTTCGAGGCCGGCCTCATCCCGATGTTCCTCATCATCGGCATCTGGGGCGGCAAGCGGCGCATCTACGCCAGCTTCAAGTTCTTCCTCTACACGCTGGTCGGCTCGCTGCTCATGCTCGTCGCCGTGATGGCGATGTACTGGAACGCCGGCACGACCGACATTCCCACGCTGCTGGCGCACAAGTTCCCGCAGGGCATGCAGACCTGGCTGTGGCTCGCCTTCTTCGCCTCCTTCGCGGTGAAGATGCCGATGTGGCCGGTGCACACCTGGTTGCCGGACGCGCACGTCGAGGCGCCGACGGCGGGTTCTGTCATCCTGGCCGCGATCCTGCTGAAGATGGGTGGCTACGGCTTCATCCGCTTCTCGATCCCGATGTTCCCGGACGCCTCGCTCTACTTCGCGCCGTTCGTGTTCGCGCTGTCGGTCATCGCCATCGTCTACACCTCGCTGGTGGCGATGATGCAGGAGGACATCAAGAAGCTGATCGCCTACTCGTCCGTCGCCCACATGGGCTTCGTGACCATGGGCCTCTTCACCCTGACGCCGCAGGGCATCCAGGGCGCGATGTTCCAGATGGTCAGCCACGGCATCGTGTCGGGCGCGCTGTTCCTGTGCGTGGGCGTCATCTACGACCGCATGCACACCCGCGAGATCGCCGCCTATGGCGGTCTCACGGAGCGCATGCCGCTCTACGCGACGGCCTTCATGGTGTTCACCATGGCCAATGTCGGCCTGCCGGGCACCTCGGGCTTCGTGGGTGAGTTCCTGACGCTGATGGGGGCCTTCCGGGCCAACACCTGGGTCGCCTTCATCGCCACCTCGGGCGTGATCCTGTCGGCCTGCTACGCGCTGTGGCTCTTCGCCCGCGTCATGTTCGGTCCGCTGCAGAAGCCCGAACTGAAGAAGATCCTGGATCTGAGCCCGCGCGAGGTCGCCATCCTCGCCCCGCTGGTGATCCTCACGATCTACTACGGCGTGCATCCGGCCCCCGTGCTCGATGCGTTCGCCGCGTCCACCGACGCTCTGCTCAAGAGCACGCAAGCTGCCCTCGGCGCCGCCAAGACGGCCGCGCTCGTGTCACACTGAGGTTCGCGATGCCTGGGATGTCTGCCGCTGTTCCGGCCTTCGGACCCGCACTGCCCGAGATCATCATGGCCCTGGGCACGCTGCTGCTCGTGCTGTGGGGCGCGATCCGCGGGGAACGCACGACCGGCCAGGTCACCATCGGTGCGCTGGCGGTGCTCGTGATCGCCGCCGTCATGATCTCGGGGCAGGGCGCCCTGAAGACCTCCACCTTCAACGGCTCGTTCCTGGTGGATCCCTTCGGCCGCTTCATGAAGCTGTGCACGCTGGCCGGCTCGGCCATCGCGCTGCTCATGTCGTCGGAATATCTGGAGCGGTCGCGGGCCAACCGGTTCGAGTATCCGATCCTGGTTCTGCTCTCGACGCTCGGCATGATGATGCTGATCTCGGCGGGCGACCTGATCGCGCTCTATCTCGGCCTCGAGCTGATGAGCCTGTCGCTCTACGTGGTGGCCGCGATCAACCGCGACGACGTGCGCTCCTCCGAGGCCGGCCTGAAGTACTTCGTGCTGGGCGCGCTCTCCTCGGGCATGCTGCTCTACGGCGCCTCGATCGTGTACGGCATGACCGGCACCGTCACCTTCGCCGGCATCGCCGCCGCGCTGAAGGACCACGGCTCCATCGGCGTGATCTTCGGCCTCGTCTTCGTCATGGCGGGCCTGTCGTTCAAGATCTCGGCTGTGCCGTTCCACATGTGGACGCCGGACGTCTACGAGGGCTCGCCGACGCCGGTGACGGCCTTCTTCGCCTCCGCGCCCAAGATGGCCGCGATGGCGCTGACCGTGCGCATCATCATCACGGCCTTCCCGGGCATCCTGTCCCAGTGGCAGCAGATCGTGGTGTTCGTCTCGATCGCCTCGATGGTGCTCGGCGCCTTCGCCGCCATCGGCCAGCGCAACATCAAGCGCCTGCTCGCCTACTCCTCGATCGGCCACATGGGCTTCGCGCTCGTGGGCCTGGCGGCGGGCAACCCGGAAGGCGTGCAGGGCGTGGCCACCTACATGGCGATCTACCTCGCCATGACGCTCGGCACCTTCGCCTGCGTGCTCGCCATGCGCCGCGGCAACACCTATGTCGAGACCATCGACGACCTCGCCGGTCTCGGCCGCACCAACCCGGCCATGGCCTTCGCGCTCGCGATGCTGATGTTCTCGCTGGCCGGCGTGCCGCCGCTCGCGGGCTTCTTCGCCAAGTGGTACGTGTTCGTGGCGGCCGTGAACGCGCATCTCTACGTGCTGGCGGTCATCGGCATGCTGGCGAGCGCGGTCGGCGCCTACTACTACCTGCGCATCGTCAAGATCATGTATTTCGACGAGCCCGCCGAAGCCTTCGCGCCCATGTCGCCGCTGCTCAAGACCGTGATCGGCGTGTCGGGCATCTTCAACGTCGCCTTCTGGCTGTGGCCGGCCCCGCTGGTGGGTGCCGCCGCCTTCGCCGCGAAGTCGCTGTTCTGAGGCCCAACCACACGTGGCTCTTTCCCCCGCGGCGCGTTCGAAGGGTCTCCGGCTCGAGGTTTTCGACCGGCTCGGCTCGACCAACGACGAGGCGGGCGAGCGGGTCCGCACGGGCGATCCGGGCGGGCTGTGGATCATGGCGCGCGAGCAGGGCGCGGGCCGCGGCCGGCATGGCCGGGTCTGGCAATCGCCGCCCGGCAACCTCTATGCGAGCCTCCTGCTGGTGAACCCCTGCGCGCCTCCCATCGCGCCGCAGATCGGTTTCGTGGCGGGCGTCGCCGTCCACGCGGCGGTCAACCGGATGGCGGCGTTCTCGCGCGGCCGTCTCGCCCTCAAGTGGCCCAACGACATCCTGCTCGACGGCGCCAAGCTCACCGGCATCCTGGTCGAGGGGGCGGTCTATCCCGGCGGGCCGACGGCCGTGATCGTGGGCTGCGGCATCAACCTGCGCCATTGCCCGCCCGACACGCCCTATCCTGCGACCTCGCTCGCGGCGCAGGGAATCGACGTTTCCCCCGATGTCGCGGTCGCCGTGCTGGCCGACGCGATGGACGAGGCGCTCGAGACGTGGCAGGGGGGAGCAGGCTTTCCCGAGATCCGGCGCCGGTGGCTCGCCCAGGCGCGTGGTATCGGCGGGCCTGTCACGGTCCGGCATCCTGCCGGGGAACGCAGCGGCATCTTCGTCGACATCGACACGGACGGCGCCCTGGTGCTCGACGAGCAGGGTCGCCGCTCACGCATCGACGCAGGTGATGTCTTTTTCGGTCGCGCCGTCTCGGCGCAGTCTGGTTCGACGGCCCCCAGGCCGTCCTGAAGGATAGCGAATGGCAAGCGGAGCCGACGAACTCGTCTTCATTCCCCTCGGCGGCGTCGGGGAGATCGGCATGAACGCCTATCTCTACGGCTTCGGCCCGAAGCAGAAACGCAAATGGCTCATGGTCGACTGCGGCGTGAGCTTTGCGGGAGACGATCTTCCCGGCATCGATCTCGTGATTCCCGACGTGCGCTTCCTGGAGGAGCGGCGGGGCGATCTCGTGGGCATCATCATCACCCACGCGCACGAGGACCACATCGGCGCGCTGATCGACCTGTGGCCGCGCCTGAAGGCGCCGGTCTACGCGACGCAGTTCGCCGCCGACCTGCTCGACATCCGGCGCATGCAGGAGCAGGGCGCGCCCAAGATCCCCATGAACGTGGTGGACCGGGGCACGCGGCTGTCGCTCGGCCCGTTCGACGTCGAGTTCGTGGCGGTGGCCCACTCGATTCCCGAGTCGACCGCGCTCGCCATCCGTACGCCCGTCGGCACGGTGCTGCACACCGGCGACTGGAAGATCGATCCCAATCCCGGCGTGAGCTGGACGACCGATGAGAAGCGCCTGGCCGAGATCGGCGAGGAAGGCGTGCTCGCGCTCGTGTGCGATTCGACCAACGTCATCCGCGGCGGCGAGAGCCCCAGCGAGAAGGACGTCGCGGCAACCCTCGTCGACCTCGTCGCGACCGCGAAGGGCAGGGTGGCCGTCACGACGTTCGCCTCCAACGTGGCGCGTATCCGGGCCGTCGCCGAGGCGGCGCTCGCCAACGGGCGCGAGGTGGTGGCCATCGGGCGCGCCATGGACCGCGTCATCCAGGTCGCGACCGAACTCGGCTATCTGGACGGCCTGCCGCCCTTCCGCGGTTCGGACGCCTATGGCTACCTGCCGCGCGACAAGGTCGTGGCGCTGCTCACCGGCAGCCAGGGCGAGCCGCGCGCCGCGCTCGCGCGCGTGGCCGAGGACCAGCATCCCGACGTGGCGCTCGCCCCCGGTGACCGGGTGATCCTCTCCTCGCGCACCATCCCGGGCAACGAGAAGGCCGTCGGCCGGATCATCAACAACCTGATCCGCCAGGGCATCGAGGTCATCACCGACCGCTCGCACCTGGTCCACGTCTCGGGCCATCCGCGCCGGGGCGAACTCGAGAAGATGTATGGCTGGGTTCGGCCGAAGGTCGCCCTGCCGATGCACGGCGAGGACCTGCACCTGCACGAGCATGCCGTCCTGGCGCGCTCGCTGGGCGTGCCGGACGTGGTCGAGCTCGGCGACGGCGACGTGATCCTGCTGGGCCCCGGCAAGCCCGGCGTGGTCGACCAGATCCATCACGGGCGCGTCTTCAAGGACGGCAGCCTGCTGATCGGCGCGGCCGATTCGACCGTGTCGGAGCGCCGCCGCCTGTCCTTCGCGGGCGTGGTGTCGGTGGCCGTGGCCATCGACGGGCGCGGCGAGCTCATCGGCGACCCGGCCTTCGAGATCACCGGGCTTCCGCAGGTGACCCGCGACGGCAAGCCGTTCGAGGACGTCATCGAGGATGCGATCCTCAACGTCGTGAATGGCCTGTCCCGCCAGCGCCGGCGCGATGCCGACCTCGTAGAGAACGCGATCGACCGGGCCGTGCGGGCCGCGGTGAACGAGGCCTGGGGCAAGAAGCCCACCTGCCACGTCCACGTGCTGGTGGTATAGCGCTCGCCGAAAGGCGGGCGTTACGCCAGGGCCGGTCGGCTGTATCCATGCGGCCGACCCTGGCTGCCAAGGAGAGCGACATGATCGGACGGCTGAACCACGTGGCGATTGCGGTGCGCGATCTCGCCGCAGCCACGCGCATCTACACCGACACGCTCGGCGCCAAGGTCTCGGCACCACTGCCGCAGCCCGAGCACGGCGTGACCGTGGTGTTCATCGAGCTCCCCAACACTAAGATCGAGCTCCTGGAGCCGCTGGGGGAGGGGTCTCCCGTGGCCAAGTTCCTGGAGAAGAGCCCGGACGGCGGCATCCACCACGTCTGCTACGAGGTGGACGACATCATCGCGGCCCGCGACAGGCTCAAGGCCACCGGGGCGCGGGTGCTGGGCACCGGCGAGCCGCGAATCGGCGCCCACGGCAAGCCCGTGCTGTTCCTTCATCCGAAGGACTTCAACGGCACGCTGGTCGAACTCGAGCAGGCCTGATTCCCGCCCATGAGCATCGCCGGCGCGATCGCGCTCTACTTCATCGTCTGGTGGCTCACGCTGTTCGCCATGCTGCCCATCGGCGTGCGCAGCCAGCATGAGGACGGCAACGTGACGGCCGGGACGGACCCCGGCGCACCAAAGATGCCGATGATGGCCAAGAAGGTCCTGTGGACCACGCTGGCCGCGGTGCCGGTGACGGCCGTGATCTACTACTGGATCGTCTGGTTCGAGTGAGCGGGGAGCCTGTTGGCGATCCCTCCTCTTTCACTGCTTCCATGCCCCTCATCCTGAGCCACGGCCCGTAGGGCCGTGAGTCGAAGGACGCACAGCCGTGCAGCCGCAGGCATTGTGCGTCCTTCGACTCGGCCGCTTTGCGGCCGGCTCAGGATGAGGGAGATGGGGGCTGGAAAAGAAGAACCCGGCAGAGAGGTTCTGCAAAGAATTTAGGCAGGGCTCGCGCCCTGCCTAAGAGGAGTTTTTTCGTGACTTTCGGTGGAGCGTCAGCCTCGAAGGCGCCATCTACCACCCGATGCCACAGTGCCCTTCCCGGAGCATTGTTGTGGCCGTCTTCCTCCCAAGACTTGGACCCGGGTTCACGTACCGGTTCGTGCCGGTATCGACCCTGTTCTTGTGGCGCATAGTCATAGCCTACGTATTTCGCCCTGTCATCATTTTGTGCAGGGGGTGGCGACAAAAAGATGCAATCGCCCTGTGCACAGACGAAGAGACCGCGCGGAAACCCGGGAGGGCCCTGTCTCCCTTGTCTTTTGCGCCGCGTTGGCTTTCATGGGCCTGCGCGAATCCGCGCCAACGCCGCCCCGTGACCGAGCCAGATCCATGCGCCTCTCCCGCTACTTCCTCCCGATCCTGCGCGAGACCCCGAAGGAGGCCGAGATCGTCTCCCATCGGCTGATGCTGCGGGCCGGGCTCGTCCGCCAGGAATCGGGCGGCATCTATGCGTGGCTGCCGGCGGGCCTGCGGGTGCTGAACAAGATCAACGCGATCATCCGCGAGGAGCAGAATCGCTCCGGGGCCATCGAGCTCCTGATGCCGACGATCCAGTCCGCAGACCTGTGGCGCGAGTCGGGCCGCTACGAGGCCTACGGCAAGGAAATGCTGCGCATCAAGGACCGGCACGATCGCGACATGCTGTTCGGGCCGACCAACGAGGAGATGATCACGGAGATCTTCCGCGGCTATGTAAGGTCCTACAAGGACCTGCCGCTGAACCTCTACCACATCCAGTGGAAGTTCCGGGACGAGATCCGGCCGCGCTTCGGCACCATGCGCTCGCGCGAGTTCCTGATGAAGGACGCCTATTCCTTCGACCTCGACGAGGCCGGCGCCCGCCATTCCTACAACAAGATGTTCGTGGCTTATCTGCGCACGTTCCATCGGCTCGGCGTGACCTCGATTCCCATGCGCGCGGACACAGGCCCCATCGGCGGCGATCTCAGCCACGAGTTCATCATCCTCGCCTCGACGGGCGAAAGCGAAGTGTTCTGCGACAAGTCGGTGCTCGACCTGCCGATTCCCCCCGCCGACACGAACTTCGACGACGTCGATGCGCTGCAGGGCATCGTGAAGGCCTGGACGACCCCCTACGCCGCCACGAGCGAGATGCACGACGCGGCCGCCTTCGCCGCGGTGCCGGCCGACCGGCAGGTCTCGGCGCGCGGCATCGAGGTGGGTCACATCTTCTATTTCGGAACGAAGTATTCCGCCCCGATGCGCGCGGTGGTCGCCGGCCCGGACGGGCAGGAGCGGGCGGTCCACATGGGCTCCTACGGCATCGGGCCTTCGCGCATGGCGGCCGCGCTGATCGAGGCCTCGCACGACGAGCAGGGCATCGTGTGGCCGGACGCGGTGGCACCATTCAAGGTGGCGCTGCTCAACCTCAAGGTCGGCGACAGCGGCACCGACGGCGCCTGCGAGACGATCTACCGGGCGCTGGCGGCGCGCGGCATCGACGTGCTGTACGACGACCGCGAGGAGCGGCCGGGCGCCAAGTTCGCCACGGCCGATCTCGTCGGCATGCCGTGGCAGGTGCTCGTCGGGCCGAAGTCGCTCGCCGAGGGCAAGGTCGAGCTGAAGCGCCGTTCGACGGGCGAGCGCACGCTCGTCTCGATCGAGGACGCCGTCGTCCACCTGTCGGCCTGAGGACCGGATGACGGACGCCCCCGCCGAGCCCGATCGCGGACCACGCGGAACGGCGCCGTTCGCCTCCTTCGAATGGATGGTGGCGCTGCGCTACCTGCGGGCGCGACGCAAGGAAGGCTTCATCTCGGTGATCGCCGGCTTCTCCTTCGCCGGCATCATGCTGGGCGTGGCGACGCTGATCATCGTGATGTCGGTGATGAACGGCTTCCGCGCCGAACTGCTGAACAAGATCGTCGGGATCAACGGCCACATCTTCATCGCCGGCGTCGACAAGCCGCTGACCGACTATGTCGACGTGACGCAGGCGCTGGCCAAGGTGCCCGGCATCAAGCTCGCCTTCCCGCTCGTCGAAGGGCAGGCGCTCGCGTCCGCGCCCGCCGGGGCCGGCGGCGTGCTGGTGCGGGGCGTGCGCGAGGCCGACATCAAGCGCATCCCGGCGATCGGCGACACGATCCGCGCCGGATCGCTCGACAATTTCGACACCTCCGGCGGCGTGGCGATCGGCAAACGCCTGGCCGAGCAGCTGTTCATCCGCCCGGGCGACAGCCTGACGCTCACCGCGCCCAAGGGGGCGGAGACGCCGTTCGGGGTGACCCCGCGCATCAAGACCTATCCGGTGGTCGCGGTGTTCGAGGTCGGCATGTCGGAGTTCGACGCCGGCTTCGTCTACATGCCGCTCACGGAGGCCCAGGGCTATTTCAACCGCGACGGCGACGTCACGGCGATCGAGGTGTTCCTCAACCGCCCCGACGCGATCGAGGAGGCGCGCTACGGCATCGAGCAGGCGGTGACGCGACCCATCGTCATCTCGGACTGGCGGCAGCGGAACAAGACGTTCTTCGGCGTGCTCGAGGTCGAGCGGAACGTCATGTTCATCATCCTGATGCTGATCGTGCTCGTGGCGGCGCTCAACATCGTCTCCGGCCTCATCATGCTGGTGAAGGACAAGAGCGCCGACATCGCCATCCTGCGCACCATGGGGGCGACCCGCGGCGCGATCATGCGCATCTTCCTCATCACCGGGGCGTCGATCGGCATCGTCGGTACCCTGGCGGGCTTCCTCCTGGGACTGCTGATCAGCCTCAACGTGGAGCCGATCCGCGCCTTCGTGTCGAAGATGACGAACACCAACCTGTTTCCGGCGGAGTTCTATTTCCTCAGCCGGCTGCCGTCGGACGTCGATCCGCGTGAGGTGGTCACGATCGTCGTGCTGTCGATGGTCCTGTCGCTGATCGCGACCCTCTATCCCTCATGGCGTGCCGCCCGGCTCGATCCGGTCGAGGCGCTTCGCTACGAGTGAGGGACCCATGTCGAGCTATCCGGATCCCGCCCTCTACGTCTACCAGGTCGAGCGTCGCTTCAGCGAAGGGGCCGGCACGCTGGAGATCCTGAAGAGCGCGTCGCTGGCGGTTTGGCCGGGCCAGTCGGTCGCGCTCATCGCGCCCTCCGGCACGGGCAAGTCGACCCTGCTGCAGATCGCGGGCCTGCTCGAGAAGCCCGACGGCGGCGACGTCTATGTCGGCTCGCGGGGAACCGTGGCGCTGCCCGACAGCGAACGCACGGCGATCCGGCGGCTCGACATCGGCTTCGTCTACCAGTCGCACCACCTGCTGCCGGAGTTCTCGGCCATCGAGAACGTCATGCTGCCCCAGCTCCTGCGGGGCCTGGGCAAAAAGGACGCGGCGGAACGGGCCTCGGGCCTGCTCGGCTATCTGGGGCTCGGCGAGCGCCTCAAGCATCGCCCGGCCGAGCTCTCCGGGGGCGAGCAGCAGCGCGTGGCCATCGCCCGCGCGGTGGCCAACGCCCCGCGGATCCTGCTGGCCGACGAGCCCACGGGCAACCTCGATCCGCACACCTCGTCGCACGTGTTCGATACGCTGATCGCCCTGGTGCGCCAGACGGGCCTCGCGGCCATCGTGGCGACCCACAATCTCGACCTGGCCGCGCGCATGGACCGCCGCGTCACGCTGCGCGACGGCCAGGTTGTCGAGCTCGGCTGAGGCGCGTCCCGGCCGGAATTAACCCTCCCGTGCGGTGGCGCACAAAAGAACAAAAGCGGGCATTGTAAAGAGAACAAAACTCGAACATGATCGGGGCATAGAGGAAACACGGAGGGTTCCATGCTGCGACTGATCATCGAGGACATCGCCGAACTCACTTCCCTCGCCATGTTCGTCGGCGCCATCCTGTTCTGGGCCAAGGGTTTCGCCGCCTAGGGTGAATGCCGGGGTTCCAGGAATCCTCAATGTTTCCGCTTCACGGCTGGGCCGAACGGCGGAGACGTTTTTTCTGGGCAAACTTCGCGGTTCGTTTCCGTATCCCCATCTCCCTCTCAGCTGTCATGCCCGGGCTTGGCCCGGGCATCCACGACTTTGCCGGGGCCATCCGCAGTCGTGGATGGCCGGGCCAAGCCCGGCCAGGACGCGGAGAGGGGTGAGCACGTTGAACGAAAACAATGATTGCTGAGCTCCGAGCGGGAGCGCAGCGACCCTTGAGAATGCTGCTCTCCGTCGTGGATGAGCGCCTACACCTCTGGACCGTGCGCCCGCCCATCGCGACAATGCGCTCCCCACCCGGAGATCGCCCGTGAGTCGCATCCTGCGAGACGTCGGATTCGTGCACCTGCACGTGCATTCGTCCTTTTCCCTGCTCGAGGGCGCGCTCCGGGTCGACGAGCTGAAGAAGCTGGCGCTGAAGGACCAGATGCCGGCGCTGGCGCTGACCGACACGAACAACCTGTTCGGTGCGCTCGAATTTTCCGAGAAGCTGTCGGGCGCCGGCATCCAGCCGATCGTCGGCATCGAGCTCGCGGTCGAGACCGGCGACGAGCCGCCGCGGCGCAGCGGGCTGCCGCTGGCGCGGCCCGGCCTCGTGCTCCTGGCCGCCACGGCCCAGGGCTACGCCAACCTCATGCGGCTCGGCTCGCGCGCCTATCTCGGGCCCGCGCCCGGCGAACCGCCGCACGTGATGCTGCAAGAGATCCTCGACTCCAACGGTGGCCTGATCGCGCTCACCGGCGGACCCGACGGTCCCATCGACAGGGCCTTCGCCGGCGGGCGCCCCGATCTCGCCACCGCCAGGCTCGAGGCGCTCATGGGGGCCTTCGGCGATCGGCTCTATGTCGAGATCCAGCGCCACGGCATCGACCAGGAGCGCTCCGTCGAGCCCGAGCTCCTCGATCTCGCCTACCGCAAGTCGGTTCCCATCGTCGGCACCAACGAGCCGTTCTTCGGCAAGTCCGACGACTACGAGGCCCACGACGCGCTGCTCGCCATCGCGGAGGGCCGGCTCGTCTCGGATCCCGAGCGGCGGCGCCTGACGGCGGAGCACGACTTCAAGACGCGCGCCGAGATGGTGAAGCGTTTTGCGGATCTGCCGGAGGCCGCGGTCAACACGGTCGAGATCGCCATGCGCTGCAGCTACCGGCCGCGCACCGGCAAGCCGATCCTGCCGCGCTTCACGACCGGCGACACCGACGACGTGGCCGAAGTCATCAGGGAGGAGGCGGCCGAGCTCCGCCGGCAGGCGCACGAGGGTCTGAGGGCCCGCATCGCGGCGCACGGCATCGCCCCCGGCATGAGCGAGGAGGAGTACGTCGCCCGGCTCGACTTCGAGCTGAACGTCATCGAGAAGATGAAGTACCCCGGCTACTTCCTGATCGTGGCTGACTTCATCAAGTGGGCGAAGTCGCAGGACATTCCCGTGGGGCCGGGCCGCGGATCGGGCGCCGGATCGCTCGTCGCCTACGCCACCACCATCACTGACCTCGATCCGCTGCGCTTCGGCCTGCTGTTCGAGCGCTTCCTCAATCCCGAACGCGTGTCGATGCCGGACTTCGACGTCGACTTCTGCCAGGAGCGGCGCGACGAGGTCATCCGCTACGTCCAGCGCCGCTACGGCCAGGACCGCGTCGCGCAGATCATCACCTTCGGCACGCTGCTGGCGCGCGGCGTCATGCGCGACGTGGGCCGTGTCCTGTCGATGTCCTACGGGCAGGTCGACAAGCTCACCAAGCTGGTGCCGCAGAACCCGGCCAATCCGGTCACGCTGGCGCAGGCCATCGAGGGCGAGCCTCGCCTCCAGACGGCGGCCAAGGAAGAGCCGGTCGTCGGGCGCATGCTGGAGATCGCGCAGAAGCTGGAGGGCCTCTATCGCCACGCCTCGACGCACGCCGCCGGTATCGTCATCGGCGACCGTCCGCTCGACGAGGTGGTGCCGCTCTACCGCGACCCGAAGTCGGACATGCCGGTCACCCAGTTCAACATGAAGTGGGTGGAACCGGCCGGGCTGGTGAAGTTCGACTTCCTCGGACTGAAGACGCTGACGGTGCTCAAGACCGCGGTCGACCTGCTCAAGCAGCGCGGCATCGTCGTGGACCTGTCCGCGATCCCGCTCGACGACAGGAAGACCTACGAGATGCTGGGGCGCGGCGAGACGGTCGCGGTGTTCCAGGTGGAATCGGTGGGCATGCGCAAGGCGCTGGTCGAGATGCGCGCCGACCGCTTCGAGGACATCATCGCGCTGGTCGCGCTCTACCGGCCGGGCCCGATGGCCAACATCCCGGTCTACTGCGCCCGCAAGCACGGCGAGGAGCAGCCGGACTTCCTGCACCCCAAGCTGGAGTCGGTGCTGAAGGAGACGCAGGGCGTCATCATCTACCAGGAACAGGTGATGCAGATCGCGCAGATCCTGTCCGGCTACTCGCTCGGCGAGGCGGACATGCTGCGCCGCGCCATGGGCAAGAAGATCAAGGCGGAGATGGATGCCCAGCGCGCCCGCTTCGTCAACGGCGCCGTGGAGCGCGGCCTCGAACAGGCCCAGGCCGACACGATCTTCGACCTGCTCGCCAAATTCGCCGACTACGGCTTCAACAAGTCGCACGCCGCCGCCTACGCGCTCGTGGCCTACCAGACGGCCTATCTCAAGGCGAACTACCCGGTCGAGTTCCTGGCGGCGTCGATGACGCTCGACATGTCCAACACGGACAAGCTCTCGGAATTCCGCCGCGAGGCGCAGCGCATCGGCATCAAGGTCGAGCCGCCGTCGGTCAACCGCTCCGGCGTGAAGTTCGAGGTGCATCCCGACGGGGACGGCACCTACGCCATTCGCTACGCGCTCGCGGCGGTGAAGGGCGTCGGCGAGCAGGCCGTGGACAGCATCGTCGCCGCGCGGCGCGCCGGGCCGTTCCGCGACCTGGCGGATTTCGCGAGGCGGCTCAACCCGCGCGCGGTCAACAAGCGGACGCTGGAAAGCCTGATCGCAGCCGGCGCGCTCGATTGCATCGAGCCGGACCGGGCCCGGGCCTCGGCCGCCCTCGATTCGGTCCTGGCCGCCGCCAACCGCGCCCACGACGAGGCCGCGGCGGGGCAGGGCGACATCTTCGGCAGCGCCGGGCAGCCCGAGCCGCTGCCGGTGCCCGCCTACCAGCCTTGGGCGGCATCGGAGCGCCTGCAGCGCGAGTACGACGCCATCGGCTTCTTCCTCACCGGGCATCCGCTCGACGAGTACGAGCCGGTGCTGGCCCGGCTGCGCGTGCAGCGCTGGTCGGATTTCGCCCGCTCCGTGAAGGCTGGCGCCTCGATGGGTCGGGTCGCGGCCACCGTGCTCGACAAGCAGGAACGCCGGACCAAGTCCGGCTCGAAGATGGGCATCCTGGCGCTGTCGGACCAGACCGGCCATTTCGAGGCGATCCTGTTCCAGGAGGGCCTCAACCAGTACCGCGACCTTCTCGAACCCGGCCGGGCCGTCATCCTCACGGTCCAGGCCTCGGCCGAGGGCGAGGAGATCCGCGCCCGCATCACCATCGCCGAACCGCTCGACCGCGCCGCCGCGCGGCTGCCGTCGTCGCTGCGAATCTTCTTGAGGGACGAGAAGCCCTTGCCCTCGATTTCGGAGAGATTGCAGGAGCGCGGCGACGGCGAGATCGCGCTCGTGGTCATGGTCGACGGCGGCCAGCGCGAGGTCGAGATCAAGCTCCCCGGCCGCTTCAAGGCCACCCCCCAGATCGCGGGCGCCATCAAGGCCGTGCCGGGCGTGGTGGCGGTGGAGTACGCGTGAGGGCGCTTGCAGGGTGTGCGGGGTTTATCCGCATGCTCCCTGGTCCTCATCCTGAGCCACGGCCCGCAGGGCCGTGAGTCGAAGGACGCACCATGGCTCCGCTGAGATCTTCTGCGTCCTTCGACTCGGCCGCGATGCGGCCGGCTCAGGATGAGGGACATGGGAGCGGGTTGAACCAGGGGCTCCGAGGATCAGCGGTTCAGGCTGAGACGCGCCCCCCGCGGAAACGTTCGGGAAACCAATCCCTTAAACCACGCCTTATGCCGCTGCGTGCTAGCGCGAGGGGATGCTGTTCACGTTCACCTTCCTGGTCCATGCCGGGCTGAACTTCGCACTCGGCCTGGCCGCGGCCGCCGTTCTCGGGCCGGCCGAGTTCGGACGCTACGCCATCGGGGCCGCGGTGGCGGTGCTCGTGAACGCGGTGTGCTTCTACTGGCTGTGCTCTTCGGCCGCGCGCTACTACACCGAGGCCGTGCGCAGCGAGCGTCCGCAGGTCCGCGAGACGCTCGACCGGGTGCTCGCCATCATCGCCACGGCGATCGTGGTGGCAGCGCTGGTCGTGACGGTGGCCTGGCCGGCGGGCGGCTTTCCGGGCGGGCTGATCGCGCTGGGCATGGTCGCCGGCCTCGCCCAGGGCATCTTCGACTATGTCTGCACGCTGGCGCGCGCCCGCTTCCTCGACAGGTTGTTCGTCCGGCTGGTGCTGATCAAGACCTTCGCCGGCTTCATCCTGATGCTGGCGGCCGCGCTGTGGACGGGCGACGCGCAGACCGTGCTCGCCGCCATGGTGCTCTCCATCGTCGTGGGCATGTGGTCCGGCGCGCGCACCCTGTCGGATCAGAGCCTGCTCGGCACGCGCATCGATCCCGCCCTGCTGCGCGAGTTCATGGGCTACAGCGCGCCCCTGATCCTGTCTCTCGTCGTCTACCAGCTCATGCCGTTCGTGAACCGCGGCCTGATCGCGTCGGTCTATGGCTACGCCGAGTCGGGACAGTTCTCGCTGGCCTACGACACACTGAGCCGCATCGTCTTCGCGCTGGGCGCCTCGCTCGAGTTCATCCTGTTCCAGATCGCGGTCCGGGCCGACGAGCAGGAGGGGCGCGCCGCGGCGGAAGCGCAACTCGGGCGCAACGTCGTCCTCGTCTGCTGCCTGCTGCTGCCGGCCGCCGTCGGCTTCTGGCTACTGATGCCCGCCATCGCCCATGCCATCGTGCCGTCGGCGTTCCAGGAGGGGTTCCTCTCCTATGCGGGCTGGCTGCTGCCCGCCGTGGTCGCGCAGGCCGCGATCACCAGTGCGCTGAACGGCGTCTTCCAGATCCAGAAGCGCACGGCTCCCGCGGCGGCGGCGGCCGTGGCGGCGATCGCCGTCGATCTCCTCCTGTGCCTCGTGCTGCCTCCGGTCTTCGGGGCCCGGGGCTATGCCTATGCGCAGGTGGGCGGCATCGGCGCCGCCTTCGCCACGACGCTGGCCTTCGCCTTCCCCGTCCTGCGACGGGAGATCAGGCTGCGCGACCTCGCCATCGTCGTGCTCGGCCTGCTCGCCATGACGGCGGCGCTGCTGGGCTGGTCCGACGACGTCGGGCCCTGGGTGGCGCTCGCCCTCGGGATTCCTCTCGGCGCGGCCTGCTACGGCGCCGTCATCGTCGCCGGCGACGTCGCCGGCATCCGGGCCTTCGCGCTCGCGCGGCTCAAGCGGAGCGCCTCCTGATGTCCATGCACGTCGTCATCGTCGTCGACCACGCCCACATCAACGGCGGCCAGGCCAAGGTGGCGCTCGACAGCGCCGTCGGGCTCGCCCGCCGGGGCCACCGCGTCACCGTGTTCTCCGCGGTCGGCCCCATCGACCCGAGCCTGGCCGAGGCCGGCGTGGCAGTGGAGTGCCTGTTCCAGCAGGACGCGCAGACGGCGACCTCGCAGTGGCGCTACGCCGGCCAGGCCATGTGGAACCCGGAAGCGGCGGCCAGGCTGAAGCAGTTGCTCGACGGCTGCGATCCGCGCCGGACGGTCGCCCACGTGCACGGCTGGGCGAAGGCCCTGTCGCCCTCCATCGGGCCCGTGCTGCTGGAATCGCCCGTGCCGGCCGTGGCGACGCTGCACGAGTTCTTCATGGTGTGCCCCAACGGCGGGTTCTTCGACTTTCCCGCCAACACCGCCTGCACGCGGGCGCCGCTGTCGGCGGCCTGCATCACCCACAACTGCGACTCACGGTCCTTCGTGCACAAGGCCTACCGGGTCGCCCGCCAGAGCGTGGTCAACGGCTTCAGCGGGCTGCATCGGGCGTTCGGGCACGTCATCACCATCAGCGAGCTGCAGTACACGGTGGCGAGCCCCTGGCTGCCGCAGGGGATCCGCTGGCATCGGGTGCCCAATCCCGTGAGCATCGACGATCCCGGCCCGCCGGACGCGTCGCGGCGCGGCGACCATCTCCTGTTCGTCGGCCGGCTGTCGCCTGAGAAGGGCGCGGCGATCGGGCTCGAGGCCGCGCGCCGGGCCGGGCAGAAGGTCGTGGTGGTGGGCGACGGTCCCGACGGCGAGGCGCTGCAGGCGGCCCATCCCGAGGCGACGTTCCTGGGCTGGCAGAAGCCCGACGCGGTGCGCAGCGCCATGGCGCAGGCCCGCGCGCTGCTGTTCCCCTCGGTCTGGTACGAGGGCCAGCCGCTCACCGTGCTCGAGGCGCAGGCGCTGGGCACCCCCGTGCTCGTCAGCGACATCTGCGCGGGGCGCGAGGCGGTCATCGACGGGGACACCGGACTGCACGTGCGGTCGGCGGACGTCTCGGCCTGGACGCAGGCGATCGCCACCATCGCCGAGCCCGGCGTGGCGCAGCGCATGAGCCGCGCGGCCCATGCCCGCTACTGGCGGGATCCGCTCACTCTGGAGCGGCATCTCGATGGTCTGGAGAAGGTCTACGGCCTGGCGTTGGCCGACGCGCTGGCCAAGGCGGCCTGAGCGGCCCTGGTCGCGGCCTGGTGGCGCAGCCAGCGTTCGGACACGGCCGCGAGGCCCCAGGTGAGGCCGAACATCAGCCACCAGTGGCGCCAGTGGTCCGTGTCGATCTGGAAGCCCTGGACGATCTGGGGGAAGAAACTCGCCCAGACCGGCAGCGTCACCGCCTGCCACGGCGTTCGCATGAAGACGAGCCGCCAGCCCACGAACACCGTGGCCGCGATCAGCGCGACGTAGGAAAGGCCTCCCAGCCAGCCATAGGATGCGAAGCCGTTGACGTAGACGTTGTGCGGATCGGCGCCCATCACGCGGCTGAACTGCAGCGGCCCGAAGCCGTTCGGGCTCTCCAGCAGCAGCGGGATCGAACGCTTCTGCAGGCCGAAACGCCCCGTCTCGCCCGAGTCGTAGGACTGGCTGAGGGAGGCGCGGGTCGTGAGCATCTGCGACACCTTGTCGAAGGTGAGCGCGATGGCGAGGACCCCGATCACGGCGCCGATGCCGATGGCCGTGATGGTCACGATCCGGACCCGCAGCGTGTGGCGTCGGGCGATGATGAAGTTGAGCCCGATGAGGATGATCGCCGAACCGACGAAGTCGGCCCAGGCGCCACGCGAGAACGACAGCAGCAGCCCGACGATGATGAACGACAGCACCAGCAGGTTAACGATCGGGCGCCGCGCGTTGCCGATGAGAACGCGGTGCAGGAGGAAGATCGCCGGCATGACGAGGAAGGGCCCGAGCACGTTCGGGTCCTTGAAGGTGCCGGTGGCGCGCGAGCCCTCGTAGCGGGTGAACATCGGGCCGAGACCGGCGATGTCGAAGAAGCCGATGATCGCCGCCACGGTGGCGAAGACGGCGGCGATGACGTAGCCGCGCTCCAGCGCCTCGACCCGCCCGACCGTGTCCTCCATCATGATCATGACGAAGAAGATCGCCGTGATGCTCAGATAGAACGAGATCGCGACGAACATCACCGGCTTGTATTCGTCGAAATAGGGCATCAGCGAGATCAGCCCGCCCATGTTGTAGGCGAGCAGGATGAACAGGATCAGCGAGATCTCACGGATGACCCGGAGGCCGGTGGCGAGCATCACAAGCGCCGAGATCACGAACATGATCTCGTAGGGCGAGGGCTCGATGAAGGCGAGGAAGCTCGACGCCGTCAGCGCCCAGAGCGTGAAGCGCTGGACCTTGTAGGCCGGCATCCGCAAACGCGAGGCGCCGGCACCCGTAACCGGGCCCGGCGCGGTGTCGAGGATGGCTGGCCCGGCCGCGCTCAATAGGCGTTTTCCGTCTTGGTCAGGGCGAAGGGCGTGACCGCCAGGATGTAGAGGTCGAAGAACACCGACCAGTTCTCGATGTAGTAGAGGTCGTGCTCGACGCGCCGCTGGATCTTCTCCAGCGTGTCGGTCTCGCCGCGCCAGCCGTTGACCTGGGCCCACCCGGTGATGCCCGGCTTGACCTTGTGGCGGGCGAAGTAGCCGTCCACCGCGTCGTCGTAGCGCTTGTTGGCGGCGCTGGCGTTGACGGCGTGGGGGCGCGGGCCCACCAGCGAGAGGTTGCCCTTGAACACCACGTTGATGAGCTGCGGCAGCTCGTCGAGAGACGTTTTGCGGATGATGCGGCCGACGCGGGTCACGCGCGGATCGTTCTTGGTCGCGAGCTTGGCGGCCGTGTGATCCGTCATGTCGGTGTACATCGACCGGAACTTGTAGACCTCGATGAGCTCGTTGTTGAAGCCGTAGCGCTTCTGCTTGAAGAACACCGGGCCCTTGGAGTCGAGCTTCACCGCCAGCGCGGTCAGCAGCATGACCGGCGAGGCCAGCAGCAGGATGAAGGCCCCGACGATGCGGTCGAACGCGGCCTTGAGCACCACGTCCCAGTCGGCGATCGGCCGGTCGGTGACCGGCAGCACCGGGACGGAGCCGATGTAGGAGTAGGAGCGCGGGCGCAGCCGCAGCTTGCTCTGATGCGCCGCCAGCCGGATGTCGACCGGAAGCACCCACAGCTTGCGCAGCATCTGGAGGATGCGGTCTTCCGCCGTGATCGGCAGGGTGAACACCACGAGGTCGACATGGGTCCGGCGGACGAACTCCACCAGGTCGTCCGTTGTGCCGAGCTTAGGGTAGCCGCCCACCATGTCGGGGGATCGGGTGTCGTCGCGGTCGTCGAACACGCCGCAGACCCGGACTTCCGAATCCGGTTCGGCGTCGAGCGCCCGCAGGAAGGCCTCGGCGGACGGGCCGCCGCCCACCACCGCGGTGCGGCGGTCGAGCCGTCCGGCGCGCACCATGCGGCGGATGACGATGGCCACCACCGCGCGGGAGGCGAACAGGAACAGGCCGACGGACAGGTACCAGGCCGCCAGCCAGCGCGGCGACACGTAGTTGTCCACGCGCGCCAGGAACGCGACGACGAGGGCCACCAGGAAGATGAATGACCAGGCGCCGGCCAGCCTGAACCATTGCCGCACCGGTGAGCGCAGCGCCGCCAGGTCGTAGGTGCCGAGCGCCTGGAACGCGACGATGGTCGCCACCGACATGGCGCTCAGCGCGATGGCATAGTTCAAGCCCGGCAGGATCCCGTCCTGCAGCTGCATGGTCCGGGCGATCAGGCCCGCGAGCACGATAACGAGCGCCTCCGCCATGGCCGTGAGGCCGGAAACGACCGCCAGCGACACGGATGGACGGTAGGGCCGGCTCGCCACTTCCTCCGCGAGCGGGGTCAGGCGATGGGGGGATCCCCCCGTCGCCTGGGGCTCGAGGCGCATGACGTCGGCAGCGCTGATCTTGGCCATCTCACATCCGGTGATGTTGAAGACGCTGTTTAGACACGCGCAAGTTTTAAGACCCTGCCGTAACGGAACACTTAAGCCGCGAACTTCCTGGCCAGGGCCGCCCGGTAGGCCGCCTCGATGCCGCTCACCATGGTGTCGACTGACAGATGGGTCCTCACGTGCTCCCGGACGCCCAGCCTGCGGCGTTCGACCACGTCGGGCGGGTCGGACAGGACCGCGGCCATGGCGCTGGCGAGGGCCGCGGGATCGCCCGGCGGAATCAGCCTGTCGCGGGCCGGCAGGAGCGCCTCGGAGACGCCGCCGACGTCGGTCGCGAGGATGTCCATCCCGGCCGCCGCGGCCTCGATCAGCACGTAGGGGAGGGATTCGAACAGCGACGGCAGCAGGAAGGTCCGTCCGAGCGCCAGCGCCTCGCGGGCCCTCATGGCCTGCTTGAGGGTGACCTGCTTCAACCCGTGCTGGTCCAGCCGGGCGCGCACCAGGTGTTCTTCCGGCCCGCCGCCGACCAGGACGACGCTCGTCTCGCGCCCGTTGCGCTCGCGCAGGAGAGCCAGCGCGTCGGCCAGGACGATCAGGCCCTTGGCTTCCCTGAACTCCCCCAGGAAGATGAAGTCGGCCGCGTCCGGGACGGGGACGACGCACTCGAATTCCTCGGGATGGGCGCCGTTGCGCACCACCGAGACGAGGCAGCTCGGCTTGCCGATCAGTTCGTCGAACCGGTTGCTCGCGAACTGGCTCTCGAAGGTGAAGACGTCCGTGCCGCGGGCCAGGAATCGCTCCGTGGCCATGATCAGCGCGTGACCGGGCTTTCCGGGGCCGAAATTGAGCGAGCCGCCATGGGGCGTGTAGGCGCGGATCGCCTTGCCGCCGAGGCCGAGCGCCGGCCGGGCCCGGGCCAGCAGGCCGCCCTTGGCGCCATGCCCGTGCACCACGTCCGGCTTCACCTTCGCCAGGTAGCTCTGGAAACGCAGGAGCGCCAGGACGTCGCTCGGCCCGGGCGCCCGCGCCATCGGGATCCGGGTGACGCCGAACGCGAGCTTGGGGGCAAGCGCCGCAAGCAGGTCGTCGGCGCGGGGGCCGCCGCCCACGTCGCAGACCACGCCGACTTCGTGCCCGCGCGCGGCGAGCTCCGCCGAAAGATCCTGGACGTGACGGAACAGGCCGCCGATCGGGGCACGGAAGACCTGGACGATCCGAAGGCTGCGGTCCGCGGGGCTGCTCATGGCGACCTCAGAACCAGCGCTCGCGCACCAGGACCGTGTCCCCCGGGCGGACTGGATACGTGATCGGCACGGTGGCGGACACGAGCTGGCCGCGAATCTGGCGGGTGAGCGTGACAACGTCGCGCTCCGCCCGCGCGCTGAAGCCGCCCGCGATGGCGACCGCTGTCTGGGCCGTCATGCCGTTGACGTAGGGGAACTGGCCCGAGGTGGTGACTTCGCCCAGCACGTAGAACGGCCTGTACTGCTCGACTTCAACCGATACGCGAGGCTCCCGCAGGAAACCGTTGCGCAGGCGCGCCTCGATGGCCCGCTCGAGCTGGGCCGTCGTGAGGCCGAGCGCGGTCACGAGGCCGATGAGCGGCATCGAGATCCGGCCGGCGCCATCCACCGCGTAGCTGTTCGACAGCCCGTCCTGGCCGAAGACGATGACACGGAGCCGGTCGCCCGCCGCCAGGGTGTAGGGGGCGTCGACACTGTCCGAAAAGCCCGGAGGCAGGCGAACGGGGGTCGCGCAACCGGCGAGGGCCGTCGCTCCGAGACCGATGAGGAAGAAACGACGATGCATTCCGACTCGCAGACGGCAATTTCCAGAGATCCGCAGCCTGCAGCTTCATGGTTAACAAACGTTGACTTCCGGTTGTCGCGTTCGGTGAACGCTTAACCATATCGAAACCTGGCGGGGAGAGTGTGCAGGGGTGCGTATCCAGTGCTGGCGAGGGTGAGTCATGGCGCAGACGGGACCGGTTCTTCCCGCCCCCGGAGGTGAGGGAACGGGCGATCTCGATCTCAATCAGCTGGGCGTCGCGCTGTCGCGTGCGCGCTACTGGATCCTGGTTCCGACCGTGCTGGCGCTGGTTGTCGCGGCGGTCGTGGTGAACCTGATCACGCCCCGCTACACGGCCGAGGCGCGCCTCATCCTGCAGAGCGGGGACAGCTATTTCACGCGGCCCAACGGCTCGACGGACCCGGGAATCGGACCCTTCGACGAGCGTGAGATGGCGAGCCAGGTGCAGCTCGCCTCGTCGCGCGAGATCATCCGGGCCGGCATCGACCGGCTCAAGCTGCGCGGCAATCCCGAGTTCGACAAGTACGCGGCTCCCGGCCTCGTGCGCTCCGTGATGATGGCGATCGGACTGTCGAAGACGCCGACCGAGGTCGAGCGCGACGACTACCTGGTCGAGGCGGTGCGCGAGCGCATGCTGGCCTTCTCCGTGGGTCTCTCCCGCGTGCTGACCATCGAGTTCAGCTCCAACGATCCGCAGCTCGCGGCGCTCGGCGCCAACACCTTCGCCGACCTCTTCCTGGAGAGCCAGGCCGAGGCCAAGAAGCAGTCGGCCCGCGCGGCCGGCGCCTGGCTCATCAACACCATCGATCCGCTGCGCGAACGCGTGGCCGCCGCCGAGGCCAAGGTCGAGGACTTCCGGGCGCGCAAGGGCCTCCTGGCCTCCGGCACCAGCGGGACGCTGCCGCAGCAGCAGCTCTCGGAGATGAACACCCAACTCTCGGCGGCCCGCTCGGCGCAGGCGGACGCCCAGGCGCGCGCCAAGATGATCCGCGATGCGCTCGCCGCCGGCCGGCCGCTCGAGATCTCCGACGTCGCCAACAACGAGCTGGTGCGCAAGCTGACGGCGGACCGCTCCGCGCTGCGGGCCCAGATCTCCCTGGAAGCCCGCACGCTGCTGCCCGGCCATCCCCGGATGAAGGAGCTCGCCGCCCAGCTCGCCACCGTCGATTCGGAGATCCGGGCCACGGCCGAGAAGGCCGTCCGGACCTTCGAGAACGACGCCCGCGTGCAGGGCGCCCGCGTCGACCAGATCGGCGCCGCGCTCGACCAGCTCAAGGGCCAGAGCGCCCAGGCGAACGAGAACGAGGTGGAGCTTCGCGCGCTCGAGCGCGAGGCCCGCAGCCAGCGCGACCAGCTCGAAGCCATGATGACCCGCTACCGCGAAGCCATGGCGCGCGACGCCAAGGACGCGGCGCCCGCCGATGCCAGGATCGTGTCGCGCGCCTATCCGCCGGCGACGCCGTCCTTCCCCAAGCGGTTGCCGATCGTCCTCGTGGCGACCATCGCGACGCTGCTCGTCGGCGCCGCCGTGGTGGTGACGCGGGAACTCCTGTCGGGCCGTGCGTATGTCGGCGGCGCCCGCGCCGCGGCCGTGCCGCTGAACGCGCCGGTCGTTCCGCTGGGTGCGGCCGTCGATGCGCCGCTTGCGGCCCGCGATCCTGAATCCGAGCCGGAGGAGGCCTCCGCCGAGGCGGATGCGCCGGCGGATCCGCCGGCGCTGGCCGGCAAGCCGGCGGTCCAGGACCTGTCGCTGGTCGACGCCCTGCGCATCCTCGCGGAGGCCGCCGACAGCGCCGGATCGCTCGGGGTCTTCGGCATGGTGGCCTCGGACGTGTCGCGCACCGGGCTCGACAGCGCCTTCGCCCTCGGCCGGACCCTGGCGCGCCGGCGGCGCACCGTCCTCGTCGACCTGATCTCGCCCTGCGACGAGACGCGCCCCGGTCTGGGCGACGTCGTGCTCGGCCAGGCGAACTTCCTGCAGGTCCTCAACCGCGACTCGGGCTCCAGGCTGCACGTCGTCGCGCCCGGCGCCGCGTTGGGTGACAGCCCGGACGCGTGGGAGCAGCCGCTGCGCCGCAGCCTCGAGGCGCTGCGGACCGCCTACGGCTGCGTGCTCGTCGCGGCGCCGTCGCCGGCCTATTCGAGGCTGTCGCAGGATCTCGCGCGCCTTGCTGACGCGGTGGTGCTCGTCATCGACCAGGATGCGGCGGCGGACACCGTGCGTGCCGCTCTCCTGCCGGGTTCGCCGGAGCTGATCGTGGTGCGGTCCGGGGCGGCCGAGGACGCCGTGGCCGCGGCGGTCTGAGGCTCAGCGCAGCGCGCCGAGCCACCCGGCGATCCGCCGGGCCGGCCCGGCGATGCGCTCGTCGCGCTTGATCGTCTCTTTCATCCAGTCCGCCGCCGACAGCATGAGAAGCGCGCAGGTGCCCAGCGGCGACACGGCGATGGCGGTGTCGAACATCGGCTCGTCGCGTTCGCAGAACCGCGCCTTGAGCGGCCCGTGGCCGACGCCGAGGTCGAACACCGACAGCCCGCGCGAGGCCGCGTCACGGATGACCTCGGCGAACAGGAGGTCGCCGGGACTGCAGCGCGCGATCTCGGGATCCAGTTCGTGGGCGTTGATGCAGCCGCTGAGGCGGCCGCCGAGCTCGGTGCCGCCGAACATGGCGACGGGACGGTCGCCGCACCACGCGCCGTGGAGCCTGAGGGCGCCCGTCTCGGGCCGCGTGGCCTCGATCAGGAAGGCCTGCACGGCCGGATCGGCGAAGGCATCGGGAACGCCCAGTTCGGCGAGCCGCGTCGACTTCTCCCGGAAGAACAGGTCCATCAAGGACTTCACGTCCTCGGCCGTCTCGGCGCGCCGCATGGAGAGCGGCCCGAAGGCGGCCAGGTGCCGCATCTTCTTGCCCATGGTCTTGCGCGAGCCCTTGCCCAACACCTTGGCCAGGGTCTCGTCCGGATCGGCGGTGAGATCCAGCCGCCCGGCATAGGCGAGGCTCGGCCGGCTCTGCGGCAGGTCCACCAGCGGATGGCGTCCGGCGGGCGTCTCGACGATCTGGTTCGCCAGCAGGATCGCATCGATGCGCGCGGCCGAGGCGGCTGCCGCCAGCAGGCGGCCCCACGGAAGGCCGCCGGCCTCCGGCGCCATCAGGATGCCGCGGAAATTCGCGTGCCGGCCGCCCGGTCCGCGGCCGACCTTGGCCAGTCCCACTTCCGCGATCTCGAGGGGGAGGATGCCGGCCGGAGCCTCGGGCGAGCCGAACAGGCAGACGAGGGGCGCGCGGCCGGCGTCGGCCGTGCAGGTCGAGAACCAGGCCTTGGCCCACGACGCCGTCTGGTAGCCGGTGCCGATGCCGGTCGCCTCCAGGAGGCGCCAGGCCGGGCCGATCGCCTCGGGATTGGTGTGAATGGAGACCGCCATGCGGCTGTCGGAGACCGGAGCGGGCACGGCCATGCGGGTATCTCAGTCCATGCAAGTGACGCCCGGAGGCGCCGTTCAACGGGGTTTAACGTCCGATCTCTTAAAATCCTGCCCTATGGCGGAAAGGCCGCCGGATCGGGTCCCGTGTCGCTCAAGCATCACGTCTTTTCCGCCGTCCTGACGGCCCTTTGGGCCACCGGCGCCCACAAGGCGCTCGCGCCCGCCGCGCAGGGCAGGGGGGTCATCCTCATGCTCCACCGCGTGCGCCCGGCGGAGGCGGCGGCGTTCGCGCCCAACGCCCTCCTGGAGGTCACTCCGGGGTTCCTGGAGGAGGCCATCCTCGCCGTGCGGGCGGCCGGCCTCGACATCGTCACGCTCGACGAGGCGCTGGCCCGGCTGTCCGACGAAGCGGCGCCGCCCTTCGCCGTGTTCACCTTCGACGACGGCTATCGCGACACCCTCGACGTGGCCCTTCCGGTCATGCGCCGGCACGCGGCGCCGCTCACGGTCTATGCCACGCCCGGCTTTGCCGATCGCACCGCATCGCTGTGGTGGGTGGAACTGGAGCGCGCGCTCCAGGCGCTGACCCGGATCGAGATCGACCTTCCCGCCGGCCCTGTGCGGCTGGACTGCGCTTCGCCAGCGGCGAAGAAAAAGGCCTTCGACACGATCTACTGGAGCCTGCGTCCGGGCCCGGAGGAGGGGCTGCGGACGGCCGTCTCCACCCTGGCGCGCGCCGCCGGGACCGACAGCGCCGCGGTGGCCGACGAACTGTGCCTCGACTGGCCGGGGCTCGCCGCCCTGGCGTCCGACCCGCTCGTGACCATCGGGGCGCACACGATGAGCCATCCCATGCTCGCCAAGCATCCGGCCGCGGTGGCGGAGGCGGAAATGGCGTTCTCGCGGGAGATGCTCGCGCGCCACCTGGGGCTGACGCCGCGCCACTTCGCCTATCCGGTGGGCGACCCCGGCTCGGCGGGCGTCCGCGAGTTCGAGGCCGCGCGCCGCCTGGGCTTCGCATCCGCCGTCACGACGCGGCCGGGGATGGTGTTCTCCGACCATGCCGCGCATCTGACGGCCTTGCCCAGGCTGTCGCTGAACGGCTTGTTCCAGCGCCGCCGCGACCTCGACGTCCTTCTCTCCGGCGTGCCGTTCCTGCTGTGGAACCGCGGGCGCCGGCTGAAAGTCGCCTAAACCTCCGGATCGGGCCGTTCCATCCAGCGGATCAAGGGCATCAGCGGCAGGATCCAGCTCAGGCCGGCGACGAGGTAGAACACGGCCTGGACCGCCTTCGACATGTCCTGGAGCCGTCCCTGCGCCAGCGCCATCACGACCAGCGCATAGGCGCACACGAAGACCAGCATGGCGAAGGCGCCGATGAGCTTGCGGGTGCGTCTGGTCATGGGGCTCCGGGCGGTTGCGGCATTGCGGCCATTGTGGTGCCGCGCGGCCGGGACTATGTGTCCGGCGCGCCGATACGGCAAGCACCCGCCGCCGCGGCGCGCGGACGCGTTGCAGCAGGACCGAGCCGAGCCATGACGATCGCCTTCGCCACCGAAACCGCTCCCACCCGCGCCGGGCTCGATGGCCGTGGCATGGCCCTTCTGCGCGGATGGCTTTGGCTCACGATCGTGCTGGTTTTCGCCATGGTGGTCATCGGCGGCGCCACGCGTCTCACCGGGTCCGGCCTGTCCATCACCGAGTGGAAGCCCGTGACCGGTGCCATCCCGCCGCTCACGGACGGGCAATGGGCGGCGGAATTCGAGAAGTACCGCCAGATCCCGCAGTACCAGCTCCTGAACAAGGGCATGTCGCTCGCCGAGTTCAAGGAGATCTTCTGGTGGGAGTGGTCCCACCGGCAGCTGGGACGCCTCATCGGCCTGGTGTTCGGCCTGGGGCTCGTCGGCTTCGCGCTGGCCGGGGTGCTGCGCGGGCGGCTGCTGCTCGGCGTGGTGGGTCTGGCCGCGCTCGGCGGCCTTCAGGGGGCCATCGGCTGGATCATGGTCGCCTCCGGCCTGCAGCCGGGCATGACGGCCGTGGCGCCGGTCAAGCTCATGGCGCACCTGACGACCGCGAGCCTCATCTTCACCGGGCTCGTGGCGATGGTGGTCGCGGTCACGCCGGCCCGTCGGCCCGAAGCGTCCGCGGCGGGCCTGCGCCGCCTGGCGGGCTGGCTCGTGGCCGCCGTGCTTCTCCAGATCGCCCTGGGCGCGCTCGTCGCCGGCTCCAAGGCGGGGCTCATCTACAACACCTGGCCCCTCATCGACGGCAGCGTCGTCCCGCCCCTGTCGAGCCTGTTCTTCGGAACGCCGTGGTTCGAGAACCTGGTCGACAACCACCTCACGGTCCAGTTCAACCACCGCATGGTGGCCTACGGGCTGCTGATCCTGGCCGTCGTTCAGCTCTGGCGCACGCGCTCCCGGGTGCCGGGATCCCCGGCGGCGAAACGGGCCGGCGTGATTGCGGGGCTGGTGGTCGCGCAGGCCGTCGTGGGCATCGCCACGCTGCTGATGCAGGTGCCGCTCTGGCTCGGCCTGCTGCACCAGGCCATGGCCATGGTCGTGCTCGCCATGGCGACCGTCCACTGGCGGCGTCTGGCGACCCGCTGAGGTCTTCGTCTCGATTTTGCTTCCGGGCCGCGGGGCGCACGGCTATTCGTGAGCCGGGCTAAGCCTTGGCCTTGCACGGACGATCCATGACGACCGCTGTCCTCCTGCGTAGCTTCGACATCATGATCATGGCCACCGCGCTGCTGGCCTCATGGCTGTGGCTGCAGGCGAGCCGGCAGCGCCTGCGCAGGCTGTCGCGCCACGAGGACCTCGATGCGGCCGACATGAACCGCATCGTGGTGGCCATCAACCGCACGCAGATCCTGAACGCGCGCGCCGCCTTGGCCTCGGCCCTGGCGGCCGCGTTGACGGGCGTCCGGTTCGCCCTGGACGCGCTGTCCAACTGAGCGCGTGTGGATAGATTTTTCGCGCGGCACCGCACTTCATCGTCGCATCGCGCGATCCCTCAGCCGTCCTGCCCGGGCCTGGCCGGGCACCCACGACTTTGCCGGGGCCATCCCGAAGTCGTGGATGGCCGGGCCAAGCCCGGCCAGGACGTGGAGAGGTGCAGGCAGGATGTGCTGGCCCGGGCTTGCCCGGGTCCAGGACGGCGTCGGGGGGCCTGACCGGCGATCAGGCGCCGGCGGACAGGGCCTCGTCGAGGTCGGCGATGATGTCGGCCGTGTCCTCGAGGCCGATGGACAGGCGCACCACTTCCGGGCCGGCTCCCGCCTGCGTCTGCTGCTCGGGGGTGAGCTGGCGGTGCGTGGTGGAGGCGGGGTGGATGACCAGCGAGCGCGTGTCGCCGATGTTCGCCAGGTGGGAGAACAGCTTCAGGTTCGACACGAGCCGGACGCCCGCCTCGTAGCCGCCCTTCAGGCCGAAGGTGAACACGGCGCCCGCGCCCTTGGGCGAATAGCGCTTGGCGAGCGCGTGGTACTTGTCGCCGGGCAGGCCGGGATAGCTCACCCATGACACCGCCGGATGCTTGGCCAGGTGCTCGGCCACCGTCTGGGCGTTGTCCGAATGGCGCTGCATGCGCAGCGGCAGGGTCTCGATGCCGGTGAGCAGCATGAAGGCGTTGAACGGCGACAGCGCCGGGCCGAGGTCGCGCAGGCCGAGCACGCGGCAGGCGATGGCGAAGCCGAAGTTGCCGAAGGTCTCGCCCAGCACCATGCCGCCGTATTCGGGGCGCGGCTGGGACAGCATCGGGTAGCGGCCGGACTTCATCCAGTCGAACTTGCCGCCGTCGACGATCAGGCCGCCGATGGAGTTGCCGTGGCCGCCGAGGAACTTCGTGGCCGAGTGCACCACGATGTCGGCACCGTGCTCGAACGGACGGATCAGGTAGGGGCTGGCCATCGTGTTGTCGACGATGAGCGGCACGCCCGCCTCATGGGCGATGTCGGCGATGGCCTGGATGTCGGTGATGACGCCGCCCGGGTTGGCGATCGATTCGATGAAGATCGCCTTGGTCTTGTCGCTGATGGCGGCCTTGAAGGTCGCCAGATCGTCCGGATCGGCCCACTTCACCCGCCAGTCGAAGTTCTTGTAGCTGTGATTGAACTGGTTGATGGAGCCGCCGTAGAGCTTCTTCGACGCGATGAACTCGTCGCCGGGCTGCAGCAGGGTGTGGAACACCAGGAACTCGGCCGCGTGGCCGGAGGCCACGGCGAGCGCCGCCGTCCCGCCTTCCAGCGCCGCGACCCGCTCCTCCAGCACCGCGCAGGTGGGGTTGCCCAGGCGCGAATAGATGTTGCCGAAGGCCTGCAGTCCGAACAGCGACGCGGCGTGGTCCACGTCGTCGAACACGAACGACGTCGTCTGGTAGATGGGCGTCGCGCGGGCGCCAGTGGCCGGATCGGGCTGCGCGCCGGCGTGGATGGCGAGGGTGGAGAAGCCGGGGGCTGAGGGCGCTGTCATCGGATGATCCTCGGGCACGAAGCTCGCCGGTCGTCCGGCTGAGCGGATTGTTTGTTCTTTATGTCGAACGCTGCTGTCGTCGTCAACACAGCATCCCAGACAGCCACGGGGTTCGTCTACTGCGTCCCGTGTCACGCGCCGTCTGACCGCAACCTCAAGTAACGCTTGTTCAACCTTGCATCAAATCCAAACTTGATGACTCACGCAGCGTCGTGAGACAAAGGCGTGTTTCAAGATCTGGTTTTCAACGATGAATTCCGTCGGTTATTATTTCGCCAAATGCATCATGCCGGTCTGTCCCGAGACCATGAGCAGGATCGACTATTTCCTGTTCATCATCCTGTACACGGCACTCTGGTGCCTTTTGGTCGCGGCGCTTGGCGTCGCGGACGCGCCAGAGCGGATTGCAAACCAGATTCTCCTCAATCAAGGCTGGCTCTATGTGCTGGCGTTGAAGTGGATGTGGCTGTGCGCCACCCTCAATCGCGCGGCCGACACGGGTGTGACGCGCTGGACTTTTGCCAAGTACTACTTTCTTGGCCCCATCCTGGCGGCCCTTCTGTGCGTCTTCGTGCCGGTCCTTCTGGGGCTTCTGCTCCTCGTGGCCTCCGTGGCCCTGCCGACCCTCTTCCTCTTCTTCTGGCCCGGTCGTCCCTACTAGGGCGCCCGGTCCCGTCAACGAGCATGGAGGGACGGCCGCAGCCTACCGCCGGGTGCCGAAGGGATTGGTGCCCGGCGCGACGCCGAGCGTCCGCTTCTGCACGCCCTTTTCGCTCATCACCGGCTTCTTGGACGACAGCACCCGCGAGTTGATGCCCTGCCAGCCGATCTCGCCGGAGAGCCGGCCGTATTCGATCTTGGGGCAGCGGTTCATGATCACGGTCACGCCGCGCGCCTCGGCGCGGGCCGCCGCCGCGTCGTTGCGGACCGACAGCTGCATCCAGATCACCTTCGGCAGCGGATCGAGCGCCAGGGCCTCGTCTACGATCGGCCCGGCGGCTTCCGAGTTGCGGAAGATCTCGACCATGTCGAGCGGCTGCGGCACGTCGGCGAGCTTCGCATAGACCGGGCGGCCCAGGATCTCCTGGCCGGCGAGGCCCGGATTGACCGGATAGACCGTGTAGCCGCGCTCGGACAGGTACTTGACCACGATCCAGCTCGGACGCGCGGGATTGGCCGATGCGCCCACCAGCGCGATCGTGCGGGTGCCCTGCAGGATCGAGCGGATCAGGGTGTCGGGGTAGCTGTCGTGGTGGCTGGGGTCGGTCATGGCGTGTCCTCGGGCGGCGGACGCTAGTGCGTTGTGCGCTGCATCGCAATGGCGCGCCGGCAGGGGCCCGGCGAGTTGCGGGTGCGAAGGGCAGGGTGCTATAGGCGCGCAGGGCCAAATGCGGCCATTCGCGAGGGTTTCATGTCCGTCGACCAGGCGACCGTCCGGCGCATCGCGCATCTCGCGCGCATCGCCGTCACCGAGGAAGAGGTGCCCCATCTGCAGGGCGAGCTCAACGCCATGCTGGCGTTCGTGGAGCAACTCGCCGAAGTGAACGTCGAGGGCGTCGAGCCGATGACCTCGGTGACGCCCATGGTCATGAAGAAGCGCCAGGACGAGGTCACCGACGGCGGCTATGCCGACGTGGTCACCGGCAACGCGCCGATGACCGAGGACCACTTCTTCCTGGTGCCCAAGGTGGTCGAGTAGCGCGTCCTCCCGGCGCGCCTCCCGCCCCACGACACGACCTTACGAGATGACCCGGCCGCCGCTGAGCGCGGCCCGACCCGGAGACGGTCATGACCGACGCCACCGCCCTGACCCTGGCCGAAGCCCGCGACGCGCTGCGGGCGAAGCAGGTCTCCGCGACCGAGATCACCCAGGCCTTCCTGGCTGCGATGGAGAAGGCGCGCGGCCTCAATGCCTATGTGCTCGAGACGCCCGAGCAGGCGCTGGCGATGGCCAAGGCCTCGGATGAGCGGCTGGCCCGCGGCGAGGCTCGCCCTCTGGAAGGCCTCGCGCTGGGCATCAAGGATCTCTACGCCACCAAGGGCGTGCGCACGACGGCCGGTTCGAACATCCTCGGCAACTTCGTGCCGGCCTACGAGTCCACGGTGACGTCGAACCTGTGGCGCGACGGCGCGGTGATGCTGGGCAAGCTCAACAATGACGAGTTCGCCATGGGCTCGTCGAACGAGACGTCCGCCTTCGGCAACGTGGTGTCGCCCTGGCGCCGCCAGGGCTCGAACACGCCGCTGGTGCCCGGCGGCTCTTCGGGCGGCTCGGCCGCGGCCGTTGCCGCCCGGCTCTGCCTGGGGGCGACGGCGACCGACACCGGCGGTTCCATCCGGCAGCCGGCGGCATTCACCGGCACCGTCGGCATCAAGCCGACCTATGGCCGCTGCTCGCGCTGGGGCATCGTCGCCTTCGCCTCGTCGCTCGACCAGGCCGGCCCGATCGCCCGCACCGTGCGCGACAACGCCATCCTGCTGCGCTCGATGGCGGGTCCGGACGCCAAGGACACGACCTGCGTCGACCTGCCCGTGCCCGACTACGAAGCGGCCGTCGGCCGCTCGATCAAGGGCATGCGCATCGGCATCCCGAAGGAATACCGGGTCGACGGCATGCCCGCCGAGATCGAGGCGCTCTGGGAAAAGGGCGCCAAGTGGCTGCGCGACGCCGGCGCCGAGATCGTCGAGGTGTCGCTGCCGCACACCAAGTACGCGCTGCCGGCCTACTACATCGTGGCGCCCGCCGAGGCCTCGTCGAACCTCGCCCGCTATGACGGCGTGCGCTACGGCCTGCGCGTGCCCGGCAAGGACATCGTCGACCTCTACGAGAAGACCCGTGCCCAAGGCTTCGGCAAGGAGGTCCGCCGGCGCATCATGATCGGCACCTACGTGCTGTCGGCCGGCTACTACGATGCCTACTACGTCCGCGCCCAGAAGATCCGGACGCTGATCAAGAAGGACTTCGAGGACGTCTACGCCGCGGGCGTGGACGCCATCCTGACGCCGGCGACGCCGTCGGCCGCCTTCGGCATCGGCGAGAAGGGTGGGGCGGACCCGGTCGAGATGTACCTCAACGACGTCTTCACGGTGACGGTGAACATGGCCGGCCTGCCGGGCATCGCCGTGCCGGCCGGCTTCTCCAGCGAGGGGCTGCCCTTGGGCCTCCAGCTCATCGGGCGGGCCTTCGACGAGGAGACGCTGTTCTCGGTCGCCGAGGTCATCGAGCAGGCGGCCGGCCGGGTCGACCTGCCGCAGGCCTGGTGGGCCTGAGCGCTCCGGCGACGCGAGGACCCTTCCCATGCCGCCGCATTTCTGGGCCGACCTCGCGCCGTTCCGCTGGCTGATCCTGTTCGCCTTCATCGACCCGGTGGTCGTGGCCATTGGCCTGTGGATGGGCTGGAATGCCAACCAGGCGGCCAAGCTCATCCTCGCCGGCTTCGCCGCGGGCCTCGCCGGCACGGCGATGAGCTTCCTCTCGCACACGCTGGGGTTCAGCTGGTTCGAAGGCGGCTACATGTTCGGCGGCGCCCACGCGCTCTTCCGCTTCATCGCGGGGCTGCTGTGGGCCGTGGTGGGGTATTCGGCACGGAAAATGCGGGGCTCAGGCGTCTGACCCGAACGAGACCCGGTCGTAGACTTCGGCGAGTGACATCGACAGGCCGAACGGCGCAAGCCGAACCATCCCCGACATCCCTGAAACTGTCTCCGGTTCGCTAGGCCAGTTCCAGCCGTCATCCCTCGACCACGACAATACCCTCGGCGCTTCTTCCGATGCGACCAGGTACTGCACGAGGTTCGGCAGGGTGGCGTACTCCGCCCTTTTCGGACCGAGATCGAGCTGCAGGATTTCCGGTGAAGCAATTTCGTAGATGAAAAGGGCCCGCTCGGCGCTGAAAGAGGACTCGTCGTCCGCAAAGGGCATGACGGTCCCGTCCGCAAACCGGACGGTCCGTTCGCCGGTCTCGATGGCCAACTGGCACGAACACAGGTCGTAGCGGTTCCGGTCGAGCGACGTGATCAGCCAACGCATGACGTTCATGGATATGCGGCTGTGGAAGGCCGTCTCGAGAGGCAGGAGCCGTGGGCGTCCTTCTACGAGTTCGTAGCGCCGCTCCTGCGTGCAGACCCAGGAATGGAAGGCGGCAAGGTCCATCAGATCGGCGTCGCCTTCTTCCATCGCGGTCCCCGACGGCATGTCGCGCTGCAACAGTGTGCGACGGCTCTGCTGGATGCCACGGCGTTACAGTTGCACCCGGTCGATGCGCCTGGTCGTTCCCGGTTGCATCGCTCCGCCCCTTGACCCGGGCCGCTCTCCGACCCAAAAGCGGAGGCGAGAACGCCACCCGCAGGCAGGACGATACGCCCATGAACGCACCCGTGAACGCCAAGAAGCTCATCAAGGGCGCGACCGGTGACTGGGAGGTCGTCATCGGCATGGAGATCCATGCCCAGGTGACCTCCAAGGCCAAGCTGTTTTCCGGCGCCTCCACCACGTTCGGCAGCGAGCCCAATGCCAACGTGTCGCTGGTCGATGCGGCCATGCCCGGCATGCTGCCCGTCATTAACGAGGAATGCGTGCGCCAGGCGATCCGCACCGGCCTCGGCCTGAAGGCCGAGATCAACCTGCGCTCGGTGTTCGACCGGAAGAACTATTTCTACCCGGACCTGCCGCAGGGCTATCAGATCAGCCAGTACAAGAGCCCGATCGTGGGCGAGGGCGAGGTGCTGGTCGACCTGCCGGAAACCGGCGGCCAGATCACGGTCGGCATCGAGCGCCTGCACCTCGAGCAGGACGCCGGCAAGTCGCTGCACGACCAGCACCCGACCATGAGCTTCGTCGACCTCAACCGGTCGGGCGTGGCGCTCATGGAGATCGTATCGAAGCCCGACCTGCGCTCGTCGGAGGAGGCGCGCGCCTACGTGACGAAGCTGCGCCAGATCCTGCGCTATCTCGGCACCTGCGACGGCAACATGGAAGAAGGGTCGTTGCGCGCCGACGTGAACGTTTCGGTGCGCAAGCCCGGCGATCCGCTCGGCACCCGCTGCGAGATCAAGAACGTCAACTCGATCCGGTTCATCGGCCAGGCCATCGAGTACGAGGCGCGCCGCCAGATCGGCATCATCGAGGATGGTGGCACGATCGTGCAGGAGACCCGGCTCTTCGACCCCGGCAAGGGCGAGACGCGCTCCATGCGCTCGAAGGAAGAGGCGCACGACTACCGCTACTTCCCCGATCCTGACCTGCTGCCGCTCGAGTTCGACCAGGCCTATGTGGACGCGCTCGCCGCCCACCTGCCCGAATTGCCGGACGCCAAGAAGGCGCGCTTCATCGCCGAGTACGGCGTGACGCCCTACGACGCGGCGGTGCTCGTGATGGAGCGCGAACAGGCCGACTACTTCGAGGCGGTGGCCAAGGGCCGCGACGGCAAGGCTGCCGCCAACTGGGTGATCAACGAACTGTTCGGCCGGTTGAACAAGGAGGGCAAGGACGTCACGACCTCGCCCATGTCCGCCGCCCAGCTCGGCCAGATCGTCGATCTCATCGGCGAGGGCACCATCTCGGGCAAGATCGGCAAGGATCTGTTCGAGATCGTCTGGACCGAGGGTGGGGAGCCGCGCGAACTCGTCGAGAGCCGCGGGATGAAGCAGGTGACCGACACCGGCGCCATCGAGGCGGCGGTCGACGCGGTGATCGCGGCCAATCCCGACAAGGTGGAGCAGGCCAAGGCCAAGCCCACCATGATCGGCTGGTTCGTCGGCCAGGTGATGAAGCAGTCGGGCGGCAAGGCCAACCCGCAGGCGGTCAACGATATCCTGAAGGCCAAGCTCGGGATCTGACAACCCGCAGATTCATCTCGGGGTTGTGGTTGGAGTTCTGGCCGTCCGCTAGCATGCGGGATGCGCTGGTTCTGGCGAATCCTGGGTGGCCTGGTCCTCGGTTTCCTTCTCGCGACAGCGGCGACGTGGCGCGGCGGCGATGATCGCCTATACCCGGCACGTCCCGGCCAGGCAGCCATCGCCATCGAAGTCGTCAGCAACGGCTTCCACTCCGGCCTGGCGCTCCCGCGGTCAGCGCTGGCCGAGGCGGCCACGCGCCTGCGGCTTGGTGCCGTCCTGTCCGTGGCGGGCCAGTTTGCGGGCTCTCCGGTCCTCGAAATCGGGTGGGGCGAGGCGCGCTTCTACCGCAGCACGCCGACCCTCGGATCGATCGACGTCGGGCTTGCCCTCAGCGCACTGTTCAGGCCGGGCAACGAGTCGGTCGTGCATGTGGTGGGGCTGCCGGACAGGGCGGTGCGGGTCCTGGCCGTCCAGATCGTGCCGATCACGCTGTCCCAGGCCGGTTTCGACGCGTTGGTCTCCCGCCTGGACCTGGCGCTCGCAAAAGGCGATGCGGGTGCCGCCATTCCGCTGGGCACGGGATTGGCGCGCAACAGCATGTTCTATCAAGGGGTCGAGACCTTCAGCATCTTCCGCGTCTGCAATCACTGGACGTCGGCGCTTCTCGGCGCCGCCGGCGTTCCCACGGTCGGAGCCTGGGCGACGCTTCCCGACGGCTTGCTCATGGACCTCAAGTGGAATGCCGGCCTGCCGGTCCTGAACCCGAACGGCGCCTAGGCTGCGGACCCCGTGGCAGGTGGTTGATTGTCCGGCTCGCCATCGCCACTCTGGCGCCCCACCCGGAGGAGAGCACGATGCAGGGCGTTGTCATCCGCGAAGCTGCACCGGCTGACATTCCCGCCGTGCGACGGGTTCTCGTCGACACGTGGCACGCCACCTACGACCACCTGTTCGGACCGGAGCGGGTCACGGCCATCACGGATGACTGGCATGCCGAGGACCGCCTGCGGCAGGCGATCGGACGGCCGGGGCATCGCTTCCTGGTCGCCGAGACCGAGGGGCTCATCCTGGCGACGGCCTCCTCCACCCTCGGGGCGAATGGCCGGCTCAGGCTCGACCGGCTGTATGTCGATCCCCGGGTCCAAGGCGTGGGCCTGGGGACCGGGCTGCTCGCGGCCGCGGTCTCGAACTGGCCGGACCTGCGTCTCATCGATCTCGAGGTCGAACCCCGCAATGGCCCGGCGATCGCCTTCTACCGCCGGCACGGCTTCGTACCCGAGGGCGCGCCGAAATCGGGCTGCGTCCAAGAACACCTCATCATGCACCGTCACCTGCCGCCGCCGGGCTTTTCCATCCGGCCTGCGGAACCGGGCGAGGCCGAGCCGGTGCTGGCGGTCATCCGGGCGGCCATCACCGGGACGAACGCCGCAGACTATCCGCCTGAAGCCATCGACTTCATGCTGGCCGAACTGTCCCCGGCGGCGATCTCGGCGCATCTGGTCCAATGGGACGTCTGGGTCGTGACGGACCGCGAGGGCACGATCTGCGGGACCGGGGCCTTCGATGGCGCCCGGGTCCGCCAGCTCTTCGTGACCCCCGCCATGCAGGGGCGAAGGCTCGGTTGCGTCCTGATGGACGCGATCGAGCGGGCGGCGCTGGACGCCGGCCTGGAGCGGCTGGCGGTCCGGTCCTCCGTCACGGCCGAGCCCTTCTACGAGGCGCGGGGCTTCACGGTGCTCGAGCGCTTTGCCTGGGGACCGGCGACGATGGTCGCCATGGAGCGGCGCCTGCCTGCCGTGTGAGACGCTCAGGGTCTGGCCCGCTCGGCCGCTGCCATGGAGCGGTCGTGGACGCGCGACAGCAGCAGCAGCGCCGTCACCGCGCCGAGAAGGGCGAAGCCCATGTCGGACTGCGTGTCCCAGGGGTCGCCCTGCGTGCCCAGGAAGGCATCGGCTCCTTCGCCGGAGGCCAGCGCCACCTGCCATTCGATGATCTCGTAGAGGCCGCTGAAGGCGAGGGGGGCGGCGACGCACAGGATCGGCAGCAGGCGGCTGCGCGGCGCCGAGGCGAAGGGCGACCACCGCTTGAGGATCTCGCGCGTCAGGATCGCCGGCTCGAAGCCCTGCAGGGCGTGTCCGACCTTGTCGTAGTTGTTGCGCTGCCAGCCGAACCAGTCGCGGGCCCAGTCGCCGAGCGGAACCTTGGCGTAGGTATAGTGGCCCCCCACCACCAGCACGATGGCGTGCAGCAGGAGCAGGATGCACAGGAGGTTGGACAGCCGGTATCGCGGCCATAGTGCCACCGCCAGCGGCAGGCCCACGATCACCGGCAGGGATTCGAGCAGCCAGGTGAACCGGTCCTGCGTGCCGACGTAGGACAGGGGCAAGGCGGCGGCCGCCAGGATCGCGCAGGCCAGAGGGACACGGGAGGCGGTCCGATCGATCATGCGCCCCCGCTCCCCGGCGTCACAGCTGCTGGAGCCAGGTGACGCCCACCGCGCCGGCCCCCAGCGTCCAGCCCGACCAGATGAAGGCCGACGACCAGTTGGCCAGCTGGAACTGGTGGCGGGGCATCTCGCAGGCGCCGGCCACCAGCGGCACGATGGCGCGCAGCGGGCCCAGGAAACGCCCGATGAAGATGCCGGCGATGCCCCATTTCTCGAAGAAGGCGTGGCCGCGCGGCAGGAGCTGCGGGTGGCGGTTGAGGGGCCACATCCGGGCGATCTGGTCGTGGTAGTGGTAGCCCAGCCAGTAGGACACCCAGTCGCCGAGCCCTGCGCCGACGCCCGCGGCGACCCACAGGGGCCAGAACGAGATGCCGCTTGCCCCGACCAGCGCGCCGATGCCCCACATGATCACGGTGGCCGGGATGAGGAGCGAGATGAAGGCGAGCGATTCGCCGAAGGCCAACAGGAAGACGATCGGGATGGCCCAGGCCTCATGACCGCGAACGAAGGCGGTGACGATGTCGGCGAGTTCTGACACGCTCGGCAAGCACGGCTCCCCTTGTGCCGCGCGCACGCCGGTGCCGGGCCTCACGGCAGCACAGATAATCGCTCGCCCGACAATTGCGAGCCCATGGCTTGCGGTTGCCGGCGCTCTGTCGTCATGTGGGACCAGCGGAGGGCCTTGCCTTGGACGCCTCGACCCTTTCCTTGCGCGCGGCCCGGGTCGAGGACCTGGCCGCCGTCGTCGCGCTCCACGCCGCCGACGCGATCGGCGGGCATGGCGATGCCTGGTCGGACGAGACCCGTGCGGGCTACCACGCGGCCTTCGCGCGGATGCAGGCGACGCCGGGCCACACCCTCTACGTCGCCGAAGCCGGCGGCCAGATCGTGGGCACCTTCGTGCTGTCCATCCTGCCCGGCATCACCGAGCGGGGGCTGACGCTGGCGGTGGTGCGGTCCGTCCAGGTGGCGGCGGCATCCCGGTCGCAGGGGATCGGCGCGCGCATGATGGAACTCGCCGAGGATTTCGCACGCGAGGCCGGCGCGGGCCGGATCGAGCTGTCGTCGAACCTGAAGCGGGAGGATGCTCACCGCTTCTACGAGCGCATCGGCTACGTGCGCTCGCATGCGGGCTTCAAGAAGAAGCTCGCGCCGTGAACCCCACGCGCCGCGAGGCGCGCGGGGGCAGGGGTGAGAAGGGTCAGCCCTTCTTCAGGCACTCGCTCGAGAAGTCGCGATAGCTCTGGCCCTTGGTCTTGCCGGCCTTCTTCATCGCGTTCCATTCGCTCGCGCAGGACTTCATCTTGGCCTGCTGTGCCTTCTGCGCATCACTGGGCGGCTTCTTGCCGTCGGCGGCCGGCGCCGTGGCCGCCGGAGCCGCGGCGGTGGCGGGCGCAGCCGTCGGGGCGGCCTTGGCGGCGGGCGCGGGAGCCGTCGTCGCAGCGGCCGGAGCCGGCTTCTTCAGCGGGTTGGTCGTGCTGGTCTGGGCCGCTGCGGGCAGCGCCAGGGCGACCAGCAGGGCGGCGCCCGTCAACAGGATGCGTGCGGTCATCGTCATGTCCTCTCGAGCGTTCGGGCGGTTTCCTTCCGCCCGATACAACTATGACGAGCACATTCCACGCTGGGATTGCGACAATCGCAAGTTAGTATTGCGTCACCTTCTGTCCGAATGTTGTCTTTTGGTGCAGTGCGAAAAGCAAAGTGGCCGCCCGGCACCACGGCTTCTCGGCCGTCAGCTTGTGGGCGGCGGCGGTCTTGCCCGGCCCGCCGCTGAATTGAGCGCGGCACAACCAGTCGGCGGAAGGCGCGGCTGCGTATCCGGAGTGGCCCGGACATTACAGTGAACGCATTGTAACCCTTCACGATTGAGAAGGATTTCGATTACTTTCGATTCAGCGTCTTCCTTAGCATCGAATTCAAGAAAATTGGATCGAATTGCTTTCCAGAAAGGCGGTGTCCTGTCCGTGGGGGACTGGTGAGACACTGCCATCGGGAGAGCGACAATGGCGCGTTTGGACGGATTGAGCATGGAGCGGGCGGACCTCGGAGCGGGCCCCGCCGACGGCATGGCCTATTACGAGCTCGGCGTGATGTACGCCGCGGGCCGCGACGTGGCGGTTGACCGCGTGACGGCGCACAAGTGGCTGAACATCGCCGCGATGCGCGGATGCCGCGAGGCGGTTTCGCTGCGGTCCGAGCTGGCGGTCGAGATGACCTCCGCCGAGATCGCCGCGGCCCAGCGCGAAGCCCGCCTCTGGCTCAGCAGGAATTGATCGGGCATCACCCGATCGTGGCCGCCGGCGCAGCAGGCTCCAACGCTCCTCATCCTCGGAGCGTGTGAACCTTTGCCCGAGAACCATCAGTCCAGTTCAAACCGACCTCTCAGCCGTCCTCCCCGGGCTTGGCCCGGGGACCCACGACTTTGCCTGCGCCATTCTCAAGTCGTGGGTGGCCGGGCCAAGCCCGGCCATGACGCGGAGAGGGCGAGGCAAGCTGGACTGGCCAACTGGTTACGATCTCTCAGCAGCGGCCGAAGACGCGCATGCTTCGTGGGCCGCACAGGTTGAACATCGTGAGGGCTCGACGCAGGCAGACAAGACACCCGCGTTACGCCGCCGCCTCGTTCTCCGCTTGCACGGCCGCCAGCAGGGCCTGCACGTAGGGCGCGAAGCTCCGCCAGACTTCGATGCGGAACGCCTCGGCGCCCTGGCGCCACAGCACGATCTCGGCCTTCTCGAAGATCGTGCGGGTGGCCATGCCCACCGGGAACGCTTCGACCGAGAGGTCGAGCGGCACGGCGGCATTCAGCGTCAGCGCCGCGCCCGGTCCCTCGACGAGCAGCGCCATCTGGCGGTGCGACACGTCGACCAGGCTGTGGGGCAGGGCGGCAAGCGCCGCCTCCATCTGGGCCTGGAGAGCCGCGGTCGGGATGTCGCCGGCCGCATCGGCGGCGATCAGCAGCCATTCGTCGGGACCGAGTTTCAGGGCGGCGCGCGGGTCGCTGGCTTCCGCGCGGTTGAGGCGCGAGGGCAGGGCGACACCGAAGGACGCGCCGGCCGCGACCTCCGCCGTTCCGCGTAGCACGAAGCGTGCGGCGGGATCGGCCTTGCGCACGGTGCAGCCGCCGAGCATGCCGGCGGCGGGGAGGGCTGCGTCAGACATCGAGGCGGCTCCCGGCCTTGTCGAAGAAGATGGGCTCTGTGACCGTCACCGCGATGGCGCCGGACGGCATGGGCACGTAGAGCGTCTCGCCGATGCGCGCCCGCCCGCCCGAGACGAGGGCCATGGCGATGGAGCGTCCGAGCGTCGGGCTCGCATAGGCCGAGGTGACGTGGCCCAGCGCCGGCCGGCCCTGCACGGGCGCGGCCTCGGCGGTGATCTGCGCGCCTTCCTCCAACACCACGCCCGCGTCGCTCGTCATCAGGCCGACGAGCTGCTTGCGGTCGGGCTTGGCCATGTCGGGCCGCGCCAGCGAGCGCTTGCCGACGAAGTCGGGCTTGGCCTTGCCGATGGCCCAGTCGAGGCCGAGGTCGTTCGGCGTCACCGTGCCGTCGGTCTCCTGGCCGACGATGATGTAGCCCTTTTCGGCGCGCAGCACGTGCATGGTCTCGGTGCCGTAGGGCACCATGCCGTGCGCCTCGCCGGCCTTCCACACCGCCTCCCACACGGCCGGGCCATGCTCGGCCGGCACGTTGATCTCGAAGCCGAGCTCACCGGTGAAGCTGACCCGGAAGAGACGCGTGGGCACGCCGCAGATCGTCCCGAGGCGCACGCTCATGTGCGGCATGGCGGCGGGCGAGAGGTCGATGCCTTCGACGAGCGGCGCGATCACCTCGCGCGCCTTCGGTCCCTGGACGGCGATGACCGCCCACTGCTCGGTGGTGGAGGTGAGCCAGACCTTGAGCTCGGGGAACTCGGTCTGCAGATAATCCTCCATGTGGGCGAGCACGCGCGGCGCGCCGCCCGTGGTCGTCGTGACGTGGAAACGGTCGGGCGCCAGGCGGCCGATGACGCCGTCGTCCATCACGAAGCCGGCTTCGTTGAGCATCAGGCCGTAGCGGCAGCGCCCGGGCTCGAGCTTGGTCCAGGGGTTGGTGTAGAGCCGGTTCATGAACTCGGCCGCGTCCGGCCCGACGACCTCGATCTTACCGAGCGTCGAGGCGTCGAACAGGCCGACGGAGGCCCGCACCGCCTTGCACTCGCGCTCGACGGCGGCATGCATGGTCTCGCCCGGCTTAGGGAAGTACCAGGCGCGCTTCCACATGCCGACGTCCTCGAACGCCGCGCCGCGGGCCTGCGCCCAGGCGTGCGAGGGCGTGCGGCGGATCGGATCGAAGAGGTCGCCGCGGGAGTGGCCGGCGAAGGTGCCGAAGGTCACGGGCGTATAGGGCGGACGGAAGGTGGTGAGACCGACCTCGGGGATCGCCTTGCCCATCGTCTCGGCGGCAATGGCGAGGCCGTTCATGTTCGACGTCTTGCCCTGGTCCGTCGCCATGCCGGTCGTGGTGTAGCGCTTCACGTGCTCGATGGAGCGGAAGCCCTCGCGCACGGCGAGCTTGATGTCCTTGGCGGTGACGTCGTTCTGGAAGTCGACGAAGGCCTTCACCTTGCGCACGTCGCGGTGGTGCGGCACGGCGCCCTGGTAGCCGCCGCGCGGCAGGATCTCGCCGGCGACGCCGGGCACAGCCGTCTCGGTGGCCCCCTTGCCGCAGGCCTTCGCCGCCGCCGTTCCGGCCGCCACGCCCTGGGCGAGCGCGTCGGCGAGGCCGAAGCTGCCGCCGCAGGCGCCGACGCTGTGCTCGTTGGAGGCCCTGTCGCCCGGCACGTAGATCTGGCGCTCGGCGTCGAAGCGGACTTTTCCGCGCATCTGCGAATAGAGATGCACCGACGGCGTCCAGCCGCCCGCCATCAACACCAGGTCGCAGCTCAACTGGCCGGCCGGGTTGACGAGGCCGTTCGAGGCGATGGTGCCGACCTCCACGCCCGTGGCGCGCAGCCGCCCCTTCACGCCCGTGACGACCGCGCCCGTGCGCACCGGCAGGTTCGCCGCGCGCGCGGCGTCGATCCCGGGGCCGTTCGCCTCCGAGCGCATGTCGACGATGGCGGCGATCTCGACACCGCCGCGGGCGAGGTCGACCGCGGCACCGTAGCCGCTGTCGCAGGCCGTGAAGATCACGGCGCGCGCGCCGGGCTTCGCGCCGAAGCGGTTCAGGTAGGTGCGGGCGGCCGAGGCCAGCATCACGCCCGGCCGGTCGTTCTCCGGGAACACGAGGGGACGTTCGATGGCGCCCGTCGCCAGCACGACCTCGCGGGTGCGCACCTTCCACAGCCGCTCGCGGGCGGCCTTGGGGTCGGGCACCGGCATGTGGTCGGTGAGCCGCTGGGCGAGGCCGAAGAAGTTCTGGGCATAGGCGCCGAAGCACTGCGTGCGGGTGAGCACCGTGACGTTGGCAAGGCCCGCCAGTTCGGCCGCGGCCTTGGCGGCCCACTCGGCGGCCGGCAGGCCGTCGATGGTGGCCGAAGCGTCCGAGAGGAGGCTGCCGCCGAGGTCGGGCTGCTCGTCGGCGAGGATCACCCTGGCGCCAGCCCGGCCGGCGGCCAGCGCGGCCGACAGGCCAGCGGCGCCGGCGCCCACGACGAGCACGTCGCAGAAGGCGTAGCGGTGGCTGTAGTGGTCGGGATCGGGCTGCTCCGGCGCCTTTCCGAGGCCGGCGGCGCGGCGGATGATCGGCTCGTACAGGTCCTTCCACGCCGAGGGCGGGTTCATGAAGGTCTTGTAGTAGAAGCCGGACGCGAAGACGCCCGCCGGCACGAGATCGTTGACTTCGCCCACGTCCATGGCGAGCGAGGGCCAGCGGTTCTGGCTCTCGGCCACGAGCCCGTCGTAGAGCTCGACCTGGGTGGCGCGCAGGTTCGGCGTGTAGCGCCCGCCGCGGCCGACGCCGACCAGGGCGTTCGGCTCTTCCGCTCCGGCGGCGATGGGGCCGCGCGGGCGGTGGTACTTGAACGAGCGGCCCATCAGGTGGACGCCGTTGGCGATCAGCGCCGAGGCCAGCGTGTCGCCGGGGTGGCCAGTGTAGGACTGGCCGTCGAAGGTGAAGCGGAGGGTGCGCGCGCGGTCGATGCGGCCGCCCTGCGCGGTGCGGAAGGACGTCACGGCTTCACCTCCGGGCGGGGCTCGCCGGCCTTGTAGGTCACCACGAAACGGTCCGTGACCGTGTGGCGGATCGCGTTGAAGAAGCGCCCGCAGCCGGACGTGTGGCGCCAGCGCTCGGCGTGCAGGCCCTTCGGGTTGGTGCGCATGTAGAGGAACTCGGCCCAGCTCTCGTCGCTTTCGGCCATCGGGTTCACCGGGCGCGCGACGTGGGCCTCGCCACCGTAGCGGAACTCGAGCTCCGGGCGGTCCATCTCGCAATAGGGGCAGCGGATCAGCAGCATGGGGCGATCTCCTGGAGCATGCTGCGAAAAGGTGGAAACCGGCTTTTCGCAAAGAGCATGCGACCAACATGAAAACAGAGCACGTCGCGGTCCCCTGGGACCGCGACGTGCTCTAGTGCGCGACGGCGGCTGCGGCCGCCTCGTCGATGAGCCGGCCGGTGCGGAACCGGTCCAGCGTGAAGCCGGCATTGATCGGGTGGGGCTCGCCGGTGGCGACCGTGTGGGCGAAGACGTGGCCCGACCCCGGCGTCGCCTTGAAGCCGCCGGTGCCCCAGCCGCAGTTGACGAAGAGGCCGGGCACCGGCGTCTTGCCGATGATCGGCGAGCGGTCCGGCGTCACGTCGACGATGCCGCCCCAGTTGCGCAGCATGCGCATGCGCCGCACCACCGGGAACAGCTCGCAGATGGCGTCGAGCGTATGCGAGGCGATGTGCAGGCCGCCGGTCTGCGAATAGGACGTGTAGGCGTCCGTTCCGGCGCCGATGACCAGTTCGCCCTTGTCGGATTGCGACATGTAGGCGTGGATGGTGTTCGACATCACCACGCAGGGCATGATCGGCTTGATCGGCTCGGAGACGAGGGCCTGCAGCGGGTAGCTCTCGAGCGGCATGCGCACGCCGGCCATGCCCATCACTACGCTGGTGTGGCCGGCCGCGACCACGCCGATCTTCTTGGTGCGGATGGTGCCGCGCGAGGTCTCCAGCGCCTCCACCGCGCCGTCGGCGCCGCGCCGGATGGCGGTGACCTCGCAGTTCTGGATGATGTCGACGCCGAGCGCGCTCGCCGCGCGGGCATAGCCCCAGGCCACCGCGTCATGGCGGGCGACGCCGCCACGGCGCTGCAGGGCGGCGCCGATGATGGGGTAGCGGATCCTCGGGTCGGTGTTGAGGATCGGGCAGAAGGCCTTGGCCTGCTCCGTCGTCAGCCACTCGTTGTCGATGCCCTGCAGCCGGTTGGCGTGCACGTGGCGCTTGAACACCTGCACGTCGTGGATGTTGTGGGCCAGCATCATGACGCCGCGGGGCGAGTACATGACGTTGTAGTCGAAATCCTGGGAGAGCCCCTCCCACAGCTTCATCGCGTGCTCGTAGAGCCCCTGGCTCTCTTCCCACAGGTAGTTCGAGCGGATGATGGTGGTGTTGCGCCCCGTGTTGCCGCCGCCGAGCCAGCCGCGCTCGACCACGGCGATGTTCCGCAGGCCGTGCTCCTTGGCCATGTAGTAGGCGGTGGCGAGCCCGTGCCCGCCGGCGCCCACGATCACGGCGTCATAGGCCGCCTTCGGTTCGGGCGAGCGCCACTGCTCGGGCCAGCCCTCGTTGCCCGCGAAGGCCTGGCGCAGGAGATTGATGAAGCCGAAGCGCATGTGATGGATCCCCGTCGTGCGCCGCAGGATGCCCCGTGGGGCCGCTTCTCTCTAGAAGATTCGCGACGTGGGGATGGTATGGATGCGACGTTGGGGGAGAGGGGGGGTGAATCTTTGGTCGCGTGAATGGCAGTCCAGTTCAGGCCCACCTCTCGGACGTCATCCCCGGGCTTGGCCCGGGGACCCACGACTTTGCTTGCGCCATCCTCAAGTCGTGGGTGGCCGGGCCAAGCCCGGCCATGACGCGGAGAGGGTGGTGCAAGCTGGCCTAGCCGTAGCTTTACGTGTTCCGAGCAGGCCGCGTAGCGGCGTGTCGACCGACGCGCCATCCCTCAGCCGCCGGTGATCGTCCCCTCCGGCAGCGCCATCGCGTGGCGCGCGATCTCGCCCGGCGTGGTCCACCAGACCGCTTCCCCGCCTTCCGCCTGCAGCGTCTGCAGGGCGCGGCGCAGGGGGCGGAGGCGGTGGGGTTGGCCGACGAGGTAGGGGTGCAGCGCGATGCCCATGACGAGCGCCTGGCCATAGGACTGCTCCAGCGTCTCGCGGAAGTGCTCGACGATCATGTTGGCGAAGGCCTCGCCCTCGATCTTGCGCCCCACGATCATCGGGATGTCGTTGAGCTCCTGCGGGTAGGGCACCGACAGGATGCGGCCCTTGCGTGTCTTGAACCAGACGGGCTGGTCGTCGTGGCACCAGTCCAGGAGATAGGAGAAGCCTGCCTCCTGCAGAAGGTCCGGCGTGGCGTGGCTCTGGGAGATCCACGGGCCGAGCCAGCCGTCCGGGCGCCGGCCCTCGTGGGTGGCGATCACGCCGGCCGCTTCCTCGATCAGAGCGCGCTCGGCCGCCTCGTCGAGGATCCCCTGCCGCTCCGAGTTGGTCCGCCCGTGGCCGACCACCTCGTCGCCGCGGGCGCGGAACGAAGCCATGATCTCCGGCGCGTAGTCGTAGATGACGCTGTTGGGCAGCACGGCGCAGGGCAGGGCGAGCGCGTCCAGCATCTCCAGCATGCGCCACACCCCGACACGGTTGCCGTAGTCGCGCCAGGCGTAGTTCAGCACGTCGGGCTGCGGACCGCCCGGGGCGAGTTCCGCGCCGAGCCCTTCGCCGAAGGAGAAGTGCTCGACGTTGACGGCGATGTAGACCGCCAGCCGCCGGCCCTCGGGCCAGGCGAAGGACGGGCGGGAGACGATGGCGGAGTAGGGGTAGCGGGCATGGTCGCGCATGGGTTCGGTCTCGCAAAGCTTCGCCCGCGGCACAAGCAAGCCTCGCGCCGCAGGCGGTGTCGCAGGGCGGGGTCGCGATGTCGCTTTCGGGCCGAGGCGCGTTGAGGGCTTCGTGCATGCTGCGTCGACGTGCAGCGGGAGCGGCCATGATCAGCGTCTTCGATCTCTTCAAGGTCGGCATCGGGCCGTCGTCCTCCCACACGGTGGGGCCCATGCGCGCGGCCGCGTCCTTCGCGGCGCGGGCGGCGCGGCTTGCGCCGGCCCGCGTGACGGTGACGCTCTACGGCTCGCTCGCCTGGACCGGCCACGGCCACGCCACCGACCGCGCCGTCGTCCTTGGGATCGCCGGCGAGGCGCCCGACACGGTCGATCCCGACCGGGCCGATGCGATCCTCGCCGCCGTCGCCTCCGGCCCGGGGCCGCTGCCCCTGGGGGGCGGACGGCCTGTCCCGTTCTCGTGGCAGCAGGACATCGTCTTCGACCGGGAGACGCAGCCGCCGCGCCACCCCAACACGCTGCGCTTTGCCGCGCATGGAGCAGATGGTGCGCTGTTGGCCGAGGAGCGGTGGTGCTCGGTCGGCGGCGGCTTCGTGGTGCGCGAGGACGCCATGGATGACGGAGCCGGCGCGGGCGCGTCGGTGCCGCATCCCTTCACCGACGCCGCCGATCTCCTCGCGCGGGCCGATGGCGCGGGGCTCTCCATCGCCGAACTGGTGATGGCCAACGAATGCGCCCTGCGGCCCCGCGCCGAGGTCGAGGCTCATCTCGACCGCGTCTCGACGGTGATGCTGTCGTGCATCGAGCGCGGCCTCGCCGCCCAGGGCGAACTTCCCGGCGGCCTCAAGGTGCGCCGGCGCGCGCCCGCCATCCACGCCCGCCTGGAGGCGGCGCGGCATGCCAACCTGCGGCCCGCCCACGAGATCATGGACCATGTCAGCGTCTTCGCCATGGCCGTGAACGAGGAGAACGCCGCCGGCGGGCGTGTCGTGACGGCGCCGACCAACGGGGCGGCCGGCGTGGTGCCGGCGGTGCTGCGCTACTACCGCGACTTTTGCCACGGCGCGACGAAGGAGGGCGTGGACACCTTCCTCCTCACCGCCACCGCCATCGGCGCGCTCTTCAAGATGAACGCCTCGATCTCCGGCGCCGAGGTCGGCTGCCAGGGCGAGGTGGGCGTCGCCTGCTCCATGGCCGCGGCCGGCCTCGCCGCCGCGCTCGGCGGCACCAACGCGCAGATCGAGAATGCCGCCGAGATCGGCATGGAGCATCACCTGGGCATGACCTGCGACCCCGTCGGCGGCCTCGTGCAGATCCCCTGCATCGAGCGCAACGCCTTCGGCGCCGTGAAGGCCATCAACGCCGCCTCCCTCGCCCTGCACGGCGACGGCACCCACCGCGTCAGCCTCGACCAGGTCATCGCCACCATGCGCCAGACCGGCGCCGACATGCACAGCAAGTACAAGGAAACGTCCCAGGGCGGCCTGGCGGTGAACTTCGTGGAGTGCTGAGGGCCCAATCGTTTCCCTCCATCTCTCCGCGTCCTGGCCGGGCTTGGCCCGGCCATCCACGACTTTGCTGGGGGCGTCCTCAAGTCGTGGGTGCCCGGGCCAAGCCCGGGCATGACGTGCGGAGGGTTGGGAGCACTCAGGACAGGGACTGCAAGAGCTTGCCCTGCTCGCCAATCTGCCCAACCATTGATCCATGAGCTTCTCCGACCTTCCGCCCCAGACCTCCATCAATCCCAACGCCGACGCCTATGCGGAGCGGTGTCTCGCGCTCTCGCGCGCGGTCGCGGAGAACGCGCGCGCCGTTCTCGACGTCCCCTACGGGCCGGACTACTGGCAGAAGCTCGACATCTACCGGCCTGACCGACCCGCGCAGGAGCCGCTCCCGGTTCTGCTGTTCTTCCATGGCGGCAACTTCACCCACGGCTACAAGGAGTGGTGCGGGTTCATGGCTCCGGCCGTGACGGCGTTTCCGGCCATCTTCGTGTCGGGCTCTTACCGGCTGGCGCCCGCAACATCGTACCGCGACATCCTGGGTGACGGGTTCGCCGCGCTCGCCTGGCTGCGGGAGAACATCGCCGCGCATGGCGGTGATCCCGGGCGCATCTTCATCGGCGGGCACTCGGCCGGCGCGCAGATGGTGGTGGAGATGGCGCTGCGCCACGAACGGCGCCGGCAGGCCGGGCTACCCGACGATGCGATCCGGGGCGTTCTGCCGATCAGCGGAAACTTCCGACGCCGCCTGGCGGACCTCGAGGCCGACGAGCGCCTCAGGCTGCCGCCCCACGTCCCCGACAGCCCGCTCGAGATCGCCGGCAAAGCCTTCGCGCCGTTCTTCGTGACCTGGGGCGGACGGGAGAAGGAGCACGTGCTGGAGGCTGGCACGGCCTTCGTTTCCGCACTGGAAGCGGCCGGACAGGCGGTCGAGCATCACGTGTTCGAGGAGGACGACCACTTCTCCATCCACCTCAACACCGCGGATCCGCGCAACGCGTGGACGGTGAAGCTGCGGGACTGGATGGTGGGAACGCGCTAGACAATCAGACTAGACCAGCATCTCTCCGCCGTCCTGGCCGGGCTTGGCCCGGCCATCCACGACTTCGCTGGGAACGTGCAGGATTGCCCCGGCAAAGTCGTGGATGCCCGGGCCGAGCCCGGGCATGACGCGCGGAGGGAGCTGAGCCGAAAACTCGGCCTACTCGAACTTCGCGCCCTCGAGCTGGATGAAGCCGTCGCCCGTCGTGAACACGCCCTTCAGCCGTGCCGTCGCGGCGTAAAGCGGGCGCTGGTGGTAAAGGTAGATCACCGGGCGGTCCTTCACCGCGATCTCCGCGATCGTCTTGAAGATCGCGATGCGCTTGGCCGGGTCGGTCTCGGCGCGCGAGGCGTTGAGCGCCGCGTCCATCTCGGCGCTCTTGTAGCGGCTGACATTGCGGCCGGCCGTGGAGAACAGCACCTGGTAGGCCAGCGTGTCGGGCTCGTTGGCGAACTGCGGGCCGATGGGGCCCCAGGACTCGAAGTCGCCGGCGTCCGTCATCTTCAGTGTCGTGGCGAACTCCACCACCTGCAGCTTCGTGGCGAAGCCACCCTCGTTGCTCATGGCCTGGATCATCTCGGCGACGCGCACGGCGAGCGGCCGGTTCGGGACCAGGATCGTGAACGGGGTCGGCGAGGGGACGCCGGCCTGGGCCAGCAGCTCCTTGGCGCGCTTGGTGTCGCGGGCCGGGATCGGGAACTTCTCATTGTAGAAGGGCGAGCCTGGCTCGGCGAACTGGTTGGCCGGCAGGTACTTGCCCGCGAAGGCGACGTCGACGATGGCCTTGCGGTCGAGGGTGAGCTCGAAGGCCTCGCGCACCCGCGGATCCTGCATGGGGCCGGGCTTGGTGAGGTTGATCACCAGCGTCTGGTTGTTGGGCGTGCTCACCGGCATCAGCTGCAGCCGATTGTCCTTCTCCACTACCTGCGCGGCTGAGGGATCGAGCTTCTCGATGATGTCGACGTCGCGCGACTGCAGGTTGGCGAGGCGCACCGTGTCGTCGGGGATGACGCGGAAGATGACCCGGTCGAAGTGGTACTTGCTGGCGAGCCGGTAGTTCGGGTCCTTCTCCAGGACGATGCGGTCCTGGGCCACGCGCTCGACGAACTTGTAGGGGCCGACGCAGATCGGCTTGGTGCCGATCTTGTCGCCCAGGCTCTTTACGGCAGTGGGCGAATACATGATGCCGACGCGCTCGGCGAGCATGGCGAGGAGCTGGACGCTCGGCTCCTTCACCGTGATGCGCAGCTCGGTGGGGCTCACCGCCTCGATCTTGGTGATCGAGCTGATGTTGTCCGCCCGCTGCGAGCCGGGCTGGTTCAGCGCCCGGTCGACGTTGAAGCGCGCGGCCTCGGCGTCGAACGGCGTGCCGTCCTGGAACTTGGCGCCCTCGACGAGCTTCAGCGTGAGGACCTTGGCATCGGCCGACCACGTCCACGCGGTCGCGAGGCCCGGCAGGATGGTGAGCTTCGTGTCCGTGGACATCAGCCGCTCGCACATGACGTTCAGCACGGTGATGCCGGTCTGCGCACGGTTCGTCACCGGATCGAGCGCGTCGGGGTCGTCGGCGATGGCGACCCGGAGGTCGACGGCGTGTGCGCCCGCCGAGGCGACGAGCGCGCCTGCGAGCAGGACGGATCGAAGCAGATTGCGTGTGAATGCCATGGCCGAGCCCCCGCTGTTTGTCTTTGATTGATTTGGAAAAACGTGCCCCACCCGACACGGCCCGTCAACGCATGATGCGCCCTCGCTCCCGGCATGGCACGCAGGCGTGATCATGCTCTAAGGTCGCTGTCGGACGGCTGGCTCCCACCGGGGGCCGTCGGCTGCGGGGGAGGGTGCATGACGACGCTCGACAGCATGGATCTGGAGATCCTGCGTCACAAGACGACCGCCGCGGCCGAGGAAATGGGCCTCACCCTGATCCGCGCCGCCCGCACCATCTACGTCAAGGAGGTCGCCGACTTCGCGGTGGCGATCGGCGGGCTCGACGGCAAGGCCTTCGCCTATCCTGAGGCGCTCGGCGTGTCGGCCTTCGTCGACCTCGACCTCACCACCTGCCTGAATGCCGTGGGTGAGCTGGAGGAGGGAGACGTCATCCTCTCCAACTCGCCCTACACCAATGGCGGGCTGTCGACCCATCTGCCCGACCTGCAGCTGATCAAGCCGTACTTCCACGCCGGCCGCATCGTCGCCTATGGCTGGACCATGGCCCACACGTCGGACATCGGCGGCGGCGTTCCGAGTTCGATCTCGCCCCGTTTCAGCGAGCTCTACCAGGAAGGCCTGCAGATCCCGCCGGTGAAATTGCTGGCCAGGGGCGCGATGGATCGCAGCGTGCTGGCGATCTACCTCGCCAATTGCCGGTCGCCCGAGACCAACCTCGGTGACATCAAGGCGATGCTGGCGGCGCTGGACGCAGGCGGCAAGCGCATCGCCGACATCATCGCCGCCCATGGGGTCGAGAGGCTCGTCGCCTACCAGACGCGCATCGCCGAATACGCGGCCGAGAAGGCGGCCGCGATCTTCGCGCGCATCCCGAAGGGCACCCACGAGTTCTGGGACTATCTCGACCACGACTTCGTCTCGAACGTGCCCGTGCGCTTCCGCTGCGCGCTCACGGTCGACGACACGGGGCTGCATCTCGACTTCGCCGGCACCGACCCGCAGCTGCTCTCGGCCTTCAACCTGCCGACCGCGGGCCTGCGCAGTCCCTATCTGACGCTGCGCCTGCTGCACATGATCACATCCATGGATCCGTCGGCGCCGCTCAACCACGGCCTCCTGACCGGCGTCAGCACGACCGCGCCGAAGGGCAGCATCGTCAATCCGGAGTACCCGGCAGCCTGCGGCGTGCGCCATGCCACGGCCATGCGGCTCATCGACCTCCTATCGGGCGTGCTGCACACGGCCGACCCCGGGCTCGTGCCTGCGGCGGGCGGTGGGACCGTGCTGCCGGTGGTCCTCGCCGACCTCGACCCCGTGACGGGGGCGCGCCGCTCGATGGTCATCCAGTCCATCGTTTGCGGTGGCGGCGGACGCCAGGGCTCGGACGGCGTGGACGGGCGCGAATCCGGCCTCTCCAACATCCGCAACTCGCCCATCGAGCGCACGGAAGACGAGGCGGCGGTGCTGGTGGAGCATTACGGCCTGCGCCCCGATTCCGGAGGGCCTGGGCGATGGCGGGGCGGGACGGGGCTCGTCTACACGATCCGCATGCTCAAGGAGGACTGCGCCGTGCTGGCGCGCGGCCTCGAGCGCTTCGTGTTCACGCCTTGGGGCTCGGCCGGCGGCCGCTCGGCGCCGCCCTGCCGCGTCGTCCTCAACATCGGCACGCCGCAGGAGCGCGACATCAACCGCGTCGACATGCTGGAGCTGCGTAAGGGCGAGACCATCACCTTCATGACGCCAGGCGGCGGCGGGTTCGGCGACCCCTTCGACCGGTCGGAGGACGAGGTCGTGCACGACGTGCTGCGCGGCCTCGTGACGGTGGAGGGCGCGCGGCGCGACTATGGCGTGGTGACCACGCAGGACGGAGAGGTGGACGGCGAGGCCACGGCGCGCCTGCGCGCCGCGCGGCCTGCCCGCAGCATGTCCGGCTTCGATCTCGGCCCGGTGCGCAACGCCTGGGAAAGCGTCTTCGACGACGCCTCGGTGCGCCGCATCAACGCGGCGCTCGAGGCGCTGCCCGCCACCTCCCGCAGCCGGCGCAAGAAGGCCGTCTATGAGCAGGTCATCCCGAGCCTTTCCGACGACAAGCCCGACCTCGCGGCCGTGCTGGCGGATCCTGCCGGCCCGCGCGCTCGCCTCGACGCCGTCCTGAACGACCTCGAACACGGAGCCCCGACGCGATGAGCGCGCCTGGCCACTCGCCGTCCTGGCGCATCGGCATCGACGTCGGTGGGACGTTCAACGATTTCGTCGCCGTGCAGAACGGCACCGGCAAGCGCTTCAGCTACAAGGAGCCCAGCGTTCCCGCCGACCCCTCGCTGGCGGTGGAGCGCGGCATCGCCGGGCTTCTCGCCGAGGCGTCGCTGGCGCCGGGCGACATCGAGCTCGTGATGCACGGCACCACGCTCGCCCTGAACACGATCCTGCAGCTGCGCGGGGCGCGGCTCGCCATGGTGGTGTCGCGGGGCAATGGCGACGTGCTGGAGATCGCCCGCTCGCGCATGCCCTCCGCCTTCGACTTCACGGCCCGGCGCGAGCGCCCGCTGATCCCGCGACACCTCGTGTTCGAGCTGGGCGCCCGCACGCGTGCGGACGGCGCCGTCCACGCGCGCCCCGAGGCGGACGAACTCGCCGTGCTCGCCGAACGCATCCGCGCCGCCAAGGTCGACGCGGTCGCGGTGATGCTCGTGAACTCCTACCGGCATCCGGCGCTGGAGCGCGAGGTCACGCAGGCGCTGCGCACGCTGTTGCCGGACACGCGGTTCACCGAGAGCGCGGCGATCTGGCCGGAGATCCGCGAATACGAGCGCGGCCTGCTCGCGGCGCTCAATGCCTATGTGCAGCCGCTGATGGAATCCTACTACGAGCGGCTCGAGACCCGCATGCGGGGCCTCGGCCTGCACGCGCCCATCTTCGTCACCACCAACAACGGCGGCACGGTGAGCCTGGCGAGCGCCCGCGAGCGGCCCATCGACACGGTCCTGTCGGGTCCCGCCGCGGGCGTGGTGGCGGCGCTGCGCGTCGCGCCGCCCGCCCTGCGGGACCGGTTGCTGACGCTCGACATGGGCGGCACCTCGACCGACATGGCCGTCGTGATCGGCGGCGAGCCCGAATACACCAACCTCGCGCAGATCGGCGCCTTCCCGATCATCCTGCCCGTGGTGGCGGTGACCGCGATCGGCGCGGGCGGCGGCTCGCAGGTGTGGCTCGACGCCCAGGGCGTGCTGAAGATCGGCCCGGAGAGCGTCGGCTCCGATCCCGGCCCGATCTGCTACGGCCGTGGCGGCACCCACGTCGCCATCACCGACTGCTACCTTGCCGCCGGCATCATCGATCCGGATGCCTTCCTCGGCGGGCGCATGAAGCTCGCCCGGGCGCCGGCCGTGGACGCGCTCGCGGCGCTGGGGCAACGGCTGGGACTCGCCGGCGACGACGTCGCCCAGCAGGCCGCCGCCGCAGCGCTGCGCGTCGCCACGGCGAAGATGGCCGTGGAGCTGTCGAAACTGCTGGCGCGCCGCGGCCTCGACCAACGCGACTTCACGCTGGTGTGCTTCGGCGGGGCAGGGGCCACCCACGCCACCATGCTCGCCGAGGAGGCGGGGCTCAACACAGTGCTGATCCCGCTCGCGCCTGGCACCTTCTGCGCGCTGGGCGCCAGCGCCGCCGACATCCGCCGCGACTTCGCCCGCTCGATCCGGGCCATGCTGACGCCGCGGGGGGAGGGGTTCGAGGCGGTGGCCGACGCCATCGCCGACATGAAGCGCGACGCGCTCGCCTGGATCGCCGAGGAGGCCGGGGCCGGCGCGAAGCTCGCCTTCCGGCTGGTCGCCGACATGCGCTTCGGCGACCAGGCCTACGAACTCGAGATCGCCGTTCCCGAGGCCAGCCGAGAGGCCATCGACGGCGCCGGCCTGCTGGCGCTTTACCACGCCGAGCACGAGCGGCTTTACGGCTTCGCCGACCGCGACGGCCACGTCCGCGTGACCACCGTGCGCCTGTCGATCGCCGCGCTCAACGAGCACGTCGTCCCCGAGCCGCCCCTGCCGCCGCGCCCGGTGCCCGTCCCGGGCCGGCGCGCCGTCCACCACGACGGCCACTGGCTCGACGCCGCCCTCTACCGCCGGGCCGATCTCCCCGCCGGGTTCGTCGTGACCGGCCCCGCGGTGATCGAGCAGTTCGACACCACCATCTGGGTTCGGCCGGGGTGGCGCGGCGTGGTGGAGCAGGACGGAAATCTCGTGCTGCGCCGCACGGGATGATGCATGCAGCGAGACGGCGCCGTCCTGGTGGTGGCGGCATTTGCTCATTGTGGGTGCCTCGCCGCGCGAGAGCGTGAACACGCGGCTGATCTTCTCACTTCCAATACTGGGAAGCGCGGGGCCGGATCTATCTCAATATGCGTTGTCGTGAATGCTGCGGTTTGGCGCCGCTATACGATCGTGTTTCCGGATTTTTAACTCTGGGCAAAGGGTCTGCCGACCCAATCCCAGGGCCGATCATTGAATCCCTGTCGTTCATGACCCGTTTGGGAGACAGGACATGCAGAACAGCTTCAAGTATTCGCTGGCCGTCATTCTCGCCGGTGCCGGCATAGCCCTGGCCGGTACGCCCGTGGCGGCGCAGGTCGATGTGGGCCTCGGTATCGACACCAATGCCGGTGGCACGGGCGGAGTGAATGCCGGCGCCGGCGCTTCCATCGGAGGCTCGGGAGGCATCGATGCCGGTCTCGGCGCGTCCATAGGCGGGGCAGGCGGCGTCAATGCGGGCGCCGGCGTCGCGGTCGGTGGTGACAGCGGGGTCAATGCTGCGGCGGGAGCAAGCGTCGGCGGCACCAACGGGGTCGATGCCGGCCTGGGCGCGACGATAGGCGGTGGTCGCGGGGTGGGTGCCGGAGCCGCTGTCGGCATCGGCGGTGGCAACGGCGTGACGACCGGTCTCGCGGCCAGCGTCGGCGGCGACCGCGGCGCCAGGGCCGGCCTTGGTGCGGCGCTCGGTGGCACGAGCGGGGTGGTGGTCGATGCCAGTGCGGCGACGGGCGGGCCCCAGGGGCTCGGAGCGGCACTCGGCGTGCCGGTCGGAAACGCCGCGGCCAGCGGCGCTCCCGTCCCAGGTGCACAGGGCCCCGGCCAGATCGACCCCGTCGCGCCCGTCCGTGGCACGGCCGGAGACGGCCTCAGTCCTGCTCAGGTCCGGGCCGTCGAGGACGCGCTGGCGCGCGCGGGCTTTTCCGATCGGCGCGACCGTGCCGGACTGAAGAAGAGCTGCGCGACGGTGCTGCGATCCCCGGCGGACTACGACAGCGAGATCGCGGCGGTCTGCAAGGTGATCAGCCGCCTCTGACGACGAGAGAGGCAGGCCCGGGCCACCGGCTCCGGGTCTGCCGACCCCGATTGACAGGCGACAAGCCTTGGGTGCACCGTTGCGGCAGGCGGATACGGCCTGCTGCTTGCGCCCCTCATCGGGGTACGGTGAATGTATCGAGCCACTCGAGGCTCCCTTTGCCCGAGCGAACGGGTCAGCAACGCAAGCTCCTGACGGTTGCCGTTCGTTTCAGCAAAGGACGATACCGATGCGCGACTTCCGCGAAGCCAAAGCCATGGCGCAGTCTCTGCGCAGGGCGCTGTCCGCCCGATCCGTCGACCTCACTCACAGCGAGAGCCAGGAACTCGTTGCTCGCATGCTCGGCGTGCGAGACTGGAACGTCCTCGCCGCAAGCATCAAGGCGGCCCGCTCGCCTTCGCCTCCGCGCGGCGACACTCCGCCCGTCGCGACCGGAACGGGCATTCCCGTCGTTCCCATGCGCGACCTCGTCCTGTTCCCGCACATGGTCTCGCGGATCTTCGTCGGTCGGGCCAAGACGCGCGAGGCGGTCGAACGCGCCATCGTCTCCGACCGACGCGTTCTCCTGGTCGCCCAGAGACATGCGCGCGACGATCGCCCCGCCACCGCGGACGCCCTCCATCCCGTGGGCGTCGTCGCCAACGTGATCGATCGCCAGACCCAGGCGGACGGGGCTCTCAAGGTCACGGTCTGCGGGCTCCGGCGCGCAAGCCTCGTCCGGCTCTTCGACGATGAATTCCTGTCGGCGGATGTGACGCCGATCGAAGAGGAGCATGGCCAAACCGAAAAGGCGGCGGCTCTGTCCCAGGCCGTCCTCGACGCGTACCAGATCTATGCCGACGTCGACTTCACGGCCGTTCCACCCGGATCGCGCGCCCGGTTCGGCCTGCCTTCGATCGGGAATCCGAGCCTGCTGGCCGACATGGTCGCCCCGCTGCTGGCGATCGGCATCGACCAGAAGCAGGCGCTCCTGGAAACCACCGACGTCGAGACACGGCTTGCAAGGCTCGTCGACCTGATGAGCGCCGGCCGCCCGGCTGCGAGCGAGGACGCGATGGCGCGATGACCGGAGCCGATTTGCGCCGCCGCAGAAGCTGACCCCCTCGAGACGGGGAGGAACGTGCGCGCTTGCAGGGGCTCGCAAGGTGCCGCTGCAGGCGCGACCCCGCCCGGCGAACACACACAGGGAGCCCTCCGCCCGTGCGGTCGCCGACCGCTCTAATCCCGATCCGGCTGCGTGCGCCAATGGCGACCAGCGCAACCCGGGATCCCGAAATCCGGTGCGGGCGACGCGAATCCGCACAGGGTGTTGACCGCGCCCCGGCTTGCCTCTAGGCATGTCCCGCGTGGAGACGTGGCCGAGCGGCTGAAGGCGGCGGTTTGCTAAACCGTTATAGGGTTGTAAAGCCCTATCGAGGGTTCGAATCCCTCCGTCTCCGCCATCTTCCTTAGAACCAAGGCTTCACTTTTTTGCGCGCCTTCCCGCGTGCAGAGGTGGTGAGTCCCGGACCGTTGCAGGGCGCCACTTGTCGTGCCCGTCGGCCGGCCGTCTCGCCTTCCAAGACCTCCAGCCAGGAGCCTCGTTCGCCAGCGGCGAATGTCAGCGCGCCGCACCTCGGATCTCAGGCTGGAGACCCCTTTGCACGAGCTACGATTGGGCCAGTCCTCCAACCTCGTCGTCCTGAGGGGCTTTGAATCAATTCCCCCGCTGCGGTGTTGTATCTGACATCTCCATCGCCGGACCACCTTTCCGCCGTCCTGCCCGGGCTTGGCCCGGGCATCCACGACTTTGCCGGGGCCACGTGTCAGTCGTGGGTGGCCGGGCCAAGTGTTTAGACCGGGGAGATGGTGGACACCTGTT
>NZ_CAMFHB010000021.1 GCF_945952055.1 uncultured Alsobacter sp.
CCCCCGAGGCTTCGGCCGAGGCTCCCGTCGAGGCGGTCGCCGCCGAGCCCGCCCCCGAGGCGGCGCCCGCTGTCGAAGCGCCCCCTGCCGAAGCGCCCCCTGCCGAAGCCGCGCCGCGCGCCCGCAAGCCGCGCGCCCGTCGCCCGAAGAAGGGGACAGAAGAGGTCGTCGCCGAGGTCGTCGAAGAGGTGGCCGTCGTGGCCGAGGCGGCTCCTGTCGTCCCGCCCGAACCGGTCCGCCCGCCCGCGCCCGTCGAGCCCCCGGCTCCCGTCGCGCCCGAGCCGGTTGCGGCCGCGGAGCCCACGCCCGAGCCGGTCACGACCGAGCCGGTCGTCATCGGCGCCGAACCCGCCGCGCCCCGCAAGGCCGGGTGGTGGGCCAAGGCCAAGTCCGCCCTGAGCGGCAACTGAGAACACCGACGGCCCCGGCGACCAGCCGGGGCCGTCTTTCTATCTGAGGCAAGTGGTCAAGGAGTGACAGCTTTCGTCACGCCTGAACTGCCCCTCTGGCCTGCATGCTGGCCCAGCAGCGCGGCGATCGGTCCTAGCCGACTTTTTCGATGATGAACAAGCATCCGCCTGACGCCATTCCGACAGACAAGTAGATGTCGTCTCCCCTGGTCGCGATATTGCATGACACCAAGCTGCCGGCGTCGGATGCCTCCAGATTGCACCGATCATTGTAAGGCGTATTGTATCGGACGTTATTGAGACGAAAACTTATATTCCAGTAGTCAAAATTGGCCCAGAAGCCCGTCTCGAAGCTGATTTGCTTGGAGGGAGATTCGCTGCCCGATTTTAGTTGTGCACACTCGATCGTGTCGATGTTGTTCCCTTGTTGATGGGTCAGTACGACTTCCGTCAGATCGGCTGCAAGACTGTTCGTGATGTAGATGAAGCAGGATCGGGTGGTGGCTTGGACATCCTTGCCCGTCCCGTCGTTCTTCCGCGGATCCGTTCCATCATTGCGAATTTGCTGGTGTGTCACTGATGTCGACCTTGTCCTGAAAAAAATGTTCAAAAGGCTCAAAGCAAAAATGCGCGGATCCGCCTGCGCGGCTCAAAGCAATGCATCGTGCCCAAATGTAGTCAATGGTGACGTCGGCAAGAAAGACTAGGACCGGACGTTTGTCGACGCATATCCGGCAAGGACATCGAAGTCGTGCAGACTGCTGGTTGATACGATACTCAGTTTTGTCTCGTGGCTAACGATGCGGGTGGGCGGACGGCGAGCCAATTTCGGCGGGCGCCGCGACTCATGCCCCGAACAGACCTCGACGCCGCCCGCCAGCCGACCAAGTTGTGAGATATGCGGGGGGGGCTCGGCTAGGATTGGCACGGCAGAAAGGTGGGACCAGTCGGTGTGACGGGCCCCAAGGCGCTCCGACGATGCCGCCTACTGCACCAGCGTCAGGGCGTTCGCGCCGCGCAGGTAGCGCATGGGGTCGACCGGGTCACCGTCGACGCGGGTCTCGTAGTGGAGGTGCGGGCCGGTCGACCGGCCGGTGGAGCCGACCTTGCCGACCACCGCGCCCGCCTCGACTTGCCGCCCGGGCTCGACCAGGATCTGTGACAGGTGGCCGTAGCGGGTGGCGATGCCGTTGCCGTGGTCCACTTCGACCATGTTGCCGTAGCCGCCCGTCCACTCGGCCGACACGACCCGGCCGGCGGCGGTCACGCGCACCGGCGTGCCCCATTCGTCGCGAAAGTCGATGCCGGTGTGAAGCGCCATGCCGCGCGTGAAGGGATCGATGCGGTAGCCGAAGGCTGACGTGGTATCGAGCTCGCCGCTGAGGGGCCGCCGCAGGGGCAGGGCCTTGACGATGCGCCGCAGCCGGTCGGCCTCGACCAGGGAGCGCTGCAGCGCGTCGATGCCCGCCTCGAAGGGGCCATGCGACGGATCGACGGCGACAGGGACGAGCGGGCCGCCGACGCCGGACGGGACCGGCATGGACGCGAACCGGTTGCGGTCCAGACCGAGGTCGGCGATCACGCCGGCGAGACGGTCCGCGGTCTTGCGCGCGCGGCTCTCGAAGCCGCGCACCTGTGCGATCTGCGTCGCTTCCGTCTGGGCCATGGCCTCCTTGAGGGCCAGGAGGCGGCTTTCGGCGGGCATGGACGGGTCAAGGCGCCAACTCTGCTTCTGGGACGGCGCAACGGCCGGAGCGGCCTCCGCCGCGGGCCGGGCGGGGGTCGGAATGCCCCGCAGCGGCCCGAAGTCGACCAGGGGATGCGGCTTGTCGACCGGCGCGAAGGCCGACGCGCCGACCGGCACCGCGTCCCGCGGAATGACGGTCGCGGCCTGGGGAAGCTGGGGCGCCGACGGCTTGGCGGGCGGCGCGGTCTGGGCGGTGGCGACAGGGGCCGCGTTCGGCTTGAGGACGCTCTCGGCCTGGCTCGCGACCTGCGAGACGATGGCCTGGCGGGTCTCGAGCTGCGCCTGGCGTGAGACCAGGTCCTGGAGCTTGCCTTCGATGGTGTCCTGGTCGAGCACCTGCCGGCTCGTCACCTTGTCGATAGACGCCTGCAGCGCGGCGATCTTGTCCTCGTAGGCGTACTGGACCTGCGCCTGACGCGAGACCAGGTTGACGATGAGGTCGTCGCGGAACACCAGGTAGAGCGTGGCGGCGATGGCCCAGAGGCCGACCAGCACCATGAGGATGCCGACGACCAGGGCCGCGCCCGTGTCCAGGCGCCATTGTCGCTGTCGTCCGCCCTGATCGATGACGAGTGTCAGGAAACGGCCCTTGCTCGGGCTCGAACGGCCGAAAACCCAGGACATCCGGGGAAGCCTCACGGAACGAAGGGGGCAATCCGCGCCCCGTGAGGATTAGAAACAATTAGGGTTAATCAATCGCTACATACACGCGCAGCGTGTTGTATCGCGATTGGCCGTCTCAAGCCGCCTTGGCCGCCGCGAGGACCTCCTCGGCGTGGCCCGGCACCTTCACCTTGGACCAGACCCGCGCGATCTTGCCCGCCGCGTCGATCAGCACGGTGGTGCGCTCGATGCCCATGTAGGACTTGCCGTACATGCTCTTTTGCACCCACACGCCATAGGCCTCGAGCATCGCCTTCTCCTCGTCGGAGCCGAGCGTGAAGGCGAGGTCGTACTTCTTCTTGAACTTGTCGTGGCTGGCCACGCTGTCTGCGGATACGCCAACGATCTCGGCACCGGCCTCGGCGAAGGCGCCGCGCAGGGCGTTGAACTCCATGGCCTCCTTGGTGCAGCCGCTCGTGTCGTCCTTCGGGTAAAAATAGAGCACCACCTTGCGGCCCTTGAGGCCGGCCAGTGAGACGACGCCGCCGCCGTCCTTGGGGATGCTGAAAGCGGGCGCGGGCTGGCCCACCACGAGAGTCTCCGACATATCGCCTTCCTTTTGCCGAATCGACGTGACGCATACCTTACGCACGGATCGCCGGGACGGATTGTCGTATTCCGCGTTGATACGTCGTTGGGCCGTGCCCAGCGTGTTATATCGGGACGAACGGCGGACGAGATCGGTTTGGCGACCCAGGATCTGGACAGGCAGGAGGGAGGAGCCGAGGCGGCCATGCGGGTCGCCCGGACGCGCTTGCGTCTGAGGCAGCGAGCCCATGCCCGGTCGGAGAAGGTCCGGCGCAATCGCGAGGGCAAGGCCCGGCGCTGGCGCACCATCATCGGGCGCGTGGTGCTGGCCTGGGTCGTCCTGATGGTCGTCGGGATCGCCGCCGCCGCCTGGCGCATCCGGCAGGGCCCCGTGGCGGCCGACGCCATCACGGAGCGAGTCGTGGCCGCGCTGGAGGCGCAGTTCGGGGCCGGCTACGACGTCGACGTCCGCCACGCCCAGGTCGAGTGGAGCGACGACGGCCCGCTGCTGGCGGTCTCGGGAATCACGGTCCGCGACGGATCGGGCAGCCTCGTCGTGGCCGCTCCGCAGGCCGACATCACCTTCGACGCGACGGGCCTGCTCGGCTGGCAGCTGAAGCCCAAGGACATCTCCTTCGTCGGCCTCGCCATGGTCCTCACCATCTCGCAGGACGGCGCCGTGTCCATCTCCGCGACCGGAGAGGAGGAGCCGCAGGCCGAGCCCGCTCCGCAGCCCGCCCAACCCAAGGCCGGCTTCGGCCCCGCCCAGATCCTCGACGGCTTCGCGGCGCGCGAGGGCCCCCTGGCGGTCCTGGAGCGCGCCGGCATCCGCGACGGACGCCTGCGAATCAACGACCGGCGGCGGGACCGCACGGTCGTGTACGACAAGATGTCGGTCAGCTTCGCCCGGCCGGAGGAGAACACGGTCCGCATGGCGGTGGGCGTGACCGGCGCGCTGGGCACCTGGTCCGCCCGTGCGTCGCTGTCCGGCAAGCCGGGCGAGCGGCGCGACCTGCGCGTCGAGATCAACGACCTGTCCGTCGCCGAACTGCTCGGATATGCCGAGCCGGGCTCGCTGCCGGCCTCCACGGACATGCCGCTGACCGGCTTCGCGGCGCTGACCCTCGCGGCCGACAACACGGTCACGACGTTCGAGGGCCGCATCACCGGCGGCTCCGCCGTCGTCATGTTCACGGATCCGGACGCCGAGCCCCTCTTCATCGACAGGGTGCGCGGCGCGTTCGGGTGGGATGCCGTGGGCCACGCCATCCTCGTGAACGACCTCACCATGGAAGCGGGTGACACGCGCTGGCATCTCGCCGGCCGCGTCGACGTCCCGCAGACCGACGCGGCGCAATGGAAGATCTCGCTGGCGAGCAGCGATTCGGCCATGGCGGCCGACCGGCCGTCCGACGCTCCGGTGGCCATCGACCGGCTGGTGTTCGAGGGCCGGATGCCGATCGGCCTGGCGGGGGTCGAGATCGACCGGCTGGAGCTCGCCGGCCCGCAGGTGGGGATCGCGATCAACGGGACGCTGGGGCGCGTCGCCGGGTTCAGCGGCATGCGGCTCGGGGTGACGACGACGCGCATGCCGGTGCGCAACGTGCTGGCCTTCTGGCCCTCGCCGGTCGCCGCCGACGTGCGCACCTGGTTCCTGGAGAACGCCGAGGCGGGCACGGTCGAACGCTTCGCGCTCGCGGTCAGCCTGACGAGCGACGCTCTGGCCGCGGCCTTCGCCAAGCAGCCCATTCCCGACGACGCGGTGCAGCTCGACGTGGCCGTGAGCGAGGGCGTCCTGCGCCCGGGCCCGGGCTTTCCCGTGATCAGCGAGCTCAACGCGACGGGAAAGGTCACCGGTCGCACGGCGCGGGTCCAGGCCAACCGCGGCACGGTGAGCGGGGCAGGGCGCCTGCTCACGCTGGCCAACGGACGCTTCGACATCGACGACACGTCGCAGCATCCCCCGCGGGCGGCGCTCGCCTTCGATGCCGCGGGCTCCGCCGAGGCCATGGTGGACGCGCTGCGCAGCGAGGCCCTTCGGCCCTTCGTGGCCCTGCCGGCGGACATCAGCGCCGTGAAGGGGCAGATCGACACCAAGGTGCGGGTCCAGTTCCCGCTCGATTCGGTCATCAACCCGAAGGACGTCGTCCTCTCCGTCACGGGCCAGGCCAGCGCCGTCAGCGCCGAGGGCCTGTTCGGACGGGAAAAGCTGGAGGGGGGCTCCTTCACCTTCTCCCAGGACAAGGCCGGCAACCTGCTGGTCAACGGCGACGGGAAGCTCGGCGGCACGCAGGCCGTGTTCGAGATGAAGCAGGCGGCCGGAACGGGCGTGTGCGACGTCACCGTGACGGCGACGTTCGACGATGCCGCGCGCAACCGTCGCGGCATCAAGCTGCCGGGCGTGACCGGGCCGATCGAGCTCAAGATCACGGTGAAGGACGCCGCCGCCCAGAAGCCCGTCCTGCGCGTCGAGGCCGATCTGGCCAAGGCCGTCATCAACGATGCCCTGCCGGGTTGGAACAAGGCCGCGGGCCGCCCGGCCAAGGCGAGCTTCAGGCTGGAGCAGGACGGCGAGGCGCAGACCCTGGAGGAGCTCGCGATCGACGCCTATGGCGGCGTCCAGCTGCGGGGCGCCGTGAAGCTTGCCGCCGACGGCTCGCTCACCAGCGCGCGCATGACCAGCGTCCGCCTCTCCGCCCAGGACGACATGCGCCTCGACCTCGACCGCGCCGGGGGCGTGATCAAGGCCACCGTGCGGGCGACGAGCCTCGATGCCCGGCCGCTGCTGCGCGCCCTGACGAGCCCCGGCGGCCCGTCCATGGGCAATCCGGGCGATCTGGACGTGGACCTCACGGCGCGCACCATCCTCGGCGAGAACAACGAGAAGCTGACGGCCTCGGACCTGAAGCTGGCGCTGCGCGGCGGCGACATCCGCGAGTTCCGCCTGGCGGGCCGCTTCGGCAATGCGCCCGTCTCGGGCCAGCAGGCCCGGGCGGAGAGCGGCCAGTCCGGGATCGTGGTGGAAAGCGGCGATGCGGGAACGTTCCTGCGCTTCCTCGACACCTACCGGCGCATGCTGGGAGGCACGCTGATCGTCCAGCTCTACGGCTCCCCGCCGGCCATGACCGGGGCGATCATCGCCAACAACTTCACCCTCGCCAACGAACCGGCCCTCGCCAGGACCGCCGGGGTGGAGCCGGGCAAGCCGGCCAATGTCGCCTTCACCAAGCTCAAGGCGAACTTCACGGTGGGCGCCGGCAAGCTCGACATTCGCGACGGCACCATGTGGGGCACCGCCGTCGGCGGCACGCTCGACGGCACCATGGACTTCAACCGCGACCGGCTCGACCTCAGCGGGACCTTCGTGCCCGCCTACGGCCTCAACAACGCCCTCAACCGCGTCCCGGTGCTGGGCACCATCCTGGGCGGCGGCCAGAACGAGGGCATCTTCGCGGTCAATTTCCGCATCACGGGGCGGCTGAGCCAGCCGACCCTGTCCATCAATCCGCTGAGCGCGGTGGCGCCTGGCGTGCTGCGCAAGTTCTTCGGCGTGTTCACGCCCGCCGAGACCTCGCCAGTCCCGGACAAGCGCGGTCCGGAGACGACCCAGTCGATCCCCCAGCCCAGCCCGCAGCGCTGATCGTCCGGCTCCCTCACCGGGATCCAGATCGCCTGCTTCTTCCAGCCGTCATGGCCTGGCCCTGACGGCTACAGCCCTCACTCCACCACGCGCAGCAGCACGTGCTTCTTGCGGCCGAAGGAGAGCTTCGCGGCGCCGTCCAGGAAGGCGTCCGCCCCTATCGACGCGCGCTCGTCGGTGACCGGCGCGTCGTTGACCCGCAGGCCGCCGCCCTTCACCTGCCGGCGCGCCTCGCCGGTGGACGGCACGAGGCCGGCCCGCACGAAGGCGGTCAGGACGCCCAGGCCCGCGTCGATCTCGGCCTTCGGGATGTCGATGCTGGGCAGCGTATCCGCCGTCACACCCTCCTCGAAGGTCTTGCGGGCGGTCTCGGCTGCGGCCAGCGCCGCTTCGCGCCCGTGCATGAGCGCGGTCGCCTCGGTGGCCAGCACCTTCTTGGCCTCGTTGATCTCGGAGCCGCCGAGCGCCTCCAGGCGGGCAATCTCGTCGAGGGGCAGGGTGGTGAACAGCTTCAGGAACCGCCCGACGTCGCGGTCCTCGGCGTTGCGCCAGAACTGCCAGTAGTCCCACACGGGCAGCATGTCGGCGTTGAGCCACACTGCGCCTGCGGCCGTCTTGCCCATCTTGGCGCCGGACGCCGTGGTCAAGAGGGGCGTGGTGAGCGCGAAGAGCTGCGCCGTGCCCATGCGCCGGCCGAGGTCGATGCCGGTGATGATGTTGCCCCACTGGTCCGACCCGCCCATCTGCAGCACCGCGCCGTAGCGGCGGTGAAGCTCGGTGAAGTCGTAGGCCTGCAGGCACATGTAGTTGAACTCCAGGAACGACAGTTCCTGGTCGCGCTCCAGCCGCAGCCGCACGGAATCCATGGTCAGCATGCGGTTGACCGAGAAGTGGCGGCCGACCTCGCGCAGGAAGTCGACGTAGTGCAGCGCCGTGAGCCACTCGGCGTTGTCCGGCATCACGCCGTTGCCGCCGTCCTCCTCGAAGCGCAGGAAGCGGTTGAAGACCTTGCGGATGCCGTCCTTGTTGGCCTCGATGTCGGCGACGCTGAGGATCTTGCGCGCCTCGTCCTTGCCGGAGGGGTCGCCGACCCGCGTCGTGCCGCCGCCCATCAGGGCGATCGGCTTGTTGCCCGTCTGCTGGAGCCAGTGCAGCAGCATGATCTGCACGAGCGAGCCCACATGCAGCGAGGGGGCCGTGCAGTCGAAGCCGATATAGCCCGTCGCCTCGCCCTTCGCCGCCTTCTCGTCGAGGCCGGCGAGGTCCGAGCACTGATGCATGTATCCGCGCTCGAGAATGATGCGCAGGAAATCGGACTTGGGGCGGAAATCGGTGGCGGTCATGGTCGGGGCCTTGCAGGATCTCGCGGTGCGCCGCGGGCTTGAAGCGGTTCGTCTATCAGCTTCGCCCGGGCTTTTCACCCGGCTTTCTCCGCGTTCGGACGAGTTGCCGGCCCGCCTCGGCTCGGGTTACGCTGGCGCGGTCACGGGTCGGTCATGCGCGTTTCGGTTCTTCACCTCCTCCTCCTCATGCTCCTGGCGCCGCTCGCCGCGGCCCGGGCCCAGGAAACGTCTCCCACGCAGACGACACCGACGCGCCCGCCCGAGTTCGTGCAGGAGACGACCCTCCTGCCGGTGACAATCGCGGGCGCCACGTTCCGGCTGGAGGTGATGACCGTGCGCAGCCGGACCGCCACCGGCCGGCTGCCCATCGCGCTCATCACCCACGGCAAGCCGGGCCCGCGCGACGATCTCGCCACCATCCACGCCACGAGCTACCGCAGCATCGCCCGCGACATGGCCCGCCGCGGCTGGCTTGCGGTCGTCCTCGTCCGCCGGGGCTACGGCTTCTCGGAAGGGACGTTGCCGCAGTTCGGCGACTGCAAGTCCGGCTACGACCTCGCCCGCATGTTCCGCACCGAGGCCCTCGACATCGCCGCGACCCTGACCGTGGTCGCCAATCGGCCCGATGCCGATGCCACCCGCGCCATCGCCATCGGCGTGTCGGCCGGCGGGGCGGCCTCCCTGGCCCTCGCCGCATCGGCGCCCGCCAACCTCAAGGCCGTCGTCAACGTGTCGGGCGGCCTGCGCAACGACACGTGCCCCTACGAGGGCAAGCTGGTGGAGACCTTCGCCGGGTTCGGGCGCACCACGAAGATCCCGACGCTCTGGCTCTACGCGCGCAACGACCGCCTGTTCGGCCCGGATCTCGTGGAGAAGATGAGGGCCGCCTTCGTCGCAGCCGGCGGCGACGCCCGCCTGTCGATGATGGACCCGGTCGGCGACGACGGGCATTCGCTCTTCACCCTGACGGAGGGCCGCACGCGCTGGTACGCGGCGCTCGACGCTTTCCTGCGGGACGTGTCGCTGCCCACCCTGGGTGACCACGACGTCGAGGCGGTGATGGCGCTGGGGCTCGGCGCGGAGCAGCGCACGTCGGTCGCGCGCTACATGGCGGTTCCCGGGGAAAAGGCGCTGACGCGCCCGGTCGGCGGCGGCAAGCTCACCTGGTACCTGGGCCAGCCGGACGTGGCCACGGCCCGTCGCCTCGCACTCGAGCTGTGCGAGAAGGCCGCTCCGAAATGCGAGGTGGTGGCCGAGAACAACAGGCCCGCCCCGCGGACCGTGGCGGGCGAGGGAAATCCGGCTGCCAACGACAATGCGATGAAGGCGGCCACCGAGGCGGCCCGTAAGTCGATCGGGCGCTAGAGCGGAATTCGACCTGATTGCATCAGTACTCTCGCCGCCGCCTGCCGGCGGAAGAGGGCGTCAGCCCTCCTTCGGGCCGAGCCGCTTGTCGAGATAGGTGCCGACGACGCCCATCAGGTCCTCGACCTTGTTCTCGAAGAAGTGGTTGGCGCCATCGACCGTCGCGTGCTCGATCTGGATGCCCTTCTGCGTCTTCACCTTCTCGATGACGCTCATGACGTCCTTGATCGGGGCGACGCGGTCCTGGGACCCGTGCACGAACAGGCCCGACGAGGGGCAGGGCGCCAGGAACGAGAAGTCGAACCGGTTGGCGGGCGCCGCCACCGAGATGAAGCCCTCGATCTCGGGCCTGCGCATCAGGAGCTGCATGCCGATCCAGGCGCCGAAGGAGATGCCGGCGATCCAGCAGGCGCGCGCCTCCGGGTTGACGGCCTGGGCCCAGTCGAGCGCCGCGGCGGCGTCGGAGAGCTCGCCCTGGCCGTGGTCGAACACGCCCTGGCTGCGGCCCACGCCCCGGAAATTGAAGCGCAGCGCCGAGAAGCCCCGCTCCACGAAGCCGTAGTACAGGGCATAGACGATCTGGTTGTTCATCGTCCCGCCGAACTGCGGGTGGGGGTGGAGGACGATGGCGATCGGCGCGCCCTTGGTCTTCGACGGGTGATAGCGGCCCTCGATGCGGCCGGCGGGACCGTTGAAGATAACCTCAGGCATGGATGCTCCGACCTCGTTTTCGGCCCGGGGTGGGACCGAATGACCATGGTGAAAGGGGGCCGCCACCTTGACTTCGAGGCCCGGCGGGACCACAATTCTCTTAGAATAATTCTAACAGCGGACCCGCACTCCATCGGCCAATCTGGCCGGCGGCGGGGCGATCCGCTTCGGGAGCGCCGCTTTTAGCACGGTCGCAGGGGTCGCTTGCAAGCTTTTGCTGCAACGGATTGCCGGGCCTGCGGGCGGCGCACTTCATGGATTGGGGACCACAAGCGGTGATGGCGGGCGCCCAGCGCACCTATCTCGACCACAACGCGACTTCCGCGCTTCGGCCGGAGGCGCGCGCCGCCATGGTCGCCGCCCTGGACGCCGTGGGCAATGCCTCCTCGGTGCATGCCGAGGGTCGGGCCGCCCGGGCGCTGGTCGAGGCGGCGCGCGAGGGCGTGGCGGCCCTGGTCGGCGCGAAGCCGGCCAACGTGGTCTTCACAGCCGGCGGCAGCGAGGCGGCCGCGCTCGCGCTGACCCCTCGCATCGAGATGGGCGGCACCGTCAGGACGTTCGATCGATTGCTGGTGTCGGTCACCGAGCATGCCTGCATCCTGGCGGGCGGCCGCTTCGCGGCTCATTCCATCGAGATCCTGCCGGTCGATCCGCGCGGCGTCGTGGACGCCGCGGGCGTCGCCGCGCGCCTGGCCGACCTCGCCGCGCGGGGCCTGCGGGCGGTCGTGGCCGTCCAGGCCGCCAACAACGAGACCGGTGTCGTGCAGGACCTCGCGGCCATCGCCGCGGCGGTCCATGCCCACCAGGGGATCCTGGTGTGTGACGCCGTCCAGGCGCCGGGCCGCATCGGCTTCGACCTGAAGGCCAGCGGCGCGGACTTCGCGATTCTCTCCGCCCACAAGCTCGGCGGACCGCAGGGCGTCGGCGCGCTCGTGGCCGCCACCGGGTCCGTCCGCGTGGCCGACCCGCTCGTGCGTGGGGGTGGCCAGGAGCGTGGCATGCGGGCCGGGACGGAGAACGTCCCCGCGATCGCCGGCTTCGGCGCGGCGGCCCGCGCCGTGCGCGGCGAGGGCGCCGAGGCCCATGGCCGGCTCGCCACGCTGCGCGACGCCTTCGAGACAGGGCTGCGGCAGCGTCGTTCGGACGCTGTGATCTTCGGGGCCGGCGCCGGCCGGCTGCCCAACACGAGCCTTTACGCCATCCCCGGCCGTGCCGCCGAGGTCGAGCTGATGCGGCTCGACCTGGCGGGCATCGCGCTGTCGTCCGGCTCGGCCTGCTCGTCGGGCAAGGTCAGGGCCTCGCATGTGCTGGCCGCGATGGGCATCGAGGCGGATCTCGCGCGGTGCGCGCTGCGCCTGAGCCTGGGCTGGACCTCGACGATCGAGGACGTGAACCGTTGTCTCGGTGCCTACGAAAACCGGGACGACACCCTATCTGAAAGACCGGGACGGGCCGCCGCCTGAGGCCGACCGTTCCCCACCACACCCGCGGCCCTTGAAGCCGTAGAGGAGGACAGTGCAATGCCTGCCGTGCAGGAAACCGTCGAGAAGGTCCGCGCCATAGACGTGGACCAGTACAAGTACGGCTTTTCGACCGACCTCGAGGTCGACAAGGCCCCCGTGGGCCTGAACGAGGACATCGTCCGCCTCATCTCGGCGAAGAAGAACGAGCCGGAGTGGATGCTGGAATGGCGCCTCGACGCCTACCGGCGCTGGCTGACCATGCGCGAGCCGACCTGGGCCCGCGTCTCCTATCCGCCGATCGACTTCAACGGCATCCACTACTATGCCGCGCCGAAGCTGAACGCCGCGCCGAAGTCCCTCGACGAGGTCGATCCGGCGATCCTGGAGACCTACAAGAAGCTCGGCATCCCGCTGCGTGAGCAGGAGATCCTGGCCGGCGTGCAGACCTCGAAGGTGGCCGTGGACGCCGTCTTCGACAGCGTCTCCGTCGTGACCACCTTCAAGGAGGAGCTGAAGAAGGCGGGCGTCATCTTCTGCTCGATCTCCGAGGCCATCCGCGAGTACCCCGACCTGGTGCGCAAGTACCTGGGCTCGGTGGTGCCCGTCACGGACAATTTCTACGCCACGCTGAACACGGCCGTGTTCACGGACGGGTCGTTCGTCTACGTGCCCAAGGGCGTTCGCTGCCCGATGGAGCTGTCGACCTATTTCCGCATCAACGAGAAGAACACCGGCCAGTTCGAGCGCACGCTGATCATCGCCGAAGAAGGCGCCTATGTGAGCTACCTCGAGGGCTGCACGGCGCCCCAGCGCGACGAGAACCAGCTGCACGCGGCCGTGGTCGAACTGGTCGCGCTCGACGACGCCGAGATCAAGTACTCGACGGTCCAGAACTGGTACCCCGGCGATGCCGAGGGCAAGGGCGGCGTCTACAACTTCGTGACCAAGCGCGGCGACTGTCGCGGGCGGAACTCGAAGATCTCCTGGACGCAGGTCGAGACCGGCTCCGCCATCACCTGGAAGTACCCGTCCTGCATCCTGCGGGGCGAGGGATCGCGCGGAGAGTTCTACTCGATCGCCGTGTCGAACGGCATGCAGCAGGTCGACAGCGGCACCAAGATGATCCACCTCGGCAAGAACACGACGAGCCGGATCATCTCCAAGGGCATTTCGGCCGGCCGCTCGCAGAACACCTACCGCGGCCAGGTGTCCGCCCATCGCAAGGCGACCGGCGCCCGCAACTTCACCAACTGCGACAGCCTGCTGATCGGCAGCGCGTGCGGCGCTCACACGGTTCCGTACATGGAATCGAAGAACGCCAGCGCCGTCTTCGAGCACGAGGCCACGACGTCCAAGATCTCCGAGGACCAGATGTTCTACTGCCAGCAGCGCGGCCTGTCGGCCGAGGAGGCGACGGCACTGATCGTCAACGGCTTCGTCAAGGACGTGCTGCAGCAGCTGCCGATGGAGTTCGCCGTCGAGGCCCAGAAGCTGATCTCGATCAGCCTCGAAGGCTCGGTGGGCTAAGCAAAACCCTTTCCGCGTCCTGGCCGGGCCTCGCCCGGCCATCCACGACTTCCCGCCGCGCGGTCGAAGTCGTGGGTGCCCGGGCCGAGCCCGGGCATGACGGTGACTTAGAACAAGGTCCTGACACCATGCTCGAGATCCGCAACCTCCACGTCCAGATCGAGGACAAGAAGATCCTCAACGGCCTGACCCTCACCGTGAACGACGGCGAGGTCGCGGCCATCATGGGGCCGAACGGCTCCGGCAAGTCGACGCTGTCCTACGTCATCGCCGGCAAGGAGGACTACGAGGTCCTCGACGGCGAGATCCTGCTCGACGGGCAGAACCTGCTCGAGATGGAGCCCGACCAGCGCGCCGCCGCCGGCGTCTTCCTCGCGTTCCAGTACCCGCTGGAGATCCCCGGCGTGGCCACCATGACCTTCCTGAAGGCGGCCATGAACGCGCAGCGCAAGCAGCGCGGCGAGGACGAGCTCGCCACGCCCGACTTCATGAAGCGGGTGCGCGCCGCCGCCGACAAGCTCCAGATCGGCCAGGACATGCTCAAGCGCGCGCTGAACGTCGGCTTCTCGGGCGGCGAGAAGAAGCGCATGGAAATCCTGCAGATGGCGCTGCTCGAGCCGCGCTTCTGCATTCTCGACGAGACGGACTCCGGCCTGGACATCGATGCGCTCAAGATCGCCGCCGATGGCGTGAACGCGCTGCGCGGCGGGGAACGCTCGTTCCTGGTCATCACCCACTACCAGCGCCTGCTCAACTACATCGTGCCGGACAGCGTGCACGTGATGGCCGCCGGCAAGGTGGTGCGTTCCGGCGGCAAGGAGCTGGCCCTCGAACTCGAGGCCAACGGCTACGCCGACTACCGCTCGCAGGCGGCGTGAGGACCGGTCATGGCTGACGTCACTCCGATGCGCACGGGGGCCGAGACGGCCCTCGTCGACATGTTCCCGGCCGTCAAGGCGAGCCTGCCGGGCACCGCCAAGGTCGCCGACGCGCGCAAGGCCGCGCTCGAGCGGTTCCAGGCCGTGGGCCTGCCGCATCGCCGGATCGAGGCCTGGCACTACACCGACCTGCGCGGACTGCTGCGGGAAGCGGCGCCGATCGCGCCGGCTCCCGATGCCTCCGCGATCGCCTCGGTCCAGTCCGCCGGCGATCCGCTGGGCGACATCGACGGCATCCGCCTGACGCTCGTCGACGGTCACCTGGTGCCGACGCTCTCGGCCCTCGACCGCTTGCCCGAGGGCCTGGAGGTCACCCCGCTGGCCACGGCGCTGGCCAAGGGACATCCGCTGGTCGACGCCCACATGGGCAGCATCGCGCGCGCGGCGGACGATCCGCTTCCCGCCCTGAACGCGGCCTTCGTCAGCGACGGCGTGGTCCTGCGGGTCGTCGAGGGCACCGCGCTCGACGAGCCGATCATCGTGCGCAACGTGCTCACCGGCGACACGCCGGCGGCGACGTTCACGCGGATCCTGCTCGTGGTGGAAGAGGGGGCCTCGGTCACCCTCGTGGAGAACCACGAGGCTTTCGGCGGCGTCGCCCACCAGGGCAACAGCGTCGTCGAGATCCTCGTCGGCGACCGCAGCCAGGTCGAGCACGTGCGGGTCAACGCGCGCGGCGGCAACGGCTTCGACCTGTCGACGCTGGGCGTGCGGCTGGGAGAGGCCGCAACTTTCCGCTCGGTCGCGCTCGCGGTGTCCCCCGCCGTGACGCGCCACCAGATCGGCGTCGTGTTCGCCGGGGAGGGCGCCTCGCTCTCGGTGGGCGGCGGCGCGCTGCTCAACGGCAGCCAGCACGCCGACACGACCCTGCTCGTCGATCATGCGGTGCCGCACGGCGTCAGCCGGGAGCTCTTCAAGCACGTGCTCGACGGCGAGGCGACCGGCGTCTTCCAGGGCAAGATCGTGGTGCGGCCCGACGCGCAGAAGACCGACGGGCGCATGATGAGCCAGGCGGTCCTGCTCGACGACGGCGCGGCCATGAACAACAAGCCCGAGCTCGAGATCTTCGCCGACGATGTCCAGTGCGCCCATGGCGCCACCTGCGGCGCGCTCGACGAGGACCTGCTGTTCTACCTGCGCGCCCGTGGCCTGCCGCTGCCGGAGGCCGAGGCGCTGATGCTGCAGGCTTTCGTCGGCGAGGCGATGGAACTCATCGCCCACGAGGGCGTGCGCACCGTGCTCGAGGGCGTGGTCGAGAGCTGGCTGCGCGCCAGGATGTGAGATCGGACCGGGTCAGCCCGGTCCACGTCAATCGCGTCTGGCCCGTGCGGCCAAAGAGGCAATCATGTCAGCATCCCCCACGCGACCCTTCGACATCGAGGCGATCCGGGCGGATTTCCCGATCCTGTCGAAGGAAGTCTACGGCAAGCCGCTGGTCTATCTCGACAACGCCGCCTCGGCCCAGAAGCCCCGGCAGGTGATCGAGCGCATCGTGCATGCCTACGAGCACGAATACGCCAACGTCCATCGCGGCCTGCACTACCTCGCCAACGCCGCGACCGAGGCCTACGAGGGCGCCCGCGAGTCGGTGCGTTCTTTCCTGAACGCCCCCTCGACCGACGAGATCATCTTCACGCGCTCGGCCACCGAGGCGATCAACCTCGTGGCCTCGAGCTTCGGCCAGATGGCGATCCGCGAGGGCGACGAGATCGTGCTCTCGATCATGGAGCACCACTCCAACATCGTGCCGTGGCACTTCCACCGCGAGCGCCAGGGCGCCATCATCCGCTGGGCCATGGTCGACCAGGACGGCAACTTCCTGCTCGACGAGTTCGCGAAGCTGCTGAACGAGAACACCAAGATCGTCGCGATCACCCACATGTCCAACGTCCTGGGCACGGTGACGCCGATCAAGGAGATCGTGAAGCTCGCCCATGCCAAGGGCATCCCCGTGATGGTCGACGGCAGCCAGGGGGCGGTCCACCTGCCCGTCGACGTGCAGGACCTCGACGTCGACTTCTACGTCTTCACCGGCCACAAGGTGTACGGGCCGACGGGCATCGGCGTGCTCTACGGCAAGCGCAAGTGGCTGGAGCGGATGCCGCCCTTCAACGGCGGCGGCGAGATGATCCGCGACGTCACCATGGACGACGTCACCTATGGCGCGCCGCCGCACCGCTTCGAGGCCGGAACACCGCCCATCGTCCAGGCGATCGGCCTGGGCGCGGCGGTCGAGTACATGAAGTCCGTCGGCCGCGACGCCATCCTGGCGCAGGAGAACAAGCTCCGCGACTACGCCATGGAGCGGCTCTCGGCGATGAACTCGCTGCGCATCTTCGGCCGGGCGCGCGACAAGGGCGCCATCGTCTCCTTCGAGATGAAGGGCGCCCATGCCCATGACGTCGCCACGGTCATCGACCGGTCGGGCGTCGCCGTGCGCGCGGGTACGCATTGCGCTCAGCCCCTTCTGGCGACATATGGTGTGACGTCGACGTGCCGGGCCTCGTTCGCCTTCTACAACACGACGGACGAGGTCGACCGGCTCGTCGAAGCCCTGCAGAAGGCCGAAACCCTGTTCGGCTGAGCCTGAAAGAGTCCCCCATGAGCGACGTGTCGTCCGAAAACGCCCCGAACCGGCCCGCCATTGAGCCCGCCACGGTGCTGCCGCCGGAGGAGATCGACCGTCTCACCGACGACATCATCGCCGCCTTGAAGACGGTCTACGACCCCGAGATCCCGTCCGACATCTACGAACTCGGGCTCGTCTACCGGGTCGAGATCGACGACGACCGCAACGTGGCCATCGACATGACCCTGACGGCGCCAGGCTGTCCGGTCGCCGGCGAGATGCCCGGCTGGGTCGAGAACGCCGTCTCCGCCGTGCAGGGCGTCCAGTCCGTCAAGGTCAGCATGGTCTTCGACCCGCCGTGGGACCAGAGCCGCATGTCGGACGAGGCCCGCGTCGCCCTGGACATGTGGTGACGAGATCCTGCGTCCTTCGACACGCCGCCTGCGGCGGCTGCTCAGGATGAGGGTCGTTGTCGTCGAAACAAAAGAACCGTCTTCGTCCTGAGCAGGCCGCGAAGCGGCCGTGTCGAAGGACGCAGCAGCTCTCCGCTGCCCACTGTGGAGAGAGCGCATCACCTGCGCGTTCACCCGGCCTTCAATCCGGCGGGTTTATGGTTATGTTAGCAGGACCTGCCACCGGGCCTTGAACCCGGCGAGAGAGGACGATGCCATGGGACTGTTTGCGAACCTCAAGGTGATGTCGATCACCGACGCCGCGGCCGAAAGGGTGCGCTCCATCGTGGAGAACGCGGACCGGCCGGTCGTGGGGATCCGCGTGGGCGTGCGCAACGGCGGATGCGCCGGCATGTCGTACACGGTGGATCTCGCCGAGGAGGTGCGGCCGGGCGACGACGTGGTCGAGGACAAGGGCGTGACGGTGATCGTCGATCCCAAGGCCGTCCTGTTCCTGCTCGGCACCGTGATGGACTTCCGCACCACGAAGCTCGCCTCCCAGTTCGTGTTCGACAACCCGAACCAGACCTCGGCCTGCGGTTGCGGCGAGTCGGTGGCTCTCACCCCCGCCAAGATCGACCAGGCTCCCGCCTCGCCGGCGTGACGCCGTGGACGCGGCCGACATCGAGGACGTGTTCGCGCCCGCGGCGCGGGTGGACGTCCGCAGGATGTTCGGCGGCAAGGGGATCTTCACGGCCGACCGCATGGTCGGCCTGGAGTCGGGCGGGGTCATCTACCTGAAGATCGACGCCGAGACCGAGCCCGCCTTCGTCGAGGCCGGCTGCGAATGCTTCAGCTACGGCACCAAGACCGGGCGCACCGTGACGCTGCCCTACCGGCGGCTCCCCGAGGAGGCCTTCGAGGACCCCGACGCCCTGCGCCGCTGGTACCGCCTCGCGGTCGACGCCGCCTTCCGGCAGGCCGACTCCAAGAAGACGCGTCAATCCAGCCACGGCCGCGGCAAGGGCCGCAAGGCGGGCTAGAGGCTCGGTGTGCAAGCCCCGCCAAAGCTGCTCATCCTGAGAGCTTGTGACTCAATCGCCGGCGCGGTGTCGCATCTGACTGCTCCATCGCGCGACCACCTCTCCGCCGTCCTGCCCGGGCTTGGCCCGGGCATCCACGACTTTGCTGGGGCCATCCTGAAGTCGTGGGTGGCCGGGCCAAGCCCGGCCACGACGTGGAGAGGGAGGTGCCAGCTGGATGTCGGAAAGTTTCACAAGCTCCGAGCAGCCCGCGCAGAGACCGGGTCGCAGCGTGCATTCAAGGCGCGGCCGTCAGGCCACGTCCGACATGTCGAGGTTGAAGTCCGTTTCGCTGACGCTCTTGTTGCGTCCGGTTCGCTTGGCCTCGATCAGGCATCGGTCGGCGCGCTCGACCAGCAGGGCGGCGGTGTCGCCTCGCGTGTAGGAGGCGCAGCCGATCGAGACCGTGAGGCGCCCCAGCGCCTCTCCGCTGGATCGCTTGACCAGTTCGCGGCTCATCACCGTCTGCCGGATCCGCTCGGCCACCATGACGGCGGACTTGAGCTGGGTCGCGGGCAAGATGACGGCGAACTCCTCGCCACCGAAGCGCGCCGCCGTGTCAGTCGGCCGGACGGCGCCCTTGATGGACATGGCCACGAGCCTGAGCACCTGGTCTCCCGTGAGGTGCCCCCAGGTGTCGTTGAACGACTTGAACCGGTCGACGTCCACCATCAGCACCGACAGCGGCTCGCCGGAAAGGGCGGCGTGGTCGACGGCGCTCAGCAGCATGTTGTCGAGGTGCTTGCGGTTGGCGAGCGTCGTCAGGGGATCGGTGAGCGACTCGGTGCGGATCGATTCCAGCGTCTCGCGCAGGTCCTGGATCTCGCCCTTGGTCTCCTGCAGCCGGGCTTCCAGCGTGCGGTTCGTGGCGACCGTCTCCTTGGTCGCGGCGACCAGGCGGCCCACCACCTCGCGCAGGCGCTGCTTGTCCATGAAACCGTCGAGGTCGGTCGTCATCGACTCCAGCGACTGCTGGTACTGGTTGCTCGATCCGAGAGCCAGGTCAATCATTTCCATGACCGTGTCGATCTCGCTCAGGATCCCGAGGCTCGTCTTCTCGGCATGCATGGCGAAGCGGCTGGTCGCCAGCATGTTGTCGTGAATGTGATCGAGAGCGTCGTCGCTGAGGACGCCCCCATCCTTGGACAGGGCCTCGGCGACGGCCTTGGACAGGGCCTGGTTCTGTCCCGAGGCGTGCGCGTACCACACCTCGAAGGCCCTGGGATCGCCGGAAGGCCCGTGCTTGCGCATGAGCGCATAGGCCTCGTCCGCCCGCTTGAGACTCAATTCCTTGTCGCTGGACGTGACGGACATACGTGGACCCCTTGCCGCTCTTTTGCGGAAGCATCCACAATTGGCCTTAAGGCCAGCCTAACGTTGCAGAATCGAGTGCGCAGACCGCCCTTTTCGAAAAAGGGGCGGTGCTCAGCGGACGCGGACCGAACGCAGCAGGAAGGAGGGGACGTGATCGCCGAGACCGATGACCGGCGGATCGTCGTGCTCCTCGCGCCGTTGCCGGCCCCGAGACTGATCCCGGGAGGACTGATCCCGGGCCGCGGCCTGACGGGGAGCCTGCTCGCGCGCAGGGGCCGGCTGGCGGCTCTCCCGCGACTGACGGGGCTCCGCCGCGGGGGCGGCCTCACTCGCCGGCGCGGCCTCGCGGCGCGGTTCGCGGTCCGGACGCGCTTCACTGCTGCGCTCCGGACGCGGCTCGGCGCTGCGCTCGGGACGCCGGTCGCGCCCGCCACGTTCGCGGCGTTCTCCGCGCTCGCCACCCCGGCGACCGCGCCGCGGCGCTTCCTCGCCGCCCTCGTCGGCGACCTTGTCCGGGCCCTGCCACTCGATCGACTGCTTGATCATCGATTCGATGGCGGAGACGGCCTTGCTGTCTTCCGACGTGACGATCGTGAAGGCGGTGCCCTTCTTGCCCGCGCGGCCGGTGCGGCCGATGCGGTGCACATAGTCCTCGGCATGATGCGGCACGTCGAAGTTCACGACGTGGCTCACGTCGGGAATGTCGAGGCCACGCGCGGCCACGTCGCTGGCGATGAGCAGCTGGACCGAGCCGTTGCGGAAGCTTTCCAGCGCGGCCATGCGGGAGCGCTGGTCCATGTCGCCGTGCAGGGCGCAGACGCTGAACCCGTGGCGCTCGAGGGACTTCCAGAGCACCTGAACGTCGCGCTTGCGATTGCAGAAGATGATCGCGTTCTTCAGGTCGGCGGAATCGCGGATGATCCGGCGCAACGCGTCGCGCTTGGCATGCGGCTCGCGGCCGGACGCGATCAGGCGCTGCGTGATCGACGCGTTCGTGGTCGCCTGGCGAGCAACCTCGATCTTGACCGGGTTGTGCAGGAACGTTTCCGTGAGTCGCTGGATTTCAGGCGGCATGGTGGCCGAGAAGAACAGCGTCTGGCGGGTGAACGGAACGAGACGGCAGATGCGCTCGATGTCGGGGATGAAGCCCATGTCGAGCATGCGGTCGGCCTCGTCGATGACGAGGATCTCGATGCCGGTGAGCAGCAGCTTGCCGCGCTCGAAGTGGTCGAGCAGGCGGCCGGGCGTCGCGATCAGCACGTCCACGCCGCGCGTGATCTTCATGTCCTGGTCGCCAAAGGACACGCCGCCGATCAGCAGCGCGACGTTCAGGCGCTGCTGCACGCCGTACCGGTTGAAGCTTTCCTCGACCTGCGCGGCGAGCTCGCGCGTCGGCTCCAGGATGAGCGTGCGCGGCATGCGGGCCCGGGCCCGGCCCTGCTCGAGCAGGGTGATCATCGGAAGCGTGAAGGCGGCGGTCTTGCCCGTGCCCGTCTGGGCGATGCCGAGCACGTCGCGGCGCTCCAGCACCTGCGGGATCGCCTGTTCCTGGATGGGTGTGGGGGTCGTGTACCCCGAGGCCGTCACGGCCTCCAGAACCTTCTGGCTCAGTCCGAGTTCGTCGAAGTTCATCGTTTCGGGCCGCCTCTTGTCGCGGCAGTCGACGCTCTGGTGTGTGTCGTGGGAAGGAGGGCCGGATCAGCAGCGTCGACGACAATCGTCGGCCTGACCTTCTGAAGTCGGGGGGACCATAGGCAGATTTCCCCGCAAGTCAATCTCCGGCGTTTTTCGGACGCTCAAAAAGACGAGAACAGAAAAGGATGCCGCCCCGTGTCTGAACCGCTTCTACTGATCCCGGGCCTGAACTGCACGGCCGCCCTCTTCGCCCCGCAGCGCGCGGTCCTCGGAAATGACCGGGAAATCCTCGTGGCGGACATCGGTCAGGACGACACGGTGGCAGGCCTGGCCCGCCGGGCCCTCGCCGATGCACCCGACCGTTTTGCTTTGGCTGGACTGTCGATGGGCGGCTACGTGTCGCTGGAAGTTCTTCGCCAGGCACCCGGGCGCGTCACCCGTCTTGCGCTCCTCGACACCTCCGCGCGGCCCGACTCGGAGGAGGCGACGCAGCGGCGCATGAGGCTGATCCGCATCGCCGAGCATGGCCGCTTCGCCGATGTCCACCCCCTGCTGTGGGACCGCCTCGTCGCGCCGGCGCGACGCAGCGACCGCGACCTGGAGGGAATCGTCAAGGGCATGATGGCGCAGACCGGGCCGGAGGCCTTCGCCCGCCAGCAGCGCGCCATCATCGGCCGGATGGATTCGCGGCCGGGCCTCGCTGCGATCGCGGTCCCGACCCTGGTGGTCGTGGGCGACCAGGACGCGATCACGCCGCCCGCGATGGCCAGGGAACTCGCCGAGGCCATTCCCGGCGCCGAACTCCTCGAAATCGCCGACTGCGGCCACCTCTCGACGCTGGAACAGCCGGAGGTGGTGAACGACGCCCTGGTCCGCTGGCTGGCCGCCTGAGAGCTTGTGAATCCATCCCCGGGTAGGGGCGTTGCGTCTCACGTCTGCAGCGCGCGACCATCTCTCCGCCGTCCTGCCCGGGCTTGGCCCGGGCATCCACGACTTTGCTGGGGCCATCCTGAAGTCGTGGGTGGCCGGGCCAAGCCCGGCCATGACGCGGAGAGGGAGGTGCTCGCTGGACGAGCGACCGATTCACAAACTCTGAGCTGGTCGGGGAAGACCCCGGTCGTCAGTTCTTGCGCTTGCCGGTGCAGGGGTCCAGCACGACGTTGGCCATGGACAGGCCGCCGGTCGTCTCGGGGTCGAGACGGCGATCCGGGCCGATCCAGGCCGCGAGCTGCGAGCGCAGCGTCTGGGGATCGGACGTCGCCCGCGACAGCCCGAACGCACCGCCGACGGCCGCGCTGGTCGTCACGATGGCGATAAAGAGGACACGGCGCGCAAACCCGGTGAACATCGCATGACCCTGAGCGATACAATTGTCAGGATCATGCCCAATCGTGGTTAACCACCGGTTTAGCGCTCGCTACCGGCCGCCGGCGAAGCTCTTCGACAGGCCGACCGTGCGGTGCACGATCATCACGGCACCGAGCGTCAGCGCGATCATCAGCACCGCGATGGCGGCGATCAGCGGATCCGAGCGTGTCTCTAGGTGCCGGAACATCTCGAAGGGCAGGGTGGAGACCCGGGGGCCGGCGAGGAACAGCGTGATCACCAGCTCGTCGAAGGACACGAGGAAGCTCAGCGCGGCGGCCGACAGCAGGCCCGGGGCGATGAGGGGCAGCGTGATGCGGGTGAACACGACGAGCGGCCGAGCCCCCAGCGTGGCGGCCGCCTCCTCGACCGGAACGGCGAGGCCGGCCAGCGCCGTCGCGGTGACGCGGATGCCGTACGGCACCGTGAGCACCAGGTGGCCCAGCGCGATGCCGGTGAAGGTGCCGAGCAGGCCGAGCGGCGCGAAGATGATCAGGATCGCGAGGCCGAGCACGATGGTGGGCAGCAGCAGCGGCGCCGTGAAGACGTTGTAGAGGAACTCCGACCCCCGCGTGCGCAGCCGGACGATGACGTAGGCCGCGGGCAGGGTGATGGCCAGCGTCAGGATCGTCACCAGCGTGGCGAGCGTCGCGCTGATGCGGAAGCCGCTCATGATCCGCTGGTTCTGGAAGATCGCCCCGTACCACCGCAGGCTCCAGCTGGTCGGCGGAAAGCGCAGCGTGTTCTCGCCGCTGAAGGACAGCGGGATGACGACGAGGACGGGGACGAGCAGGAACGCGAAGAGCAGGAGGACCAGGATCTTCAGCGGCCAGCTGGTACGGGCTTCCTCCATGGTCAGTTCAGCCTGTTGACGGCGCGCGTGTAAACGACCAGCGCGGCGCCGAAGATGACGAGGACGAGGATGGAGAGGGTCGCGGCGCCGGGCCAGTTCAGGGTGACGATGGCCTGGTCGTAGATCTCGGTCGCCAGCAGGAACACCCGCCCGCCGCCGAGGATCCGCGGCGTGATGAAGGACGAGACGCACAGCACGAAGCACAGCAGGCAGCCGAGCGCGATGCCCGGCGCCGTCAGCGGCACGATGATGCGCCAGAAGGTCTGGACGGGCGTCGCGCCCAGCGTCAGCGCCGCTTCCTCGCAGCGCGGGTCGAGCCGCCCGAAACCGGCGAGCAGCGCCAGGATCATGTAGGGCATCAGGATCTCGGTGAGCCCGATGACGATGCCGGTCTGGTTGTAGAGGAGCCGCAGCGGCGAGAAGCCCAGGAGCCCGAGCGCGTTGTTGATGAGCCCCTGGTCGGCCAGCATGGCGATCCAGCCATAGGTGCGCACGACGGCCGAGGTCAGCAGGGGCGACACGACGAGCACGAACAGGAAGGTCCGCCAGGCCCCCTTGGCCCGGTGCACGTAGAGCGCGATCGGGTAGGAGCACAGGAGCGCGAGCAGCGTGACCAGCAGGCTCATGCCCACCGAGCGCAGCATGATCTCGAGGTAGTAGCTGTCCTCGGCGAGCTTGTACCAGTTCTCCAGCGTGCCGCCCGGCCCGATGCCGCCGCCCGGAAGCGCCTCGTTGAAGGAGATGCGGAACAGGTTGAGGATCGGCAGCAGGAACACGAAGCTGTTGACGAGGATGATGGGCGCCAGCAGCATCGCCACGAGGCCGAAGCGGCCCGAGGCTGTGTGCATGTCGTCGGCCTGTGCCATCGCCCGCCTCAGCCTTGCGCCGGGAACGCCAGCGTGTCCTCGACACGCCAGGACAGGGACACCGGCGTGCCGGGAACCTCGGGCGGCCGTGCGGCCGTGGTCTGCTGCTCCACGAACCAGCGGGTGCCGCCCACGTCGATGCCGTACTGCACGAGGTCGCCCGCATAGGCGACCTGGCTGATCGTGCCCGTGACCCGGTTGGCGCCGGGTGCCGTGTCGGACGGCCCGCCGAGCGCGATACGATGCGGGCGGACCATCACCTCGACGGCGCCGGTCATGGGCTTCGGCAGGATGACGTCGTGCGCGCCGACCTTCACGGTCGTGCCCGCGGCGGTCCCGGGCAGGCGGTTCACCCGCCCGACGAAGGACGCGACGAACGGGTTCGCGGGATGCTCGTAGAGCTCGATCGGGGAGCCGAACTGCTCCAGTCGCCCTGCGTTCAGCACGGCGACCTTGTCGCACATGGCCAGCGCCTCGGACTGGTCGTGCGTGACGAAGACGGCCGTGATGCCGAGCCGCTGCTGGATGTCACGGATCTCGGTCCGCATCTCGTCGCGCAGCTTGGCGTCGAGGTTGGAGAGCGGCTCGTCGAACAGCAGGATCGAGGGCCGGATGACGAGCGCGCGGGCCAGCGCCACGCGCTGCTGCTGGCCGCCCGACAGCTCGCGCGGGCGCCGCTCCTCCATGCCGTTGAGGCGCACCAGGGAGATGGCCTCGGCCACGCGCCGGTCGATCTCGGCGCGGGGCACCTTTCGCATCTGCAGGCCGAAGGCGATGTTCTTCGCCACGGTCATGTGCGGGAAGAGGGCGTAGCTCTGGAACACCACGCCCATGTCGCGGTCGTAGGGCGGCGCCGACGTGATGTCCCGCCCGCCGACCATCACGTGCCCGGCCGTCGCGGAGGCGAGCCCCGCGATCATCCGCAGCGTCGTGGTCTTCCCGCATCCCGACGGGCCGAGAAGGGCGATGAGCTCGCCCTTCGGCACGTCGAGGTGCAGGTTCTCGACGGCGACGAAGTCCGTGTACACCTTGCGCAACCCGCGCAGGGACAGGAAGGCGCCGTCGCCGGCTGCCGCACTCTGGGCCGTGGCCATCGGCTCGCCTGCCTTACTTGCTGAGGGGGATGACGCGCCGGCGCCAGTCCTGCGTCACCTTCTCGCGGATCTTGGCGAGCTCGAGCCAGTCGACGTCGACCACCTTGCTCATGTCCGACGGCGAGATGCGCGACACGACCGCGGGTGCAAGCTGCACCTTCTTGTTGGTCGGGCCGTAGAACATCAGCTCGGAGAAGGTCTTCTGGGCCTCGGGGCTCAGCATGTAGTCGACGAGCTTGCGGGCTGCCGCGGCCTGCGGGGCGCCCTTCACCAGCGTCACCGCGTTGATCTGGAAGAGGGTGCCCTCCTGCGGAATCGTCGCGGCGAGCACGCTGCCGGGCTGCTCGGAGAACACCTGCGAGCGGGCGTTGTAGCCCACGCTGATCCCGGCCTGCTTGGCCATGATCATGTTCCACAGATCGGGCTTGGGATCCCAGGTCAGCACCCGCGGCGCCAGGGTCTCCATCTCCTTGATGCCCTTGTCGAGATTGTGGTTCCAGTCGGTGCCGCCGGCCATCTTCTCGAGCATGACGGTGAGCGCGATGCCCAGGATGTCGGGCACGCCCGTCAGCGCCACCTTGCGGTCCATCTCCGGCGCCCACAGCGCGCGCCAGGACTTCGGGGGCTCCTTGAACAGCGTCTTGTCGTAGACGAGGACGAGGCTGTCGAAGGTCATGCCGGCGAGGTTGGCGCCCGGCATCAGGGCCTGCGGGTAGAGGTCCTTGACGTGCGGCGTAACCTTCTCGTCGATCGGGTCGAACAGGCCCTCGTCGGATCCTGCCTTGGCGATGGAGATGTCCATCATCGCCACGTCGATCTGCGGGGCCGCCTTCTGGGCGCGCAGGGCGCCGAGGATCGCGGCCGAGTTGCCCGGGGCGTAGTAGGTGACCTTGATGTCCGGGTTGGCCTTCATGAACGGCTCGATCACGGCCTTCATGTAGAGGTCCTGGTAGAGCCCGCTGTAGCCGGCGAACGTCAGGTTCGTCTGGGCCTTGGCGGGAGCGGCGGCCAGCGTGACGGCCGCGGCTGCGGCCAGCAGGATGCGTCTCGTGAATGTCATGGCATGGTCCTCCGGGTTCACTCTTGCGTGGTGATCATGTTGGCTTCGACGATCTTCGTCGCGCCGCTGATGTCGGGGAGCTTTTCCCCGGCCCGCAGGCGCTCGTGCATCTTCTTCTCGTTGTTCTGCATCTCGATGGCCCGGGTCGCCGCCGCCTTGGCGACGTCGGCCGGGAACACCAGCACGCCCTGCTCGTCGCAGAGCACGGCGTCACCGGGCTTCACCACCTGGCCGCCGACGCTGACCGGCACGTTCATGGCGCCGTCGAGGCCGAGAAGACGCGTGGTGATCGAGGACAGCCCGCGCGACCACATCGGCAGGTCGAACTCCTCAATCTCCGAGAGGTCCGTCGCCGGCCCGTCGATGACGCCTGCCTTGCAGCCCGCGAGCTTCATCGCCAGCGTCAGGCCTCCGCCCCAGCAGGCGTACTTGGTGTCGCCGCAGCGGTCGATCAGCACGATGTCGCCGGGCCGCACCAGCTTGCAGGCGTAGTGCAGCAGCGTCGAGTCGGCATGCGGCAGGCGCAGGGTCACGGCGGTGCCCGCGACGCGCCGGCCGCGGATCAGCGGCGTGATGCCCCGGTCCAGGAAGCCCGTGTAGAGCACGTGGCCGATGGTGGCGGTTTCCGCCTTCTCGAGCAGGTCGACCAGCGCCGGGTCGATCTGCTTGGGCATGGGATTGACGATGAACATGGACGTTGTCCCCTGAAAATCGGTCAGTTCGCAGCGACTGAGAGCGTCGAACAGCCCCCATGCCCCTCGTCCTTCGACTCACGGCCCGGCGGGCCGTGGCTCAGGATGAGGAGGTTGGGGGCTGAATTCGCCATCGGATTCGGCTCGGGTCAGGTCCGCGCGGCGAAGTGGGCGGCGAACTTGGCGGTGAGGTCGACGAGGCGCTCGGTGAGCTTCTCGCCGTTCTCGGCCGAGCACATCGTGGGATCGCCGGTGCCGACGCCGAGATTGTAGACCTCGTCGTACTCGTGCGGCACGTCGATCGGCGCGCCTTCGAAGGTGGCCACGCCCAGCGAGGCGAAGGGCAGGTCGAGGATCGGGTCCTTCTTGAGCGGCTTGGCGCCCGGGATCATGTCCTTGCGGATCATGTCGGGGAACAGGTGCAGGCCGATGCTGGTCAGCGGGTCCGCGCCATGGCCGGAGGAGAGCTTGCCCTTCTCGGCGCCCACCACCTGCGGAATGATCCCGTAGGCGATGCGCCACAGGTAGAGGCTCGGGATGACGCGCTTGTGCTTCAGGTACATCTCGCGTGCGACCTGGCCGATCGGGCCGACGTTGCCGCCATGGCCGTTGATGACGATGAGCCGCGTCAGGTTGTGACGGTAGAGGTTCTCGACCATCTCGCGGACGACGTTGGTCATCAGCCCCTGCGACAGCGCGATGCCGCCCGGCATGGGACCGAAGAAGTCGATGCCGCCGAAGGGCACCACCGGGGCCACCACGGTGCGCACGCCGTTGTTCGTGGCGCGGATGGCGGCGAGCTCGGCGATCTTCTCGGCGAGCAGGTAGTCGCCCATGGGCGCGTGCGGGCCCTGGTCCTCGTGGCTGCCCATGGGCAGCAGGATCACCGGGTTGGTGGCGTAGAGCTCGCGCCCCTCGCCGCCGGTCAGGGTTCCCATGTGAACCTTCGGAGTGGTGAGCGCAGCCATGATGTCCTTCCTTTGCGGTTCAGGCGTTTGCGGGCGTGGTCATGCCAGCGCCTCGGCGTGGTGACAGGCGACGGTGCGGCCGGCGAGCGGACGCAACGCGGGGATCTCGGTGCGGCAGACCTCGGTCGCGTGGGCGCAGCGCGTGTGGAACACGCAGCCCGACGGCGGCTTCACCGGGCTTGGCGGATCGCCGGGCAGGATGATGCGCGTCACGCGGTGAGCCGGATCGAGGCGCGGCGTCGCCGACAGCAGGGCGCGGGTGTAGGGATGGGCCGGCACCTCGAAGAGGGCCCGCGTCGGCCCTTCCTCCATGACGCGGCCGAGATACATCACCATCACGCGGTCGCAGAGATGGCGGACGACCGGCAGGTCGTGGCTGATGAAGAGAAGCGCCAGGTCGAGCTTCTCGCGCAGGCCGTGGAAGAGCCGCAGCACCTGCGCCTGGACCGAGACGTCGAGCGCGCTGACCGGCTCGTCGGCGACGAGGAAATCCGGATCGGTGGAGAGCGCGCGGGCGATGCCGATGCGCTGGCGCTGGCCGCCGGAGAACTCGTGCGGGAAGCGCTGCGCCATCCGCGCTTCGAGCCCGACGAGCGCCAGCAGGTCGGCGACCCTGTCGGACGTGCCGGCGCTGCGGCCGAGGCCGTGCAGGGCAGGGCCGTCCGCGATCTGCGAGCCGACCGTGCGGCGCGGATCGAGCGTGCCGTTCGGGTCCTGGAAGACGATCTGCATGCGCCGGCGCAGGGCCCGCCACGCGGCGCTGCCCTCGGGCGGCAGAGGCTGGCCATCGAAGGTGAGGGTGCCGCCGGTCGCCGGAATGAGCCCCAGCAGGAGGCGGCCGAGCGTGCTCTTGCCCGAGCCGGATTCGCCGACGAGCCCCAGCGACTGGCCGCGGCCGAGCGACAGCGTCGCGCCCTTGACCGCCTGGACCGGCAGCGACGTCGTGAAGAAGCCGGTACCGCCGAAGGTCTTGGCGAGGTCGCGGGCCTCGACCAGCGCCGGGGCCGCCATGGGGGAGGAGTGTGCCGCGCTCATGCCACGGCCTCCGGCAGGCGCGCCATCTCGTCGGAGCGGATGCAGCGGGCGCGGCGACCCTCGTCCACCTCCCGCAGCGCGACGGGCGCGGCGCGGCAGGTGTCGATGGCGAAGCCGCAGCGCTCGGCGAAGCGGCAGCCGGTCGGGAATTCCTGCGGCAGCGGCACGACGCCGCCGATCCCGGTCGGCAGCTCGTCGCCTTCGGGCGTCGCGGCCAGCAGGGCGCGGGTGTAGGGGTGGCGCGGCTGGTGGAAGACGGCGCCGACCGGCCCGTCCTCGACCACCTGGCCCGCATACATCACGCAGACCCGGTCGGCGATCTCGGCGACGACGCTGAGGCTGTGCGTGATGAAGACGAGCGCCATGCCGTTGTCCGTCTGCAGGTCCTTGAGCAGCGTCAGGATCTGCGCCTGGACGGTGACGTCGAGCGCCGTCGTGGGCTCGTCCGCGATGAGGACGCGGGGATTGTTGGCGATCGCCATGGCGATCATCACGCGCTGGCGCATGCCGCCCGACATTTCGTGCGGGAAGGCGTCGAGCCGCCGGTCGGGATCTGCGATGCCGACCTTGCGGAAGAGCTCAAGCGCGCGGGCCCGCGCCTGCTCCGGCGACACGGAGCCGTGGGCCCGGATGGCCTCGACGAGCTGGTCGCCGACCCGGTAGACCGGGTTGAGCGAGCTCATCGGGTCCTGGAAGACCATGGCGAGTTCGCCGCCGCGCAGGCGCCGCCGCGCCTCCTCGTCGAGCGACAGGAGATCGCGCCCGGCAAAGCGGGCGGTGCCCTCGATGGCCTGGGCCACGGGCGGCAGCAGGCCCAGGATGGCCGTCGCGGTCAGCGACTTGCCCGACCCGCTTTCGCCGACGATGGCGAGCGTCTCGCCTTCGCGGACATGGAAACCGACGCCTTCCACCGGCTTCACCACGCCACGCGGCGTCGCGATACCGACGGTCAGGCCGTCCACCGCCAGCACCGCGTCGCGGGCCGGATCATGGCCGGGCAGGAGCCCCGGCACGAGCCGGTCGATCAGGCGCGGCCTGGAGCGGACCGAGGTCGTGCGCGGGTCGACGACGTCGCGCAGGCGGTCGCAGAACAGGTTCATGCCGAGGATCGTGAGCGTCAGCGCCCCGCAAGGCCACAGCAGCAGCCAGGGCGCCTGGGCCATGGTGGTGCGCGCGCCGCGGATCATCAGGCCCCAGGACGGGGAGGGCGGCACGACGCCGAGGCCGAGAAACGAGAGGCCGCTCTCCAGCACGATTGCGGCGGCCACGCACAGCGACACCTGCACCAGCAGCGGCCCGGCGATGTTGGGCAGCACCGTGCGCAGCAGGATCCGGGAGGTCGGCGCGCCCAGCGCGCGGACCGCCTCGACATAGTCGTTGGCGCGCATCGACAGGACTTCGCCGTAGGCGACGCGCACGAAGCCCGGGATGTAGAGGATCGACAGCACCAGGATCAGCGTGCCGGCGCCGGGCCCGAGCAGCGTCACGACGAGCAGGGCGAGCAGGATCGGCGGGAAGCACAGCACGACGTCCATGCTGCGCACGGTCATCCATTCGACCCAGCCGCGCTTCCAGGCCCCGATCATGCCGAGCGCCGTGCCGACGGCCGCCGCGATGAAGGCCGAGGCGAAGGCCACCGCGAGGCTGGTGCGGGCGCCCCAGATCAGGCGGGACAGCACGTCCCGGCCGAACTCGTCGCGTCCCAGCGGCGACCCCAGCATGGGACCGGCGAGGCGGCGGGCGATGTCCTGCTTCACGGGATCGGGGAGCCCGAGCACGGGGGCGGCCACGGCCACCACGAGGATGGTGCCGATCCACAGGCCGGGCATGACGAGCTTGCGGTTCACGGGCGGACCCTCGGGTCGAGCACCGCGTAGAGCAGGTCCATGATGAGGTTGATGAGCAGGAACAGCCCGGAGATCGTGAGCACGATGCCCGCGACCATCGGGTAGTCGCGGCCCTCGACCGCCTTGATCAGTGGCGAGGACAGGCCGGGCCAGTTGAAGACGTATTCCACCAGAACCGTGCCGCCGAGCAGCGTGCCGATCTGCAGGCCCACGACCGTGACCACCGGGCTCAGGGCGTTGCGGACCACGTGCCGCATCGTGATGCGGCGCGGCGTCAGGCCCTTGGCGCGTGCAGTGCGGACATGGTCGCGGGTCATGACGTCGAGCACGGACGCCTTTGTCATGCGGAAGACGGTGGCGGCGAGGCCCTTGGCGATGGCGAGCGCCGGAAGGGTCAGGAGCGTCAGGTGCTTGACAGGGTCCTGCGAGAACGGCGTGAAGCCGCCGGCCGGCATCCAGCGCAGCTGCACCGCGAAGGCGAGCACCAGCAGCGTGCCGACCACGAAGACCGGGATCGCCATCAGCAGGGCCGCGGTGCCCGACGCGATCCGGTCGAACCAGCCGCCATGCCCGAAGGCGGCCTTCACGCCGGAGGGAAAACCGACGGCGAGCCCGATGATGACGGCCGCGAAGATGAGTTCGAGCGTGCGCGGCAGGCGCAGCGCGATCTCGCTCGCGACGGGATAGTCGTCCTGCAGCGACTTGCCGAGGTCGCCCTGCACGATGCCCGACAGGAACGTCCAGTACTGTTCGATGAGCGGGCGGTCGAGGCCGAGCTTGTCGCGCAGCCGCATGACCTGCTCCTGGCTCGGCGCGGCGCCGCCCGTCGACAGCAGCAACACGGCCGGGTCGCCCGGCACCAGGTGCAGCGTGAAGAAGACGATGGTCACGACGAGGAAGGCGAGCAGGAGCGAGCCCCCGATCCTGCGCGCCAGCCACTTGGCCGCCTTGCCGTTCACGGCTGGTCGTCCGGCCTGAAAAGACGTGCGCCGACAGCTGCCACCGCCTGGCGATAGGCTCTCTCCCTCCCCTGCAGGGGAGGGTGGCTCGCGCGCAGCGCGAGACGGGTGGGGGCCTCGCTGGGCATTTGCCGGGAAAGCTGGCCCGTCCCGAACATTGAGCCTTTCCCTGAACCGTGTTCCCCACCCCCGGCCTTCGGCCGGCTCCCTCCCCTACAGGGGAGGGAAAGCGCCCTCGCGGCGACGCCTCGATGCCTTCGACGGTGAGCCACCTCGCCAGTTCTCAGCCGAAATACGTTTCCTCGAGCAGGCCACCCGACGAGGTCGACAGGGCGCCGCCGATGTTGGTGAAGCCCTTCACGGACTTGTCGTAGCCGTAGCCCTGGGAGCGCCAGGCGAGGCCCACCATCGGGGCTTCCTCGATGCAGGCGCGCTGCATCTCCTTATAGATCTCGACGCGCTTGGCCTGGTCGAGTTCGGCGCGGCCGCGCTTGAGCGCGTCCGTCGTCCGGGGGGCGGGCAGCGCGAAGGAGCGGCCGTGCGAGGCCGACAGCGACGTGTCGATGATCGCCGACAGCCCGTCCGGATCGTTGTTGTCGGCGGCGAGCCCGTGGATGGCGATCTCGTACTGGCCCGTGGTGCCCAGGCTGACGCGCGTCGACCAGTCGGGCAGCTTCAGCTCGCAGTTGATGCCCACCGCGGCCAGATGCTGCTGCACCACCTCGGCGGTGTCCTTGTGCATGCCGTACTGGGCGGTGGCGAGCATGGTCGCGTTGAAGCCGTTCGGCACGCCGGCCTCGGCCAGCAGGGCCTTGGCTTTCGCCGGGTCGTAGGCCCAGCCCTTGGAGAGAACGGGATCCCACCACGGCGTGCCCTCGACGAGCGGGACGCCTTCCAGCGCCGAGCCGCGGCCGAAGAAGGCGGCCTTGACGATGTCCTCGCGCTTCACGGCATGGCCGATAGCGCGCCGGATCCGCGGATCCGAGCACGGACCCTTCGAGCCGTTGAACAGCACGCACATGAAGGGGCCGGGCTTGGCGTCGAGCGCGAGGCGGGAATCCTTTTCGACCGACTCCATCGACTGCCACGGCACGTATTCGATCATGTCCACGTCGCCGGACTGCAGCGCGGCCATGCGCAGGTTCTCGTCGGCATAGACTGTGAACTTGATGCCCTTCATCTTGGGGAAGCCGGGCTTGTAGTACTTGTCGTTGGCCGCGAGCTCGATCGAGGTGCCGCGCTCGGTCGCCGCGATCTTGTACGGACCGCAGCCGATCGGCTGGCCCGGCTGCGAGTTCCGGCTGATGATGAACATGTTGTAGTTGCCGAACCACAGCGGCAACGACACGTCGGGCTGCTTGGTGACGAGCCGGATCGTGAACGGATCGACGATCTCGATCTTCTCGAGGCCGGCCACCTGGTTCTTGAAGTAGGCGGTCGACTTCTCAGCGCCGATCTGCTCGAGCGACCACTTCACGTCCTGCGCGTCGAAGCTGTCGCCGTTGTGGAACTTGACCCCCTGGCGCAGCTTGAACGTCCAGGCCTTGCCGTCCGAGGACCAGGATTCCGCCAGTTCCGGCCGCAGGTTGCCCTTCGCGTCGAAGGCCAGCAGGCTGCGGTGGACCAGGAGCTTGATGGTGCCGGCGGCGGCGCCGACATTGTCCCAGGGATTGAGGTTCGGCGGGAAGGCCGAAAGACCGTAGCGCAGGACGTTCGCCGACTTCTGGGCGAAGGCCGTCCGGGTCAGGACCGGAAGGGATGCTGCACCGACGATGAGGCTTCTGCGTGTCAGCATGACGGTCTCCAGCGCTACGGATCGTTGAGGTGGCGAGGCTGCGGCGCGCGCCGCGGCCCGATCAGAGGACGTGGTGGTTGGCGACCGGGATCTGGCCGCGCACCGTGTCGAGATACTTGAAGTCGAACCGGGCCGAGGTGGTGCCGACGCCGTCGGAGGCCTGCGCCACCACGTGTCCCCACGGATCGACGATCATGGAGTGGCCCCAGTTGGCCTTCTTGCCGTCGGCGAAGAAGCCGGTCTGGCCGCAGGCCAGGAAATAGGTCTGCGTCTCGATGGCGCGCGCCCGCACCAGCGGCTCCCAGTGGTCCTTGCCGGTCTGCAGCGTGAAGGCGGCAGGCAGCACGATCACGTCGGCGCCTTTGTCGCGCAGCGCGCGGAAGAGCTCGGGGAAGCGCAGGTCGTAGCAGATGGCGCAGCCGATCGTGCGGTCGCCGAGCTTGTAGGTCACCACCTCGTCGCCGCGCGAGATCGTGTCGGACTCGCGGAAGGACGCGCCGCCGGGCACGTCGACGTCGAAGAGGTGGATCTTCGAGTATCGCGCCAGCTCCTGGCCCTCCGGGCCGAACACGACCGTCGAATTGTAGAAGCGGTTGCCGCGGCGCTCGACCACGCTGCCGGCGTGGATCGTCACCTTGAGGCGCGCGGCCAGCTTGGACATGCGCTGGTAGGTGTCGCCGTCGGGGAACGTCTCGCCGCTCGCGTGGATCTGGGCGGGGTCGACGCCAAGATAGGCGAAGAGCTCCGGCAGCACGACGAGATCGGGCTTCTCCTCCGCCACGGCCTTCTCGATCAGCTGCTCGGCGGCGGCGACGTTGGCCGCCTTGTCGCCCTGGGAGTTCATCTGGATGAGTGAGGCCTTCACGGGTGTTCCTCCAGTCGCAGTCGCATGACCCGTTCGGTCGGGTCGGGATCGAAGCGGAAAACCGGCGGGAGGCTCGATCCCGCCTTTGACGATCGTCGAGTTGACCGTTTCACAAGTCGAGGATTGCAGAGATCTCATGAACGGTCAATCAGTCGCAGGCCCCGCCGGATGGCCGCCCAGAGGCGTGGTTTTTGGCAGATTTGACAGTGCGATGAGCTGAATCCAGCACGGCTGAGGGATGAATTCGACAAGACCGCCCCTCTCGAAAGGCGACGGCGGTTGACGGAATTCCACGCACGATTGTCCATTCGGTCAATCGAGTGGTGCATTCGGTCCCATATTCCGGTACTCTTGCGGCTGTGGAGGAGCCGTGACGCAAGCCGCACGAGGCATGGGGGCCTTCGACGTCGCCGTCATCGGCGCGGGCGTCGTCGGTTGCGCCGTGGCGCGCGATCTGGCGCTGCGCGGGGCCCGGGTCGTGGTGCTGGAAAAGGCGCCCGACATCCTGGCCGGGGCCAGCAAGGGCAACAGCGCCATTCTCCACACGGGTTTCGACGCGCCGACGGGAAGCCTCGAGCACGCCTGCGTGCAGGCGGGCTACCGCGAGTACCTGGCGATCCGAAGCTCCCTCAACTTGCCGGTGCTCGAAACAGGCGCCGTGGTCGTCGCGTGGACCGAGGACGAGGTCGCCCGCCTCGACGCGATCGAGAGCACGGCCCGGGCCAACGGAGTCGGCGACGTCGTGCGCGTCGACCGTGCCGCCCTGCTGGCCCGCGAGCCGAACCTGTCGCCGCGGGCGCTGGCGGGCCTCCTGGTTCCCGGCGAACACGTCATCGACCCCTGGTCGGCACCGCTGGCCTATCTGCTGCAGGCGATGTCGCGCGATGCCGCCGTGCTGCGCGGGACCGAGCTCCTGGGCGGCCGCTTCGAAGCCGGCCGGTGGCGGCTCGACACATCCGCCGGGCCGATCGAAGCCACTGCCGTGGTGAACTGCGCCGGCCTGCACGGGGACACCGTCGACGAGCGCCTCACCGGGCGCCGGCATTTCGACATTCGTCCCCGCAAGGGGCAGTTCGTCGTCTTCGACAAGGCCGCCGCCCGGCTCCTCGGCACCATCGTCCTGCCGGTGCCGACCGAGCGGACCAAGGGCATCGTTCTCACGCCCACGGTGTTCGGTAATCTTCTCGTCGGCCCCACCGCCGACGAGCAGGAGGACCGCGAACGCGCCGACGTCGACACGCCGACGATCGAGGCGCTGCTCGAAAAGGCTGCCGACATCCTGCCCGCGCTGGCGGGAATGCCGGTGACGGCCACCTATGCGGGGCTGCGGCCGGCGACCGAGCGCAAGGAATACCGCTATCGGCACGAGCCGGAGCTCAACCTCGTCACCGTCGGCGGCATCCGCTCGACCGGCCTCACGGCCGCGCTGGGTCTCGCGCGGCACGTCGGAACGGCGATCTCCGGCGAGACCCACCGCACGCCGCCCTCGGACGCCCCCAGCCTCGCCGTGCCGGTCCTCGCCGAGCACATGGCCAGGGACTGGACCCGGCCGGGCTACGGCGAGATCGTCTGCCATTGCGAGATGGTGACCCGCCGCGAAATCGAGGCGGCCCTCTCGGGGCCGTTGCCGGCCGGCGACATTGGGGGCCTCAAGCGGCGCACCCGCGCCGGCATGGGGCGGTGCCAGGGCTTTCACTGCCAGGCACGCGTCGCGGCCCTGACCGCCGGGCGCCTGGCCGTCCCGATGGCCGCGGGACGCTGCGATGACTGACGGGCCGCGCCACCTGTCCTGCGACGTCGCCGTCATCGGCGCGGGGCCGGCCGGCCTGTCGGCCGCCACGGCGCTGGCCCGCGCCGGCGTCGGTACGGTCCTGGTCCTCGACCGCGAGGGCGAGGCGGGCGGCGTGCCGCGCCACTGCGGCCATCCCCCCTTCGGCCTTCGCGAGTTCGGCCGCGTTCTCACCGGTCCGTCCTATGCGGCCCGCCTGCGCGACGAGGCGAGGTCCGCGGGCGCGGACCTGCGGACGAGCCACAGCATCGTGGCGCTGCTGCCGGACGGCCGGCTCGACGTGATGTCGCCCGCCGGCCGCATCGACCTGCGGGCCCGGCGGATCGTGCTGGCCACCGGCATGCGCGAATCCTCCCGCGCGGCGCGCGCCGTCGGGGGCACGCGGCCCCTCGGCGTCATCAACACCGGCGCCCTGCAGGCCTATCTCCACCTCGAGGGTCTCGTGCCCTTCCGCCGGCCCCTGATCGTGGGCACGGAGTGGGTCGGCCTTTCGGCCGTCTCCACCTGCCTGCGGCATGGCATCCGTCCGGTCGCCGTGGTCGAGGCGGGCCGGCGGGCTTCCGCGCCCTGGCCGTTCTCGTTGTTCCCGCGGCTTGCCGGCATTCCCGTGCATTTCGGCACCGTCGTGCAGTCGATCGCCGGGCGCGAGCGCGTCGAGGGCGCCACGCTCCGGCACGCCGACGGCACCGTCCGGACCCTCGCCTGCGACGGCGTGCTGTTCACCGGGGCGTTCGTGCCCGAGGCGACGCTGGCCCGCACGGGGCATCTGCGCCTCGATCCCGCCACCGGCGCCCCGGCGCGCGACGCCGCGGGGCGCTCGTCCGACCCGTGCGTCTACGTGGCCGGCAACGTCTCCGGAGCCGCGCGATCGGCCGGGTGGTCCTTCCGGGACGGCAGGGCCGTGGCCGCGGCCGTTGCGGCGGACCTGCGGGCCCTGCCGCGCCAGGCGCAGGCCGCCGGCGACAGGCCTCGGGAACGGGAGGCGCAGCCGTGACCGCGTACGCCGCCGCCATCGACCAGGGCACCACGAGCACGCGCCTGCTCCTCCTCGACGAGGACGGCGGCGTCCGCATGGTGTCCGCCGGCCGCCACCGGCAGATCCACCCCCGGCCCGGCTGGGTCGAGCACGATCCGCGCGAACTGCTCGCCGCCCTGCGGCACTGCCTCGACGCGGCGCGGGGCGTCCCGCGGCTCGGCATCGCCAACCAGGGCGAGAGCTGCCTCGCCTGGGACGCCGTGACCGGCGAACCGCTGTCCCCCGTCATCGTGTGGCAGGACAACCGCACCGGCGACGCCATCGCACGCCTGCGCGCCGCCGGCGCCCAGGCCGAGACGCTCGCCCGCGCCGGCCTCCCGCTCGACGCCTATTTCTCGGCGTCCAAGCTGTCCTGGCTCCTGGAGAACGTGCCGGCCGTGGCCGAGGCGCGCCGTGCCGGCCGCTTGAGGCTCGGGACGACCGACGCCTTCTTCCTCGACCGCCTGACGGGCACCTTCGCGACCGACGTCACCACGGCCTCGCGCACCAGCCTGATGAACCTGGAAACGGGCGCGTGGGACCCGCTGCTCTGCGATCTCTTCGGTGTGCCGGCCGAGTGCCTGCCCGAGATCCGCGACACGGTGGGCGACTTCGGCGCCGTCGGGCCGACCCGCATCCAGGCCAGCGTCGTCGACCAGCAGGCCGCCCTCTACGGGCATGGTTGCCGCGTGCCGGGCGCCACGAAGATCACCTTCGGTACGGGCGCCTTCGCGCTCGCCGTCACGGGTGCCGAGATCGTGCGCGCTCCCGAGAAGGGCATGCTGCCCACCGTGGCCTGGCGCAAGGCGGGCACGACCACCTACGCCGTCGACGGCGGCGTCTACGACGTAGGCTCGGCGGTGGACTGGGTGCGCGGCCTCGGGCTCTTCCGGGAGTTCGCCGAACTCGACAGTTTCGACGCCGAACCGGCGATCGGCCGCGACCTCGCCTTCGTCCCGGCCCTGTCGGGGCTCGCCTGTCCGCACTGGGACCGTACCGCCGCCGGCACGTGGATCGGCCTGGGCGCCGGGACGACGCCGCGCGACCTGTGCCAGTCGCTGCTGGAGGGCATCGCGCTGCTCACCGCCGGGGTGGTGGAGGCGATCGGCTCGCGGGTATCCGTGCAGGGCCCGGTGTCCATCGACGGCGGCGTCGCCCAGAGCGGCTACTTCGCGACGTTCCTCGCGGAAGCCATGGAGCGGGAGGTGGTGCGCCCCGCCTTCCACGAACTCACCGCGCTCGGCTGCGCCATGCTGGCCTGTGGGGATGCGCCCGCGCCAGGCGTCGCCGCCGGGCCGGCGGTCAGGTTCTCGCCGGGACGGGGCAGGGGCCTCGCCTGGCGCGAGCGCTTTGCGGACGCCGTGCAACGCAGCAAGGGATGGCGTCGATGACGGGGAGGGGATGATGCGGCCTGTGGCTCGTCAGGAACTGATCGTCGGGTATCTGTCGCGGCAGGGCCGCATGACGGTCGACGGGCTCGCGGCGAGCCTCTCGGCGTCACGCGAGACCATCCGCCGCGACCTGGCGGCGCTGGCCCGGGCGGGTCGGATTCGCAAGTACCATGGCGGGGCCGCCCCGGTCGGGCCCTCCGACACCGGCTCCGTCACGGAAGGCTCTTTCCAGGCCCGGATGGGCGAGAACGTCGCGGCGAAGCGGGCTGTCGGCCAGGCGGCGGCCGCGCTCTTCAAGGCCGGCGACAGCATCTTCGTCGACACGGGCACCACCACCGTCCTGTTCGCGGAGGAACTCGGCAAGCTCGCCGGCCTCACCGTCATCACCAACTCGGCGATGGCCGCCCAGCATGTCGGCCGCTCCGGCCAGAACCGCGTGTTCCTGGTGGGCGGGGAGTATCGCGACGGCAGCGCCCAGAACGTCGGGCGGATGGCCGTGGAGCAGATCGCCACGCTGCGCGCCGCCCATGCCGTGCTCACCGTGGGCTCGATCGACGTCGACGGCATTCTCGACTTCGACCCGGAGGAGACGGAGATCGCCCGGGCGATGATCGCCCAGGCGCGCAGCGTCACCGTCATCGCCGACGGCTCCAAGCTCGGCCGCCCGGCGGTCTTCAAGGTCTGCGACTACTCACGCATCCAGCGCCTCGTCATCGACGTCCCGCCGGAGGGGGAGATCCGGCGGGCCCTGATGGCGGCGGGCGTGGAGATCCTGGTGACGGGCTGAGCGCCGTCTACGGCGTGCTCGTAGACTTCCGCGACCCCGTCACCGCTGCGGCATCATCCGCCGCATCGTGCCGTCGCGCAGCACCACGTGGTGGAACACGGCGGCGGCTGCATGGAGGGCGGCCAGGCCAATGAGGGCGAAGGACAGGAGCTCGTGGACCTCCTTGGCGGAGCGCCCCAGTGCCCGGTTGGCCTCGATGGGCGAGGCGATCGTGAACAGTCCGAGGTCGATGCCGCGGCCGCGCAGGAAGATGGTGGCGAGCCCGGCGATCGGCACCACCAGCATCAGCGCGTAGAGCCCCAGATGGCCGGCGCCCGCGAGCTTTTCGAGCAGAGGGCTACCTCCTGCCTCCGGCGCCGGGGCTCCGGTGATCAGGCGCGAGACCAGCCGGAGTGCGAGCAGCACCAGGAGGGCCAGCCCCACGATCATGTGAACCTGGACCACGGTGTTCTCGTAGGCCCTCGGAAAGGCATCGACCGTCAGCCCGAGCAGGAAGGCGAACAGGATGCCTACCGCCATGCTCCAGTGCAGCGCGCGGGCCACGGGACCGTAGGCCCGCGGCTGTTGCTTGGTGCCGGACATCCGCATCACGTCGGTCATTGGGTATCCCCCTATTCAACAAGCGATGGAGGGACAATGCACGACAGGGGATCGCACGAGCATGTCCCGATCATTACGGATCGGTCATGTCGCGATCACCGGGACGGCCACATGCGCCTGAGCGTCCCGTCGCGCAACGCCTTGTGGTGCCAGAACGCGGCCCCTGCGTGCAGGACGGCGAGACCGATCAGCGCGAAGGCGAAGTACTTGTGGAACGAGCGGATGGATTTGCTCAGCGCGCGGTTCGTCTCCAGTGGCGAGAAGACCGTGAACAGCCCCAGTTCGATCGGGCGGCCGCGGTAGAACGTCACGAACAGCCCCGTCAGGGGCAGGATGATCAGCAGCAGGTACAGCACCAGGTGCGTGCTTCCCGCGAGACGGGCGGCAAGCCGGCCCGAGCCGGGCTCCGGCGCCGGGACCCCGTTCGACAGGCGCGACACGATGCGCACGACCAGGAGCAGGGCGAGCGTGAGGCCCACCAGCATGTGCGCCTGGACCATGGCGTTCTCGTAGGCACGCGGCGGCACGTCGACGGTCAGCCCCAGGATGAAGGCCACGGGGATCAGGGCCGCCATGGTCCAGTGGAGGACACGCGCGGCGGGGGTGTAACCGTCCTGGGTTCGGGACGGCGTGGACAGGCGTACGACGTCGGTCATGGCAGGCTCCCGCGTCATCAGAGGGGGGGTGATGAGGCCCGGGCACGCCTGCCCGAACGCCCTGCCGAGCGTGAGCGAGGCCGCCGGCGAGCGCCAGCGTCGCGGATAATGGCGGATGGTTAATCCGTTCCGACTAATGCGTCAGATGTCGACGAGGTCGGTCGCGAAGGCGGCGCGTTCCTGGATGAACTGGAAGCGGGCCTCGGGCTTGTTGCCCATCAGGCGCTCCACGGCGTCGCTGGTCTCCGGGCGCTCGTCGTTGACCACGCGGACCTTCAGCAGCGTGCGCCGCTTCGGATCCATCGTGGTTTCCTTGAGCTGCCCGGGCATCATCTCGCCCAGGCCCTTGAAGCGGCCGATCTCGACATTGGCCTTGCCCTTGAAGACCGTGCGCATCAGCTCGTCTTTGTGCGCGTCGTCGCGGGCATAGACGGTCTTGCCGCCGTGGCTCAGGCGGTAGAGGGGCGGCACGGCGAGATAGAGGTGCCCGTTGTCCACGAGCTTGGGCATCTGCCGGTAGAAATAGGTGATGAGCAGGGACGCGATGTGGGCGCCGTCCACGTCGGCGTCCGTCATGATCACGACCTTCTCGTAGCGCAGCTCCTCGTCCTTGTAGTGCGAGCCCGTGCCGCAGCCGAGCGCCTGGGAGAGGTCGGCGAGCTGCTGGTTCTGCGAGAGCTTGTCGCGGCTGGAGTTGGCCACGTTGAGGATCTTGCCGCGCAGCGGCAGGACGGCCTGGGTCTGCCGGTCGCGCGCCTGCTTGGCGGAGCCGCCGGCCGAGTCGCCCTCCACGATGAAGATCTCGGAGCCGGCCGCGCCGGCGGCCGTGCAGTCGGCGAGCTTGCCGGGCAGGCGCAGCTTGCGCACGGCGGTCTTGCGGGCGACCTCCTTCTCGGCCTTGCGGCGCAGGCGCTCGTCGGCCCGGTCGATGGTCCAGTCGAGGAGCTTGGTCGCCTGGGACGGCGAGGCCGCCAGCCAGTGGTCGAAGGCGTCGCGAATGGCCGTCTCCACGATGCGCGAGGCCTCCAGCGTGGCCAGCTTGTCCTTGGTCTGGCCCTGGAATTCCGGCTCGCGGATGAACACGGACAGCATCGCCGCGCAGGTCGCCATGACGTCGTCGGTCGTGACGTTGGCGGCGCGCTTGGTCTGCCCGATGCGCTCGGCGTGGTCCTTCAGCGCGCGCAGCAGCGCGATGCGCAGGCCGCTCTCGTGCGTGCCGCCCTCGGGCGTCGGAATGGTGTTGCAGTAGGAGTTGACGAAGCCGTCCTCGACGCCGCCGAGCCAGGTCACCGCCCATTCGAGCGAGCCGTGGCCGCCGGCCTTCTCGATCTTGCCGGCGAAGATCTGGTCGTTGACGAGCTCCTTGCCCTCGATTTCGCGGGCCAGGTAGTCCTTCAGGCCGGCGGGAAAGCGGAACACGGCCTCGGCCGGCACGCCCTCGACGCCCTCCAGAAGGGCCGGGTCGCAGTTCCAGCGGATCTCGACGCCGCCGAAGAGATAGGCCTTCGAGCGCGCCATCTTGAACAGGCGGCGCGGCTGGAACTTCGCGTCGGCCCCGAAGATCTGCGCGTCGGGATGAAAGCGGGTGCGGGTGCCGCGGCGATTGCGGACCTCGCCCAGGTGCTCCACGGGCCCCTGCGGAATGCCGCGGGAAAAGACCTGGCGGTAGAGCTGCTGCCCGCGGGCCACCTCGACCTCGAGGCGGTCGGAGAGCGCGTTGACCACCGAGACGCCCACGCCGTGCAGGCCGCCCGAGGTCTCGTAGACCTTGCTGTCGAACTTACCGCCGGCGTGGAGCGTGGTCATGATGACTTCGAGCGCCGACTTGTCCGGGAACTTCGGATGCGGATCGACCGGAATCCCGCGCCCGTTGTCGGTGACGGTGATCGAGCCGTCGGACGAGACCACCACCTCGATGAAGGTCGCGTGGCCCGCGACCGCCTCGTCCATCGAGTTGTCGATCACCTCGGCGAAGAGATGGTGCAGGGCCTTCTCGTCGGTCCCGCCGATATACATGCCCGGGCGGCGGCGGACGGGCTCCAGCCCCTCCAGCACCTCGATCGAGGCGGCGGTGTAGCCGGCCTCGCCGGGCGTCCCGGCCGGAACGGGCGCCAGCGCCGGCTTCTTCCTGGCGGCAGGCTCGGCCCGCGCGGATCCCTCCGGAAGCTTGCGCGCCGCAGAGCCGTTGCCAAAGAGATCGCCAGAATTTGCCATGCGTCCACCGCCCGTGATTCGCTTCACCGCACCCCGGTTGAGCCTCTGATGTGACGTGAACGGATCGGAAACGCAAGGGGGCTGTGGACAGGCGGGCGAGAGCCGTCGGGGAGCGCGAGATAGCGTTCGCCGCACGATGTGGACGACCTCTCTGTCCCTCTGGACCGTCCTGGCCGGGCTCCGGCCCGGCCAGAACGCGCGAAGGGAAAGCGGACTGATCGGATGAATCGGGGCGCCTCAACGCCCCTTCAGCCCAAAGCGCTCGAGCACCTCGGCGAGCGCGCCGGAGAACGGGTGGAAGGTGAAGCTCACGCGGTGCTTTCCCGCCGGGACCGCGACCGCCCGGAACAGCACGTTGGCCTTCAGGATCGGCGCGGGGGCACCGTCCACCGTGGCCCGCCACCACGGGTACCAGACGTCGTGCAGCACCACCCAGCCGCCGGCGGGACTGTCGGCCTCGACCTCGACCCGCGTGGGCTCATAGGACACGAGGCGGACCGTGCCGGGTCCGGCGCCGGCCGAACCGAGCCTGAGGCCGGGCAGGGCGTCGAGGAGCACGGTGGTGCGCGGGTCGAACTCCGGCCAGCGGCCGGACGCGATGATCGCCTCGCCGTCGGCGCCCAGCGCCTGCGTGGCGAACAGCACGCGCGGCAGGGCCCGCGGGTTCTCGTAGAGGAAGGCGTCCTTCGTGCGCCCTAGCGGGATCAGGTCGCCGGGCTTCAGCGCCTTGTCCATCTGTTCGACGGGGACGCGGGTGGCAATCACGCGCAGGCCCAGCATGTCGGCGAGCAGCGAGCGATAGGACGGAAACAGCGGCGAGAACGTCCGCTGGTCGGGCAAAGCCACGTGGTCCTGCGCCCCGGTGGCCCGGGTGTAGGTGTCGAGGTGGATGGGATTGTAGCCCAGCGTGTGGTCGAGCCGGTGCACCATCGAGGCGTTCGGCCAGTGGAAATCGATGCCCGCGAGTTCGACCCGGTCGCGCCGGTCCGGGCCGGCCGTCTCGCCGATGCGCTTGCGGATGGCCGCGATCGTCTCGTTCGCGGTGTCGGGTCGCAGCACGTCGTAGGTGGAGGGCGGCAGCGCGGTCGACTCGTTCGGGCCGTTGCCGAGCGCCAGGTCCAGGGTGAGGAGCCCCGCCAGCACCATGCCGGCCGCCGTGGCGCTGCGGCGGGCCAGCCGGGGAGCGGCCCACAGCGCAGCGACCGAGGCCGCCATGAACGCGAGGCCCATCGCCAGGGGACCGGCAGCCTGGCCGAGCCGGTCCTTCCACGCGGCGACGGCCACGCAGGCCGCCAGCCCGCCGCCCACGAGGAGCGTGGCCGCGGCGAGGGTCGGGGCCGTCCAGCTGGGCAGGGTGCCCGTCACGTGGCGGTGGACGCAGTAGCCCGCGAGGATCGCCGCCACCGCGCCGATGAGGAAGGTCGCGTCGGCCGGTCGTCGGAACAGCCCCACGCCCGGCAGGTGGAACATGACCTGGAAGGCGGGCGTGTAGCGGCCCAGCGCGAACAGCAGCAGCAGCACCAGCGCCACGACCAGGAAGCGCACCTCCCGGGCGGCGAGCGCGCCGCGCGCCACGCCCAGTGCCAGCAGGGCGACGATGGGCAGCGCGCCCATGTAGACGTCGCTCATGTTGCGCGCGAGGAAGAGGTCGGTCGGCCCCCAGGCGAAGCTCGGCTGGCCCCAGAAGTCGGCGAGAGGGCCATCCGTCCCGTAGAGATTGGCCACGAAGGCCGTCAGCAGCGAGGCGGGGTGCAGCGACCCGCGCTCCGCGCCCGCCAGGTCGATGATGCTCGCCCGGCTGGTCTCGCCGGCGAGCAGCAGGGTCAGCACGAGCGGCACGCCGCACACCAGCACGCCGCCGAGAACGCCCATGGCGAGCGGCTTCACCAGCGAGACCGCCGTGCCCAGCCGGTCGGGGCCTGCCGCGACCATCCAGACGACCCGGCCCAGCAGCACCCAGCACCCGAGGAAGGCCACCTGGTCGCGGCCCAGCACCATGAGGCCGGCGACCGCGCCGGCGGCAAAGCCCCAGAAAGCCGTGCGCCGGACGATGGCCCGCTCGAGGGTCCACAGCGCCGGAACGAACCAGGCGAGGCTCAGGATCTGGCCCGTGTGCTGGATGCGCCAGGCGGCCGACCCGCCGAAGGCGAAGGCGAGCGCGGCGACGACGGCGCCGCTCCAGTGCCAGCCCCGATCGCGGAACAGCAGGAGCACGGCGAAGGCGCCGACGAGCAGCATGCCGTAGGCGATGGCATCGGCGAGCACGAGCCCTGGGTCGGGCACTAGGGCGGCGGCGATCAGATGCAGGGGCGAGAAGATGAGCGATTGCGGATCCGCCACATGGGGCGATCCGGCGAAGACGAAGGGGTTCCAGAACGGGCTCTCGCCGCGGTGCAGCGTGCCGGCGAGATAGGCGAGCTGCGGCTGGAAATGGGCCTTGGCGTCCCACGGCACGGTCACCCGCCCCGACAGCCAGGGGAAGGCGAGGGCGCCCCAGCCCAGCACCACCAGCGCCATGGCGCGCGCGAGCGGCCAGTCCCGCGGGCCGGAAACGGGCGCGTTCACCGGCTCGCCGGTCAGTCGTTGACGGGCTTGTGGGTCACCAGATCGTCGAGATCGATATAGTGGCCGGCGCGGTCGCGCTTGGAGGCGAGGTAGAGCACGTTCTCGCTGGTCGGGCGTCCGTGGACGCGGCGGTCCTCGACCACCTCGAGCCCGGCATTCTCCAACGCGGCGATCTTGACCGGGTTGTTGGTCAGGATCGCGACCTTCGAGACGCCGAGCTGCTTCAGCATCTCGGCCGCGAAGCCGAAGCGGCGCTGGTCGAGGTCGAAGCCCAGCATCTCGTCGGCGTCGTAGGTGTCGTAGCCCTGGCTCTGCAGCTTGTAGGCCCGGATCTTGTTGGCGATGCCGTTGCCGCGCCCTTCCTGGTCCAGGTAGAGCAGGATGCCGCCGCCGTTCTCGGTCATGAACCGCACGGTGGACCGCAACTGGTCGCCGCAATCGCACTTCAGGCTGCCGAAGAGGTCGCCCGTGAGGCAGGCCGAGTGCAGGCGCACGCTCACCGGCTTCTCCAGGTCGGGCTTGCCGACCACTATCGCCACCTGGTCGCGCAGGCCCTCGCCGCCGCGGAACACGACGAACTCGGTGTCTGGGGCTCCCTCGAGGGGCACCGGCGCGCGGCTGACGACGTGGATCTGCCGCGCCATGGCCGGGCGGTAGGAGCGCAGGGCGTGCCCGCTCACCACCATCACGGCCTGGTCGACGCTCTCGCGCGCCACCGGAATGACGACGACGGCCGGCATCACCAGCGACAGCGCCGCGAGCTCCAGCGCCAGCTGGTCGACGGGACCCGCCTGGCCGACGGGGGCATCGATCCGCGCGTCGAGCTTGAGGGCCAGCGTCTCGATGCGGTCATGGTCTACGACGGGCAGAGCCACCACGCCGGGAACGGTGCGCTCCACCCCGAGCCGCCGCAGGCGCGCCGAGGGAAGCGCGAGCCTGGCGCGGCCATCTGCCACATCGCTCAATGTATCCGAGCGTTCGCCGTCCAGCGCCTCGGCGCTGGTCACGAGGGCCGACTCCGCGGCGTCGGTGACGAGAACAGGGCGTCCCGAGCGAAACTCGGCTATGGCCCGTTCGACCGAAAGGTGGTCGAAATCGTCCAGCAACCCTACAATCCGTTCCGTACGCAGCATCGAAGTCCCCTGCAGGCTCCGGGTTCTGCCCGGCCCACGCAACAAGTGGCGCTTGGGTCGTAGCGTTCAAGCCCGGCCTGTGCAGGATCAGCCTGCACCGACATATCAACCCCGGACCCCTGTGCCTCATTCCCACCCTGCCTCATCGATCGGCAATTATCCATCGCTAACGGATGTTTTTGCCCCCTTCGACGCCATCACGGAGGATCAATCCTTCGTTGTCGCGCAGCTCGGCCAGTCGCTCGACGGACGTATCGCCACCGTCACCGGCGAGTCGCGCTGGATCAACGGCGGCTGCGCCCTCGACCACCTGCATCGCATCCGCGCCCGGGTCGACGGCGTGCTCGTGGGGATCGGCACCGTGATCGCCGACGACCCCCAGCTCACGGTGCGCAGGGTGCCCGGCCCCAGCCCGGCTCGGATCGTGCTGGATCCGCGCGGCCGGGTCCCGGTCGACTGCCGCTGCCTCGCGCCCGCCGGCGAACGGCGCATCCTGCTGCGCGGCGAACAGGGCCATCCCGTGCCTCCGGGGGTCGAGGAGATCGTCGTGCCCGCGGTGCAAGGGCGGATCCCCCCGCGGGCGATCCTGGCGGCACTTCATGCCGCAGGCCTGCGTCGCATCCTTGTCGAAGGCGGCTCGCACACCATTTCCACCTTCATCGAGGCCGGATGTGTCGACCGCCTGCACGTGCTCGTCGCCCCGATGATCATCGGGTCGGGCAAGCCCGCGCTGGAAACCACCCCGATCGCCGCCCTCGACAGGGCCCTGCGGCCCGCCACGCGCGTGGTCGTGCTGGCGGACGGCGACGTCCTGTTCGACTGCGACCTGAGACAGAATGGGCCAAGCGCCCGGGGAGGGGACCCGCCATGATGACCGGTACCTACACGCCCGCCGCCCGCATGTTGCACTGGCTGACCGCGTTCTGCGTCGCCGTGACCGTGCCCGTCGCCCTGGCGATGGTGCGCACGCCCGAGGGCGCCTTCACCAACGCCCTCTACGAGATCCACAAGTCCTTCGGCATCCTCATCTTCGTGATCATGATGGCCCGGCTGGCCGTCCGCCTCGTCAAGGGCGCCCCGCCGCCGGCCGCGGGCCTGACCCAGGCCGAGCGCGTGATCTCGAAGATCGTCCACGTGGCGCTCTACGTCGTGCTGGTCGCCCTGCCCATCGGTGGCTACGCGGCGACGTCGAGCTGCTGCGCGCCGGTGAAGCTCTTCTGGACGATCCCGATGCCCTTCGCCTTCTCGTTCGGCGAGGACATGATCAAGACCCTGTTCGAGATGCACGAACTCGGCGGCTTCCTGCTGATCGGCCTCGTCATCCTCCACGTCGCCGGCGCGCTGAACCACGCCTTGGTCAAGCGCGACGAGGTCATGTCCCGCATGTGGGCGCGGTGAAGCGGTCTGATCGACCGCCGGGGCCCGGCTCCAACCTCACCGCCGTCCTGGCCGGGCTTGGCCCGGCCACCCACGACTTGAGGACGGCCCCGGCAAAGTCGTGGATGCCCGGGCCAAGCCCGGGCAGGACGTAGAGACGGTGAGGGCAGGTTGAAAAAGCCGTTGAAGTTCAAGCGCTAGGTGCGCGGCACCGCGAACAGGTCCACGTGCCCGATCAGCGCCGACGCGCCGGTCCGGGCCGCGGCCCACGCCCGGCCCTGCGCCTCGCTCACGCCGCCGGCCTCGACCGCCGCGCCGGCGATGCCCGTCGCGAGCTGGCCGACCAGCGTCGCGCTCTCGGCGCCCAGGCGCCAGGGGCTCTCGCCGGTGACGACGTCATAGCCCTGGCGGCGGAAGGCCGCGGCGAGAGCGTCCGCGGCCCTGGGCCCCGCGGCGGGGCCGAAGCCCTTGTCGCGGCCCTGGTGTGCGTGGAAGGCGGACAGGACGGCTGTGTCCAGCGGATGGGGCGGCGACCACTGCTCGCGCCCGTCATAGGTGAGCACCGTGTAGAGCGGCAGGCGCCTGGCCGCGAGCACGGCGGCGAAGCGCTCGATCCAGTCGGCCGAGACGAGGTCGAAGAAGGCCGCTGCCGTGACGAGGTCGGGCGCGGGGTCCAGCACCCGCGCGAGGTCGGCGTTCAGGTCCGCCTGCATCGTCTCGACCGACAGGTTGCGCCCGGCGTGACGCAGGTCGAGCCGGTCGCCGGCGCGCGTGGCGCCGCCGGCCCAGTCCTGCAGGCAGGACAAGGCGGCCTGCAGGAGCGCCGGATCCCAGTCGACGAGCCGCCACGCCTGGGCCGCGGGCAGGTTCTCCGCCGTCCCGCGCAGGTTCGAGCCGGTCCCGCACCCCAGGTCCACGACGCGCAACCCATCGCGGCCGGCGAAGTGGGCCCGGACGGCGTCGGCCACGGCGAGGTTTCGGGCCGCGTGGTCGGCCGGCTCGCGCAGGGTGAGCCATTCGGCGCTGAAGCTCATCGGGATGCTCCGGGGATGGGCGCGGTCATGGCGCCGCGCACGACATCCGCGATGCGCCGGGCGGTGTCGGTCCAGGTCGGGAGTGCGCGGCCGGCCGCCAGCGAGGCGTCCGCCAGGCGCGCCCGCAGGGCGGGATCGCAGATCACGAGGCGCAGCGCTGCGGCGAGCGCTCCGGCATCGCCGGGCGCCACCTTCAGCGCCGCCGCGTCGGGAACGGTCTCGGCCGCCGCTCCGCCCGTGGTGCAGACGATCGGCAGGCCGCGCGCCATGGCCTCGGCCAGCACCATTCCGTAGCCCTCGAAAAGCGACGGCATCACGAAGAGGTCGGCGGCGCCATAGGCGGCCTGAAGCGCCTCGTCCGGCTGCGCGCCCTCCAGCGCGATCCGCCCGGCCAGACGCCGGTCGCGGATGCCAGCGGCGACGCGGTCGGCTTCCTCCGGCGCACGGTCGGTGGCGCCGAGGATCCTGAGCCGCCAAGGGAGGTCGGCGAGCAGGGCCATCGCCTCGACCAGCACGCCATAGGCCTTTCGGGGCGACACCGCGCCCACGGCCAGGATCGAGGGCGGCTCGCCGCCCCCGGTGGCCCGGGGCGCCGGATCCGTCCCCGGCACGGCGACCGTGATCTTTTGCGCGGGCACGTCGTAGTCGGCGGCGAGGATGCGGGCGGTCAGCGGGCTGGTGACGATGACGGCCACGGCCCGGGCCAGGGCCGCGCGCTCGCTTTCCACGAGGGCGCGACGGCGGCGTTCGGGAAGGCCGGTCTCCAGCGCCAGCGGATGGTGCACGAGCGCCACGAACCGCCGGTGCAGGTCCTTCAGCACGATGTCGGTGAGGGCGCCGTAGGCGAGCCCGTCGACGAGGACGACGGCTTCCTCCGGCGTCTGTCCCAGCGCCCGGCCCGCCATGGCGAGATCGGGCACCGGCGCGAACGGAAACGACCCCGGCAACGGGAGGTGGCGGGCCGGCAGCCCGCACTCCGGCAGCAGGGCCAGGACCCGTCGGTCGTAGGCGTAGCCGCCCGTCGGCGTGTCGATGTCGCCGGGGATCGCGAAGACGACGTCAGGCAACGGTGACCGGCCCCTCGAACCAAGCCCGCGCGACGTGGGACTCGTGCAGCTGCACGCGGATCTTCACGATGCCGTCCGAGCCGGGGCCGAGGTCGCCGTTGCGGCAGGCCGCGGCCATGCGGTCGAAGATATGCTTGCTGAGGAATTCGGTCGTCGTCTGCTGGCCCGCGAATTCCGGGATCTCGTCCAGGTTGCGGTAGTTCAGCGGCCCGAGCGTCGCCTTCAGCGCGTCGTGCGCGCGGCCGATGTCGACCACCACGTTCTCCGGCGTCAGGGTCTCGCGGAAGAAGGCCACATCGACCACGAAGGTGGCCCCGTGCAGGCGCTGGGCGGGGCCGAAGAGGTCCCCCTTGAAGCTGTGCGCGATCATGATGTGGTCGCGCACTTCGACGGCGTACATGCGGTTCTCCTGTGAGGGTCAGTAGCGGATGGCGGTGGCGAGCCCCGGCGCGCCGGGGGCAAGAAGGGCCGGAACGGCGGCCGGGAGGTCCGCGAAGGCGACCTCGGCCGTGATCAGGGCATCGAGCCGGTCGTCGGCGAGGAGGCCGATGGCGGCCTCCATGCGCCGGGCATGGCTCCAGCGCGGGCGGCGGGAGGGCGCGACCTGCCCGACCTGGGACGAGACGAGGCGCAGCCGGCGGCTGTGGAAGGCGCCGCCGAGCGGCACCGGCTGCAGGCCTTCGCCGTACCAGCTCATCTCGACCACGGTGGCCTCGAGCCCAGCGGCGGCGATGGCGGTGCCGAGGCCCGCCGGCGCGGCGCTGGTGTGGAACACGATGTCGCAGTCGCCCGGCGGGCTCTCCGCGAAGGCGACGCCCAAGGCCCCGGCCAGCCCGGCGCGGCTGGCGTCCACGTCGACGACCGTCACCTCGGTGCCCGGCAGGCCCCGCGCCAGGTGGGCGACGAGCAGGCCGACGATTCCCGCGCCGACGACGGCGATCCGGTCACCCGGTCCCGCGCCGGAATCCCACAGGCCGTTGAGGGCCGTCTCCATGTTGGCGGCGAGGATGGCCCGCCGGGCAGGAACCTGCTCCGGGATTGGCGAAACGAAGCCAACCGGCGCCCCGAACCGCGTCTGGTGCGGGTGGAGAGCGAAGACCATGCGGCCCAGGAGCGCGGGCGGTCCCTGCTCGACGAGGCCCACGGCGCAGTAGCCGTACTTCACGGGGAAGGGAAACTCGCCCTCCTGGAGGGGCGCGCGCATGCGCTCGTGCTCGGCCTGCGGCACCCGGCCGGAGGCCACGAGGCGCTCGGTGCCCCGGCTGAGGCCCGACCAGAGGCTGCGCACGACGACGCCGTCCGCCGGCATGACCCACCGCACCGGCCGGATCTCCGCCCGCATCGGCGCCACGTACCACAGCGCGTCCGCCTGCCCCTCATTGCCCAACCCGGTGTTCCCCTCTACATGCATGGACGGTCCAGTCCACGTTGTGGCGCGGGATCGTGTCGCTTTCCAGTCCCGGCGTGATCATGGCATCCACCCCCACGGGTCTACAGTCAACGGCGGATCTCACCCGCAGGCGTCGCATCGTCGGGGCCCTCAACGGGCTGACCTTCCTCGGCCTCGCCTGGGCGCTCGTCGCCGTCCTGTCCTCCGGCGGCTGGACGCTGATCGACGTGCTGATGCTGGTGTGCTTCCTGTTCGCGGCGCCCTGGAGCGTGCTCGGCTTCTGGAACGCCGCCATCGGGCTGTGGCTGCTGCACGTGCGGCGCGATGCCTGGGATCAGGTCGCGCCATACCTTCCCGCCGCCGAGGGCACCGGGCCGCTGCAGGTGCGCACGGCCGTGCTCCTGACCCTGCGCAACGAGGATCCGGAGCGGGCCATCCGCCGCCTGCGCATCGTCAAGGACAGCATCGACGCGACGGGGCAGGGGGCCGCCTTCGCCTATTTCATCCTGAGCGACACCAACGACCCGACGGTCGCCGAGGCCGAGGAGCGCGCCTTCGAAAGCTGGAAGGCCTCGGACGCCGTTCCGCAGCGGCTGCATTACCGGCGGCGCACGGCCAACACCGGCTTCAAGGCCGGCAACGTGCGCGATTTCTGCGACCGCTGGGGTGCCGACTACGAGCTGATGCTGCCGCTCGACGCCGACAGCCTGATGGACGGTCCCACCGTGGTGCGCCTCGTGCGCATCATGCAGGCCCATCCCCGGATCGGCATCCTGCAGAGCCTCGTGGTGGGCCTGCCGTCGCGCAGCGCCTTCGCGCGGCTGTTCCAGTTCGGCATGCGCCAGGGGATGCGGCCCTACACCATGGGCAGCGCCTGGTGGGCGGGGGACTGCGGGCCCTTCTGGGGCCACAACGCGCTGGTGCGCATCGCGCCCTTCGCCGAGCACTGCCACCTCCCGGTCCTGCCGGGCGGCCCGCCGCTGGGCGGCCCCATCCTGTCGCACGACCAGGTCGAGGCCGTGCTCATGCGCCGGGCCGGCTTCGAGGTGCGCGTGCTGCCGCAGGAGTGCGGCAGCTGGGAGGAGAACCCGCCGACGGTGCTGGAGTTCACCCGCCGCGACCTGCGCTGGTGCCAGGGCAACATGCAGTACTGGCGCCTGCTCGGCCTGCCCGGGCTCTTCCCGATGAGCCGCTTCCAGCTCACCTGGGCGATCCTCATGTTCCTCGGGATCCCGGCCTGGACGCTGATGTTCGCGCTCGCCGCGCTGAAGCCCTTCGAGACGCAGGATCTCGCGGCGGGCTACCCGGCGGGCCTGGCGCTGTTCGTCTACCTGGCCTTCCTGGCGATGTATCTCGCCCCCAAGATCGCCGGCGCCATCGACGTGCTGATGACCAGGGGCGGGGCGGCCCGCTACGGCGGCGCGCCCTGGTTCCTCGTGGGCTTCGTCTGCGAACTCGTGTTCTCGTTCCTGGTCGGCGCGGTGACGACGTTGCGCACCAGCCTGTTCATGGTGGGTCTCCTCTTCGGGCGCTCCGTGACCTGGAACGGACAGGCCCGCGACGCCCATGCCCTGTCCTGGGAAACGGCCGCTCGCGGCTTGTGGCTCCAGACGCTGTTCGGCTCGACCGTCATCGCCCTCCTGGGGTGGAAAGCCCCGGGCGCGCTCGCCTGGGGCCTGCCGCTCCTCATTGGCTTTCCCATCGCCATTCCCTTCGCGGTGGTGACGGCGGCCCCGGCGCTCGGCGCGCTGCTAGCCCGCTGGAAGCTCGCGGCCATCCCCGAGGAGTTCCACATGCCGGCGGAAGTCGCCGCCCTGGAGGCCCCGATGCCGCCTCCGCCTCCGGCCGCGGCGGCGGCCTGAACGGACGCCGCCACCCAATCGTTAGAAGGCCATGACGCTCATCCGAGCCCGAGGACACCGATCGATGACCCGCAAGAGCCGTCTCGCCCCTGCCTTCGCCCTTCTGGCCCTGCTGGCGGGAGGAGCCGTCGCCAGGGCCGACGACCTGCCGGTCACCGTCAAGAACGGTAGCGAGCCGGAGCTCTGCGCCGAGAAGGACAACGTGGCGCTCGACTTCTCGTCCGCGACCCTGAAGAGCCTGCGCATCCAGGCGGTCCACCCGTCCTTCATCGGCGGTATCACGGCCGACCGCTGGGCCCCGGACTTCACCAGCTGCGACATGAGCCGCGACCCGTCCTTCGCCACCCAGGCCAAGCGCGTGACGTTTTACGAGGACAACGACCTCTGGCTCACCGGCTACGCCTATCCCTCCTTCTGGCGCCCGGCGACCGTGCCGGTGCGCGTCGGCGACCGCGTCGAGAACGGCCTGCACATCATCCAGGTGTGGGTGAAATTCCAGGAGCGCGCGGAAGAGGTGCTGGTGGTCTATCCGCCGGACGGCTACTGGCGCGCCCGGCCGCTGCCGCCGCCGCACATGCGCTGGACCGCCTATGGAAGCTCGTTCCTCGTCGGCCCGGTGGAGGTGCAGGAGCGCCCGATCGTGGACATCAAGGAGATCGTCTTCGACCCCAAGGCCAAGCGCTTCACCATGACCTTCGCGCGCGGCGGCTCGGCGACGCTCACCATCTCCACCCTCGACCAGGACCGCATCATCCTCGACGTCGAGTTCGACGGCCCGCGCCCGGCCAACATGCCGTTCGCCGCGCTGCGCTCGATGTACACCACCGAGACCAATGCCGACGTGGCCAAGGTCGAGTGGCGGGTGAAGGACGGCAAGGGCTGGGGCGAAGCCCCGATCATGAATTTCAAGGGCGGCGACGACATCACCGAGCTCTGGGCCGGCCGCCAGGTCCTGTCCCGCCACAACACCAGCGCCCCGGACATGGTGTTCAACCGCTTCTCCACCGGGCCCGTGCCGCCGCCGAAGAAGTGAGGGCGCGAAGCTCTTTCAGTCTTCCGACGCTCAATTCGCCTTGGCGTCGACCTCTCCGCCGTCCTGCCCGGGCCTCGCCCTTCGGGATGCACCCATCTCACTCGAGCCCGAAGGAAGGGCGCTCTCCCTCCCCTGCAGGGGAGGGTGGCAGCCGCAAAGCGGCTGACGGGTGGGGACAGCGGCAAAGAAAGAGCGGATATGCCGGGGCCGGCCCTGTCGTCGCGCCAAGTCCTGCGGCACCGCCCCCACCCGTCTCGCGCTTCGCGCGATCCACCCTCCCCTGCAGGGGAGGGAAAGCGCGCTCAGCCATCCATAATCACTTGTGTGCACGTCGAAGGGCCTGGCCCGAGCACACACGACTTTGCCGGCTCCTGACGTCGTGGATGGCCGGACCGAGCCCGGCCAGGACGCGGTGAGGGAGCCCCGAGCCGGACGAGCGGGCGACGGGACAGGCCCCAAGGCGGCGGTGACGACGTTCGGCTAGCCCGCGTCCAGCTCGCGCCGCACGGCGGCGAAAACGGTCCGGAACATCTCGGGCGTGAGACGCCCGGTGTTCGTGTTGTACCGGCTGCAATGGTAGCTGTCGAAGACCGCGACCGGCCCGACGGCGTGGCGGCGGGCGTGGCCGAAGGGGTGGGCCGAAGGCTTCTCCCCGAGCGCCCTCACCAGCGATTCGTGGGCGATGCGGCCCAGCGCCACCGCGGCCTTCAACCGCGGCATGGCGGCGATCGTCGCGGTCAGGAACGACCGGCAGGTGACGATCTCGGCCCCGGTCGGCTTGTTCTCGGGCGGCACGCAGCGCACCGCGTTGGTCAGGCGGCAGTCGACGAGGGCGAGGCCGTCGTCGGGGCGCGCCTCGAACCGGCCGCGCGAGAAGCCGAATTCGTCCAGCGTCGCGTAGAGCAGGTCCCCGGCATAGTCGCCGGTGAAGGGCCGGCCGGTCCGGTTGGCGCCGCGAAGGCCGGGCGCGAGGCCCACGATCAGGAGGCGGCCGGACGGGTCGCCGAAGGACGGCACCGGCGCGTTGTGCCAGTCGGGCTCGCGGGCGCGAGCCTCATGGCGGAACGCCACCAGCCTGGGACAGGCGGGGCAGTCGCGCGAAGGTTCGGTCGGGAGGGCAGAATCAGGAAACGTCGGACGGGCCATGGGCCCGTGTTAGAGCATGCTGCGAAAAGGGGAAATCCGGCTTTTCGCCAGAAGCATGCGCCCACCGTCGGCCGGCAGCGTTGCGATGGAAACGCTGCCCGTGCCGACGTCCTGCGACGACGCCCGTGTCAGGCGTCGTCCCCGTTGGGGTCCGCCGGGGCGGCGGTCGGAGCCATCGGCCGGCGCTCGAAGTTGCGCGGCGGACGCTCGGTGCGCTCGGCCGGATCGCGGCCGATGCGCGGGATCAGCTGCACGATGTCGATGAACTCGTCAGCCTGGCGGCGCAGTTCGTCGGCCACCATCGGGGGCTGCGAGCTGATGGTCGAGACGACCGACACGCGCACGCCGCGCCGCTGCATGGCTTCGACCAGGGACCGGAAGTCGCCGTCGCCGGAGAAGAGAACCATGTGGTTGATGAAGGGCGCGAGCTCGAGCGCGTCGATCGCGAGCTCGATGTCCATGTTGCCCTTGACCTTGCGGCGACCGGTGGAGTCGACGAACTCCTTGGTCGGCTTGGTCACCACGCGGTAGCCGTTGTAATCGAGCCAATCGATCAGCGGCCGGATGGAGGAATACTCCTGATCCTCGATCAGCGCCGTGTAATAGAAGGCGCGGACCAGATTGCCACGGCCCTGGAATTCTTTCAGCAGGCGCTTGTAGTCGATGTCGAAGCCAAGCGCCTTGGCCGTGGCGTAGAGGTTTGCGCCGTCAATGAATAGAGCGGTCCGGTCGGCATTCTGCATGGGCATGCCCAATCAGTGGTTCTGGCTGCCACGAACCTGATGATGTCAATTACTGTATACAATTGACTATCGCCGAGTGCGGGCGTTGCGCGTGTATCCGAGAAAGAGAGTCAGTGAATCTCTCTTCAACCAAAAGTTGCTGGAATTAAGGCTTAAATGCTTTCGGTGTCAATCTTTCCTTCTGGGTGGATTCATCGAGCGCAAGCTGTGCCATAAGGCGTAGGATCGCATCTTCGAAGGTGTAGCCGGGCGGCGCCTCTTGCCAAATCGGGGCGGAGGGTGTAGCAGGCCCAATCCCATCATGCCCGTCCTCGTTTCCGGGAGCCTCCATGGCGCGCGTTACCGTTGAAGACTGCATCGACAAGGTCGACAACCGGTTCGAACTGGTCCTTCTCGCGAGCCACCGTGCCCGCATGATCTCGGCCGGCGCTCCGCTGACCATCGAGCGCGACCGCGACAAGAACCCGGTCGTGGCCCTGCGCGAGATCGCCGACGAGACCATCTCGCCGGAAGACCTCAAGGAGGACTTCATCCACTCGCTGCAGAAGCACGTGGACGTCGACGAGCCCGAGCCCGAGACCGTGCCGCTGATCGGCGCGCCGGCCGCCGGTGGCGGGGCCGACGACTCGAGCGTCGAGTTCGACCGCATGACCGAGGAAGACCTGCTGCGCGGCCTCGAGGGCCTGGTGCCCCCGGCCGAGACGGACGACGAGGGCGAGTAAGCCTCGCTCCCGACCGCCTCTTCGAAAGCCCGGCCTCGCGCCGGGCTTTTTTTCATTGCGGCTGCTTTTTTCTCCGCCGATGCCCCCCTCGCGGCATCGTGCGGCCTTGCCGCCGCCCCCGGCGATCCCGATACTGGTTGGACGGTCGGAGTCCAACCCTGCCGGAGAGGCCCAGCTACCCCATCGGAAGGTCCAGCCGCCATGATGCGGCAGTACGAACTCGTCGAACGCGTCAAGCGCTACAATCCGAACGCGGACGAGGCTCTCCTGAACCGCGCTTACGTCTATGCGATGAAAGCGCACGGATCGCAGAAGCGCGCTTCGGGCGATCCCTACATGTCCCACCCGCTGGAGGTGGCGGCGATCCTCACCGAGTTGCGGCTGGACGACGCCACGATCGTGGCCGCGGTCCTGCACGACACCATCGAGGACACCGAGGCGACCCGCGAGGAGATCGACACCCTCTTCGGCCACGAGATCGGCGCGCTCGTCGAAGGCCTCACCAAGATCAAGAAGCTCGACCTCGTGTCGAAGAAGGCGGCGCAGGCGGAGAACCTGCGCAAGCTGCTGCTGGCGATCGCCGACGACGTCCGCGTGCTCCTGGTGAAGCTCGCCGACCGCCTGCACAACATGCGCACGCTGCACTACGTGCCGGTCGAGAAGCGCACCCGCATCGCGGAGGAGACGCTCGACATCTACGCGCCGCTCGCCGGCCGCATGGGCATGCAGGAGATGCGCGAGGAGCTGGAGGACCTGGCTTTCCGCCACTTCTCGCCCGAGGCCCACGCGATGATCTCGGCCCGCCTCGACGAGATTTCCGAGCGCAGCGGGCCGGTCATCGAGGAGATCGAGAAGGAACTCGCCACCAAGCTCGCCCAGTACGGCATGAAGGCCGACGTCAAGGGACGGCGCAAGCGGGCCTACTCGATCTGGAAGAAGATGGAGCGCAAGTCCGTCTCCTTCGAGCAGCTCTCCGACATCTTCGGCTTCCGCGTGATCGTGCCGGACGTCGCCGCCTGCTACGCGGTGCTGGGCATCGTCCACACCACCTGGCCGAGCGTCCCCGGGCGCTTCAAGGACTACATCTCGACGCCCAAGCAGAACGACTACCGGTCGTTGCACACCACCATCATCGGCCCTGGCCGGCAGCGCGTCGAGCTGCAGATCCGCACCCAGGATCAGGACCGGATCAACGAATACGGCATCGCCGCGCACGCGCTCTACAAGGACAACCGCGCCTCCGACAAGTCGGCGCTGGCGCGCGAGAGCCGCGCCTACGAGTGGCTGCGGCGCACGGTCGAGACGCTGGCCGAGGGCGACAGCCCTGAGGAATTCCTCGAGCACACGAAGCTCGAGCTGTTCCATGACCAGGTGTTCTGCTTCACGCCCAAGGGCCGCCTGATCGCCCTGCCGCGCGGCGCCACGCCCATCGACTTCGCCTACGCGGTCCACACCGACGTCGGCAACACGGCCGTCGGCTGCAAGGTCAACGGCCGCATCGTCCCGCTGCTCTCCGAGCTGCACAACGGCGACGAGGTCGAGATCTCGCGTGCGCCCGGCCAGGTGCCGCCGGCGGCGTGGGAATCCATCGTCGTCACCGGCAAGGCGCGCGCCGCCATCCGCCGCGCCACGCGCGCCGCGGTGCGCAAGCAATATGCCGGGCTCGGCCGCCAGATCGTCGAGCGCGCCTTCGAGCGGGGCAAGAAGGCCTATTCGGACGAGAAGCTCAAGGCGGCGCTGCCGCGGCTCGCCCGCACCTCGCTCGACGACGTGCTCGCCGCCGTCGGCCGGGGCGAGATCTTCTCCGGCGACGTCGTGAAGGCCGTCTATCCCGACTACAAGGACGAGAAGGTCACCGGCGTCGAGGCCAACCGCACGGAGGGGGGCTGGTTCGGCCTGAAGAAGGCCGAGGGCCTCGTCTTCAAGGTCCCGGGCGCCGCCCCGCGCACCGCCCCGTCCATCCCGATCCGCGGCCTCAACGGCGACCTGCCTGTGCGCTTCGCACCCAATGGCGGCGCGGTGCCGGGCGATCGCATCGTGGGCATCCTGACGCCTGGCGAGGGGATCACGATCTATCCGATCCAGTCGCCGGCGCTCACCGCCTTCGACGACCAGCCGGACCGCTGGCTCGACGTGCGCTGGGACATCGACGAGGCCGTGCCGCAGCGCTTCCCGGCGCAGCTGTCGCTCACGGTGATCAACGAGCCGGGCACGCTGGCGCAGATCGCCCAGATCATCGGCGACAACGACGGAAACATCGATTCGATCTCCGTCACGGGCCGCGGCGCCGCCGACTTCCGGGAGATCACCATCGACGTCGAGGTGTGGAACCTCAAGCACCTGAACGGGATCATGAACCAGCTCAAGCAGCGCCCGGTGGTGAGCTCGGTGCGGCGGGTGAACGGATAGCCGGACCGACGGTACCCTTGTTCGCTCGCTCTCCCCGCGCGTCATGCCCGGGCTTGGCCCGGGCACCCACGACTCAAGCTCTCAACCGCTGCAAAGTCGTGGATGGCCGGACCAGGCCCGGCCAGGACGGCGCAGGGAGCGCCAAGCATGGGCGGGCTCCCGCCCCACTCCATGACACCACGCCAACTTGCGTGGCGGGCCGGCATCTGCAATGCCTGCGCGGCACAGGAGGAAGACCATGACGACAGACGAGGTTCTCGCCGAATTCCGCGCCGCCGGCGCGCTGCTGGAGGGGCATTTCATTCTGTCGTCGGGCCTGCGCAGCCCCGTGTTCCTGCAGAAGATGTTCGTCTTCCAGGATCCCGTGCGCACCGAGCGCCTGTGCAGGGCCCTGGCCGAGAAGGTGAAGGCGCAGTTCGGCACCATCGACATGGTGGTCTCGCCGGCCGTGGGCGGCATCGTGCCCGGCTACGAGACGGCCCGGCAGCTCGGCGCCAAGGCGATCTTCGTCGAGCGCGAGGAGGGCCGCTTCCGCCTGCGCCGCGGCTTCGAGATCCCGGCCGGCGCCCGCGTGCTCATGGTCGAGGACATCGTGACCACGGGCCTCTCGTCGCGCGAATGCCTGGAGGCGGTGAACGAGGTGAGCCACGGCGTCGTGGGCGCCGCCTGCCTGATCGACCGGTCCGGCGGCAAGGCCGACATCGGCGTGCCGCTGGTCAGCCTCGCCCAGCTCGACATTCCCTCCTACGCGCCGGACCAGCTGCCGCCGGAGCTCGCCGCCATCCCGGCCACCAAGCCCGGCAGCCGCGGCATCAAGGCCTGACCCTCATGACCGACGACTTGCGCCTGGGGATCAACGTCGACCATGTGGCCACCGTGCGCAACGCGCGTGGCGGCTCGCGGCCCAACCCGATCCGGGCGGCGCTGCTGGCCGTCGAGGCGGGCGCCGACGGCATCACGGCCCACCTGCGGGAAGACCGCCGCCACATCCGCGATGGCGACATGCAGGGCCTCAAGGACGCCATCGGCGTGCCGCTGAACTTCGAGATGGCGGCCACGACCGAGATGGTGACGATCGCCCTCGACGTGCTGCCGCATGCCGTGTGCCTCGTCCCGGAGAAGCGCGAGGAGCGCACGACCGAGGGTGGCCTGGACGTGGTGGGCGGCAGGGCCCACCTGGAGCCGGCCATCGCGCGGCTGCGCAGCGCCGGCATCCGCGTGTCGCTGTTCATCGAGGCCGACGCGGCGCCGGTCGAGATGGCCGCCAAGCTGGGCGCGCCCGTCGTCGAGCTGCACACCGGCACCTGGTGCGAGGCGGTGGAGGCGGGCGAGAGCGAGCGCGCGGAACACGAGTTCCAGCGCCTGCGCCGGGCCGCCGAACTCGGCTCGGCGCTCGGCCTGGAGATCCATGCCGGCCATGGCCTCGACTACGCCACGGCCCAGCGGATCGCGACGCTGCCGCAGATCAAGGAACTCAACATCGGCCACTTCCTCGTCGGCGAGGCGATCTTCGTCGGGCTGTCGGAGGCGGTGAAGCGCATGCGCGCCGCCATGGCGGCCGGGCGGCAGGGCACCGGACAGGCGCCGCGATGATCCTCGGCCTCGGCTCCGACCTGTGCGACATCCGCCGGATCGAGAAGACGCTGGACCGTTTTGGCCGGCGTTTCGTCGAGCGGGTGTTCACGCCGGTGGAGCAGAGGAAGTCGGAGCGGCGCAAGGAGCGGGCGGCCTCCTATGCCAAGCGCTTCGCCGCGAAGGAGGCCTGCGCCAAGGCGCTCGGCACCGGGTTCAGCCGCGGCGTCTTCATGCGCGACCTCGGCGTCGTGAATTTGCCGTCGGGGGCGCCCACCATGGCGCTCACGGGCGGAGCGAGGGCTCGGCTGGACGCGCTGCTGCCCGCGGGACACGAGGCCGTGATCCACGTCACGATCACGGACGAGTATCCTCTCGCCCAGGCTTTCGTGGTGATCGAGGCGCGGCCCGGCACCGCCAACGCAGGATGACCGGGCCTTTCGCGCCCGGAGCGATGAATTGCCAGCGGCAGGGGGCGGGTCTATACCCGCGGCCTGCACCGTGGCGCGAGCCGCCCCCGCGGGCGCAGAACGGGGCTCCCGGCGAGACCCGGAGGACGACGAGATGACGGAGCCGAGCCGCGTGGCAAACGAAGCGAAGAGGACCGACGACGGGGGTCTCCTCGAGACCGTGAAGGTCGTGGTCCAGGCCCTGCTCATCGCCGTCGTGGTGCGCACGTTCCTGTTCCAGCCCTTCAACATCCCGTCCGGATCGCTGATCCCGACGCTGCTGATCGGCGACTACCTCTTCGTGTCGAAATACTCCTACGGCTATTCGAAGTACTCGGTCCCCTTCAGCCCGCCGCTGTTTTCCGGCCGGGTCTGGGCCGCCGAGCCCAAGCGCGGCGACATCGCCGTCTTCAAGCTGCCGCGCGACAACTCGACCGACTACATCAAGCGCGTGATCGGCCTGCCGAACGACAAGATCCAGATGATCGACGGCATCCTGCACATCAACGGGCAGGCGATCAAAAAGGAGCTCGTCGGCAAGAGCGACGTGTCCGCCGGCGCGGGGTACCGCGACCAGGCGACCTACTACCGCGAGACCCTGCCCAACGGCGTGAGCTACACGATCCAGGAGCTCGACCTCTACGGCAACAAGCTCGGCCGCAACACCCAGGTCTACACGGTGCCGCCCGGCCATTTCTTCATGATGGGCGACAACCGCGACAACTCGCTCGACTCGCGCGACATGACCTCCCAGGGCGTCGGCTACGTGCCGTTCGAGAACTTCATCGGACGCGCCGAGATCATCTTCTTCTCGATCACCGAGGACGGCGCTGCCTGGAAGATCTGGGAATGGCCCTGGACGGTGCGCTGGAGCCGCCTGCTCAAGCCGGTCGGCTGACGTGGCGAAGAAGTCGGGGCTCGGCAAGCTCGAGGCGGCCGTCGGTCACGTCTTCGCCGATCGGACCCTCCTGGAACGCGCCCTGACGCACATCTCGGCCCTGCCGGGAACGCCCGCCGACGGCCCGCACTACCAGCGCTTCGAATTCCTGGGCGATCGCGTCCTCGGGCTCGTCATCGCCGACATGCTGTTCCGGGCCTATCCGGCCGCCACCGAGGGCGAGCTGTCGCGCCGCCTCGCCCATCTGGTGCGCCGGGAGACCTGCGCCGAGGTGGCCATGGCCTGGGACGTGCCGCCGCACGTGATCCTGGGGCTGGGTGAACGCCAGTCGGGACTGCGCCGCAAGGAGGCCCTGCTGGCCGACGTGTGCGAGGCCATCCTCGCCGCCGTCTACCTCGACGCCGGGTTCGACGCCGCGAGGTCCGTCATCGAGGCCGCCTTCGGTCCGAAGATGGCGGAGCCGGGCCGATCCGTGCGCGACGCGAAGTCCGCGCTGCAGGAATGGGCCATGGGCCTGGGCTTGCCGGTCCCCGTCTACCGCGAGGTGGAGCGCAGCGGGCCGGATCATGCCCCCATTTTCAGAATCGAGGCTTGCGTGAACGGCTTCGAGCCGGCGTGGGCCGAGGGCCGCTCGAAGCGGCTTGCCGAGCAGGCTGCCGCCGTGGCTTTCCTGGAGCGCGAGAAGGTGATGCAGGGAGACCCGGAATGAGCGTCGAGACCGAGGCTGCCGGCACGCCGGGCACCGCCCAGCGCTGCGGCTACGTGGCGCTCATCGGCGCCCCCAACGCGGGCAAGTCCACCCTGCTGAACGCGCTCGTCGGCGCCAAGGTGTCGATCGTCTCGCGCAAGGTGCAGACCACCCGCAGCCTCGTGCGCGGCATCGCGCTCGCCGGCGACGCGCAGATCATCTTCCTCGACACGCCCGGCATCTTCGCCCCGCGCCGCCGGCTCGACCGCGCCATGGTGACCTCCGCCTGGGGCGGGGCAGGGGACGCCGACGTGGTGGCCCTGCTGGTCGACGCCCGCAAGGGCATCGACGAGGAGGTCGAGGCCATCCTGGCCAAGATGGCGGAGCTGAAGCGGCGCAAGGTGCTGATCCTCAACAAGATCGACACGATCGAGCGCTCCCGGCTGCTCGACCTCGCGGCCGCGCTGAACGAGAAGCACGCCTTCGTCGAGACCTTCATGGTCTCCGCCCTGACGGGCGATGGCATCGGCAAGGTGCGAGACAAGCTCGCCGCCATGATGCCCGAAGGCCCCTGGCTGTTCCCCGAGGACGAGGTCTCCGACGCGCCGCTGCGCTCGCTCGCCGCCGAAATCACGCGCGAGAAGCTGTTCGAGCGCCTGCACGACGAGCTGCCCTACCAGTCCACGGTCGAGACCGACCAGTGGAAGACGATGAAGGACGGGTCGGCCCGGGTGGAGCAGACCATTTTCGTGACGCGCGAGACCCAGCGCCGCATCGTGCTGGGCAAGGGCGGGCAGACCATCAAGGCCATCGGCGAGGCGGCCCGGCGTGAGATCGCCGAGGCGGCCGACTGCAAGGTGCACCTCTTCCTCTTCGTCAAGGTGCGCGAGAACTGGATCGACGATCCGGCCCGCTATCGCGAGATGGGCCTCGAGTTTCCCAAGGACTGACCCGCGATGGAGTGGCGCGACGAGGGCATCGTCGTCGGCGTCCGCCGCCACGGCGAGTCCAGCGTGCTGCTCGAACTGATGACCCGCTACCATGGCCGTCACCTCGGGCTGGTGCGGGGCGGCCGCTCGGCCCGCATGCAGCCCGTGCTCCAGCCCGGCAACGGCGTGGAGGCCACCTGGAGGGCCAGGCTGGAGGACCAGCTCGGCACCTACACGGTGGAAGGCACCACGCTGCGCGCCGGCGAGCTGATGGGCTCCGCCGCGGCGCTCTACGGTCTCGGCCATATCGGCCAGCTCCTGCGCCTTCTGCCGGAGCGCGATCCCCATCCCGCCCTCTACGAGGCCCTGCCGATCGTCCTGGGGGCGCTCGGCGAGCCGCGCGCGGCGGGCGCGCTCATGGTGCGCTTCGAGATCGCCTTGCTGGCGGAACTGGGCGTCGGCCTCGATCTCTCCGCCTGCGCCGTGACCGGCGGGCACGAGGACCTGGCCTTTGTGTCGCCGAAATCCGGCCGCGCCGTCTCGCGCGACGCGGCCGGGCCTTGGCTCGATCGGCTGCTGGTGCTGCCGCCCTTCCTGCATGAAGGCCAGGGCCGTGCCTGGCCGAGCCGCGACGACATCGCCGCCGGCTTCGCCTTGACCGGCCACTTCCTGGCGCGGAATGTCTATGAAGCACGGGGCCTCGCGCCCCCGGACACCCGCGCGGCCTTCGTGGCGGCGGTGTTGGCGCGGGAGGGGGACGGGTGACACGGTGGAGGGATCCTGCGTCCTTCGACACGCCGCCTCCGGCGGCTGCTCAGAGGGTGTGAATCTTTGTCTCTGTCCGGCTTGCACCTCCCTCTCCGCGTCCTGGCCGGGCTTGGCCCGGCCATCCACGACTTCAGGATGGCCCCGGCAAAGTCGTGGATGCCCGGGCCAAGCCCGGGCAGGACGGCTGAGAGGGTGTTGTGAACGCAAAAAGTGAGCCACGGGTCGACCCGCGGGATTGATTCACAAGCTTTCAGGACGAGGACCTTTGACGTTGAAAACCCACGATCTTGCTCATCCTGAGCAGCCCGCGGAGCGGGCGTGTCGAAGGACGCACCCTCTGGACGCAGCACGGATGCGCAAGGAATCGACGCGATGAAAACCGGCTGGCTCGCGCCCATTCTCGGCCTCATGGCGGCGCCCGCCCTGGCCCAGACGCCGCCTGTCCAGTCGCCGCCGACACAGCAGAAACCCGCGACGCCGCCGCTGGTCCAGGTGATCATCCGCGCGCAGGGCACGGCCGACCGCTTCGCCACCACGACCAGCTTCGTGTGCGAGGAGGGGCGCTTCTGCACCGCTGTGTTCGACGTCCAGCGCCGGCAGGCCGCGCCGCCGTCCCAGCCGCCGGCCCCCGGGACGCCGCCGCGCGCCGAGGGACGCCCTGCGCCGACCCCGCCCGCCCGGGTCGAGATCGGCGTGTGGTCACGGCCGGACGGCGAGGTGACCTTCGTCGCGCTGACCGCCGGCCAGAAGCTCATGCTCAACTGCAAGGCGTCCCAGACCGTCACGACGAAGGGCCGCGGGACGCCCCCGCGCATCCGCTATTCGGTCCACGAGCCCGATCCCGGCTGCGGCTCCGGGCTGGAGCGCGCGCCGGCCGAGAAGGCGGTCGCCGCCGTGGAGGTCCTGGTGCGTCCTGCGACGCTGCAGCCGGGGCAGGGGATCTGATCCGGGCGCTTTCGCAGCGTCAGTCCCGCTCCAGCGCGAGCGCGCAGGTGAGGTAGTAGTTCCGTGCCGTCGCATTGACCTGCCGCTCGGCAAGCTCCCGCAGCGCTTCCGCCTTCAGCCGTCTTGCCGTCGGGTGATGCTCGTCGAGGACGAGGACGTGGTCCACGAGTTCGGCCGCCCATTGCACGTCACCCCTGTTGACGGCGCTCCTGGCATGACCCAGCAGGGCATCGACCCCGCCGACCATCTCCAGCATGCGCGCCGCCCTGTCCGGCGGCGGTAGCGGGGAGATGCCGGTGGGATTGCCGTCGAACCAGCCGACCACGTCGGCATAGATGCCCCGGACGGTCCACGACACGGCGCCGTAGTACTCTTGGAGATAGGGGCTGGCGGCGAGCGCCGGTGGCAGCCTGACCTCCTGGACCAGTTCGTCCGGCGTGCGGCCACGGCGAATGCCGTCGAGCGTCTGCTCTAGGACGGAGCGCAGCCCGTCCCGGTACGCGCTCAGCGCCTCGCGGACGGCGGCACGGCCCGAGATGGGCCGCATGTGGCCCTGAACCAGATGCTCGGCATCGAGCCCGATCATCGTGTCGAGGCTGGCGATCCAGGGCTCGACCGGCCGGAGCTTCAGGCCCCGCAGGGGCGCGAGGTTCGGCCAGGACTTGTAGAAGTCGTCGCCCGGCAGCAGGACGCCCTTGTCCGCGATCCAGACGGCGACGTTTTCGGGCGACTCGCCGGGCGTATGGATCAGCTGCAGGCGCAGGCCGGCGATGTCGATCACCGTCTGCGGACCGTCGAACACGTGCGTCGGCAGCAGGAAGCCTTCGCGGGTGTGCGGCGTCCTGCGGCCGTATTCGAGCTGCGTGCCGGCATTGATGAAGAGCGCGTCGGGCAGCGCGGTCCCGAAGGCGTCGCCCCCGAAGCGCGGCCCGCGCCCGGCTTCCGGGCGTGCGTCGACCAGCGTGCGGTGGCAATGGATCGCCGGCGCGTCCTCGCCGGCGAAAACCCGCGCGCCGCCCGTATGGTCGGGATGGTTGTGCGTGTAGACGATGGCCCGCACCGGCCGGACGAAGCGCTCGCCGAAGGCCTCGAGGATCGCCTGCGCGTCGACCGGGTTGGCGCCCGTGTCGACGACGACGCTGCCGCCGTCGCCCTGCAGCAGGGTGACGTTGCTGGCTGAAAACCCGACGGCCGCGAAGACGCCGGGAGCCACGTCGATGACCTGAGGCACGAATTCGGCGTTGAGAGCTCGAAGGCGCTCGGCGGGGGTCGGGACGCCCGTGCCGTCGATGGGATGGGGTTCACTCATGGGATCGTCCGCCAGTTTGGGCGCGCGCGTTGGGCGCCGAGTGTCGCGCATTTCGAAACCGGCCGAAACAGCGACGGCAGGTTGGGCGGCAACGCCGCAGGGTGAGCCGCGCGGCGAATGGGTCTCCTTATCGCCGCAAATTATGCGGCGAAAAGACTTGCTTCATGCGGCGAAAACCATGATTATTCGCCGCACGAGGCGCGGCGAACATGAGCTACATTCACCAGAGTTCCGCGTGGCCGGCTTTGTCGTGGGACGAAGGAGCCATCGCTCCGCTTCTCGCCGACGTCCGTCACCGGCAAGGGCGCCTTTTCGGCCGCATGGAGGGCCTCGGCTTGGCCGCCCGGAGCGAAGCCATGCTGAAGATCCTCACCGAGGATGTCCTCAAGACGAGCGAGATCGAGGGCGAGATCCTGGATCGTGATCAGGTTCGCTCGTCGCTGGCAAGGCGTCTGGGGCTGGAGATCGGCGCGCTGGTCGCCGCCGATCGCCATGTCGACGGTGTCGTCGAGATGATGCTCGATGCCACGCAGAACAGCGCGAAGTCCTTGACCGAGGACCGCTTGTTCGGTTGGCACGCCGCTTTGTTTCCGACGGGATGGAGCGGAATGCACCGGGTAGCGGTGGGACGCTGGCGCGACGACGGGAGCGGGCCGATGCAGGTGGTGTCGGGCACCGTCGGGCGAGAGCGTGTGCACTACGAGGCCCCGGCGGCCCGACGCGTTCCGGTGGAGATGGCCGCCTTCCTGACCTGGTTCAATGGCCCAAGCGACATTGACCCCGTGCTGAAGTCCGGCCTGGCCCACTTGTGGTTCGTCACCATCCATCCGTTCGAGGACGGCAATGGCAGGATCGCTCGCGCGATCGCGGACATGCAACTCGCGAGATCGGAGGGTAGCACCAAACGCTTCTACAGCATGTCGGCGCAGATCCGGACCGAGCGAAGGGCCTACTACGAGATCCTGGAGGCGACCCAGAGAGGGCAGGGCGATGTCACCGCATGGCTGACCTGGTTCTTGAGCTGCCTCGGTCGGGCCATCGATGGTGCCGATCACCTTTTCACGGCTGTTCTCAGGAAAGCCCGGTTCTGGCAGCAACACGCCGCGGCTCCCTTGAACCTGCGTCAACGCGACATGCTCAACCGCCTGCTGGACGGCTTCGAAGGCCATCTTACCACGTCAAAATGGGCCAAGATCCAGAGATGCTCTTCGGACACCGGCCTGCGCGACGTATCCGATCTTGTGGAACGCGGTCTCTTGGCGAAGGCGGCTTCCGGGGGCCGAAGCACGCACTACGTCCTGGCCGAGTTCTGACGGTCCCACCCTGTTGACAAACCGCGCGCGTGCTTGCCGCGACTCGCCATGTTCGCTAGACGTTCCGCTCCTTTACGAGGTGCCGAATGGGTAAGCCGGTCGAACCGCCGTCGGGCGAAGGTGTGGAGAACGTCGATCTGAAGGCGGCGCTCGAGGAGCGTTATCTCGCCTATGCGCTGTCGACGATCATGCACCGGGCGCTGCCGGACGCGCGCGACGGGCTCAAGCCCGTGCACCGGCGCATCCTGCACGCCATGCGGCTGCTGCGGCTGGATCCGGGCACGGCCTACAAGAAGTGCGCCCGCATCGTCGGCGACGTCATCGGTAAGTTCCACCCGCATGGCGACCAGGCGGTCTACGACGCCCTGGTGCGCCTGGCACAGGATTTCGCCCAGCGCTATCCGCTGGTCGACGGGCAGGGCAATTTCGGCAACATCGACGGCGACAACGCCGCCGCCTACCGCTACACCGAGGCCCGCCTCACCGAGGTTGCGCGCCTGCTGCTGGACGGGATCGACGAGGACGCGGTCGATTTCCGCGAGACTTACAACGGCGAGGACGAGGAGCCCGTGGTGCTCCCGGCCGCCTTCCCGAACCTGCTGGCCAACGGCTCGCAGGGCATCGCGGTGGGCATGGCGACCTCGATCCCGCCGCACAACGCCGCCGAACTGTGCGACGCGGCGCTCTACCTGATCACCCATCCCAAGGCGACGTCGGAGCAGTTGCTCACCTTCGTGCCCGGGCCCGATTTCCCCACCGGCGGCATCATCGTCGAGCCGCGGGACTCGATCCGCGAGACCTACCGCACCGGCCGAGGGTCCTTCCGCGTCCGCGCCCGCTGGACCAAGGAGGACACCGGTCGCGGCACCTGGGTCGCGGTGGTGACGGAGATCCCCTACCTCGTGCAGAAGGGCCGGCTCATCGAGAAGATGGCCGAGCTGATCAACGAGAAGAAGCTGCCTCTGCTCGCCGACATCCGCGACGAGTCGACAGAGGACGTGCGCATCGTGCTGGAACCGCGCTCGCGCACGGTCGACCCGGCCATCCTCATGGAGTCGCTCTTCAAGCTCACCGAGCTCGAGAGCCGCATCTCCATGAACATGAACGTGCTGACCGGCGGCCTCGTGCCGCGCGTCCTCGGGCTCTCCGAGGCGCTGCGCGAATGGCTCGACCATCGCCGCGTCGTCCTGCAGCGCCGCTCGCGCTTCCGCCTCAACCAGATCGACAAGCGCCTCGAAATCGTGCGGGGCATGCTGATCGTCTACCTCGACCTCGACACGGTGATCCGCATCATCCGTGAGGAGGACGAGCCGAAGGCCGAGCTGATGCGCCACTTCGAGCTCACCGAGGTGCAGGCCGAGGCGATCCTCAACACGCGCCTGCGCTCGCTGCGCAAGCTCGAGGAGATGGAGCTCAAGCGCGAACTCGACCAGCTCGTCGTCGAGAAGGCCCAGATCGAATCCCTGCTCGGCTCGGAGGAGCAGCAGTGGAAGACGATCAGCTGGCAGATCCGCGAGGTGAAGAAGACCTTTGGCCCCAACACCGCCATCGGCAAGCGCCGCAGCGAGTTCGCCGAGGCGCCGGAAGCGAGTGACCTCGACCTCGCCGAGGCGATGGTGGAGCGCGAGCCGCTCACCGTGGTCGTGACGCAGAAGGGCTGGATCCGCGCGCTGAAGGGCCACGTGCAGGATCTCTCGTCGGTCCAGTACAAGGGCGACGACGGGCTGAAGATCTCCTTCCACACCGAGACGACGGCCCGCATCCTGGTGCTCGCCACCAACGGCAAGATCTTCACGCTGGAAGCCTCGAAGCTGCCCGGCGGTCGCGGCTTCGGCGACCCCGTCCGGCTGCTCGCCGACATCGACGAGGGCGCCGAGATCATCGACGTGTGGCCGCACCGGCCCGGCGTGAAGCTGCTGGTCGTGTCCACCGAGGGACGCGGCTTCGTGGCGCCGGGCGACGACGTCATCGCCAACACCCGCAAGGGCAAGAACGTCCTCACGGTCGACGCCCCCTACACGACCGCGCTCGCCGTGCCGGCGGAGGGCGACCATGTCGCCATCGTCGGCGAGAACCGCAAGCTGCTGGTCTTCCCGCTGGCCCAGGTCCCGGAGATGGGCCGCGGCAAGGGCGTGCGCCTGCAGCGCTACAAGGACGGCAACATGTCCGACGCCAAGGTGTTCAAGCTGGAGGACGGCCTCACCTGGACCGACACCTCCGGCCGCACCTGGACCGTGTCCCAGGCGGACCTGCGCGAATGGATCGGCAATCGCGCCGAAGCCGGCCGCCTGCCGCCCAAGGGCTTCCCGAAGTCGAACAAGTTCTCGGGGTGAGCCACCTCGGCCTTGAGCGTCCGCACCCGTCCCGGTAGCGTGGGGGTGGATCAGACGTTCCATCGGGGGAGTTCGCGACCATGTCTCTGCGTTTCATCGGGCCGGTCTCGGCCATCCTTCTGATGGGAGCCACCGGCTTCGCCCACGCCGCCGACGTCGACATCGTCGCCGTGTTCGGCAAGGCCGCGTCGGAGAACCGGGTCGGCATCGCCAAGAAGACCAAGCCCGTGGACGGGCGCCCGGCCAAGGCCGGCGAGGTGGTCGTCACCATCATCAAGAACGAGGGCGTCGAGACGAAGAGCAAGCCGGCCGAGGCCGGCGACCTCGTGGTGCGCAACCGCTGCCCGGAGACCGGCAACGAGGAGTATCTCGTCAAGGCGAACCGGGTGAAGGATCGCTACAGCGAGGCCAAGGGTGCGGCCGACAAGGACGGCTGGCAGGAGTACGAGCCCAAGGGCTCCGACATGAAGTTCTTCGTCGTCACCGCGGCGGACGGCGAGCTCGCCTTCCAGGCGCCCTGGGGCGAAGCGATGAAGGCCATCCCGGGCGACACCATCGTCCAGGACCCCGCCAATCCGAAGGACACGTACCGGATCGCGGCGGCGTCCTGGAAGTGCACCTACAACGTCACCAAGGCGCCGTGAGGCGGGTCTGAACCCTGCGGCGCTTCCTGGGGAAACGCCGCAAGGTCTTGAATCCATGGCGGCCGCGCGTCCTGCGAAGAGGCAGGATGCGGCCGGTCCGCGGCTCGCCCTAGGCGTCGTATCCCAGCCGGCTGTCCAGCGGCGGGGCGGGCAGGAAGAAGAGCCCCACCTTGCGGTGATAGATGCGGCCGAGCGTCCGCAGCTGGCACAGCGTGGGGCGCGCCGTGCCGTGCTCCCAGGCGTCGACGGTATCGACCCCGACGCCCAGGCTTTCCGCCGCGTCCTGAAGGGTGAGGTGCGCGGTGGTGCGTGCCCACGCGAGCAGGCCTGGACCCATCAGGTCCATCAGATCGTACGTCATGGTGCGTTCCAGGGTCGTTCGACGGGAGAACGTCCGTCGGTTCAGGTCCGCCGACGGGACCGAGCAATGTCGATGCAGGCTGAATATGCGCAGGCAGACCAGTGAAGCAGGGCCACCCGGTCCGGGGTGGCAGTCGATCTGCGAATCGATGCGGCAGTCACGATGTGAAGGTAGTTGGACGGTCAAGACCGTCAAGCAGCGATTGTGTCGCAGCAAGTAGACACGCGCGCTAGACTGCCAGGCTACAGGGTATTGCAACCCTGGATACGTAATCCGCGGCCTTCAGCCCACCCGATGCCATCCGCCGGGGAGCAGTCGCTCCTGCGGCAGGAAGCGCGACTTGTAGCCCATCTTGGTGGAGCCCTCGACCCAGTAGCCCAGGTACACGTGGGGCAGGCCCATTCGCCGGGCGCGGACGATGTGGTCGAGGATCATCATCGTCCCGAGACTCCGGTCGGCGAGATCGGGGTCGTAGAACGAGTAGACCATCGACAGGCCGTCGGCGAGCACGTCGGTCAGCGCCGAGGCGATGAGCGGTCCCTGGCCGCGGCCATGGATCGCCGTGTCAGGCCCGCGGCGGCGATACTCGACCATGCGGGTCTCGACATGGCTGTCCTCCACCATCATGGCGAAGTCCAGCGCGGTCATGTCCGCCATCCCGCCATGGGCGTGGCGCGCGTCGAGGTAGTGCCGGAACAGCGAATACTGCTCGGAGGTGGGTTCGTTCGGCCGCATGTCGCCGACGAGATCCTCGTTGGCTTCCATCACGCGGCGCATGTTGCGCGAGACGACGAAGTCGTCCACCAGGACCCGGACCGACACGCAGGCGCGGCACCCGTCGCAGGCCGGCCGGTAGGCGATGGTCTGGGAGCGACGAAAGCCGCCGTGGGTCAGGACGTCGTTGAGTTCGCCGGCCCGCCGGCCGATCAGGTGGGTGAACACCTTGCGCTCCTGGCGGCCCGGCAGATAGGGGCAGGACGTCGGAGCGGTGAGGTAGAACTGCGGTTGGTCCCGGGCCTGCGTGGTCAACCCTCGGTCCTTTCTTGGACGGCGCAGCGTCTGCCGACGGTGCAGGATAGCACTGGAGCCGCGTGGCTCAAGGGGACCGTGCTCACGATCCCCGGCGCACCGCGATCAGCCCGGCGAGGAGGTCGTGCAGCAGGCGCCGGTCGTCCCGCAGGAGGCCGACGAGCAGGACGAACGGCGTCAGCGCGCTCACGGACACGTAGAAGAACAGGGCGTGCACGGCGGCGACGACGAACGGCGCCGTCTGCCCGGACACCGTGCGGATCTCCACCCCGAACATCCGCATGCCCCAGGTCCCGCGCTTGCGCCCCGAGATGGTGAGGGCGTTGTAGAGCACGGCCACGATCGGGAAGAGCGGCGCGATCAGGAACCAGGACAGGCCGAAGGTCACGAAGCCGAGCACCAGAAGCACGACGACGAACATCAGCCACAGGATGCCGATGGCGATGAAGTCCACGCAGAAGGCGGCGACCCGCGAGCCCAGCATGCCACGGGTGTCGGGCACCGCGTCGAAGACGGGGCCGCGCACGATGGGAGGAACCTGCGACATCGATGTATTCATCCGCGCTGCTGGCCGACCGGGGTCGGGACGTTCAAGAGATGGCGAGTCTACGCCCTTTATCAACCTGTAGCATTGCTGCGGCGGTCGATCCGGCGGGGCGCGAAGCCGTCGGCCTCCAGCGCCGCGACGATCGCCTGCGTGTGCGCGGCGCCGCGGGTCTCGATGGTGAGGTCGAGCGTCACGCCCTTGGCCGGCACGTCGAGGAAGAGCCTGCCGTGCGACACCTCGAGGATGTTGGCGCCCAGCCCGCCCAGGCGCGAGGCGATCTGGCCCAGAAGGCCCGGCCGGTCGGGCAGGGCGATGCGCAGCGAGGCGATCCGCTGGTCGCGTTCCAGCGACCGGATCATGATGGAGGCAAGCAGGCGGGCGTCGATGTTGCCGCCGCACAGCACGAGCCCCACCTTCCGCCCGGCGAACCGGGCGGGATCGGCCAGCACCGCCGCCAGCCCCGCCGCGCCGGCGCCCTCCGCCATGGTCCGGGCCTGCGTCGCGTAGGCGTTCACCGCCGTCTCGATCTGCACCTCGTCGACGAGCAGGATGCCTGAGGTGAGGTCGCGGATGATCGGGGTCGTGAGCGCGCCGACCGCCTTCACGGCGATGCCCTCGGCCAGGGTCGGTCCGCCGACCGGCCGCTCCTCGCCGTCGATGGCGTTCAGCATGGCGGGATAGAGCGCCGCCTCCACACCCACCACGTCGATCGAGGGCTTCACCGCCTTGGCCGCCACGGCCATGCCGGCGCACAGCCCGCCGCCGCCGATCGGGACGACCAGGACGTCGAGGTCCGGCACATCCTCCAGCATCTCCAGGGCTATCGTCCCTTGCCCGGCAATCACGGCCGGATCGTCGTAGGGGTGCACCAGGACGGCGCCGGTGCCGGCCATCAGCTCCTCGACGCGCTGCCAGGACTCGATGAGCGTGTCCCCGTGGATGACGACAGTGGCGCCGTGGGCCCGCGTGTTCTCCACCTTCACGATCGGCGTGCCGTTCGGCATGACGATAGTGGCGGGAATGCCGAGCCTTGCGGCGTGGTAGGCGACGGCCTGGGCGTGGTTGCCGGCGGACATGGCGACCACGCCGCGCCGCCGCTCGTCCTCCGACAGCCGGGACAGCCTGACGAGTGCGCCCCGCTCCTTGAAGGCGCCCGTCGTCTGCATGGTCTCGTACTTGACGATGATCTGCGTGCCGGCGAGCCGGCTGAGACCGGGCGCGGGCAGCGTGGGCGTGCGCAGCACCTGGCCGTCGAGCAGGCGCGCGGCCGCCCGGATGTCGTCGATCGTGACCGCATGGGCCATGGCCAGTCCGCCTCAGACCCGGCGGGGGAGCAGGTCGCCGAAGCCCTTGAGCCCGCCGGGTCGCAGGGCCAGGACGATGGCCAGCAGCGCGAAGACGGCGATGTCGCGCGACTCGATGGGCATCGTGGCGGACCATAGCGCCTCGGCAAGGCCGATCACGAGTCCGCCGGCCAGCGCGCCTCCCGGCGAGCCGATGCCGCCCACGACCGCGGCGACCAGCGCCTTGAGCCCGAGCACCAGTCCCATGCCGTAGCCCAGCCCCCCGTAGTAGCCCGTCATGACGACGCCGGCGAAACCGGCGAGTGCGCTGGACAGCGCGAAGGTGCCACCGAAGATGCGCCAGCGGTCGACCCCGAACAGCGCCGCCGTGAGCGGGTCGTCCGCATAGGCGCGCCAGGCCCGCCCGAAGCCGGTGCGCCGCATCACGACGAGCACGCCGGCCGCCGCCACAGCGCAGCCGAGCGCCGAGGTGAGGCCGACGGGCGTGACGGTGGTGACGAAGCTGCCGGCGCGCATCAGGGCGATCGGCGTGTTGAACACCGGCGGGATCCAGCGCAGGTCACTGCCCTGGGCGATGCGCAGGTATTCGCCCAGCACCAGCATCAGCCCCGTCGTGCCGATCAGCACGGAGAGGCCCGACGCGGTGACGAGGGGCGCCACCACCAGTCGCCCCGCCACGGCGCCGTGCATGGTCGCGGCGACGGCCCCGAACAGGGCCGCCAGGGCGAGCCCCGCCACCGGGTGCTCGATGCCGACCTGCAAGGCGAAGAAGACGCCGAGCATGGCGCCGTAGCCGCCGATGGCGGCGATCTCCCCGAAGCCGAAGACGATGCGCCCGACGAGGCCGTAGATCAGGGAGTAGCTCGCCGCCAGCAGGGCGTAGACGCCGGCCTGGGGGAGGGCGCCCAGGAACTGCTGGACCCCGTAGGCGACCGCGCGCGGCACCTCGGGCAAGGCCTGGCCGGAGCCGATGCCGGCAGGATCGAGCAGCGTGAAGTCGGGTGCGCCGAGATAGAAGCGCCGCAGGAAGTAGTCGGCCGACTGGGACAGCGGGCCGGCCTCCGTCCCCACCGCCAGGAGTTCGAGCTTGTTGCGCGACAGTCCGGCTCCCGAGAAGGTGCAGGTGACGGCACGGTTGCGGACGGGCAGGCCGGGCTGGCGGGCCGTGTAGAAAATGCGCAGTTCCCGGGCCTGCGCGAGCGGCACGGTGCGGGTGATCGCGAGCACCGCGTCCGCCGGATTGAGCGCCGGGATGAGCGTGCGGCAGATGCGCGCCTGGTCGGCGTCGATCACCGACGAGCAGGCCGCCAGCGCGCCCAGCGCGAGAAGGCACGCCAGGACAAGACACCGCCGGAGCATGGCGCGGTCCGGCCCCGGCCCCGTCGGTCAGCGGGCCTTCTTGAGCTTCTCGGCCACCACCGGCGCGAAATAGGTGAGGATGCCGTCGGCTCCGGCGCGCTTGAACGCCAGGAGGCTCTCCATCATGGCCTTGTCGCCGTCAAGCCAGCCGTTCTGCGCCGCGGCCTTGATCATCGCGTATTCGCCGGACACCTGGTAGGCGAAGGTCGGCATGCCGAAGGTCTCCTTCACCCGCCGCACGATGTCGAGATAGGGCATGCCCGGCTTGACCATGACCATGTCGGCGCCCTCGTCGATGTCCAGCTGGACCTCGCGCAGGGCCTCGTCGCCGTTGGCGGGGTCCATCTGGTAGGTGCGCTTGTCGCCGGTCAGCGTCGTGCTGCTGCCCACCGCTTCCCGGAACGGGCCGTAGAAGGCCGAGGCGTACTTGGCCGCATAGGCCATGATCTGGACGTCGTGGAAGCCGGCATCGTCCAGGCCCTTGCGGATCTCGCCGACGCGCCCGTCCATCATGTCCGACGGCGCGACGATGTCGGCGCCGGCCTGGGCCTGGTTCAGCGCCTGGCGCACCAGCACGTCCACCGTCTCGTCGTTGAGGATCCGGCCGTCGCGCAGCAGGCCGTCATGGCCGTGGCTCGTGTAGGGGTCGAGCGCCACGTCGGTGAGGAGGCCGAGCTCCGGCACGGCGGCCTTGATGGCGCGGCAGGAGCGGCAGATCAGGTTGGAGGCGTTGAGGGCCTCCCGGCCGAGTTCGTCGCGCAGGCCCTGCTCGGTGTAGGGAAAGAGGGCGATCACGGGGATGTCGAGCGAGGCGGCGCGCTCGGCCTCCCGCACCGCCTCGTCCACGCTCATGCGCACGCAGCCGGGCATGGATCCCACGGGGTCGCGCCGGTTCTCGCCGTCGACGATGAAGATCGGCCAGATCAGGTCGTCGGCCGTCAGGGTGTTCTCGCGGACGAGCCGGCGGGCCCATTCGGCCTTCCGGTTGCGGCGGGGACGATGCACCAGGTCCAGGACCGGTCGGGACTCGGCCGGCACCACGCGGGGCGTGAGGGGAGATACCGGGGTGCTGCGCGTTGCCATGGCCTGAGCGTCCTCGCCTGAAGGGTCGCCGTCGCTTCATCGGCATCGGCGGATGGCGAGTCGTAGCACCGATCCGCACGCCGCCGAAAGACAGCGGTTCGCAGGGAGTGTGGCGGGCCTTGCCCGCGTTGACGGCCGAGGGTGGCGCGGGCTAACTCGCCGTCGGCGTGGTTAATGGACCGAGCGGAACGGCGATGGCGAGCGTGACGGCCGAAACCGGGCAGGAGCCCGAGGTGATCTGCACGCGCCAGGGGGCGGCCGGCCACATCCTCCTCAACCGGCCGCAGGCGCTGAACGCCGTGAATCTCGCCATGGTGCGCACCATCCACGCGGCCCTCGACGCCTGGGCCGAGGACGCCGCGGTCACGCGCATCGTTGTGGAAGGCGCGGGCGGCAAGGCGTTCTGCGCGGGCGGCGACATCCGCACCCTGCACGATCTCGGCAAGGCCGGGCGGGTGGACGAGGCGCGTGCCTTCTGGCGCGAGGAATACGAGCTCAACATCCGCATCAAGGCCTATCCCAAGCCCTACGTGGCGCTGGTCGATGGAATCGTCATGGGCGGCGGGGTCGGGCTGTCGATTCTCGGCAGCCACCGCGTGGCCGGCGAGCGCTGGCTCTTCGCCATGCCCGAGGTCGGCATCGGATTCTTTCCCGACGTCGGCGCCACCTGGTTCCTGCCGCGCCTGCCGGGCGCGACGGGGCGCTGGATCGCGCTGACCGGAACGAGGCTCAAGCAGGGCGACAGCCTCGCCCTGGGCCTGGCGACGCACGCGGTGCCGTCGGCCGCCTTCGCCGCCGTTCGCGACGCGCTGTGCGCGGGCGAGCCGATCGATGCCGTGCTGGCGCGCCACGCCATGGCGCCGCCCCCGGCGGCCGCGCTGTCCACCGACGATCGCGCCGTCATCGACCGCTGCTTTGCCGCCGACGAACCGCTGGCGATCCTGGCGGCTCTCGACAGCGAGGCCGCGCGGGGCTCCACCTTCGCCGCCGAGACCGCCGGCACCCTCCGGGCCCGTTCGCCCAACAGCGTCGCCATCGCGCTCGAACAGATCAAGCGCGGCGCGGACCTCGATTTCCCCGCGGCGATGCGCCTGGAGTTCCGCATCGCCTCGCGCATCTCCGACACGCCCGACTTCTTCGAAGGCGTGAGGGCGGTGGTCATCGACAAGGACCAGAATCCGCGCTGGTCGCCCGCCAGCCTGCAGGACCTGCGCCCGCAGGACACCGCGCGCTACTTCGCGCCGCTCCCCGACGAACTCGTCGGCGACGGGAAGCGCTGACATGGCCCGCGCCGCCCGGTTCGACCGATGAGCGAGCCCGTACGCCAGGGGAGGACGGGCGAGACGTCCGCGAGCCCCGCGCGCCGGATCGCGTGGGACCGTGTGCTGGTGTGGTTCATGCGGCTGGTCGCAGCCGCCTGGATCGCGAAGGGCCTGCTCTCCTGGCTGGTGATCCTGGGCGTCCAGGCGCCCGGCATCGCGCCGATGAGCACGTTGTCGACGCCCGCCCAGGCCATGGTCGTGGTTTTCGCCGTGCTCGATCCCGTCGCGGGCGTGGGACTGTGGCTCACCAGCACCTGGGGCGGGGTCATGTGGCTCCTGGCCGTCATGGTGCACGTGTTGCTGGCGGTGCTGCGGCCCGACGAGGCGCGCATCGGGCTGGAGGTGACGGGCGCCGAAATGGCCCTGGTGCTCACCTATGTGGGCCTGTCCTGGCTCGCCTCGCGCGAAGAGACGTGAAGCAAACCTTCACCTCTGTACGGCCATGATCAAGCTGGTCGTGTCATCGTGAATCATCGGTGAAGATCTGGCGAGAAGGCTCGCCTAATACCTAAACAGGCGATTCACGCCGTTGTTTAAACTCGTCTTCATGCCCGCGCGTTACAAGAAGGACAACAAGGCCAGACAAACATGGCCACAGGGTATTGCAGCGAGGCACATATGAAGAGCGCTCTGAAGAATCTCGACCAGCGCGACATGACGACCGCAGCTTCTCCCGAGGTGACGCCTCTCTACGTCGAGGCGTTGACCCTGGTTGAGCGGTTGCATCGCCGTCTGCTGGACGTGATCAAGGATGAATTCGATCGGCGGGGCCGTTCGGACGTTAACAGCGTCCAGGCACTGCTGCTCTACAATATCGGCGACAAGGAACTCACCGCCGGTGAGCTCAGGACACGCGGTTACTATCTCGGCTCGAACGTTTCCTACAACGTGAAGAAGCTTGTCGAGATGGGTTACCTTCACCATCAGCGCTCCCGCGTCGACCGTCGGTCGGTTCGGATCAGCCTGACGGAGCAGGGCCGCGAGGTTCACGAGATCGTCCGGTCTCTCTACGAGAAGCATGTCCGCACGGTCGAACAGATCGGCGGCATCTCCTCCGAAGACTTCAAGCAGGTGAATACCGCCCTTGCGCGCCTGGAGCGCTTCTGGACGGACCACATTCGCTACCGTCTCTGACGGGAGCAGCGGGCCGGTCATCACCCGCCCGCATTCGCGACGCTGCACCCTGGAGGGCAGGTCTGAGCCGGGCTGACCCGGTCAGGCCTGCCCGTCTTCGCTCAACGGCCGCGGCGCGGTGCCACGCACCCGCGGCGGCATGGGAATGAACGCACTGGTGGTCGCCGCGTAGTCGGCGAAGCCCGGGCGCGTGGCCAGATGGGCCTCGAGCGGCGGGATGCCCGACACCTTCAGGAGCAGGAGGGTGAGCAGGGCCGGTCCCAGGAAAACCGCCCACTGCCCGCAGATCCCGAAGGCGATCACGCCGAAGCCCCACCACAGGACGGTTTCGCCGAAATAGTTGGGGTGCCGGCTCCACGCGAAGAGCCCGGTCGTCAGCAGGCGTCCGGCATGCGCCGGGTCGCGCTTGAAGCGCATCAGCGCGGCGTCGGCCACGGCCTCCATGACAAAGCCGCAGACGAACATCCCCACGCCCAGCGCGATCGTCGCCGCATCTGGCTCCTGCGCGGCGGGCTGGACGCCCAGCGCCAGGTGCAGGGGCAGGGCGATGAGCCACATCACCAGGGCCTGGAGCATGAAGACCAGCCAGAAGCTGAGCGATGGCCAGCGCTCGCCGTACCGGGCGCGCATGTCGGCGTAGCGCGGGTCCTCGGCCTCCGCCCGGCCGTGGCGGAGCCACAGATGGGCGCCCAGGCGGACGGACCAGAGAGAGACGAGCCCGGCCAGGATCAGGGCATAGGTGTCGGTGTTGCCCGAAAGCCCCACCAGGAGCCAGGCGATCACGCCGAATCCGAAGCCCCAGTAGAGATCGACGACGCTGCAGTCGACGAGGCGCCGGCTGAGCCTCCACAGGGCCGCGAATACGACGATCGTGACGCTGAACGCGACCAGGGATGGTCCCAGCCAGCCTGCCGCGCCCGTCCACGCACCGAGTGACATTCCGATCACGCCTTCGTGCCTCGTTGTTGGGCTGCGGTCCGTGCCATAAAATTGCCCGCTAGCACCTGCTTAAGCGAAGTCGTACACGCAACGCCGACACTGCAGTCCATCGGGAACGGTTCGTTTACGCTGATCCGCCAAGGATCCATTCACGAACGCCGCCCCCTTAAACCGGTATTGATACGCACCATGACCGCTTTCAGATCGTTCACCCGCCGAGAGATCCTCCCGGTGCTCGCAGGCGCCGCCACCCTGACGGTCGCCGCCGGCCGGGCGATGGCTCAGGAAATGATGGGCGGCCAGGCGGAGTGGAAGCAGAACTACGACGCTGCGACCAACCTCAAGGTGTCGCGCTCGACGGTTCCGGTCCTGTCGCCGCTGACGCTGCAGGCCACCGAGCAGATGATCGAGACCTATCGCCGTCTCGTGTCGTCCGGTGGCTTCCCGCAGATGCCGCCGGCCAATCTCAAGCTCGGTGCGAAGAACGCCAACGTGGTGGCCCTGCGCCGCCGCCTCATCGCCTCCGGTGACCTCGACCAGAGCCTGGGCTCCTCGCCCGTGTTCGACAGCTTCGTCGAAGGCGGCGTGAAGCGCTTCCAGCAGCGCCACGGCCTGCAGCCGACCGGCGTCGTCACGCCCGCCACGGTGACGGCCATGAACGTCCCGGCCGACGTGCGCCTGCGCCAGCTCGAGACCAACGTGGTGCGCCTGCGCAGCTATGCCGGCAACCTCGGCAACCGCTTCGTCGTCGCCAACATCCCGGCGGCCCTGGTCGAGACGGTCGAGAACGGCCAGGTCATGACCCGCCACGCCGCCGGCGTGGGCAAGATCGACCGCCAGTCGCCGGTCATGACGACCCGCGCGACCGACATCAACTTCAACCCCTTCTGGACGGTCCCCGCCTCGATCATCAAGAAGGACCTGATCCCGAAGATGCAGGCGGATCCCAACTACCTGACCGAGAACAAGATCCGCATCTACAACGGCCAGGGCCAGGAGTTGCAGCCGACCCAGGTGAACTGGCGCTCGGACGAGGCCACCCGCTACCAGTTCCGCCAGGATCCGGGCGGCGAGTTCAACTCGCTGGGCTTCGTGCGCATCAACATCGCCAATCCCTACGGCGTGTACATGCACGACACGCCCGCCAAGGGCATCTTCGGCGACGACTTCCGCTTCGTCTCGTCGGGCTGCATGCGCGTCCAGAACGTGCGCGACTACATCACCTGGCTGTTGAAGGACACGCCCGGCTGGGGTCGCGAGCAGATCGACGCGGCCATCGAAGGCGGCCAGCGCGTCGACGCCCGCCTGGCCCAGCCCGTGCCGGTCTACTGGACCTACATCACCGCCTGGGCCACGCCGGACGGCATCGTCCAGTTCCGCGACGACATCTACAACAAGGACGGCATCGGCCCCGTGCCGGTCGCGTCCATGCAGAAGACCGAGGAAGAGGAGTAAGCCTCCTCCCACGCCGGGTGCCATTCGCACCACGGTCCTGCGTCCTGCAGCACGCGGCCATGGCCGCTGCCCAGGACGAGGTCCGTGGTGTTTTCTTTTGGAATTTCAAAGTTTTTCACTGGCACTCTCTCTCGCCGCCGTCCGGCCCGGGCGTCCACGACTTTGCCGGGGCCGTGCTCAAGTCGTGGATGGCCGGGCCGGCTCCCGGCCAGCATGCGGAGTGGTTGAGCGAGGTGGGCCAGGGGCCGCCGCCTGCGGCAACTGTCACCCACGTGTCGGGTGCCGTCTTGGTTGGCGACCTGCCCCCTGCGTGTTAATGCACCGCAGCACGGCGGGCCCCTGCCTGGCCCGCCGCACGATCCGTTTGCTTTCCAGGAGGTCCGACATGTCGGCGCAGGCCCGTGGCGACAGCCATTTGTCGAACAGCTTCTTCTCGGCGGCGCTCGCCGACCGCGATCCGGAGATCGCCGAGGCGATTCGCCTGGAGCTCGGTCGCCAGCGTGACGAGATCGAGCTGATCGCCTCCGAGAACATCGTGTCCCGCGCCGTGCTCGAGGCGCAGGGCTCGGTGATGACCAACAAGTACGCGGAGGGCTATCCGGGCCGCCGCTACTACGGCGGCTGCCAGTTCGTCGACATCGCCGAGAAGCTCGCCATCGACCGCGCCTGCCGTCTCTTCGATTGCAAGTTCGCCAACGTGCAGCCGAACTCGGGTTCGCAGGCCAACCAGGCCGTGTTCATGGCGCTGATGAAGCCCGGCGACACCTTCATGGGCCTCGACCTCGCCGCCGGCGGCCATCTCACCCACGGCGCCCCGCCCAACATGTCGGGCAAGTGGTTCAACGTGGTGAGCTACGGCGTGCGCCGCGACGATCATACGGTCGACATGGAGGCGATGGAGAAGCTCGCCCGCGAGCACAAGCCCAAGCTCATCATCGCCGGCGGCTCGGGCTATGCCCGCCACTGGGACTTCGCCCGCTTCCGCGCCATCGCGGACGAGGTCGGCGCCTTCTTCATGGTCGACATGGCCCATTTCGCGGGCCTGGTGGCCGGTGGCTCGCATCCCTCGCCGTTCCCGCACGCCCATGTCGTCACGTCGACGACCCACAAGACCCTGCGCGGCCCGCGCGGCGGCCTGATCCTCACCAACGACGAGGACATCGCCAAGAAGATCAACTCGGCGGTGTTCCCTGGCCTGCAGGGCGGCCCGCTGATGCACGTCATCGCGGCCAAGGCGGTGGCCTTCGGCGAGGCGCTGACCCCGCAGTTCAAGCTCTACGCGCAGGCCGTCGTCGAGAACGCCAAGGTGATGGCCGACACGCTGCTCAAGGCCGGCTACGCGATCGTCACCGGCGGCACGGACAACCACCTGATGCTGGTCGATCTCAGGCCGAAGGGCCTGAACGGCAAGGCGTCGGAGGCGTCGCTGGGTCGCGCGCACATCACGTGCAACAAGAACGGCGTGCCCTTCGACACCGAGAAGCCGACGATCACCTCCGGCATCCGGCTCGGGTCGCCGGCGGCGACGTCGCGCGGCTTCGGCACGGCCGAGTTCAAGACCGTGGGCGAGCTCATCGTCGAGACGCTCGACGGCCTCGCCAAGAACGGCGAGACCGGCAACGCGGCGGTCGAGGCCGCCGTCCAGAAGCGGGTGAGCCAGCTCACCGGCCGCTTCCCGATCTACTGAGCCTTCGCGGGAGAAGACCGGGTGCGCTGTCCCTACTGCTCGTCGCTCGACACGCAGGTCAAGGATTCCCGTCCGACGGATGACCATTCGGCCATCCGCCGCCGGCGCGTGTGCCCGGATTGCGGCGGCCGCTTCACGACCTTTGAGCGCGTGCAGCTTCGCGAACTCATCGTGGTGAAGCGCTCGGGCCGGCGCATTCCCTTCGACCGCGACAAGCTGGAGCGCTCGGTCGAGATCGCCCTGCGCAAGCGCCCGGTCGAGGCCGACCGGGTGGAGCGCATGATCAACGGCATCGTGCGGCAGCTCGAGAGCATGGGCGACGGCGAGATCCCCAGCGCGACCATCGGCGAACTCGTGATGGACGGACTGAAGAACCTCGACGACGTGGCCTATGTGCGCTTCGCGTCGGTCTACAAGAACTTCCGCGAAGCCAAGGATTTCGAGAGCCTTCTCGGCGAATTGTCGGGCGACGAGGCGGCCGAGGGCCCGGCCCGCAGGCAGGCGGCGCCCGCCCGCGAGAACGGCTGATGACGAGCGCGTCCGTCGCCTCGTCCGGCGAGAGGCGCCTTTCTCCCCAGGAACAGACGGCGGTCGATGAGCGCATGATGCGCCATGCCCTGGCGCTCGCGCGCCGCGGCCTCGGCAACACCTGGCCCAACCCCGCCGTGGGCGCCGTGATCTGGCGCATGACGGACGACGGGCCGGTGGTCGTGGGCCGCGGCTTCACGCAGCCGGGAGGCCGGCCCCATGCCGAGACCGTGGCGCTGGCCCAGGCCGGCGAGGCCGCGCGTGGCGCCTCCATCGCGGTCACGCTGGAGCCCTGTTCCCATCACGGCAAGACGCCGCCCTGCAGCGGCGCCATCCTCCAGGCCGGCATCCGCCGCGTCGTCTCCGCCATCGAGGACCCCGATCCGCGGGTCAACGGCCGCGGCCACATCATGCTGCGCGCCAACGGCGTCGAGGTCGTCACCGGCGTGCTCGCGCGGGAGGCCCGGCGGGGCAATTTCGGCTTCATCCGCAAGGTGGTGGACGGCCGTCCGAGCGTGACGCTGAAACTCGCGCGCACGGCCGACGGGTTCGCGGCCGGCTCCGGTCCCGAGCGCCTGATGATCACCGGGCCGCAGGCAAACGCCCGCGTGCACATGCTGCGCGCCCAGCACGACGCCATCCTGGTGGGCGCCGGCACGGTCATGGCGGACGATCCCCTGCTCACCTGCCGGCTGCCGGGACTGGAGGACCAGTCGCCGGTCCGGGTCGTGCTCGACAGCGCCCTGGCACTGCCCGCCGACCGCCGCGTCTTCACCGACCGTTCCGGGCCGGCCACCTGGGTCATGACCGGCGCCGACGCGTCCTGGGACAGCGAGCGCACGCTGGTGGGCCTGGGCATCGGCGTCGAGCGCGTGCGGCGCACGCCGGAGGGGCTCGACCTGCGCGGCGTGCTCGGCGCGCTGGCTTCGCGCGGCATCACGCGGCTCTTCTGCGAGGGCGGCCCGCGCCTGGGCGAGGCGCTGGCGCGCCTCGACCTCGTCGACGACCTCGTCCTGCTCACCGGGCCCGAGCCGCTCGGCGCGGCCGGGTTGCCGGCACTCGGCCCCATACTCACTCGCATCGCCTCGGGCGGCGCGACCCATGAACCCGCCCTGGAGGCGGATCTGGGCCGTGATCGTCTGCAGCTCTTCACGAGGAGGATCTGATGTTCACCGGTCTCGTGTCCGACGTGGGCACCGTCGTCGAGGTGTCGGACCACCAGGGTTCGCTGCGCCACATCAAGATCGCCTCGGCCTACGACCCGGCGTCGATCCCCATGGGGGCCTCGATCGCCTGTTCGGGCCCCTGCCTCACGGTCGTCGCCATCGAGCCGCGCGAGGGCGGCGGATGCGTGTTCGCCGTCGATGCGGCGGCCGAGACGCTCGCCCGCACCACGGTCGGCGCATGGCAGGCGGGCACGCGGGTGAACCTCGAGCGCTCGCTCAAGATCGGCGACGAGCTCGGCGGGCACATCGTGTCCGGCCATGTCGACGGGGTGGCCGAGATCGTCGCCCGCGACGACGTGACCGGGGAGGGGGCCTGGGGCGCCACCGCGCGCTTCACCATCCGCATGCCGGCCCAGCTCGCCCGCTTCGTGGCGGAGAAGGGCTCCGTGGCGCTCGACGGCACCTCGCTGACCGTGAACACCGTCGAGAAGGATCTTTTCACGGTGTTCCTCATTCCCCATACCCTGGCCGTCACGACCTGGGGCACCCTGAAGGCCGGCGACAGGCTCAATCTCGAGGTGGACCTCATGGCCCGCTACGCCGCCCGGCTTGCGGAAGCACGCGAGCAGGGGTACTGACCGCGTATCGTTTTCATCCCCGAGGCCACCGATGGCTCAACCCCGCTTTGCCACCGCCACGACCGACAGCGTGCCCACCCGCGGGCGCGTGCTGATCGTCGAAGCTCGTTTCTACGATGACATCGCGAACGAGCTGCTGGCTGGGGCGAAGACCGTTTGCGAGCTCGAGGAGGCGACGGCCGTCGTGGTGACCGTCAACGGCGCGCTCGAGATTCCCGGCACCATCGCGATCTGCCTCGACGCCGCCGAGGCGCGCGGCGAGCCCTTCGACGCGGTGGTCGCCCTGGGCTGCGTGATCCGCGGCGAGACGGGGCACTACGACATCGTGGCGGGCGAGAGCTCGCGCGCCCTCATGGACCTGTCGATCGCCCGCAAGATCCCGCTGGGCAACGGCATTCTCACCGTCGAGAACGAGGCGCAGGCCTGGGCCCGCGCCCGGGTGTCCGAGATGAACAAGGGTGCAGGCGCAGCCGAGGCGGCGCTGGCCGTCCTGCGCATCAAGCGCCGCGCCGCGGCCGGAAGGATCTGACCCATGTCGCGAGGCGAGAAACGCTCCGCCGCGAGGCTTGCGGCGGTGCAGGCACTCTATGAGATGGAGATGTCCGGCAAGGGCGTCGTGGAGGCCGTGGCCGAGTTCGAGGCCCACTGGATCGGCCGGGAAGTCGACGACGTCGAGTTCAAGCCCGCCGAGGCGCCGTTCTTCCGGGACCTGGTCGCCGGCGTGGTGCAGGAGCAGCGCCTCGTCGACCAGAAGGTGGACACCGCGCTCGCCAAGGGCTGGCCCCTCGTCCGCGTCGAGGCCGTGCTGCGCGCCATCATGCGCTGCGGCGCCTTCGAGCTCATCCGCCGTTCCGACGTCCCGGCCCGCGTCGTCATCTCCGAGTATGTCGACGTGGCCCATGCCTTCTACGATGGCGACGAGCCCGGCATGGTGAACGCCGTCCTGGATTCCATCGGTCGGGACGTTCGCGCCGACGAACTCTCCAAGCGCGTCGGATAGGGCAGGGATCATGTCGGCAGGCGACGGGCGACCCTCCGAGGACGACCTGATCGCCCGCTGGTTCGCGCCGATCGCCGGCCCGGCGGGCCTCGCCCTCAAGGACGACGCGGCCTGCCTCACCCCGCCTCCCGGCCACGACCTGGTGCTGACGGCCGATGCGCTGGTCGCCGGCGTCCACTTCTTCCCCGACGATCCCCCCGCCAGCATCGCCCGCAAGGCGCTCGACGTGAATCTCTCCGATCTCGCCGCCAAGGGCGCCGAGCCGGCGGGGTTCCTGCTGTCGCTGGCCCTGCCGCCGGACTGGCAGCCCGACTGGCTGGAGGCCTTCGCCTCGGGTCTGGGTCAGGCCGCCGGCGCGGGCCGGTGCCCGCTGCTGGGAGGCGACACCGTCAAGACGCCCGGCCCCCTGACGCTCTCCGTCACGGCGCTGGGGTCCGTGCCGACCGGCCGCATGGTCGCCCGCACCGGAGCCCGGCCGGGCGACGCGGTGTATGTCAGCGGCACCATCGGGGACGCGGCGCTGGGCCTGAAGCTTCGCCAGGCTCCCGACGCCGCGTGGGCGGCCGCGCTGTCGGCCGGCGACCGGGACCACCTCCTCGACCGCTTCCTGCACCCACGCCCGCGCCAGGCCCTGGTGCCGGCGCTGCGGGCGGCCGCCAGCGGCGCCATGGACGTGTCGGATGGCCTTCTCGGCGATCTCGCCAAGATGATGCGGGCATCGGGCACGCACGCGACGCTCGACCTCGACGCCGTCCCGCTTTCCGGGGCCGCCCGCCGGGCCGTCGCGGCCGACCCCGACCTGCTGGCGGTGGCGGCCACCGGGGGTGACGACTACGAGATCCTGGCGACGGTGCCGGCCGCCGCCGCGGCGGCGTTCGAAACGGCAGCGTTGCAGACGGGCATGGCTGTCACCCGATTGGCCATGGTGACAGCAGGGCCCGCCGGGATCATGGTCCTGCGCAACGGAAAGCCTGTCCCGATCGGGGCCGGCTCCTACAGCCATTTCTGAGGAAGCGCCCATGACCGCGGTGGCTGCCACCGACGACCGGCTCGCCCGCCGCAACGCCCTCATCCTCGCCGCCGCCACCGCGCTGGCCGGGGCCAACGCGACCGTCATCTTCGCGACGGGCGCCATCCTGGGCTCGATGTTGGCGCCGAACCCGGCGCTCGCCACGCTGCCCGTCTCCGTCTTCGTGGTGGGCATGGCGACGGCGACGTTGCCGGTCGGCCTCATCGCCCGGCGGTTCGGCCGCAAGGCGGCCTTCCAGTTCGGCACGCTGTGCGGCGCCATGGCGGGCGCCTTCGGCTGCCTGGCCACCATGAGCTCGTCCTTCGCGCTGTTCTGCGTGGCCACCTTCTTCGGCGGCCTCTATGCCGCCGTCGCCCAGTCCTACCGGTTCGCGGCCGCCGACACCGCGAGCGAGGGCTTCAAGGCCAAGGCCATCTCCTGGACGCTCACCGGCGGCGTCCTGGCGGGCTTCCTCGGTCCACAGCTCGTCCAGCACACCATGGGCATGTGGGCGCCCTACACCTTCGCCTTCACCTACCTGTCACAGGCCGCGGTGGCGATCGTCGCCCTCGTCGTCGTCTCGCAGGTGGACATTCCGCACCGGGCCGCGACCGTGCAGCGGGCGGGTCGACCCCTGGCCCAGATCGTCGCCCAGCCCGCCTTCATCGCCGCCGCGGCCTGCGGCGTCGTGAGCTACATGCTCATGAACCTCGTGATGACCTCGGCGCCGCTCGCGATGAAGCTGTGCGGGCACGACATCTCGGACTCCAACCTCGCCATCCAGTGGCACGTGGTGGCGATGTACGGGCCGGGCTTCTTCACCGGCACCCTGATCAACCGGTTCGGCGCCCCGCGCGTGATCGTCGCCGGGCTGCTGCTGACCGGCCTGTGCGGCGTGGTCGACCTCATGGGCACCGGGGTCTGGTACTTCTGGATCGGCCTCGTGCTGCTCGGCATCGGCTGGAACTTCGGCTTCATCGGGGCGTCGGCGCTGGTCGCGCAGACGGCTGCTCCGGCCGAGCGGACGCGGGTCCAGTCGGTCAACGACTTCCTGGTCTTCGGGACCATGGCGGTCGGCTCGTTCTCCTCCGGCCAGATCCTCACCTACTACGGCTGGGACATGGTCAACTACGTCGTGTTCCCCTTCGTCTTCGTGGCGCTCCTGGCGCTCATCTGGTTTGCGAGCCGAAAGACCGATCCACTGCCGGTTTGAGCGTGGTGCAACTCCGCCATTCCGCGAATTTCGCACCGTTTTCCTGCGTATTGTGAAAGTCCCGTTTGCGTCCGGCGCTCAAGTTTGGCACTCCTGTCGGGGCCTCGAAGAGGGCTTGAGTGAGAATGAGTATGACGTGGCGGTCCGGGGCTGGACCGACGCGGACTGACTTGGACAGGGACGGAACATGATCTGGCTGATAATTTTGGGCGGACTGCTGTCCGTCGCCTATGGCGCCTGGGCCATCGCGGACGTGAACAGCCGCGACGCCGGCACGCAGCGCATGCAGGAGATCGCCGCGGCGATTCGTGAAGGCGCGCAGGCCTACCTGAAGCGGCAGTACATCACGATCTCGATCGTGGGCGTCGTGCTCTTCGTCGTCATCGCGCTGCTGCTCGGCATCACCGTCGCCATCGGCTTCCTGATCGGCGCCGTGCTCTCCGGCGTCGCCGGCTTCATCGGCATGAACGTCTCGGTCCGCGCCAACGTGCGCACGGCCCAGGCCGCGGCCCAGTCGCTGGCCGCCGGCCTCGACGTCGCCTTCAAGGCGGGTGCGGTCACCGGCATGCTGGTCGCCGGCCTCGCGCTCCTGGGCGTCGCCGTCTACTACTGGGTCCTCACCGGTCCGCTGGGCCTGGCTCCCGCCAGCCGCGGCGTCATTGACGCCCTCGTGGCGCTCGGCTTCGGCGCCTCGCTCATCTCCATCTTCGCCCGTCTGGGCGGCGGCATCTTCACCAAGGGTGCCGACGTCGGCGCCGACCTCGTCGGCAAGGTCGAGGCGGGCATCCCCGAGGACGATCCGCGCAACCCGGCCACGATCGCCGACAACGTCGGCGACAACGTGGGCGACTGCGCCGGCATGGCCGCCGACCTCTTCGAGACCTACGCGGTGACCGTCGTCGCCACCATGGTTCTCGCCGCCATCTTCTTCGGCGGCCAGGCGGTCCTCGCCTCGGCGATGCTCTATCCGCTCGCCATCTGCTCGGTCTGCATCCTGACCTCGATCGTCGGCACCTTCTTCGTGAAGCTGGGCGCCAACAACTCGATCATGGGCGCGCTCTACAAGGGCCTGTGGGCCTCCTCGCTCCTGTCGGTCGTGGGTCTGGGTCTCGCCACCTGGGCCACCGTCGGCTTCGGCACGGTGGGCACGGCCAACGGCGTCACGATCACCGGCTCGGCGCTGTTCATCTGCGGCATCATCGGCCTCGTGGTCACCGGCCTGATCGTGTGGATCACCGAGTACTACACCGGCACGGGCAAGCGCCCGGTCGTGTCGATCGCCCAGGCCTCGGTCACCGGCCACGGCACCAACGTCATCCAGGGCCTCGCGGTCTCGCTGGAGTCGACGGCGCTCCCGGCCATCGTGATCGTCGCGGGCATCATCTCCACCTTCCAGCTCGCGGGCCTGTTCGGCACGGCCATCGCCGTGACGACCATGCTGGGCCTCGCCGGCATGATCGTGGCGCTCGACGCCTTCGGCCCGGTCACCGACAACGCCGGCGGCATCGCCGAAATGGCGGGCCTGCCCAAGGAAGTGCGCCACTCGACCGACGCGCTCGACGCGGTGGGCAACACCACGAAGGCCGTCACCAAGGGCTACGCGATCGGTTCGGCCGGTCTCGGCGCACTGGTGCTCTTCGCCGCCTACAGCTACGACCTGCAGTACTTCTCGGCCGAGGCCAACAAGGCCGGCTCGACGCTCTACCCGTACTTCAAGGGCATGGGGCAGGTCTCCTTCGACCTCTCCAACCCCTACGTCGTCGCGGGCCTGATCTTCGGCGGCCTGATCCCCTACCTCTTCGGCGGCATCGCCATGACGGCCGTCGGCCGCGCGGCGGGCTCCGTGGTGGAAGAGGTGCGTCGCCAGTTCAAGGAAATGCCCGGCATCATGCAGGGCACGCAGCGTCCGGACTACGGTCGCGCCGTGGACATGCTCACCAAGGCCGCGATCAAGGAGATGATCATCCCGTCGCTCCTGCCGGTGCTGGCCCCGCTCGTCGCCTATTTCGGCGTGCTGGCCATCTCGGGCTCGAAGGCCTCGGCCTTCGCGGCGCTGGGCGCCTCGCTGCTCGGCGTGATCGTCAACGGCCTCTTCGTCGCCATCTCGATGACCTCGGGCGGCGGCGCGTGGGACAACGCCAAGAAGTCCTTCGAGGACGGCTTCGTCGACAAGGACGGCGTGAAGCACCTGAAGGGCTCCGAGGCCCACAAGGCCTCGGTCACGGGCGACACCGTCGGCGACCCCTACAAGGACACCGCCGGCCCGGCCGTGAACCCGGCGATCAAGATCACCAACATCGTCGCGCTGCTCCTCCTCGCCGTGCTCGCGCACGCCGGCTGAGCCAGCCTGACAGTTGAAACGAAAGGGCCCGCGGGTGACCGCGGGCCCTTTTTCGTTCGTCTTCAAGGGATGCGTAGTGGCCGCCACCTCTCCGCGTCATGCCCGGGCTTGGCCCGGGCATCCACGACTTGAACCCTCAACAGCCGCAAAGTCGTGGATGGCCGGGCCAAGCCCGGCCAGGACGGCTGAGAGGCCGCAGGCAAACCCAGACGTTCAGATGAGTGCCGCGCTCTACTGCCCGCGCCGCGCGCTCGACGAAAAGCGCACCGCCTCCTCGGCGGCGCGGAACAGGGCCTTGGCCTTGTTGATGCATTCCTGCTGCTCGGAGGCGGGATCGCTGTCGTGGACGATGCCCGCGCCAGCCTGGACGTACATGCGTCCGTCCTTCACCACGGCGGTCCGCAGGACGATGCAGGTGTCCATCTCGCCATTGGCGCCGAAATAGCCGATGCAGCCGGCGTAGAGCCCGCGCTTGTCCTTTTCCAGCTCGTCGATGATCTGCATGGCGCGCACCTTCGGCGCACCGGAGACCGTGCCGGCCGGGAACCCCGCGGCCAGCGCGTCGAGCGCGTCGTGGCGGCGGTCCAGCACGCCCTCGACGTTGGACACGATGTGCATCACCTGGCTGTAGCGCTCCAGGAAGAAGCTGTCGGTCACCGTGACGGTCCCGATCTCCGAGACACGCCCGACATCGTTGCGGCCCAGGTCGAGCAGCATCAGGTGCTCGGCGCGTTCCTTCTCGTCGGCCAGGAGCTCGTCGCCGAGCGCCTTGTCCTGCGCCGCCGTGGCGCCGCGCGGCCGGGTGCCGGCGATCGGGCGGATCGTGACCTTGCCGTCCCGCACCCGGACCAGGATCTCGGGCGAGGAGCAGACCACCTGGTAGCCGCCGAAGTCGAGGTAGCACAGGAACGGCGCCGGGTTGACGCGGCGCAGCGCCCGGTAGAGCGAGAAGGCGGAGAGGTCGAAGTCGGCCTCGAAACGCTGCGACAGCACGACCTGGAAGATGTCGCCCGCCCGGATGTACTCCTTGGCGCGCGCCACCATGGCGTGGAACTCGTCCGGCGTGGTGTTGGACACCGTCGGACCGGCCGCCGCGTCGGCGGCCTGCTCGCGCGCGCTGGCGGGGAGGGGACCCTCGAGGGCGGCGACGACCGCCTCGACCCTCTCCTGGGCCACGGCGTGGGCGGCGCTGGCCGGCACGCCCGGCTTCGGCCGCACCGGCGTCAGGACCGCGATCTCGTCCTTCACCGCGTCGAACACCACCATGACCGTGGGGCGCACGAGCACGGCGTCGGGCACGCCCAGCACGTCGCGGTTCGGCTCGCCGAGCCGTTCCATGTGGCGCACCATGTCGTAGCCGAGATAGCCGAACACGCCCGCCGCCATGGGCGGCAGGCCTTCCTCGTCAGGAATGGCGCTTTCCGCCAGTACGGTCCGCAGGGCCGCCAGAGGCGGCTCCGCCATCGGCACGAAGGCGTCGGGATCCTGCAGCGCCGTGCGGTTCACCTGCGCCGTCGCGCCCTGGCAGCGAAACACCAGGTCGGGCCGCAAACCGATCATGGAGTAGCGGCCGCGCACCGCGCCGCCCTCCACCGATTCGAGCAGGAAGGACGGGCCGCCCGCGGCGGCGGCCGCGAGCTTCAGGTAGGCGGAGACGGGCGTCTCCAGATCGCCGACCAGGGTCGCGCGCACGATCTGGCAGCGACCCGCCTCGTAGGCGGCCGCGAAGGCGTCCAGGGCCGGCGTCAGGACCATGGCGTCAGCTGCCGCCGCCGACCGCCTGCCGCATCGCGGCATCGTTCACGGTCACGCCGAGGTCGTTCTGCACCTGCGCCACGTAGGCGTTGAGGAGGTCGTCCCCGAGCGCGACGCGGATCTGGTCCTCGAGCTGCACGGTCTGCTGCTGCGTCGAGATGATCGGCGGCACCTCGGCGCCGGTCACCTTCAGCACCACGCGGTCGAGCGGCGTGGCACCCACGGCCGAAGCCGTGCTGCCGACCGCCGTGGCGAAGGTCTGCGACACGGCCGCCGCCGGCAGGCCGCCGTCGGCCCCCTGGCGCTTCACGCCGTTCGCGGTCTTCACCTCGACGCCGAGTTCGCCCGCGGCCGCGGCCAGGGTCGCGCCGGCATTGACCTTCTTGACCACCTCGGCGGCCTTGTCGGCCACGCGGTTGGCGATCTCGTCGTCACGCCACTGGCGCTCGACCTCGGCCTTCACCTCGTCCAGCGTGCGATCGCGGGGCTGCTCGATGCCGGTGACCTCGAACCACACCCAGCCACCGTCCTTGGTGCTGATGGCCTCGTTGTCGGCGCCGATGTCGGAGGCGAAGATGGCGCGCAGCACCTGGTCGCGGTCGGGGAGGGCGACCGGCTTCTCGGCCTTGTCGCGGCCGGCACGGTCGAGGCCGTCGATGGCACGCAGGGGCAGCTTCACCTCCTTGGCGATCTCGGCCAGGGGGCGGGCGGACGCGCGCTGGTCCTCGATCTTGTCGTGCAGGTCCTGCACCGCGTCCCGGGCGCGGGTGGACGCGAGCTGGGCCCGGATCTCGTCGGCGACGCTCTCGAAGCTCTTCACGCTCTCGGGCTGCACGTCCCCGACCTCGGCGATGACGCCGCCGAACCGACCCTCGATGGGGTCGCTGACGCTGTTGGCCTTGAGCGCGAACGCGGCCTCGGCGACCTTAGGGTCGATGATGGCGTCGCGCGTCACCAGGCCGAGATCGGTGTCGGCCGCCTTGAGACCACGCTCGTCGGCGATGGACTGGAACGTAGCGCCGGCCTTGATCTTGTCGGACGCGGCCTTGGCCTCGGCGAGGGTCGGGAAGACGATCTGGCGGACGACGCGGCGCTCGGGCTGGCCGTAGCGCTCCTTCGTCCGCTCGTAGGTGGCGCGGGCGTCCGCCTCGCTGATCTCCTGGGGCTTGGCGACGTCCGCCGCCGTCAGCACCATGAGGTTGACCTTGCGGTACTCGGGGGCCCGGAAGCCCGCCTTGCGCTGCTCGAAGAAGGCCTTGAGCTTGGCCTCGTCCGGCTTGCCGGGGTCGCCCGCCTTGTCGGCGCCGATCACGATGTACTCCACCGACCGCGTCTCGTTCTGGAAGCGGTGCACCGCGTCGCGCAGGGCGAGGGGGGCCGGCATGGCGCCGGCGACCGCCTCGGCCAGCTGCTGGCGCAGGTAGACGGCGCGCTGGGCCCGGACGAAGCCCTGCTCGGTGAAGCCGCTGGCGCGCACCAGTTCGTTGAAGCGGTTGCGGTCGAACTGGCCGTTCGAGCCCTTGAAGTTCTGGTCCTCGACGATCGCCTTGGCGATGGCCTCGTCGGAGATGGCGAGGCGCAGGTCGCGGACGCGCTGGTCGAGGGCGGCCTCGGTGATCAGCTTGGAGAGCACCTGCTGCTCGAGACCCAGCGCGCGGGCCTCGTCGTTGGTGATCGGCCGACGCACCCGCCGCGACAGGCTCTGCAGCTCGTTCTGGTAGGCATCGCGATAGGTCTGGACGGCGATCTCGGAGGACCCGACCTTCGCCACCGTCTGGTGGCCCACGTTGCGGATCATGTCCGCCACGCCCCAGATGCCGAAGCTCAGGATCAGGAAGCCGAAAAGGATCGCGACGACGATGCGTCCGACCAGCGTTTGTCCTGCCCTGCGCAGTCCGTCCATCATGATGTGCCGTCCAGTGTGCCTGTCACGCGGTCAATGCCGAAAGCCCGCGCGGGCGGGCAAAAGGCCGCGCATCATAGGGATGGGCCTTCTGCGCCGCAACAAGGGTGCGCAGCGCCCGAATGCGTCCTTCGGCACGCCCGCAGGGGAGGCTGCTCGGAACGAGGACGTGCGCATCGATGGTCTTTCAGCCGGCCTCGCTCTCCCCGTCAGTCGTGGGTCCCCGGGCCAGGCCCGGGGATGACGGCCGAAAGGTCGGTTCGAACTGGACGGCCATTCCTCGCACGACGTCCAGACGCACCGTGCCGAGCCGGTTCGCCCGCTTCCCGCCTCACCCCGGCTCTGCTAACAGCAGCACACGCTCATCCAGGGAGAACACGCCATGCCCGCCGTCCGCCGCCCGCTCGTCGCCGGAAACTGGAAGATGAACGGCTCCCGCGCGGCGCTGGCCGAGATCGGCGGCATGGCGCAGGCCTTCGACGCCGGATTGCGGTCCAAGATCGACCTCCTTGTCTGCCCGCCTGTCCCGCTCCTGTGGGCCGCCGCCAAGGCCGCTCTCGGCACCGGGATCGCGGTCGGCGCGCAGGACTGCCACGCCAGGACCTCGGGTGCGCACACCGGCGACGTCTCGGCCGAGATGCTGGCCGACGTCGGCGCCACCGCCGTGATCGTGGGGCACTCCGAGCGCCGCGCCGATCACGGCGAGAAGGACCAGGACGTGCGCGCCAAGGCCGAGGCCGTGCGTCGGGCCGCGCTGACCGCCATCGTCTGCGTCGGCGAGACGCGCGACGAGCGCGAGGCCGGCAAGACGCTCGCCGTCGTCCGCCGCCAGCTGCGCGGCTCGATTCCCGAGGGCTCCACGGCCGCCGGCCTCGTCGTGGCCTACGAGCCCGTGTGGGCGATCGGAACCGGCCTCACCCCCACCGTCGCCGACGTGGCGGAAGTCCATGGCATGATCCGCGCCGAACTGCGCAAGCTCGTCGGCAAGGGCGAGTTCGAAGGCGTGCGAATCCTCTACGGCGGCTCGGTGAAGCCCTCCAACGCGGCCGAGCTGATGGCGGTCGAGAACGTCGACGGCGCGCTGGTCGGCGGCGCGAGCCTCAAGGCCTCCGATTTCATGGGCATCGCCGGCGTCTACCGCTGAACGGGCCCTGGCGGAACGGCGCGGGCATTCCCATCTTCCCACCGTCGGGGTGGCGTGCTAGACGCCTCACATTCGTACGGCCGGGGCCGTCGCCCATGGGGCGATGCCGACCCGGCCTTTCCGCTTGGAAGGTGCCATGCAGCAGGTCCTCATCGTCATCCACCTCATCGTGGTGCTCGGCCTCGTGGGAGTGATCCTCCTGCAGCGGTCCGAGGGCGGCGCGCTCGGGGGCCTGAGCGGCGGCGGCGGCGTGTCGGGCTTCCTGACCGGTCGCGGCCAGGCCAATGCCCTGACGCGCACCACGGCCATCCTGGGCGCCACCTTCTTCGTCACGAGCATGATCCTGGCCATCCTGGCCGGCGTTCATCGCGAGCCGAAGTCGATCCTCGACTCCGCGCCCGGTGCCAGCCAGAGCGCGCCCGCCGCGCCCAGCGGCTCCGGAGGCGTCCTCGACCAGCTCCGCCAGCTGGAGCAGGGAAGCGGGACACCCGCCCCCGCGCAGCCGAAGTAAGCGTGAACCGAGGGCCGGGCGACCGGCCCTCTCTCGTTGAGTAGGGACGTCTGGCGGGCAACCCGCCTGGGGACAACCGGCCGTGCCGTGTGCTCCCCCTCGTCGAATCGCGACCGAAGGCTTAAACGGAACTCCCCATGGCTCGCTATGTTTTCATCACCGGCGGCGTGGTTTCCTCGCTTGGAAAAGGCCTCGCCTCCGCCGCCCTGGGTTCCCTCCTGCAGGCCCGCGGCTACTCGGTTCGCCTGCGCAAGCTGGACCCCTACCTCAACGTCGACCCGGGCACGATGAGCCCGTACCAGCACGGCGAGGTCTTCGTCACCGATGACGGTGCCGAGACCGACCTCGACCTCGGTCACTACGAGCGGTTCACGGGCCGGCCCTGCAGCAAGGCCGACAACATCACCACCGGGCGCATCTACCAGGACATCATCGCCAAGGAGCGTCGCGGCGACTATCTCGGCGGCACCGTGCAGGTCATTCCGCACGTGACCAACGCCATCAAGGAGTTCGTGCTCACCGGCAACGACGGCGTGGACTTCGTGCTGGTGGAGATCGGCGGCACTGTCGGCGACATCGAGGGCCTGCCGTTCTTCGAGGCCATCCGCCAGCTCGGCAACGACCTGCCGCGCGGCCACGCCGTCTACGTGCACCTCACGCTGCTGCCGTTCATCCCGAGCGCCGGCGAGCTGAAGACCAAGCCGACGCAGCACTCGGTCAAGGAGCTGCGCTCCATCGGCATCCAGCCCGACATCCTGCTCTGCCGCACGGACCGCGAGATCCCGCGCGAGGAGCGCCGCAAGCTGGCGCTGTTCTGCAACGTCCGCGAGAGCGCCGTCATCGAGGCGCGCGACGTGTCCTCGATCTACGCCGTGCCGGCCGCCTACCACGCCGCCGGGCTCGACCAGGAAGTGCTCGCCGCGTTCGGCATCGAGCCGGCGCCCAAGCCCAACCTGGCGCGCTGGGCCTCGGTGACCGAGCGCATCGAGAACCCCGAGGGTGAGGTCACCATCGCGGTGGTCGGCAAGTACACGGGGATGAAGGACGCCTACAAGTCGCTGATCGAGGCGCTCACCCATGGCGGCATCGCCAACCGGGTGCGCGTGAAGCTCGACTGGATCGAATCGGAGGTCTTCGAGCACGAGGACCCGGCGCCCTTCCTCGAGCACGTTCACGGCATCCTGGTGCCCGGCGGCTTCGGCCACCGCGGCGCGGAGGGCAAGATCCGGGCGGCCGGCTTCGCGCGCGAGCGCAAGGTGCCGTATTTCGGCATCTGCTTCGGCATGCAGATGGCCGTCATCGAGGCGGCCCGGTCGCTCGCGGGCATCGCCGAAGCCAACTCCACGGAGTTCGGCCCCTGTTCGGAGCCGCTCGTCGGCCTGATGACGGAGTGGATGCGCGGCAACGAGCTCGAGCAGCGCGCCGCCGGCGGCGATCTCGGCGGCACGATGCGGCTCGGCGCCTTCCGGGCGCGTCTGGCCGAGGGCAGCCGCATCGCGCAGATCTACGGGGACACCCAGATCACCGAGCGCCACCGCCACCGCTACGAGGTCAACATGGGCTACCGCGAGCGCCTCGAGGCGCGCGGCGTCCAGTTCGCCGGCGTGTCGCCCGACGGCCTGCTGCCCGAGACGATCGAGCTTCCGGACCATCCCTGGTTCATCGGCGTGCAGTACCACCCCGAACTGAAGTCGCGCCCCTTCGAGCCGCATCCGCTGTTCTCGAGCTTCATCGCGGCCGCGGTCGAGCAGAGCCGGCTCGTCTGAGCCGAGCCCAGCCGGCCAACCGCGGACGGGACCGTGAATGTCCCATCCGCGTCCGACCGGATCTCCCCGTCGAGCGACTCCCGCGGCATGCTGCACTGCAGCAGCGCCGATGGGGAGCGACATGCGGACAGGGATGGGATGGCTGGTGGCGGCCTTGGCCGTCTTGGGGATGACGCCGGTCTGCGCGCAGACGCGCGTGGAGAAATCCCACCTCATCTATGTGGCGCGCCAGCACGACGATGGCCGCCTCACCAACGAAACGCAGGTGCGTTGCGACCTCTCCCTGGGCTGCTCGGTCGAGATCAGGCTCGGCGAATCCGTCGACAGCGTGCATCTGCGCGTCTTCGCCGAGGATAGCGGAGGCTTCAGCGTGGTGCCCACCGGGGCCGACCACGACGGCAACCTGGCCATCGGGCGGCGCTGCGACGTCGGCTGGGGCCCGGGGTCGACCGCCGCGGCGCTGGTGCCCGTGAAGCCGCTGCGCGAGGCGCGCGAGGACGAGATCACCATGTTCGGGATCGTGGTGCGCGAGGACCTGCCGCCGGTCGCGCAGATCCTGGTGGCGGTCAAGGAGCTCCGGCCGTTCCGGCCCGCCGCGACCCATTGAGGCCGGCGCCCCACGGGCGAGCGCTTGACAACAGCCGGCGTTTGACCGCAATGCATCGTCCCATGACGCGCGCAACGATCATCGACGGACTGCGACGCGCGCCCGGGACCCGACGTTCCGCGCGCCGATGACGCGCGTCCGCGCTCCCGGCCCCTGCCGTCCCGTTCCTCGCTTCCCATCTCTCCATTCTGCGCGCGGCCACGGGCCGCTCCCTTGCGACGAGGTCCTGCCATGACCGCGACTGTATTCATCGACGGCGAAGCCGGTACGACCGGCCTCGGCATCCGCGAGCGGCTCGATGCGCTCAGCGCCTTCAAGGTGCTCAGCATCGACCACGACAAGCGCAAGGACCCGCAGGCCCGCAAGGAGATGATGGCGGAAGTCGATGCCGTCGTGCTCTGCCTGCCGGACGACGCGGCCAAGGAATCGGCCTCCCTCGCCAAGTCGCTCGGCGGCAACGGACCCAAGGTGCTCGACGCGTCGACGGCCCATCGCGTCGCCGAAGGCTGGGCCTACGGCTTTGCCGAGATGGCGCCCGGCCAGGCCGACGCCATCCGCAAGGCGCAGTTCGTGTCCAATCCCGGCTGTTACCCGACCGGCGCGATCGCGCTCATCCGGCCGCTCGTCGACGTGGGCCTGTTGCCGGCCGACCACCCCGTGGCCGTGAACGCCGTGAGCGGCTATTCGGGCGGCGGCAAGTCGATGATCGAGGCCTTCGAGACCGGCAAGGCGCCGAGCTTCGAGCTCTACGGCCTCGGGCTGGAGCACAAGCACGTGCCCGAGATCCAGCTCTACGGCGCGCTGAAGCGGCGGCCGATCTTCGTGCCGTCGGTAGGCAACTTCCGGCAGGGCATGCTGGTGAGCCTGCCGCTGCACCTCGACACGCTGCCCGGCCAGCCGACCCCGGCCGCCCTCGAGGCGGCGCTCGCCGAACGTTTCGCGGGCAGCGAATACGTGTCGGTGGTGCCGGCCGGCGATCCGGCCATGAAGGGCGGCAAGCTCGAGCCCGAGGCCCTCAACGACACCAACAAGCTGGAACTCCGGGTGTACGGCAACGCCACCCGGGGACACGCCATCCTGGTCGCCAGGCTCGACAACCTGGGCAAGGGCGCATCCGGCGCGGCCGTGCAGAACCTGCAGCTCATGCTCGGGATGAACTGAGCGGCCGGGACGCCCTGCGTCCTGCGAACCGCCCGTTGCGGGGTCTGTTCAGAGCGTCTCAGTCGATCCCAGCCCCCACCTGCCTCATCCTGGAGACCTTTGCACGAGCGGGACGGTTCTGATTCACTGACGACGTG
>NZ_CAMFHB010000022.1 GCF_945952055.1 uncultured Alsobacter sp.
TGAGCCACATCACTCGCAGTGTCTTCGCGCAAAGGTCTCCATCCTGAGCCGGCCGCGCAGCGGCCGAGTCGAAGGACGCAGGACCGTGCAGCGACGAGATGGTGCGTCCTTCGACTCACGGCCTGCGGGCCGTGGCTCAGGATGAGGGGCTTTGGTGGCTGGTTTGGAGGAAGTCTCACATCCTGTCAGGACCAGGATCAGAGTGGACGAAGAGAAAAAGGCCCCGATCCTTGAAGATCGGGGCCTTTGTTGTTGAAACTCAACACTCTTCCTCGTCCTGAGCAGGCCGCGCAGCGGCCGTGTCGAAGGACGCAGGACCTCTCAGTGCGTCCTCAGCCCTGCCAGGCGATGACCTTCTGGTTCTGCACGCCGAGGCCGTCGATGCCGACGCGCATGGTGTCGCCGGCCTTCAGGAACACCGGCGGCTTCATGCCGAGGCCGACGCCGGGAGGCGTGCCGGTGGTGATGATGTCGCCGGGATCCAGCTGCAGGAACTGCGAGATGTAGGCGATCGTGAAAGCGACGCCGTAGATCATCGTCTTGGTCGAGCCGTTCTGGACCTTCTTGCCGTTCAGCTCGAGCCACATGCCGAGGTCCTGCGGATCCTTGACCTCGTCGGTGGTCACCAGCCACGGGCCGACCGGGCCGAAGGTGGGCGAGCCCTTGCCCTTCATCCACTGGCCACCGCGCTCGGCCTGGAATTCGCGCTCGGAGATGTCGTTGCAGACGCAGAAGCCCGCGACGTGGGACAGCGCGTCCTTCTCGTCGATGTAGAGAGCGGTCTTGCCGATCACCACGGCGAGCTCGACTTCCCAGTCGGTCTTCTTCGAGTTCTTCGGAATGACGATGACGTCGTCGGGGCCCTGGATGCAGTTGGGGGTCTTGTTGAACAGGATCGGCTCGGGCGGGATCGCCGCGCCGGTCTCCGCGGCGTGGTCGGCATAGTTCAGGCCGACGGCGATGAAGTTGCCCGGACGGGCCACGCAGCTGCCGAGCCGCGTTCCGGCGGGCACGAGGGGCAGGGACGCCGGATCGATCTTGCCGAGCCGGACGAGGTTCGCCGGATCGAGCGCAGCCCCGGCCAGATCCGGAACGTGGGCGGACAGGTCGCGGATGCCGCCCTGGGCGTCGACGATGCCGGGCTTCTCCGCGCCGGGCTGACCAAACCGAACGAATTTCATGGGGTTTCCTCGTTGCTGCACAGTTGTTGCGAACGGCCTAAATCGTTTGAAATCCGCTCGTTGTCGGAAGATTGGCTGGATCATGGCCGGTCGGCAAGTCCGCTCCCGGTAGAACGGGTCTGCGCGGGCCGAGTGTCACATTTTTACAATGTCCCGCCGTGAAGTGCGCGATGCACCTGCACGATTGGCGCGTACACCTGACCAAGCTGCTCGCACGACTTGATCGTTCACGCCTGAACTGTCCACAAAATGCAGATATATGCACATTGCTGCACCAAATCTGGGCAAATCGGGCCATTTGGGGCGTTCCAGCGGCCGAAAGCGCCCGGATGCCTGCTCTTGATGCGACTCTACCAGAATGTAATCACAGTTCACGAAGGCTCGCAGAAGCCACCAGAGGGTCGAGGATCTTTTTCATGTCCAATCGTTTCTCGTCGTCGACACGCGCCGCCTTCGCGGCCGGCGTTTCCCTGATCGCTCTCGCCGGAGCCACCACGGCGCAGGCCGGATCCTTCGGATTGCGGGAGCAGAGCGCCGTGGGGCAGGGGCTTTCCTTCGCCGGCGCCGCGGCGGGCGGGGCGGGCCTGGGCTCCATGTTCTGGAACCCGGCCACCATCACCATGAACCCCGGCCTCCAGACCAGCACGACGCTGAGTGGAATTTCGCCCTACGCCAAGTTCAAGGACCAGGGGTCCTCGTCGCTGCCGTATCGTGGATCGACGAGCGGCGACGTCGGGCAGGACGCGCTGCTGGGGTCGAGCTACGGGTCATGGCAACTCAACGACGCCATCTGGCTCGGCTACCAGCTGACGACCCCGTTCGGCCTCGTGACCAAGCCGGATGCCACCTTCCCGGGGCGCACCTACGGCAACACGACCAAGGTGATGTCGATCGAGGCGGCTCCGACGATCGGCTACCGCGTCAACGACATGCTGTCCTTCGGCGCCAGCCTGCGGGTGATGGGCTTCAAGGTGAAGTACGCCTCGGTCACCGGCGGCGCGCTCGGCGCCCCCACGCTCGAGGGCGACGACGTGGGCATCGGCTACGCGCTCGGCGCGACCTTCACGCCCATGCCGGGCACCAGCATCGGCATCGGCTTCCGCTCCGCGGTCGAGCAGCAGCTCTCCGGGAACTTCACGTCCAATCTCGGGGTCGTGCCCTTCAAGGCCAACGCCCTGCTGCCGGAGCAACTCACCCTGGGCGTGCGCCAGCAGATTGGCGAGCGCTTCACCGCGCTGGCTGGCGTCGAATGGACCAACTGGAGCCGCCTCGGCTTCCCGCGGGTCTACAACCAGCTCACCGGCGCCCAGCTCGCGGCGGTCCCGGCCCTGCCGCTCGACTACAAGGACGGCTGGTTCTTCTCCATCGGCGGCGAATACGTCGTGAACCCGGAATGGACCGTGCGCGCCGGCCTGGGCTACGAGGTCTCGCCGATCGAGGACCGCACCCGCAACCTGCGCCTGCCCGACAACGACCGGATCTGGGCCTCGCTCGGCGCCACCTACACCTGGAGCAACCGCGTCTCCTTCGACGTCGGCTACACCCACATCTTCCCGCAGAGCACGCGGGTGGCCATCGCGCCCGGCAACCCGACCTACAACCCGCTGCTCGGCTCGCTCATCGGCAAGGTCGACGCGCATGTCGACATCGTCGCGGTCGCCTGGAAGTTCCGCTGGGACGACCCGTCGAAGCCGATCGGCGTCCTGCCGGTAAAGGCGAAGTACTGAGGCCGTCGGTCTCCTCTCGACCTGGATCTCTCCGCGTCATGGCCGGGCTCGGCCCGGCCACCCACGACTTACGCTTGTCCCCGGCAAAGTCGTGGATGCCCGGGCCGAGCCCGGGCAGGACGGCAAGAGGGGGAGCTCTTTGCCTCTTGACGATGCGAGAGACTACCGGTCTCAGGCCCTGACCTTCACGTAGGTCCCCGGCGCGTCGCACAGGGGCTTGAGCTTGCCGCCGCCGGGCTCGCGGGCCTTGACGAGGGCAGGGGCCTGGGCGCGGATCCACTCCATCCAGTGCGGCCACCAGGTGCCCGGGTGCTCCGAGGCGTTGGCGATCCACTGGTCGAGCGTTCCTTCGACCTTGCCGCCCGTCCAATACTGGTACTTCGGCTTTCCGGCCGGGTTCACGACGCCGGCGATGTGCCCAGAGCCGGCCAGCACGTAGGTGACCGGCCCGCCGAAGCACTTCGAGCCCTTGAACACCGACTTGGCGGGGGCGATGTGGTCCTCCCGGGCGGCGAGGTTGTAGATCGGGATCTTCACCTTCCCGAGGTCGAGCTTCTCGCCGGCGATCTCCATCTCGCCCTTGGCTAGGCGGTTCGTGAGATAGCAGTTGCGCAGGTAGAACGAGTGATTGGCCGCCGGCATCCGCGTGGAATCGGAGTTCCAGTAGAGGAGGTCGAACGGGAACGGGCTCTCGCCCTTCAAATACACGTTGACCACATAGGGCCAGATGAGGTCGTTGGGCCGCAGCATGTTGAAGGCCGAGGCCATCGAGGATCCCTCGAGGTAGCCGCGGGCATACATGCGGTCTTCCAGGCTCTTGATCTGGTCCTCGTCGACGAACACCGCGAGGTCGCCCGCGTGGGTGAAGTCGACCTGGGTGGTGAACAGCGTCGCGCTCTCGATCCGCCGGTCGCCGATCGCCGCCATGTAGGCCAGCGTGACGGAGAGCAGGGTGCCGCCCACGCAGTAGCCGATGGCCGTGACGTTCTCCTCGCCCGTCGACTCCTTCACCGCCTCGAGGGCGGCGAAGATGCCCTCGCGCATGTAGTCCTCGAAGCTCTTCTTGGCCTGGCGCTCGTCGGGATTGACCCAGGAGATGACGAACACGGTCAGTCCCTGGCTCACCGCCCAGCGGATGAATGACTTCTCCGCGTTCAGATCGAGGATGTAGAACTTGTTGATCCAGGGCGGCACGATCAGCAGGGGCCGCTTGTAGACCTTCTCCGTCGTCGGCTCGTACTGGATGAGCTCGATCAGGTCGTTGCGGAAGATGACCTTGCCCGGGGTCGTGGCCATGTTCTGGCCGACGGCGAAATTGCCTTCCGACGTCTGGCGCAGCTTGAGGGTGCCCTTGCCGGCCTCGATGTCCTCCGCGAGCATCTTCATGCCCCGGACGAGGTTCTCGCCGTTCTCCTTGAAGGTCGTGCGCAGGAGCTCTGGGTTGGTCGCCACGAAGTTCGTCGGCGCGAGCGCGCTGGCGAGCTGGCGGACGTAGAACTCGGCCTTGTGCTTGGTGTGCGCGTCGACCCCGTCGGCCTCCTGGACCAGATGCTCGGCCCAGCGCGAGGTCAGGAGATAGGCCTGCTTGATGAAGTCGAAGACCGGGTTGGCCGTCCACTCCGGATCCTTGAACCGCCGGTCGGACGGCTCGGGCGCGGCCACCGGTGCGATCTCCTCGCCGTTGAGCCGGCGCATGGTGTTCGTCCAGAGGTCGAGGAACCCCTTGGTCAGCGTGGTCTGGGACATGACCACCCGCTGCGGATCCATGGCCCAGTGCTCGACCACCTGGCCGAGCGTCTTCACCATGTCGCTCACCTCGTCGGAGACGCCGGGCTTCGCGCGCCCTTCCTCGACGGGCTTGAGGGCCGCGGCGGTCGCCCGCCCCATTTCCTCGATGAGCCGGGCCGAGTTGGCGGCGAGCGCCTCCAGGTCCGGCAGGGGCGGAACGCCACCGGCCCCGTCCTGTTTCTGCGACCCGCCCTCGGCCGGCCTGGGCGCCGGCGCAGGAGAGGCGGGCGGCGGCGATGCCGGCTTGGCCGTCAGGGGGATCTCGAGGCGCGGCGCGGGCGCCGGTTGATCCATGGTGGGCGTGGCCCGCCGGGCGGGGGCAGGGGGCTTCGGCGCGGCCGCGCGGGCGGGCTGCGGAGCCGGCGTGGGCTTCGCGGCGGCAGCTTTCGCCGTTGCAGCTTTGGCACTCGCGGCTTTGGCGCTTGAAGGCTTTGCACCCTTGGCCGGGCCCCGGGGCGCCTTGGCCGGGGCCGCAGTGGTCGACCTGGGGGCGCGGGCAGGAGCCTTTGGCGCCGGCTCCGTCACGCGGGTCTTGGCCTGGGCCTTCGTCGCGGACCGGGGCGGCGGAGGCGCGACCGTCCGTGCGGCGGGCTTGCCCGCAACCGCCCTGGCGCCGGCCGTTCGGGGGGCGGCTTCGCTCCGCCCCGCGGCCTTCGGGGGCTTGGCGAGCGCTTGTGTCGGCTTTCCGCTTGCCTGCGGCCGCTTGCCCTTGCCCAGCGACGGCTTTCCCTTTGTCTGCGACGGCTTTCCTTGGGTCTGCGACGGCTTGGCAGGCGCGGCGGGCGCCTTGGCCGCGGCCTTGCTCCGCGGCGAAGCCACGACGGCCTCGGCGGCCTTGCGCTTGGAGGCCGTTTCGGCGCGCTCCTTCGCGACAGCGGCTCGACCGCGCTTCGCCGATGTGCTGATCGTCTTGGCCGCCTTCATACGGTGCGTTTCCTCTGTCCGAGCTTTTCTTGCCCGCTCGATCTCGTTTCTACCATAATAACTCTCTACCCCGCGGCCCGGCCCACCGAAATTCGTCGAACGGCATAGACAACCGCATTGCATTGCAGCAAGACGACGACGTCTTTGAGGACACGCCCATGGAGCGCGCCACCGCCCACGAGACCCTCCGCACGCGCACGGCGACCCGCGCCGCGTCGGGGATGCGCCACGCCGCCTTCGCACTCGCCGCGGTCGCGGTCAGCGCGTTTGCCGGCGCCGGCTGTTCCCAGGCCGGCGATTCGGTCACCAGTGCGGTCAAGGCGCCCATTCGCGGTGCCGCCGAGATCACCGGCTTCGCGACGACAACCCCCGAGCCGAAGGACTTCGTGAAGCAGACACGCAGGCCCGATGCAGACTTCATGCCGGTGGGCGTGACGCCGCCGGCCCGCCCGCTGAAGGCCAAGACGCCGGAGGAGATCAAGGCCATGGAGGCCGATCTCGAAGGCACGCTGCAGCGCCACAACGCCGCCTCCGGCCGGGCCCCCTCGGGCGACAAGTTCAAGTCCGCCGCCAGCGAGACCAAGTCCACCCCGGCGCCACGCGGGTCCGATCGCTTCCTGATCCCCGCCAAGCCGAAGCCGACGCCCGCCCCGGCCGGCAAGGCGAAAGCCGACCAGAGCAAGTCCTGAGGCGAAAAAGGGGAACGGGGCTGCCCATGCGCCGCTTGCGGTGCTATAGGCCCCGCACCGACGCCGCGGGAGCATCGCTTCGTGTGGCGGACATCGATGGCCGGAGGAACAGGGCCCATGACGACCGATTTTCACCGCATCCGGCGCCTTCCGCCGTACGTCTTCGAGCAGGTGAACCGGATCAAGGCCCAGGCCCGCAACGGCGGCGCCGACATCATCGACCTCGGCATGGGAAATCCCGACCTGGCGGCGCCCAAGCACGTCATCGAGAAGCTGGTGGAGACGGCGGGCAAGCCGCGCACCGACCGCTATTCGGCCTCCAAGGGCATCGGCGGCCTTCGCCGCGCCCAGGCCGGCTACTACGAGCGCCGCTTCGGCGTGAAGCTGAACCCCGACACGCAGGTCATCGCCACGCTGGGCTCGAAGGAAGGCTTCGCCAACATGGCGCAGGCCATCACCTCGCCGGGCGACGTGGTGCTGGTGCCCAACCCCAGCTACCCGATCCACGCCTTCGGCTTCCTGATGGCGGGCGGCGTCGTCCGCTCCGTGCCGGCCGAGCCGAACGAGGAGATGTTCCGCGCGCTCGAGCGTTCGGTGATCCACTCGATCCCCAAGCCGATCGCGCTCGTCACCTGTTACCCGGCGAACCCGACCGCCTACGTCGCCTCGCTCGACTTCTACAAGGACCTGGTCGCCTTCGCGAAGAAGCACGAACTCATCCTGCTGTCGGACCTCGCCTATGCCGAGGTCTATTTCGACGAGAAGGATCCGCCCCCCTCCGTGCTGCAGGTGCCGGGCGCCATGGACGTGACCGTCGAGTTCACCTCGATGTCGAAGACGTTCTCGATGGCCGGCTGGCGCATGGGATTTGCCGTCGGCAACGAGCGGCTGCTGGCGGCGCTGGCCCGCGTGAAGTCCTATCTGGACTACGGCGCCTACACGCCGATTCAGGTGGCGGCGTCCGCCGCCCTCAACGGCCCGGACGACTGCATCCGCGAGATGCGGGAAGTCTACCGCAAGCGGCGCGACGCGCTAGTCGACAGCTTCGGCAAGGCCGGCTGGGACTTCCCCGCGCCGAACGCCTCGATGTTCGCCTGGGTGAAGATCCCCGAGCCCTTCCGTGAACTCGGCAGCCTGGAGTTCTCCAAGCTCCTCGTCGAGAAGGCCTCGGTCGCCGTGGCGCCTGGCATCGGCTTCGGCGAGCACGGGGACGATTATGTGCGCATCGCCATGGTCGAGAACGAACAGCGCATTCGTCAGGCGGCGCGCAACATCCGCCGCTTCTTCGACACCGCGGACCGGACGCTGCACAACGTCGTGCCTCTGTCGGCGCGAGGCTGAGCAGGATCCGGGACGAACTCATGGCTGAACCGCTTCGCATCGGCATCGCCGGCCTCGGGACCGTCGGCGCCGCCACCGTCGACCTGCTGCGCCGCAACGCCGCCTCCATCGCCGCCCGGGCGGGCCGCCCGCTCGAGGTGGTCGCCGTGTCCGCGCGCGACCGCCGCCGTGACCGCGGCGTCGACCTGACCTCGCTCGAATGGTTCGACGATCCGGTTGCCCTGGCGCGCGCGCCTGGCATCGACTGCGTCGTCGAACTGATGGGCGGTTCGGACGGGCCCGCCAAGGCCACCGTCGAGGCCGCGCTCGGGGCCGGGCGCGCCGTCGTGACGGCCAACAAGGCCCTGCTGGCGCGCCACGGGGCCGCCCTGGCCGCGCTGGCCGAGGCCAAGGGCGCCGGGCTGTTCTTCGAGGCCTCCGTCGCCGGCGGCATCCCGATCGTCAAGGCGCTGCGGGAGTCGCTCGCCGGAAACGCCATCACCCGCGTGTCGGGCATCCTGAACGGCACCTGCAACTACATCCTATCCCGGATGGAGCTGGAGGGCCTCGGCTTCGCCGAGGTGCTCGCCGATGCCCAGCGCCTTGGCTACGCGGAGGCCGACCCGACCTTCGACGTGGGCGGCTTCGACACCGCCCACAAGCTCGCGGTGCTGACGAGCCTCGCCTTCGGCGTGGAGATCGATGCCGACGCCATCCACGTGGAGGGCATCAGCGCCATCACGCCGCTCGACCTGAAGATGGCCGACGACCTCGGCTATCGGATCAAGCTCCTGGGCGTCGCCGAGCGCACGGCCACGGGCATCGAGCAGCGGGTGCACCCCACCATGGTGCCGAAGACGCGGCCGATCGCGCAGGTGATGGGCGTGACCAACGCCGTCACCGTGTCGGCCGACGCCGTCGGTGAGCTCACGCTGGTGGGCCCGGGAGCCGGCGGCAACGCCACTGCCTCCTCGGTCATGTCCGACCTCGTGGACGTGGCGCGCGGCGTCACCGTGGCTCCGTTCGGCCGGCCCTCGGCCTCGCTGGAAAAGGCCGAGCGCATGCCCATGCAGCGCCACGAGGGTGGCTACTACATCCGGCTCTCGGCGCTCGACCGGCCGGGCGCCGCCGCGGGCATCGCGACCCGCATGGCCGAGAAGCAGATTTCCCTCGAGAGCATCGTCCAGCGCCGGCCGTCCGGCGCCTCGACGGACCGCAGCGGCCGTTCGGGCACGCCCGTTCCGGTCGTCCTCATCACCTACGCCACCACCGAGGCCGCGATCCGCGCTGCCCTCGACGCGGTGCTGGCCGACGGCCACATCGCCGAGCCGGCCCAGCTGATCCGCATCGAGCGCGACCTCGATTGACCCTTTCGACCGCACCGGGGAGACCGTCATGAGCACGACCACCGACCTGAACGTCAAACAGAAGGACGTCATCGAGCGCGTCCTCTCGATGGAGCTGGTGCGGGTGACCGAGCGCGCCGCCGTGTCGGCCGCCCGCCTGCGCGGCCACGGGAACGAGAAGGCCGCGGACCAGGCGGCGGTCGACGCCATGCGCCGCGAGCTCAACAAGCTGCCCATCGACGGGACCATCGTGATCGGCGAAGGCGAGCGCGACGAGGCGCCGATGCTGTTCATCGGCGAGAAGGTGGGCAACGGCTCCGGGCCGAAGGTCGACATCGCCGTCGACCCGCTGGAAGGCACCACCCTGTGCGCCAAGGACATGCCGGGCGCCATCGCCGTCATGGCCATGGCCCAGGCCGGCTCGCTGCTCTACGCCCCCGACGTCTACATGGACAAGATCGCCATCGGCCCGGGCTATCCCGAGGGCGTCGTCGATCTCGACGCCGCGCCGATCGACAACGTCAACGCGCTGGCCAAGGCCAAGGGCGTGAAGCCGCACGAGCTCAACGTGCTGATCATGGACCGGCCGCGCCATGCCGACCTGATCGCCGCCGTGCGCAAGACCGGCGCCTCGATCCGCCTCATCACCGACGGCGACGTGGCGGGCGTGATCTTCACGACGATGCAGGAGAAGACCGGCATCGACCTCTATCTCGGCATCGGCGGCGCCCCCGAGGGCGTGCTGGCCGCCGCGGCGCTGCGCTGCGTGGGCGGGCAGATGCAGGGTCGCCTGATCCTCGACACGCAGGAAAAGGTCGAACGCGCCCGCACCATGGGCATCACCGATCCGAAGCGGAAGTACTCGATGACCGAGCTCGCCGATGGCGACGTGATCGTGTCGGCCACCGGCGTCACCGACGGCGCGCTGCTCGCCGGCGTGCGCTTCGGCCGCGACGTGATCGAGACGGAGACCATCGTCTACCGCTCGATCACCGGCACCGTCCGCAAGATCCAGGCCGAGCACCGCGAGTTCGAGAAGTTCCGGCTCGACTGAGCCTAGCCGACAAAGGGGCCGATCTCTCCGCCGTCATGGCCGGGCCGGTGCCCTTCGGCATGCACACTTCTGATGCGAAATCGGGGGAAGGGCGCTCTCCCTCCCCTGCAGGGGAGGGTGGCAGCCGCGCAGCGGCTGACGGGTGGGGACCGCGGCGAAGAACGAGGCGGTCAAGTCGGGGCCGGTCCTGTCGTCGTACAAACGCCTGCCGCACCGTCCCCACCCGTCTCGCGCTTCGCGCGATCCACCCTCCCCTGCAGGGGAGGGAAACCGCGCTCAGCCAGCGAGAACCAGATGTGTGAATCTCGGAGGGCCGGTGCCCGGGCAGAACGCGGAGAGCGAGCATTCCTTCCCCCGAATCCGGTGCAGAACCCGCCCCGGTTGATCCGGCCCGGGTGACAAATCACCTGCTCCGGCGCTATCGGGAGGCATGACCCGCTCCTTCCTCGGCGTCGAGCGCTCGCTCACCGGCCGCCGCTGGCGCGATCGCCTGGACGACGCGGCCCGCGCCAGCGCGCTGACGATGGTCCAGCATCATGGCCTGGACGACGTCGTGGCGCGCGTGCTCGCCGGCCGTGGCGTCGAGACCGGGCAGGTCGAGGCCTTCCTCGACCCGAAGCTGCGCACGCTCCTGCCCGAGCCCTTCACGCTGGTCGACATGGAGGCCGCCACGGGGCGCCTCGCGGACGCCGTCACGCGCGGCGAGACCATCGCCGTCTTCGGCGACTACGACGTCGACGGCGCCTGTTCCTCGGCCCTCCTCGGCGGCTTCCTCGACGCCTGCGGCACGCCCTGGCACCTGCACATCCCCGATAGGCTGGTGGAGGGCTACGGCCCCAACGTCGAGGCGATCCGCGGTCTTGCCCGCCGCGGCGCGACGCTGCTGGTCACGGTGGATTGCGGCACCACCAGCCACGAGCCGTTCGCCGAGGCGAAGGCGCTGGGCATGGACGTGGTCGTCCTCGACCACCACCAGGCGCCCGAGCAACTTCCGGAGGCGGTCGCCATCGTCAATCCGAACCGGCAGGACGACCTGTCGGGGCTCGGTGCCCTGTGCGCCGCCGGCGTCGTCTTCGTCGCGCTGGTCGCGCTCAACAGGGAGCTGCGCCGTCGCGGGTTCTGGCAGTCGCGGCCGGCGCCCGACCTGATGGCCGCGCTCGACATCGTGGCGCTCGCCACGGTGGCCGACGTCGTGCCGCTCACCGGCCTCAACCGGGCCTTCGTGCGCCAGGGGCTCGCCGTGATGCGCCAGCGCGGGCGCCCGGGCCTGCGCGCCCTCACCGACGTGGCCCGCCTCGATGGGCCGCCGCGCCCCTACGACCTGGGCTTCCTGGTCGGTCCCCGGATCAACGCGGGCGGCCGCATCGGCGACGCCGCGCTGGGCGCGAAGCTCCTCCTCACGCCCGACGACGCGGAGGCCGGCCGGATCGCCGTCGACCTGGACCGGCTCAACGGCGAGCGCCAGGTCATCGAGCAGGCGATGGTGGCCGAGGGCGAGGCCCAGGCGCTGTTGCAGGTCGGCCTCGACGAACAGGCGGGCTCCCTGGTCTGCGTGCGGTCCGACGCGTGGCATCCGGGCGTGGTGGGCCTCGTGGCCTCACGCCTGAAGGAGCGCTTCCAGCGCCCGGCGCTGGCGCTGGCGATCGGCGCCGACGGGTTCGCCACGGGCTCCGCCCGCTCCGTGCCCGGCGTCGACCTGGGCCGCGCCGTCCGCGCCGCCGTGGATGCGGGGCTGGCGGTGAAAGGGGGAGGGCACGCCATGGCGGCCGGCGTCACCGTGCCCAGTGCCGGGATCCCGGCGCTGCACGCCTTCCTCGAGGAACGGCTCGCGGCGGGCGTGTCCGAATGGCGGGACGACCGGGCGCTCGCCATCGACGCGGCGCTCACGGCCGCGGGCGTCAGGCCCGAGCTCATTCACCGGATCGAGGCCGCCGGACCCTTCGGTTCGGGACATCCCGAGCCCACCTTCGTCCTGCCCGCGCATCAGCTCGTGGAGACCGCCGAGGTCGGCCGCGGGCATCTTCGCCTGAAGCTGCGCTCGCGCGATGGCGCGGCGGTGGACGGCATCGCCTTCCGCGCCGTCGGCCAGCCGCTGGGCCAGGCGCTCTCCGGCGCGAAGGGCGAGGTCGTGCACGTGGCCGGCCAACTCGGCATCAACCGCTGGAACGGCAGCGAACGCGCCCAGATCCGCGTGACGGACGTGGCGAAGCCGTGAGGGCGTCGAGCTCGTGAATCGTTCAGCGCCTCTCTTCTCCTCATCCTGAGCCGGCCGCAACGCGGCCGAGTCGAAGGACGCAGAGTGGTGAAGTGGCAGCTTTGTGCGTCCTTCGACTCACGGCCCTGCGGGCCGTGGCTCAGGATGAGGAGATTGAGGAAACCAAGCGAGGTCCGCGCTCAAGCGCCTGGGCGCCGCGCCAGCGTCTGCTCGCGCATGAAGATGTAGAGGCCCGCCCCGACGATGATCGCGGAGCCCACGTAGAGGCCCGTTTCCGGCACGTCGCCGAAGACCAGCCAGCCGAACAGCACGGCCCAGACGATCTGCGTGTACTGGTAGGGGACGACCACGGCGGCCGGCGCGAGCTTCAGCGACCTGTTGACGCACATGTGCCCGCCGAGCGCCACGACGCCGAGCAGGGCGAGCAGGACGAGGTCGCCCGGACCGGGCGTCACCCAGGACCAGGGAGCCGTGACGGCGCCCATCCCCATCGCCCCCACCGTCGTCCAGGTGACGAGCGTGATGTCGTCGCAGCCGCGCACCTTGCGGGTGATGATCATCAGCAGGGCGAAGAAGAAGCTGCCGCCGAGCGCCACGAGCGCCGGCAGTCCCAGCGCCGCCGACGTGGGCCGCATGGCGACGACGACGCCGACGAACCCCACCAGCACGGCCGTCCAGCGGCGCCAACCGATGATTTCGCCCAGCAGCGGGCCGGCGAGCGCCGTCACCCAGATCGGCCCCGCCAGGTAGAACGTCACCACGTCGGCGAGCGGCAGGTAGGCCACGGCCCAGTAGAAGCACGACACTTCCAGCGTCGCGAACAGCACGCGCAGGAGGTGGTATCCGGGCTGCGCCGGCATGGCCACGTGCCGCCACCCGGCGCGCTGGATCAGCGGCGCCAGGACGATCAGCGCGGCGATGCTGCGGATCAGCAGCACCTGGCCCACGCCATAGGTGGTCACCAGCCACTTGCCGATCAGGTCGTTGAGGACGAACAGCAGGATGCCCAGAAGCATCAGGCCAATGCCGGGCAGCGGCGAAGCTTGGGGCCGATCCTCGGCGGTGGACATGGGCGGCGGGCTCGGCAGGCTGAGTGGGCGAACGGGAGGCGTCTTGTAGAGCCTTTGGGCCCGACATGCGAGGCCCCGCGGGCGGCCGTGGATGCCCGCACCATCGGGCTTGTCCGACGCCGCGAAGCCCCGTATAAGCCGCTCACTCCGGCGCTGACGCGCCCGAAGCGGTCTTCGTCTATCGGTTAGGACGGCTGCCTTTCACGCAGCAAAGACGGGTTCGACTCCCGTAGACCGCGCCAATCTCAAAAACTTAACGATTTCAAGCGCTTAGTGATCTGCAACGGGCCGAATAGGCACACCTTTAGGCACAGTTTTCAGGCGCAGCCCTTCAGCCTCTTCGAGCCGATTCTCGGTCGAGAAAGGCCGGGAACTGCCACGAAGTCAGGTCCGTCACGTCGGCCGAGCCACCCTTCCGGCCGAACATGATCGCCTTGATCTGCAACCGCGTTGCCCCGGCAGGAACGGTGCCCAGACGCAGCCGGTGGCTCAGCCGCAGCGGATGCCCTTTCTGCTTCCGGCGCCTGTAGGTCCCCTTGATCGGATTGCGGCGCTTCACAGCTTCTCGGTCCCATCGTCCCGGAGGTCGTCATAGACCTCCTTGTAGACCCCGTCGATCTCGGCCAGCGCCACGCCTCGGGCCAGCAGGTTTACGCCAGCTTGCGCCTGATCGAAGTTGTAGATCGAGACGAACGCTGCCCACGCCATGGCCGGCGTCATCTGCCCTGACCGTTCGCCCTCGATGAGGAGGTCGATGCTTGGCACCACCGTGCGAGAAAGTGAAACGTGAGCAGAAAGGCCGTCCCAATGACCAAGTTCATCGCGTACCTGAGAGTCTCGACGCAGTCGCAGGGTCGGTCGGGCCTCGGCCTCGAAGCTCAGCGGGAGATCGTCGAAGCCCACGCTCGTCAGCACGGTGGTGAGATCGTCGCCGAATACGTCGAGGTCGAGAGTGGCCGCAAGGACGACCGCCCACAATACGCAGCCGCTCTGAAAGCCTGCCGCAAGGCCAAGGCGACCCTGCTCATCGCCAAGCTCGACAGACTCTCGCGTCGCGTGTCGTTCGTGGCCAACCTCATGGAGTCGAAGGTCAACTTCGTGGCCTGCGATCAGCCCCACGCTACGCCCTTCACCATCCACATCCTCGCTGCCATGGCCGAGTTCGAAGCTGCCCAGATCAGCAGCCGCACGAAGGCGGCTCTCAAGGCCAAGAAGGCCCGTGGGGAGCGTGTCGGTGGCGACATGACCAACGTGACGCCCAAGGGTCTGGAAGCCCGTCAGGAGAGTCGAATAGCAGACAAAGCTCGTCGAGCTTCTGCTGGTCTTCATGACTCATCCGAATGGCCTTGTTGAAGCGCGGAGCGATCACGTGTCGGTTGTAGACCGTGGTGGGATTGCGCCCATAGACCTGCGGCCAATCAGGACCGAGGACCTCGGTGCACTTCTTGGCATGGTATCGGTCTTGGGGTCTGGTCCTCATCATCCCACTGCTATTTATCTGGCCAGATAGCCCCGGCAGCTTGTCCCGACGACCCTGTAGCGAACGAACCTACAGCCGTGCCAGAATTGGGTTGGGCTAAGGGGGAGTTTTCGATGAACCCACTCAAGGTGTTTTGGAAAGAATTTAGGAGTTCTCGGTCGACACTTGTGCCGAGTATGGGAATAGCTTTTGGCGTGGGGATAATAGCAGCCGCTCTAGACCCATCTTTGGAGCGGATAAGGTCCGTATTGTTAATGCTAGGGGTGTCGGCGATATTGATATCGCTGATGAAATACGCAGCGGATTACCTAAGAAATCTTGATGCTTTGCGTGCGTATCATACGTTGACAAAATACAACGCTGAAAGGGCAGAAGTTATCATACAAAATCTCGGCAAAACGGCGACTGAGCGGGCGACATTGGAATCCGCTTTGAGCAGGTTGGCTGAGGAAAACGGACACGATCAAAAGGTAGGAGAGCCGATAAAGTACCTTCAATCGGATCTTCAAGACAGGCTTCGTGGCGAAATAAGCGCACTTGAGAAGAGAGCCAATTTGAACCTGTTGATCGGTCTATTCATAAGTTTATTTGGATTGGCCGCGTTATTCTGGTTTGTAACGCAGACGATCATCGAAACAGAGCCAAACACGCCGTGGGTCCAAACAGCCATACGATTTGCGATGCGATTCTCATTCGTTCTATTCTTGCAGGTATTTGCGTATTTTTTCCTCAGATTATACAGGTACAGCTTGTTTGAGTTAAAATACTTTCACAATGAGCTTACGAACATACAAATGGCTATTCTTGCGTTTGAGGCTGCGAGGGAAAGTCGAGATAAGTCGCTATTGGCATCCTTGGCAAAGACGATGGTCAAGACCGAGCGGAATTTCGTCATCAAAAAGGGCGAGCAGACAGTGCGCCACGAGAGTGACGATGCTGAGCGGGACTATGACAGAGGCGTATTGGACGCCATGACCAGCATCTACGGGCGCCCCTCTGGGCGCGGCGACCATGAACATCAGGATGATCCGCCGCCGCGCAGGCGGCCGAAAGCTCCGCCGAAAGGCAAGTAACTGGTATTGGGGGTGGCCTTGAACTTGCTCGTTCGCGTCGTCGCGCTGTTGTGGACGTGCTGCGCTGCGCATCCAGCGTTGGCCTCGGACTGGATTTTTGAGGAGACCAAGGACCGGCTCACTGACGCGGTGAAGCGTTCCTCAACACTTGGCGGGGGCTCGGCCGACGAACAATAGTCATCCTCGCAGCCGTCCACTGTGAGCGAGGCAAGAAGATCACCTTCCTGTTCTACACGAGGGGCTTTTTTCGCACCGGCTGGACACCCATAACGTACCGAATCGATCAGGACAAGGCCGAGACCCGCAAGTTCCTGACTCTGGTCAAGAGGGCCTTCTACGAGCGTCCTGAACCGTTCTTGGAGTGGCCAAGGCCCAGAGCCTTCTCGTTCGGATCAGGTACGCTGACCTCAAGCAGGTCGAGTACTCCAGAAGTTGCAGGCAGCGCTCTCGCAGAAGTCGACCTCGATCCTGACCTCGGCCCGTAAGCAGCGGCTGCCGCAACGAGGGCGCCTTCCAATACGTGCTCGCACTGCGCTCAGCCGGCTGTGACGCGAACGAGGCCCGCAGCCTCGTTGCCCAGACCATTCGCAACAAAAAGGGGCTCGCTGATGCGAAACGGGCCATCAAGAAATTGATGTGAGGCTGTCGGCGCAGGTCTTGTACTCTAACTGTGTGCCCACAGCGCACTGCAAGATGGGGAGCACGGCTCGATGAAGCATAGCGGCCGATCTCATGAAAGATTTGCGGCTCTCTTATAGCGTTCGCGTACGTCTTCTGGGATTTGAAGCAAAGCGGAGTCTCGAACATCGGGCTGCAGCTTCCGCAGGATCAATAGCTCCGCCGCCCTATGCTCACTTGGACTTGAGGAAAATCTTTGAAGCCGATGCCACCTGCGTACCGCCCAACGGCCGGCAGCCATCACCATAAAGCCTGCGGGAACGGTAACGAACAGTGCCACAGTCCGTACGAGCTTGGCATACTCAAACGGAAGCACGTACTCGCGAATGGGCGCATTCTCGTAGTAACCAATTGAACCGACAATGATCAGGAGTGTGATGCCCCAGATCAATATTAGGATAGCAACATCAAGGTACCTGTAAATTAGGGTTCCGCTCACAAGGCTACGAACATCCTCGTTGAACTCCTTGATTCGAAATTTTGCGATTGTCTTCCGATAAGGCCCGCTAATTTGCGGCCAGTACCGAACAATCCGCTCAGCCGCGAAGCTCAGAACTGCTCCGCCCACCATCTGCGCGATGGGGTCCTTGAAGAATTCTCGAACAGCTTCCCACATCCGACACCCCCAATGTGCTGGATGAGAGCGGAGGGTGGTCGAGAGTCAAGGCTTACGGCATACGACACACGCTTATTCACCTGACGAACAGCCCAACAACCAGCAGCACGATAATCGCCCACAGCGGCCAGCGCAGCCATGAGACGGCGCCCGCCAGCATCTTGGCGTGATCGGCCGGGCTGAGGACGGGCACAGGGGTAGGGGAGGGAGGTTGGACTTCGGGAGCCTTCCGGGGCTCGTCCTCTTCCTCGTCTCCGGTGATCGGGACGCTGGCCGTGGACTGGTTGCGCAAGGTGATCTCGATTTCACCGATCTCACCAAGCCCCGGCGGCTGGCTCTCCATGCCTTCGGGCATCTCAACTTTGTGGTCCTTGGCGTTGACCAGCACCTTGACGATGTTGGTCCGGATCGAAGGCGACCAATGCGAATAGAAGCCTGACACCCGCCCCAGCCGCACGATCCCGGCCACGGGTCTGCCGTTGGTGATCGTGGCCTTCAGGGTGTCGAACTTCTCGGGCGCCATGCCCACTTCGAGGCCCATGCAATCGTTGGTGGTCTCGGTCTCGAAGTAGGCACACAAGGAACGTTGAAAATTAAGGAGAAAGCGTCTGTTTTGGGGGTAGGGTTGCCCTCCCGTAGACCGCGCCACTCTCCCAACGCTCCATGTCCCGTGCCGCCGCGGCGCTCCGCCGCCGCAAAGCAGTGCTCGTCATCGCCAGACACATTCAGGATAGCGCACGTTTTCCTTGAGCGTTACAATTTCCGGGAAAGGTTAAGGCCCATTCACGGATTTTTCCGTCCAAATGAACCGGGGCATTAAATCGTTCAACTTTAACGTGTCGACATTCGAGGAGTTGGTCCATGCGAATGTTTACACGCCTTCTCGCCGATCGACGCGGCGGACTCTCCCCCATCTTCGCCCTGATCCTCCTGCCCATCGCCGGCGCGGCCGGCATGGCGGTCGACTATGGTCGGGCCGTCTACACGCGCGAGGCCCTGCAGGCCGCGGCCGATGCGACGGCGCTCGCCGTCATCAGCCCGCGCTACTCGCAGGCCGAGGTCAAGACGGCGGCCCAGAACATCTTTGCGGCGCAGCTGAGCGAGAAGCTCGGCCTCACCATGGACACCAAGATGGAGGCCTCGCTGTCGAACGACGGCAAGTCGGTCACCATCGCGGTGCTGGGTTCCGTGAAGAACTCCTTCATGCAGATTCTCGGCCAGCCCTACACGCCGGTCGGCGTGGTCTCGACCGGCCTGCGTGGCCTCGACAACTCCCTGGAGCTGGCGCTCGTCCTCGACAACACCGGCTCCATGTCGGAGAACAACAAGCTCTCCACGCTGAAGTCGTCCGCCAATCTTCTGGTGGACACGCTCACCGCCGACGCCAATGCGAAGGTGAAGATCGGCGTGGTGCCCTTCGCGACCTACGTGAACGTCGGCATGGGCAACCGTGGCGCGTCCTGGCTCTCGGGCTCGCAGGACTATTCGACGTCGTCGACCACGACGAGCTGCACGACGCCCACCACGACCTGCAAGACCTACGGCACCACCAACGTCCAGGCCTGCGTGAAGGTGAACTGCACGACCGTCCAGTCCTGCACGACCAATGACGGCGTGAAGACCTGCACGCCCGTCCAGCAGTGCCAGAACCAGTGCACCGTCACCGGCACGACGCAGACCTGCACCGCCTGGAACTACGGGCCCCAGGTTTGCACGCCCAAGACCACCGTTACCAACTACAAGTGGTCGGGCTGCGTGCAGTCGCGCAACTATCCGCTGAACCTGTCCGACGACAACCCGACGACGCCCTATCCCGCGCTCATGAACCAGACGTGCGGTTCCGCCATCGTGCCGCTCACCACCAACAAGACCACGGTGAAGAGCGCGATCAACGCCATGACGGCCAGCGGCGAGACCTACATTCCAGCCGGGCTGGTCTGGGGCCTGAACCTCCTGTCGCCGTCGCAGCCGTTCACCGAAGCCGACCCCTACGACAGCGCCAACCGCAAGCCGCGCAAGGCCCTCGTGCTGATGACCGACGGCGTCAACACCAAGTCGATGACCTCGACGACCGTGGGCACGCACACGGGATCGAGCACGACCCAGGCCAACGACTACACCGCCAAGATCTGCGCCAACGTGAAGGGCAAGAACATCGAGGTCTACACCATCGCCCTGATGGTGACCGACTCGGCGGTCCAGTCCATGCTCCAGGCCTGCGCCACCAGCGGCGAGAACTTCTTCAACGCCACCGACACCGCGGCGCTGGAAACCGCCTTCAAGAAGATCGCCATGTCCTTGCAGACGCCTTATCTCGGGCACTGACGGCAGGCTGCACCCGGCCGTCCAAGTCGAAAGGCCTGAATTCGAAAGGCCTGGGAATCGAAAGGCCCGGGGTCCCTTCGGATCCCGGGCCTTTCGGCATTCAGGGGCTGAAGCGCAGCGCCTTACTTGCAGTTGGCGCCGCCGCCCGACTGGCCGGGCGTGTTCATGTTCGAGGCCATGCCGCCGGCGTTCTGGCACTTGGTGTTGGCCGACTCGCGGCCGGCGCCGTTGACCGAACCCGTGGTGTCCGCCGCCGGGTTGTTGATCCCGGTGCCGTTGCCGGCGCCGGTCCCGGCCGTGCCCGGGTTGACCGCGCCGCCGGCCGCCGCGCCGCCGCCAGCCGCCGTGCCGGCCCCGGTTGCCGAGCCGCCGGCCGTGCCGGATCCGCTCGCGGTCTGCGCCATGGTGGGAAGCGTGAAGGCCGCGAGAGCCGCGGCGACGATGATGGGGGTGAGCATCCTGGTCATGGTCGTCTCCTTGGACAGTGGACGTTCTTGGACAGTGGGAGTGCGCCCAACGTCATGGCGTTGCACATGTTCCCCGAAATATTGGACGCGCAGGGTTGCCCGGGAGGGCTTGGCCTGTAATGTGCGCTTTGCGCACGGAGAACGGCATGGACCGCACGACGACCAGCGACAGGGACCTGGTGGGGGGCCTGCAGAACGGCCTCGCCGTCATCGAGGCCTTCGACGACACGCGTCCGCGCCTCAGCATCTCCGACGTCGCCCAGGTCACCGGGCTGACGCGCGCCGCCGCGCGGCGCTACCTGCTCACCTTGACCCATCTCGGCTACGCCGAGCACGACGGCAAGTACTTCTCGCTCACGCCCCGCGTGCTGCGGCTGGGCTATGCTTTCCTCTCGTCGCTGACGCTGCCCACCCGCGTGCAGCCGTTCCTGGAGCGAATCGCGGAGGAGCTCGGCGAATCCTCCTCCGCCGCCGTGCTGGACGACGGCGACGTGGTCTATGTCGGGCGCGCCGCGACGCGGCGCATCATGTCGGTGGGACTGGCGGTCGGCAGCCGCCTGCCGGCCTATTGCACTTCGCTGGGGCGGGCTCTGCTTGCGCACCGCGACGCGGCCTGGCTCGACGCCTATCTCGCCCGCACCGAGCGCCGCGCCATGACACCGCGGACGGTGACCGCGCCGGCCGACCTGCTCGCCCTGCTGGAAGGGGTCCGGGCATCGGGCTACAGCCTGGTCGACGAGGAACTCGAGCTCGGCCTGCGGTCAATCGCCGTGCCCGTCATCGACGGGCGCGGGCGCGTCGCCTGCGCCATCAACGTGGGGGTCCAGGCGGCGCGGGTTCCGGTGGCCGACATGACGGACCGGATCCTCCCCGTGCTGCGCCGGGCGGCCGAGGACCTGCGCCGCGTTCTCTAGGGCTGCCCTGAAACGACCGAGGGCGCCGCGGCCTGTCGCCGGGCGCCCTCGCCGTGGCGGCACCGGCTTGCGCCGGGGCCGATGGGAATGGTGTGGAGCGGCCGCCGCCGTCGCAGGCGCGGCCTCGCGCTCAGTTGCAGACGCGGACGCGCTCGTAGCGGATGAACCGGCCGTAGGCGTCGTAGACCGGCTGGCGCTCGAACCAGCAGCTCGGCTCGTCGTAGTAGTAGGCGCGCGGCGCGCCGTAGGCGGGCTGGCTCATGGCGCCGGCGGCCAGGGCGCCGATGGCGAGGGCACCGACGGCGCCGGCGGCGAACGCGGCATGACGGCCGTTGGCGGCGGAAGCGGGCGCCGAGGCGAGCGTGGTGGCCAGCGTCAGGGCGGCGAGGGCGGCGGTGGCGGCTTTCAGGACGGACATGGTCTCTCTCCTTCGGATCTTGGGGCCGGCGGCTTGGCGTCCGGCGATGAGGAGACCCTAAGCGGGAGCGGCGCCTGGCGATGTGCGACGCCGCACACGGCCACCAGACGTCGCAGCGTCGTCGACAGTGGCGGTGGAGCGACGCCGGTCGGGGGAGCCATGCCCCGTATTAAGCACCACCTTGAGCTTATCTTGCCGAGCCCCTTGGCTTCAGGCATTGTGCAACGGTGACGGACGCGATCTCGGCTTCCATCGGTGGTACCACGCACGTCACGCCGCTCGGTCAAGAAGCCCACCGGGCCCTCCTGCCAGACCTGCCGCCCGACCGCCGGCCGCCGCCGCGCCCGGGCATGATGTCGCAACCGGCGCCACTGCGCCCGGCGACGGCTCAGCCAATGCTGGACAACGGGGCGGACCCGGTCCTAAGGGGGACGGGCGCGCTCCCGCACGCGCCGCAGGACCTCCCATGACAGCAGCGTCTCCCGCAGCCCGGCCTCTCGAGCATTCCGAAATTCGTCTCATCCTGGCCGGCGTGCTGCTGGCCATGGCGCTCGCCGCCCTCGACCAGACGATCGTCGCCACGGCGCTGCCGACCATCGGCCGCGAGCTGGGCGACACGGACCTGCTGCCGTGGATCGTGACGTCCTACCTCGTGACCTCGACGGCGATCGCGCCGCTCTACGGCAAGATCAGCGACATCCACGGCCGGCGCCCCGTGCTCATGGCCGGCATCCTGATGTTCGTCCTCGGCTCCGTGGCCTGCGCGCTGGCGCCCACGATGCTCGTGCTGATCCTCGCCCGCGGCCTGCAGGGCCTGGGCGGCGGCGGGCTGATCGCCATGGGGCAGACGATCATGGCCGACATGGTCTCGCCGCGCGAGAGAGGCCGCTACCAGGTCTACTTCGCCTCGATGTTCGCCACGGCGAGCCTGCTTGGCCCGGTGCTGGGCGGCCTCTTCGCCGAGCACCTGCACTGGTCCGTGATCTTCTGGATCAACCTGCCGCTGGGCGCGCTCGCCTTCGCGCTCTCCAGCCACTTCCTCAAGCGCCTGCCGCGTCACGAGCGCCCGCATGCTCTCGACGTGCTGGGGGCCGTGCTGCTCGTGGCGGCCACCGTCTCGATGCTGCTGGTGCTGAACTGGGGCGGGATCCGCTATCCCTGGCTGTCGCCGCAGGTGCTCGGCCTCGCCGGCGGGTCGCTCGCGCTGTGGCTCGTCTTCGCCTACCGGCTCGGTTCGGCGGACGAGCCGCTCGTGCCGCTGGCCCTCTTCGCCAACCCGGTCATCCGCTGGGCCTCGCTGGCGGCGCTGTTCGGCATGGGGACCTTCATCGGCCTCACCGTCTACGTGCCGGCTTATCTCGAGGTGGTGAAGGGGATGTCGGCCGGCGACTCGGGCCTCGCCCTGATCCCCCTGATGGTGGGCAGCGTGGCCGGCGCCAGCACGGCCGGACGCGTGATGCTTCTGGTGAAGCACTACAAGTGGGTTTCGGTGATCGGCCTCGGGCTCGCCGCCACCAGCGCCCTGACGCTGTCCTTCCTGCCGGCGGGCACCCCGCTGTGGCAGCTCGAGATCCTGTTCGCGCTCTCCAGCGCCGGTGTCGGCACCATCTTCCCGGTCACCACGGTGTCCGTGCAGAACGCCGTCAGCCCGCACCAGCTCGGCACCGCGACCGGTACCGTGAACTTCTCCCGCAGCATGGGCGGGGCGCTATTGGTGGCCATCCTGGGCGCGATCCTGCTGCAGGGCGGTGTCGCCGCGAACCTGCACGGCCTCGGCTCAGGCGTACGTCCGGAGCCGTCGGAGGCCGCCATCGCCGCCTTCTCCTGGATGTTCCGCGCCGCCGCGCTGTCCGCGCTGCTCGGCTGCCTGGCCCTGCTGCAGATGGAAGAGCGGCCCCTGCGCGGGCGCGGCATGCCCGTCCCCGCGGCGGACTGACGATGCCCCGCCTCGTGGCCGACGGGGACGTCCTGGTCTGGACCGCGGCGCGGGCAGAGATCCTCGCCGCGGACGGGCCGGCTCCCGACCCGGCCGAGACGGAGCGGGCGCGGGCCATGAGCCACCCGCGCTCCCGCGAGCGCTTCCTGGCCGGCCGCCTGCTGCTGCGCCGCGCGCTGGGACCTCTCCTGGGCCTCGCGCCGGCCGCCGTGCCGGTGCTGGGCGGGGAGGGGGAGGCGCCGCGCCTCGCCGCCCCGCATGACGGCCTGCATCTCAGCGTGAGCCATGGCGAGACGGTCGAGGCCGTCGCCGTCGCCGCGGCCCCCGTGGGCGTGGACGTGGAGGAGAGCTGCCCGGCCGACTTCGCGGGCGTGGCGCCGGTCGTGATGCACGAGGACGAACTGGCGCTCTTCCGCCGTCTCGACGAGGACGAAGCCCGCCTGGCGTTCCGGCGGCTCTGGACCCGCAAGGAGGCCGTCCTGAAGGCCGCGGGCCTCGGCTTCTCGCGCGATCCCCGCAGCTTCGCCGTTGGCATCGCGGCGGCCGCGGGCCCCGTCAGCCTGGACGGGCGCGTCTATGCTTTGGCCGAGCTTCCCGGCGGCGTCGGAACGGTGGCGCTCGCCGCCGAAGCCCTGCGCCTGCGGGGGATGGCGCTGCGCTGAGCGCGCTCAGGGCGTCGCCGGCTTCGGCTTCTGCTTGCGCAGCAGCAGAAGCAGCGGGAAGGCCAGCAGGCTGATGCCGGTCATCAGCTTGAAGTCATTGGCGAAGGCCATGATCGTCGCCTGCCGCGTCACCATCTGCTCCAGGAGCGCCCGCCCGGCATCGGTGGTGGGGTCGAGCATGGCCCGCCAGTCCGGCATCTGCAGCGCCGGGTTGAACGGCGTCACGTGCTCGGCCAGCTGGCTGTGGAACAGGCTGGTCTTGTTGACGAGCTGGGCGAAAACGATCGACACGCCGATCGAGCTGCCGAGGCTGCGGATGAGCGACCACAGCGCGGCCCCGTCGGTGCGCAGCTCCGCCGGCAAGGTGGCGAAGGCGATGGTGTTGAGCGGCACGAACACGAAGCCGAGGCCGAAGCCCTGCACCAGGCTCACCACCCGGATGAAGTTGGCCGAGCTGTCGGGCGACAGGTCGATCGAGGCATAGAGCGACCAGGTGGACAGCGTGAGGCCGAACAGCACCAGCAGCCGGCCGTCGATGAACTTGAGGAGCCGTCCCACGAGCATCATCGCCACCAGCGTGCCGATGCCGCGCACGCCCAGCAGCATGCCGGCGGCCAGCACCGGATAGCCCATCAGGTTCTGGATGTAGGGCGTGATCAGCGCGATGCTCGCCAGCAGGATGATCCCGATGATGAACATGAAGATCACCCCGACGGTGAAGTTCGTGTCCTTGAAGATGTGGATCGGTACGAAGGGCTTTTCCGTCGTCAGCGCGTGCGCGACGAAGAGGTAGAGCCCCGCGATGCCGATCGCGCACTCGACGATGATCTCCATCGAGTCGAACCAGCCCACCTGCTCGCCGCGGTCGAGCATGAGCTGGATCGCGCCGATGCCGAGGCTCAGCGCGATGAAGCCGAACCAGTCGAAGCTCAGCCCGCGCCGGATCGGCGTCTCCTTCATGAAGACCAGCAGCCCCAGCACCGTGGCGATGCCGAAGGGGAGATTGACGAAAAACACCCAGCGCCAGCTGTAGCTGTCGGTCAGCACGCCGCCGAGCGTCGGCCCCATGATCGGGCCGAGCATCACGCCCATGCCCCAGATCGCCATCGCCTGGCCGCGCTGCTGCACCGGATAGGCGTCCAGCATCACCGCCTGCGACAGCGGCACCAGGGCGGCGCCGAACACGCCCTGCATGAGCCGGAACAGCACCATCTGCTCGATGTTCTGGGCCGCGCCGCACAACATCGAGGCGACCGTGAAGCCGATGGTGCAGGTGACGAACAGGCGCTTGCGGCCGAAGCGGCCGGCCACCCAGCCCAGCGGCGCCGTCATGATCGCGGCCGCGACGATGTAGGAGGTGAGGATCCAGCTCGCCTGGTCCTGGGTCGTGCTGAGGCTGCCCTGCATGTAGGGCAGCGCCACGTTGGCGATGGTGGTGTCCAGCGCCTGCATGATGGTGGCCATCATGACGCAGAGGGTCAGCAGGGCCCGCTTGAGCCCCGCGCCGTCTGCGGCGGCCTGTGGCGTTGCGGCTGCGGCGGCGGACAACGGGCGCGTCCTCCCCGTCAGCGCGAGGCGCTGCCGGCGGGACGCGCCGTCGCGAACAGGCCCAGGAGCGAGGCGAGGCTGCGCTCGCGCCGCGTGTCGATCTCGACGTTCGTGCTCATGCCGGCCCGCAGCTCGCGGGTGTCTTCGCCCGGCGCGAACTCGATGCGCACGGGCACGCGCTGGACCACCTTCACCCAGTTGCCGCTGGCGTTCTGCGGCGGAAGGATCGCGAACTGGGCCCCGGTGCCGGGGCTGATCGCGGCGACCCGGCCATGCCAGACCCGGTCGGGATAGGCGTCGACCGTGATGGTCACGTCCTGGCCGAGCTTCATGTAGGTGAGGTCGGTTTCCTTCGGGTTGGCGTCGATCCACGCGTCGGCATCGGACACGATGGAAAAGACCGGCGTTCCCGCGGACAGGTAGCGGCCCATCTGGATCGCGGTCACCTGGGTCGCCGTGCCGGCGATCGGCGCCTTCAGCAGCGTGTTGTCGAGATCCCGGCGGGCGCGGTCGAGCGCGGCCTGCGCGTCCATGTGCGGAGGATAGGCGACCAGCGGCAGGTCGGGCTGGCCCTGCAACTGGTTGAGCGCCGCCGCCTTCTGCTGCTCGAGCTGCTCGAGCTGCGAGCGGGACGCCGTGGCGTTGATCTCGGCGTTGTCGACGTCGGCCCGCGAGCCGGACCGGTTGCCCAGGAGCTCGGTCTTGCGCCCGGCATCGGCCTCGCGCAGGGCGACCGTCTGGCGCGCGTTGACGATGAGCTTGTCGACGCTGGCCAGCGTCGCCTTCAGCGTGGCGAATTCGGTCTCGGTCTGGGCGAGCTTGGCCCGCGCCTGCTGCACCGCGATCCTGTAGGGCTCCGGGTCGACGGTGAACAGCGCATCGCCGACGGCCACGTGCTGGCCCTCGCGGACGGCGATGTCCGTGACCTTGCCGGACACCTCCGGCGTGATCAGAACCTTCTGCGCGCCCACATAGGCGTTGTCGGTCGAGATGTAGCGCCCGCCATTGAGCCAGGCATAGAAGCCGCCGCCGGCGGCGATCCCCGGGATCAGCAGCAGCAGGACGAAACGCAGCCCGCCGCGCTTGCGGGGCGCCGCCGCGGCGGCGGGGGCAGCCGCCTGCGCGGGCTTGGCCTCGGCGGCGGACTTGGTGTCGGGGGCGGACTTGCTCTCGAGGGCGGAGTTGGCCTGGCTCATGACGCCCTCCGGTCCGCGGCGGTGTCGTCGTCGCCTGCCTGGGTTCGCTTCAGGTTGGCCTTCAACTGGCCGAGCGTCTCGAACAGGGCGCGCTGGTCCTGCAGGGCAATGCCGCGAAAGGCTTCCTCGAGGAGGCCGTTGCCCAGCACCGACAGACTGTCGATGACGGGGTAGGCCTTGTCGGTCAGATGCAGGCGGCGGACGCGCCGGTCGGCGGGGTCGTGGCGGCGCTCGACCAGTCCTTCGTCGCACAGCTTGTCGACGAGCCTGCCCAGCGTGATCGGCTGGATGTCGAGGATCGCGGCGAGATCGTTCTGGCTGAGGCCCTGGTGGCGCTGGATGCGCACCAGCACGGCCCAGCGGGCGCGCGACGTGCCGAGCTCGGCGGCCTTCTGGTCCGTGGCCGTGCGCATGAGGCGCGCGGCGTCGGCGAGGAGGAAGGCGATCTCTCGCTTCAGGTTGGGCGTTGCTGCGGGCATGGATCCGGAAACGGCTCGAGGGTGCGCGGCAATGGCCGCACGCAAAACATAAGCCAGCTTAATATAGGGTGGCTGTCTAACCTTCAACACGCGCCGGGGTGGCGCCGGCGCATGGCTCGTGCGAGCGGCACGCGGAGCTGCCGCGGCCGACGTTGCAAGCCAAGACGCTTGCGCCATCTTTGGTGGAGGCCGCCCGATCCATGGCCTGCAGGGACCCGACACCGGAATGACCGTCATCACGACCGCGCAGGAGGGGGCCAGTGCCCTCGCCGAGGTGATCCGCGGGGCCGAGCGGATCCTCGCCTTCACCGGCGCCGGCATTTCGACCGAGTGCGGGGTCCCGGACTTCCGCTCCCCGGGAAGCCCCTGGATGGTGAACAAGCCCATCCCCTACGAGGCCTTCCTGGCCAGCGCCGAGGTGCGCCGCGAGGCGTGGCGGCGCAAGTTCACGATGGACGATCACTACCGCGGCGCCCGCCCGGGTCGCGGCCACCGCGCGCTCGCCCGCCTGCATGAGGAGGGGCGCCTCATCGGGGTCGTCACGCAGAACATCGACGGGCTCCACCTCGCCTCGGGGATCCCGGCCGAGCGGATCGTCGAGCTGCACGGCAACGGGACCTATGCCACGTGTCTGGATTGTGGCCTTCGCCACGAACTCGCCGACATTCGCCCGGTGTTCGAAGCAACCGGCGCGGCGCCCGTCTGCCAGGACTGCCGCGGGCCGGTGAAGTCGGCGACGGTGTCCTTCGGGCAGGCCATGCCGGAGCAGGCGATGCGCAAGGCGCTGGCGATGGTCGCCGCCTGCGACGTCTTCATCGCGATCGGCTCGTCACTGGTGGTGCAGCCCGCCGCGCGCCTGCCGGTGATGGCCCGCCAGACCGGGGCGGAACTGGTGATCCTGAACGGCGAACCGACGCCGGTGGACGCCGTCTCGAACCTCGTCGTCAGGGCCGATATCGGGGACGTTCTGGAGGCCGCCACAGTCCCACAATGAGACACTGTGACCGCGATGCCATACGGTTGTGGACATTGTGGCGACATGAAGCTTTCGCGTGAAGAATCATGTTGCATATGGTTAACCTGAGGTTGACGGCGGCGGTCTCACTGGTGTTTCCCGATGGCGGACGAATTTCCATTCAAGCCTTTGCGCGTTCAAGACGCGGGTGGCCTCGACAAGCGCGAGGCCGGCCTTGATGAGGCAGGTCTCGAACTCGTCGAAGTGACGGGCACGATCAAATGGTTCGACGTGTCGAAGGGCTACGGTTTCATCGTGCCCGACGACGGCACGCCCGACGTGCTGCTGCACGCCACGTGCCTGCGGCGCGACGGCTACCAGACGGCCTATGAAGGCGCGCGCATCGTGTGCGAGGCGCAGCGTCGGCAGCGTGGCCTGCAGGCCTTCCGCATCGTCTCGATGGACACCTCCACGGCCCTTCATCCCTCGCAGCTGCCGCCGGCCCGGACGCATGTCTCGGTGGCGCCGACCAGCGGCCTGGAGCGCGCCGAGGTGAAGTGGTTCAACCGCCTGCGGGGCTTCGGCTTCGTGTCGCGCGGGGAGGGCACTCCCGATATCTTCGTGCACATGGAAACGCTGCGCCGCTACGGCATCACCGAGCTGAAGCCTGGCCAGATCGTGCTCGTGCGGTTCGGCGACGGCCCGAAGGGCCTGATGGCCGCCGAGGTGCGTCCCATCGAAGGCAGCGTCATCCCCTCATCACACTGAGGCGACCCGGCTCGCGGATCGTTGACCCTGCCCGCGAGGCGGAGCAAGGTGCCGCTCCCGTTCAGCCCGGAGCACGCGTGATGCGTCTTGCCTGTCTCGTCCGTCTCCTGCCCGCATCGCTGGCCACCATCGCGGCGGCGCTGGCCTTCGTGTTTCTCGCGGCCGCTCCCGCCGCGGCCGACGCCGCCCTGGAGAAGCTCGTCATCGTGACGGCCCAGGGCCCGAAGAGTTTCGACGTCGAGGTCATGCGGACGGACGAGGAGAGGGCGCGCGGCCTGATGCAGCGCCGCTATCTCCCCGAGGACCGGGGCATGCTGTTCGACTTCAAGAAAGAGGGTCCGGTCATGATGTGGATGAAGGACACCTTCATCCCGCTCGACATGGTGTTCATCCGCAAGGATGGGACGGTCGCCCGCATCGCCGAGATGACCGAGCCGCACTCGTTGCGCACGATCCCCTCGGGCGAGGACGTGCTGGCCGTTCTCGAGATCAACGGGGGCATCTCCGCCAAGCTCGGCATCAAGGCGGGCGACAAGGTCCGGCATGCGCTGTTCGGCACGAAGCCTTGAGCGTGGCGGCGGCTCGGACCTTGCTCCGCCGCCGCACCCCATGCTAGGCGAGGACGGCGGTCGCGAGCCGTGCCTGTCCAACGGCCGATGTTGGTGCGGCGGGGTATAGCGCAGCCTGGTAGCGCGGAAGTTTTGGGTGGTTCCGTTCACCCGGTTTGAGCACCACCTCAACTACTTGGCCCGCTTCGCTTTTCCGTCGATGACGGGCGTTTCGCGCATCACCCCTACGGGACTTTCTACGGGACTCGATGTCGCCATCGCGTCGAGCGCGTCGCGAAGGTCGTCGTGCAGGACGTGCGCGTAGCGGACCGTCGTCGTGATGTCCTCGTGCCGCAGCAGCACCTGGGCCATCTTCAGGTTCCCGGTCTTCTTCACCAGGCGCGTCGCGGCCGTGTGCCGGAGGTCGTGGAACCGGAGGCTCGTCAGGCCGGCTTTCACCTGGGCCCGGCCGTAGGCGGTGTCGACGCCGCTCGTGGTCATCGGCCGCCACGCCGGCTCGGGGACGGCCTTGGTCGGCTCGGGCCGCCAGCAGAACACCCGCTCCGTGATGGCGCCGCGCTGCAGCCGCATCCGCTGCAGGCGGTCGCGCACGTCGACCGGCATCGGGATCGTGGCGGTCTTGTCCCCCTTGCCGGTGATGGTGATGCTCCTCGAGCTCCAGTCGATCGCCGCCCACTCGAGGCCGACGACCTCGGCCAGGCGCAGGCCCAGGCGCAGGGTGACGAAGACGATGTCGTGGTAGCGCGGGTTCAGGGCGGCGAAGAGCCTGGCCTCCTCCTCATCGCTGGCGGACCGGATCCGCTCCTGCGGCTCCTTCAGCATCAGCGTGCGCCACGGGATCGGCTGGATGGTCTTGTCCCCCCACACCTCCCGGGCCCGGGTCAGCAGCTTGCGGAGCGGCTCGGTCACGGACCGGTTCACCGTCGAGGGGGAGACGCGCTTGGGCTCCTTCCGCGGCCGCCGGCGGCGCTGGTGCTTGGACACGGTCTCGGCCGCGCGGTTGATCACGAACTCGCCGCGGCGCTTTGCAACGATCTCGGCAATTTTTCCGCCGGAAATGGCGCTGAGCAGGGTGTCCTTGCCCAGGTGCTCGATCAGGTAGGCGAGGGACCATTCCGTCTGGTCCGGCCGGGCGTGGTGCTGGCCGACCTCCACCCAATAGCGCTCGCACGCCTCGTCCAGCGTCATGCCGGCGGCCGGCGGCGGGGCGCTCAGTTCCGCCCGGGCTTCGTCGCGCTTGCGCTTCTCGACGGCCTTGGCGTCCCGTTCATTCGAGCAGCCAGTCGAGCCGTAAAACCGACGACCGTTGAGCCAGAAGTCGTAGACGTAGAACGGCGTGGCCTTGGTGCGATAGACGGACATTCCGTCCTCCTCCGCGCTGCCTTGAAGGATTCAAGGTCGGCAGCATCGAACCGGATCTGCTTCCGATGCAAGCCGCGTCCGACGTTGATGTAGGTGATGTCCCCGTTTCGCACGTGCTCACGGAGCGTCCGCGGGGCGATGCCGAGCGCCTCGGCGGCCTCGTCCAGGGTGAGAAGGGGCGTCATGGGCCCCCCTCCGAATAGCCCCATTCCCCGTCCCGGACCGCCTCGCGCTTGCCATCCGCGTAGGCGACGCAGATGTGCCCCTCCTCGCTGAAGACGCCGACGATCGTCGCGGGGATGATGATTTGCTCCACCTTCGGGGAAATGGGCACCAGCATCGCGTCTTCGCTGAACGCGACCGGCTCCATGAACGATCGCACCTTGATCACCACGACGGGGTCGCCGATCGCCGGCTGGCGTTTCGTCATCATCGCGCGCCGACCATTCGCCGGTAGACCCTGATCGCCTCGACGGGGTCATCCCCCGATCCGAGAACCTGCTCGTGGAAGACGGAGCACAGGTTCTTCACGAGGTGCCATCCTCCGCCCTCGGCCGGCTTCAGCGCCAGCTGCCGGCGCTCGGCCCACTCGAAGTCCGCGTAGATGTCGTCGAGCTCGTCCTGAGGGTTTGCGACGGGGCGCCTCATGGCACATCCCCGACCATCATGAGGACCGGCGGGTGCATGGTGCCAGCCAGCTTCAGGATCACCGGCGCGCCGGCGTTGAGCCGCATGAGCTCGTCCGGCGTCGGCTCCCAGGACGTCACCATGACGCTCGCCTCGAAGCCCGTCCCCGGGAGGATCTCGAGCGTCTCGTCGCGGATGGAGAGGCCGGTGAAGCCCTGCGACTTCCCGACGATGCGGGTGCAACCGCTGATGTGCTTGGAGATCATTCCATCACCGAGAAGCAGTTCGGGGTTGTGCAGTAGGCGTGGAGATGGCCGTTCGACCGGGCCCGGGCCCAGCGGATCGTGCCGCCGCAGACATGGCAGGGCACCTCCCCGCTGGTGCCCCGCCCCTTGTTCGGCCCGGGCGGCGGGATGGCGGCCATCCCCTTGGCGAGGCGCTCCATGCTGGCGACGCGCTCCAGGCGCTCCGCCTCGACCTCCTCCGGCGTGTATTCGGCCCGATGCGAGCAGCTGCCGGCGTAGAGGTCGCTCGTCTTAGGCATGCAGCGGCGCCAAAAGTGAGCCTCCGCGTTGTCGACGCCAGCAGCGCACGTCGGGTTGCCGAGACCTTCAGCGTTCGGCAGCGTGTGGCCGTAGTGCCGGCAGTGTCCTGATATCGCGCTCATCCCTTGGCCTCCGGCGCGAAGAAACACGGCGGCTTCCCGTTCGGCTGGATCACCGGCATCGTCGCGTAGCGAGGGAAGGATCGGCACCAGTGGAACTCGTCGTCGAGCGACGGGCGCGCCTGATCGAACGGGATCACCTGACCGGTCGGAAGCACCCATCCGTCATCGGATCGACGAACGGTCTGGGCCGAGATCATCTCGCAGTCGGCGTCTGAGCAGCATTCGCTCGGATACCAGGAGTGCGCAGCGGCGGGCCCGGCGGCCAGGATGAGGAGGATGGCCAAGCGCTTCACAGCGACCACCTCCCTGCGATGAAGGCGGAAGCGATGCAGAAGGCCACGAGTGCGAACGCCGAGAGGAAGTAGCCCTTGCCTTCGTGCGTAGGGTCGTGCCGCTCGGCAATGGCGCCGAGCGAGACAGCCAGAACTCCTGTGATGACAGCCAAGGCGGTGCATACCGCTACGATCATGGCGCGTCTCCGTAGTCGTGCAGCGCCCGTGAGGCGGTGAGAGCGGGGTAGGGGCAGGCGGCCGCGATGCGCCGGAGCGCCTCCAGCAGGGCCGTGACCCTCGGATCGGTCTGCTTGTCGACCAGCATCAGCTGGGTGCGCCGGGTCACGCCGAAGTGCCGGAGCAGCTTCTTCACGTGCACCTTGACGGTCGCATCGGCGATGCCGAGCTCGCGGGCGATCGCCTTGTTCGGTGCGCCCCGCTGGAGGTGGCCGAGCACCTGGAGCTCGCGCGGCGAGAGACGCTTCCTCATGGCTTCACCTTCGAGCGCTTCGGGAACGGCCGGCTGGGCCAGGGCTTCTTCGCCCGGCGCGCGCCGCGGTCCTCGTGGTCTGCAGGGAGGAAAGCGGGGTTGTCGCGCTCCAGGAGGCGGGTGCGGAACTCCTCCTGGCGGGCGGACAGCCGGCGGACCTTGGCGATCTTGTTGGCATCGCTGCCGGCGGTCGTGATCCGCTTCTCGCCGCCGCGCCCGAACGTCTTCTCCCGATGCTCGGCGATGCGGAGCATCTGGATGTGCACGGGGTCGTTCGCTGGCGGGATCGTGTCCTTCTTCTCCGGATCCCACTCGCGCAGGGCGAGCGGCGGCTGGTGGTCCCATTCGACCTGTTCGACGGTGAGCCCCATGGCCTCAAGCGCCACGATCAGCTTCACTCGGTCGGGGATGGCCTTGCGGCGCTTCTCCGTCATGGCGCCACCCGCGGAACATGCTTCCAGGAGCGGCCCTTCCGGACAGAGTCGATCGTCTGGTAGCGCACGCCATATTGGGCGGCGAGCGCGGCCGTCGGCCGGTCGCTCCGAAGGATGTCGCGGACCTTGGCGTCTGTCAGCTTGGCCTGATGCTGCTCTTGGCCGCATGTCATGGCGAAGTTCGTGCGCCGTCCGCGCTCCATCACGTCCTGAGAATTGTCTTTTGGCGTCCCAGGCTTGAGATGCAGCGGGTTAACGCACGGCGGGTTATCGCACCGGTGAAGGACGAAAAGACCGTCCGGAACGGGGCCCACGTTCATGACGTATGAGTGACGATGGGCCAGGGTGCTCGTCGCCCCCTTCACCACGAAAATGCCGTAGCCCCTCCGGTTTAGCCCCCCGACCCACGGCCAGCACTCCTCGGGACCCCGGCGGTCGACCTTGGACCAGAAGCGTTCCGCGACGCGCTGATCAGCTAAACGTCGGCAGTGCGCTTTGCGGCATGGTTTCGAGCAATAGGAGCGCGGGCCCTTGCTCCTGCGCGGCCGTTCGATCGTTGCGCCGCAATTCGAGCACGTCATGACAATCATCGGACGCCCCCACGATAGGGCGACGCATCCCCCTCCGCCTCACGCCGGAGAGCGGAGGGGTCCATGCCCGGGCAGACCTCTTCGGTCACGTACACGATCAGCTGCTCGATGAATTGGGAGAGCTCCTCCCGGTCCAGGTCCGCCATCGAGCGCACTTCGACTATGACGCGGTCGCCCTCGACCACGGTCTCGTTCGTGAACCAGCCGTAGCGATGCTTGACTTCGTGGATGATTCGATCTCTGGAGGTTGGGGTCGCGGAGTTCTCTGCTGCCCGATGGGCCAGCGCATTCGCGAACCGCATCTGCTTCTCGCTGGCGCCGCGGTAGGGCTTCAGGATGAAGAGGCATGGCTCCATCTTCCGGAGCTCACGCAGGTCGATCGGCGCCGCGTAGGTGAGCCGCTCCCCGTCCCAGCGAGCGATTACCTGGGGCCCCTTCATCGCCCGCTCCACCAGCCGGTCGCACCCAGGAAAAGCTCGATCGCGCCGACCACGGTCACCACGCCGCCGAAGAACCAGTGCGATGCGTGCGGCGCCCGGATGAACCATTCGACGAGCATGCCCAGGCCCTGGGCGGCGATGACCGCGCCGATGATCACGAAGGAGAAGTCGAGGAGGGAGAGGACGTCGGTCATGTCCGGATGCCCTCCTTCGACTTCGCCCACGCGCGGATCTCGGCGTAGGTCCGGCCCTGCAGCGCCAGCCACGCGGCCCGGCACTGCTCGATGTCGAAGTGCCCGATGTGGCACTCCTCAGTCGTCAGGCCCATCCTCGCGGCCAGGAAGGCGTAGACCCGGCCGCGGGCCTTCTGCCGGATGCGCTTGCGCTGCCGCGAGGTGGTGTCCGCGTAGCCGCCGCTCTCGGCCGCCGTCTTCCACAGCGGGTCGAACATCTGGTCGTGGAGCTTCGAGCGCGCGGCGCGGAGCTCGGGGCCCGCCGGCGTGCCGACGGCCTTCGTGGTCCCGGGGTGGCACCCCACGTGCGCGCCGCACTCGTCGCAGAGGTAGCGAGGGTTGGCGCGGAGATCGGGGCGCTTCGGGTAGACCTCGGCGCCGGTGGTCAAGCGGGTCGGCTTCCCGCAGCAGATGGGTGCGGTCATGCGTCGATGTTCCGGAGCTCGGGGTCGAAGGTGTAGGCGGCAACCCATGGGTTGGCGTCCCAGGCGTCGGGGCCGTTGATGCTGTCCCAGAGGCGGTGAAACCACGCCCGCGGGCTCTGCGTGATCCACGGCCGGTCCGACAGGCACATGACCGGGTTGCTGCCGTCCTGAGAGGTGTCGCGGTGGCTGGGATCCACCGGTGCCCCTTCGTCCAGAATGTCAGCCTCGCTGATCTCCTGCAGCCGCTGGACCCGCACGTCGGAGACGGTGAGCGTCAGCCGGCTGGCCAGACGGGGCATGTGGATGGAGGGCCTCCACATGCATCCGCAGCACGCCCCGGGTTGGCGCTCCCCGTCCGCGCGGTAGATCACGCCACCTTGAACCGGGGCGAATGCCTCACGGACCCACAGCCGGTCTCCGACGGCGTAGCGGACCGGGAGGAAGTCGAGGGCATCACCATCCTCGTCGGCGGTTGCCCAGATGCCGTTGTGGGTGATGATCGACGAGAACGGCTGCACAGGCTGCGGCTTCAGGATTCGCCGGGTCTGCTTCTTTCGGCCGTCGATCAGCGCCAGCACCATCGGTGCGCTGAAGAGGATGGGGAGATCAGCCACGGCGGACCTCCTCCAGGTGCGGCCAGGTTTTCCCCCTGACCAGCATGCTGATGGCGGAGGCGCTGACGTTAAGGTCGGTCGCTATGTCAGAGAGCAGATCGCCATTCCGTCGGCGCATGATCGCAGACCGGGCTTGCTCGTCTGTCAGCTTGCTGCCTGGGCTCTTGTCTCCGTGTCCGCGCGTACCGTGCCGGAACTTGTCATGCTCGTTCTCGCGGCGCGTCGCCCACCTCAGGTTTTCGGCGCTATCGTTCGATTTATCCCCGTCGTTGTGGGCGGCCTCGTGCTTGTCGCTCGGTCGCTGGCCATGGAAGGCAGAACAGACCAGCACGGCCACTTTGATGAACGTCTTGGTGCAGTTCTCCGACAGGTTGACGTAGGCATATCCGTGAGTCCTGGTCGGGCGGAGAACCCGGCGAGGAACGGCGCCACGTGCCGCCGCCACGCGGCGAACCCTCCCGTCGTCGGACACCTCGTAGGAGGGGAAGTTGTCGCAGGATCGCCACTCCACCATCACGCGCCCTCCGCCGGCCGGGCCTTGTCCGCGGCGTCCGCGGCGGCGTAGAGTTCCTTGTCGAATTGCCGGAGGTGATCCCGGTCAGCGGGTTGCAACTTTGCAAAATAAAAGTTGAGCCGCTTCCGCCCCTCGAGCGCCTTCGCGCGCGCCTGGGTGAGCAGCGGATCGGGGTCGACAGCCTCCTGCGGCGGCGCGGGCGGGCCGTCGGTGGCCTCCGTCGAGGAGGCAGGCTCGGGAGTTTGCCCGGTCTGTTCCGGGGCTCCCTCGCCCTCCGCCGGGGCGGCGTCGCCGCGCGCATCCCCGGGGATCTCGTTCGCTGAATCCTTCGCGACTTCCGCCGCGGCTTCGGCCTGGGCCGCCGCCTCGTCCGGGTCGACGGCCGCGGGCTTCTCCTCGGGCGCCTTGACCTTCGAAGCGGCCCGGGCCTCCTCGATGTTCCGCAAGCGCTGGGCGACCCGCTCGCGGTTCTCCGCGACCATCTTGTTCGCTTCGTTGTAGTAGTCGTCCGGCGACTGCTTCACCTCCATGGCGAAGTTGCTGACGGTGGCGTCGATCTGGTCCGACGTCAGGCACTTGTCGAGCTCGGCGCGGAGATCATCCAGGAGCTTGTCCCAGCGTTCATCGCCAGCCTGCTGCTGCTCCTTCGGGGCCGTGGCCTGCGGCTTGGCGGCCTGCTGCTGGCCCATCTCGCCGTAGGCCTGGTCGGTGCGCCCCGTCGGCGCCGGCGTCTGCCGGTTGACGTGGACGGCCGTCGGCGGCGCCGCGGACTTGTCCTCCAGCGCCGCCGGCGGGGCGGGCGGGCCGTCGATCGCCGGCGTCACGTCCCTGGCGATCGCCGCCGGGTCCATGATCTGCTGCCCTTCCATCTCCTCGGCCGTGTAGTCGTTTCCGAGCTCCTCGGGGAAGGCGCGGCGGAGCGCGGCGGCCTCGGCCACCTTCTCCAGCTGGCCGCGTGGCCGCTTGGCCCACATATCGTTCGGGAGATCGGTGTTGCCGACGCGGGCGTAGCTCTCGGTCCAGTAGACCTTCGGCCCGACGAAGGCCTTCGTGTGTTCGCCGAGAACCCTGTGCACCGTCATGCGGCACCACTCAGGGAACCGCACCGTCACCGACCTGGTCCCCTTTTTCGTGGTGCCGGTGAACGTCTGCTCGACATCCGGGCCGAAGATCGCCTCGTCGATGCCCGCGTACTGCTTCGTCCGGAACGCCGTGGTCCGCACCTCGGAGATGCCGGGCCACACCGTCTCGATGTAGCCCTGCTTCTCGCTCGACCACATCGGGACGACGTGGACGGGCTTCTTGAAGATGTCGAGGTTGCGGGCGCGGCAGTAGCCGAGAGCCATGATCACGGCTTGGGCCGACTGCGCCATCGGGAAGATCGCTTCGGTGAGCACCTTCCACTCGCCTTCATCCACCTGGTAGGTGGTCAGGGCGGACTTGTCGTATGGGAGCCGGACAGCCGGCAGGTTGCGTTCGGCGCTCATCAGGCGGCGATCCTCTTCTTCGACTTGTTGCGCTGTTGCGTCGAGCGGTCGGCCCACCGGCAGTTGCCGGGCTCGTAGTGGCCATCCGGGTCGATGCGATCGATGGTCAGGCCGGCCGGGCGCTCACCCATGTCGGCGAGGAAATTCTGGAAGCCGTCGTCGCCGAGCCACTGTTCGCAGACACGGATGCCGCGGCCGCCGTAATGGCGAAAGTTGTCTGCGTCGGGATCCGTGCAGCGGACCCGCATCGCGACCCATGTCGAGTATGTCGGTGATTTCCGTTCCGTTCGGGCGTGCCCGTGATCGGCGCGGTTCAGCGAAACGAGCGCCCCCGTTGCGCACCCGCAGGACCGGCACCGACCTGCGCGGACCAACCATCCATCCCGACGGATCTCGGCCCCACAGTCGCAGCGAAACAACCACATCGTCCGCTTTCGGCCGTTGTGCATGTCCCCGTCGCGGCGGACCCCCGTCAGGAATCCGAACCGCTGCCCGGTGATGTCTATCGCCGCGTACGGGGTCTTCATGGTTCACGCCTCCGCGGTTGGGGCGTGGACTTCGGGACGGCCGGCGCCGATGCTGGGCCGGGCCTTGTCGGGGTGCTGGCGCATCCAGTCCTGGACGAACCACAGCTGCCCGCACCCGCCGCCGATCGTGTCCTGGCCGGCCGGGTCGAAGACGCGGACATCGAATCCGCGCTGGACCAGCATCGCGCCGAAGTCGGTGGCCAGCTTGCGCTGGCGCTCGTTCGTGGCCGGGAGCCCGTCGGAGCGCTCGCACACGACGGACACGGTCGCGCACCAATAGTCAGGGTCGAACAGGCAGAGGAGGCGATCTGCGTCATCGGCGGCCGAGTTGCCGTCGTGCGCGCAGTAATTGAAGAAGGGCCTGCGCCCGGTCGCCGCGTACCAGTGCATCCCCTGGCGCACGATCTGGGAGAGCGTCAGCTTCTTGCGAAACGGGATCAGCTTGTCGCGTTCGTGATCCAGCGTCTCATGCACGGAGAACTGCAGCCCGACAGGCGGAACGTCCCAACTCAGATTCTCGATGGCGGTCCACGCATCCGGGCCCACATCCGGGGCCGACGTAGAGATCAGCAGCGCGGCGTTCGGGTAGAGGACGTGCAGCGTGCGGATCGCCACCTCGAGGTTCAGAGCGTTGAGCATCGGCTCGCCCATGCTCATGAACATGATCTGCAGGCGCTTCATCGACGCCGGGTTGACGCCGGTCTCCTCGATGCACTTCTCCACCTGGGCGACGATCTCGCTGGAGGTGAGGTTGCGGACGAAGTGATCGCCGGCGCCGCAGAAGCGGCATCCCATCGGGCACCCGGACTGCGTCGAGCAGCAGATGACCGTGCGGTCCTCGTAGGTCGGGTAGCGGTAGAGCACCGCCTCGGCGACCGCGTCATCTCGGGTGAAGACGAACTTGGCGACGTTCTGGGCCGCGTCGTCGATACGACGGACGTCCGACCACGTTGGGGTGAGAGTGTTCATCGAGCGACGTCCTCCTCGTAGACCTCAGTTCCTGGGATGGGGATCGCGGAGCTCGGGCCGTTCTTTTCGGCCCAATCCTTCGCGGCGAATTCGCCGGCGGGTGTCTGGATGAACGCCTGCTTCACGGCGCTCATGTCGAGGATGCGGACCCGCTTCACGCTCTTGAGCCCGGTCTTGCGGGTGCCCGCGCCGCCGGCTCGCACCGCGGTCGTGGGCACGGTCGGCGCGACAGGGGCCGGGGCAGGGGCCTGCTGCGGTGGATCCTCGCCGCGCTCCGCTGCCGCGGCCGCCGCCGCTGCGGCACGCTCCTCGGCGGCCTTCTTTGCAGCCGCCGCGGCCTCGTCCTGCATCCGCTTCTTCTCGGCCTTCAGGAACTCGCCGATGGCGTCGCGCACGGTGACCTTCAGGGCGGCGGCATCGGCGATCACGTCGCGCCACTTGTCGTCGACCGCCCGGCCGGCGAGGAGGTGAGGCTCCTTCTCGTCCTTGCGCACCTCATCCGCCCGGGCCTCGAGCTTCGTCGCCCGGTCGCGGTACTCCGCGGCGAGATCCGCCTGCTCCTGCGTCAGGATCTTGCCGCCGATCGTCGCCAGCCACTCGTCGAAGGCCTTCTTCGCGGTGGTGACCGCGTCGACGGCGAGCTCGTGCTTCGACGGGCCGTCGGCCTTCTCGGAGTTGTCGCCGATGCCGCGCTCGTCGGTCGCCGGCTTGTCCTGCAGCGCGGCCGTCGCCTTCTCCTGGACGTCGTCCGGGAGATCAGCGGGCCACACCCGGTGCTTCTGGACGTGCTGGTAGTGCTCGTAGGAGATCGGCGTCTTGCAGCAGGACTCGAAGATCCCGTAGACCTCGTCCTGCCCGGAGATGCGGCGCGCCTCGACGCCGATACCTACGAGGGCGCTCCACACTCCATCCGGCGACTTCCAGGTCGCCACAGGATCATCCGACCCCGGACGCGTCTTGGTCGCCTTGAACTTGCGCCGCCAGTAGCCCTGCTGGGGCTCACCCATGACGACCGACTGGCGATGCCCCTTGAGGGCCATCTGCCACCACAACCAAACGCTCGCCTCCGGAGCCGCGCTCATCAGAACTGCTCCGCGGGGGAGCCGCCGACCGCGGCGATCGCCTCGGCCGTATCGGTGATCGATGGTGGGGCAGCTGGGTAGAATTCCTCGACGGGCGGCGGCGCTGGCGCGGGCTCCAGGGGAGGGGCCGGGCCGTCGATGATCTTCGGTGTGGTCAGCGCCTTGAAGATCTCGCCGGTCTGCGGCGGGCACCGCTCGACATCGCCAGCGGACACCACAATCGGGGGCATCCCGTCTTCGATGGTGCAGACGACCCAATCGCCCACGATGGCCTGGACAACAGCAGCGCGCTTCATCGGCTGCGCCAGCGTGTGCACCATAACCACTTCGCCCACGTCATAGTGGCGCGTGATGACGTTGTGGATTTCCTCAGGGAGGACCGACAACGTCCGGTATCCGATCTCCACGAAGACCGATGCACCTGGCCGCGGGTCGCTGGTGACGATCGCGCGGATGGCAACGACGTCACCCTTCCGCAATGGGTGGATGCTCATGATCAACCTCTGGATGTTTTGTCGTTCGAGTCGTGGGGTGGACGCCGCGCCGGCTCATCATCGGCGCGGCGTCGCGCCGTCACTCCGCGGCTGCGGGAAGGGGTTCAGCCTGCGGAGGGACGGGAGGCGCCGCCTCCGCGGCAACCGGGGCAGGGGCGCGCTTCGGCTTGCTCTTGAAGTCGCCAGCTGCGTAGCGAGCGTTCCGGCAGAACCGAGCAGCCGCCTCAATGTGCTTGGCGAGCTCGGGCCTCTTGCCGGCCATGGCCTCGAGGAAGTCTTCCTGGGTGGCCTCGGACAGAACCTCGGCGGCGCTCAACTCCGGCGGCTTCGTCTCGGCGGCCTTCTTCAGCGACTTCTCGTACTCACGGCACTCCTTGGCCGTGTCGAAAACCTTGCCGTCTTCAGCGGCGTACTTCATCGGATCAACCTCGATCAGCGGTAGGTGTGATGGTCGACGGGGCCCGGCAGATCGCCGTAGGCCTCGTCAAGGTCGCCTGGTTCATCGCGACCGCTTTGCGCGTGAGCCCAGACAAAGACGAAGATCAGGAAGAGGACGACCGCGACGGCGAGCATCGGGGCGACGACGAACAGCAGCGCCGCGCGTGCGATCTCGAGCCAGGTCATGCCGCGCTCCTGGCGCGGGCGGTGGCGTCAGATCGGATCTCGCCAAGCCGGAGGTTCAGCCACGCGGTGATGCGCTCGATCTGGCCAGCGTTGAATGTCGGTCCGCGACGGAAGAACGGCACATCGTCCTCGATGGCCATCCATTCGCGAAGGTCGGCGCGGTACAGCGCCCAATAGGAAATCCGCTGGTTGATCTCGACGGCCTTCATCCCCGCGTCGGGAATGCCGTCCAAAGCGCGCTTGCAGTCCGCCAATACGGACAGGACATCGCTCGCGTCTGCTGGCACGAAATCAGATGGCATCACAGCGCTCCTGCGAGAAGCGAGTTCAGCCGGCGGATCTCGACAACGAGCGTGTTCAGCAACGGGATGAGCGCGGTCGGCGCAGCTTCTGGTAGCGCCTCCTCAGCAGCGAGGCCGATCAGCCACGCTGCATCACATCCAAAAGCACTGGCATAGTGCGCTGCGCTCGCAGCAGGGATTCCATTCTGGGTATTCTCGTGTGCCGCGTAGGTCGAAATCCGAATACCAAGCGCGCGCGCGGCCGCTGCGGCGGTTTCATAACCAGCACTCTTCCTCGCCTGGCGAAGACGGCTCGCCACGTTTTCGGCCTTCTGTCGCAAATCGGAGGGCTGCGGCATGTCGATCTCCGTTTCTGAAGCCGAATATAGGCGCATGCGCATAACGTCGCAACAAAAAAATGCGAATGCGCCTATTATGCCTTGCCAATGTGGCGGGTGCGACGATAGGAGTCGAAAGCCCCCCGGCTGGAACCGGAGGGCTTTGAAAACGAGGGCGGAGGGTCGGAAGACCGTGGCGCCCAAACCTGTACGAAACAGGAACTTCCCTACCACGGGGCACGGCCAAGGGAAAGCCCAGTCCGAAAGGGTGAGGGGCGGCCGTCGGAGAGCAGGTTCTCCGTGATAGCAGCACCCAAGTCGCAGGGGCCCTGCAGCCACCTTCGGCGCCAGTGAACGGCCCCGGCTCCGGCCAGCATGTTCACGGCATAGGGAGAACCTCGTGGTGCCGCAAGGCCCAGGGGCTTTCTCGTCCTATGCCAGATCCAGCCCCTCACCAACCAGCATGAAAGTTGAGATCTGGTGTCGAATCACCAAGCTCGAGAAGCGCGACCCGCCATCAGATCGCATCTGCGCCGTAGGCTGATATTCGCTTTATGGCCTTGTCGTAGACCACTGAGGCAATAACGACGCCGAGCACCTCAGCCTCTTGCTCCTGACTGAACTCGTCGTGATTCGCCCTATACGGAATGGGCGATTGGTGGATCGGATTGGTCGACCGGGGCCAAAGCCACACGCGCCCCTTCTGATCGAGAACGACCTCCTTCACCGTGGCTTCGAAGTCGCCCGACTCACCAGGCTGGATAACCACAACCTTGTCTCCGTTGGCGAGCTCCCAATCATAATCGTGCACACGCGCCACGATGATGATCGCACCTTCGGGATAGACGAGGTTCATCGAGTCTCCGCGGACTTCGAATGCAGAAAAGTCCGTCTGGATCAGACCAGACGGTGCGGGGATCTGGATTTTGTACTGGCGATCCTCAGGCCACTCGATCGCGGGCACCCAATCGCCAGCCTGCACATGCCCCACAACCGTAGCGTATAAGCTCCACGTTTTTTCGGTATCTTGTTCCGCTTCCGTCAACTCCTCAAAGCTGATGCCAAGCGCTCGCGTTATGGCGTCGTAATTCCTGAACTGAGGCGTCTCGGTCCCGCGTTCCCATTTTGAAATCGTGGATTGGTCGACGCCGATCAACTGAGCGAACTCGACCTGCGTCATTCGACGCTCGCGGCGGATCTTCCTGAGAAGTGCGGGTAACTTGTTCATGGCCCGCTCTACTCCCTACGCAGCACATGCAGCAAATGCGGATACGCCTTAAATCGGTTGCCACCTTATGCGAATGCGCCTATATTCGACCCATGAGCCCGATCAAAAACATCCGCGTTAACCTGTTCAAGCTCACGCAGCCCGAGTTCGCCCGTGTGATCGGCGTGGACCAGGGGACGGTGAGCCGTTGGGAACGAGGCATGGACCCCACGCTAGGCCAGGCCCTCAAGATCAAAGAAGCAGCGTTGGCACGCGGCCTGGAGTGGGACAGCGACCTCCTGTTCCAGGTCGCCCCGGATAATCAGGCTGCCGAGTGACCGACGTGGTGGCCCTCTCGCATTCTGCTCAACCGCTGCCATCGCCGTCTCCATTCGGGGTGGGGAAGCCGCGTTGCAGCGCTGGCGTCCCTGCTGACCTCGCCGCCCGTCTCAAGCGGCCTTCGATGAACAGATCATCGGAGGTTCGCGTGTCGCAGTCGCCTCGTTCCGCAGGTTCAGTTGAACCCGGACGGATCTTCAACTTCCTGCGTTCGGTCCACCCCTCGAAGACGGCGGAGCATGTGTCCGCTGACACCGGCATCCCCCGCGAGACGATCCACACCTGGTTCGGCCGCGGCTCGGCGCCGTCGTGCGCGCATGTCCTGGCGCTGATCACCGCCTACGGCCCCGCCTTCCTCGCCGCGGCCCTGCCGGCCCGGCCCGCGTGGCTGGATGGCGCCGTGCGGGAGGAGAGGCGGCAGCGCCTCGAGGCAGAGATTTCCGCTCGGCAGGCCGAGCTCGACGCGCTCCGGAGCGCCCTGTGAACGACAACATCCAGATCGACCTCGACCACCAGTCCTATGCGCATCTCCAGCGCCTGTCGGACGAGACCGGGCGAAGCGTCGAAGAGCTCGCCGCCTCGCTGCTGGCCGAAGTGCTGCACGACGACGCGGAGGCGCACCAGCCGCCACCGCAGCCGATGAAGGTCTTCATGGAGAACGGGCAGCAGATGCAGCTGCCGGAGATCCGCGTGACCATCACGCCAGGGAGCCCGCCGCCGAACGAAGGCACATCGGCGAGCCGACCAAAGCTCAGCGAGGCGGGGCTTGCGGCGAAACTGCCGAAGCTCCGGAAGACGGCCGCCGAAATCCGCCACGAGGCGCGCACCCGCGACCCGATCCTGGTGGAGAAGGAAGCCCGCCTGCTGCAGGAGAAGGTTCCGCTACCGGCGAAGCGCGGCCCGGGCCGGCCCTCGGGCGCCAAGACCGACAAGCCCGCGCCGCCGGCGCCGGCGGGCATCGTTCCGAAGGTGACCACGCCGACGACGGACTGGACTGCCGGCGAGGATTCGACGCTGAAGCTTCTCCGGTCGCTCGGCAACGGCCCCTACGATATCGCCAAGACGTTGAAGCGAGACGTCAACGACGTCCGCAAGCGCATCTCCGAGTTGTGGGTGAAGAAGTGAGATGCGGCGGAAGACCCATAGCCGGGCCGACCGCGGCGCCGACGCCTACTTCACCCCACCTGTCGGGATCCTCTCGCTCCTGCATCTGGAGGAGGGGAAGATCCCGCAGGTTGTCCTCGAGCCCGCGTGCGGGGATGGCGCCATCGTCCTTCCCATGCGCGCCGCGGGGTTCCGCGTCATCGCCTGCGACCTCATGGAGCGGCGGTGCCCGGACATGACAGCAGGGCTCGACTTCCTGGCGGCCGACGGCATCACCAGCGCCCCGGCGATCGTGACGAACCCGCCCTACGGCATCGGCACGAAGTTCATGCGCCGGTGCGTGGAGATCGCACCCTATGTGGCAGCGCTCCTACCGATCAACTTCCTGGCCGGCATCAACCGCCGGCCATGGCACGAGACTTCACCGCTCGCGCGGGTGTGGGTCGCCAGCCGGAGGCTCCCGATGATGCACCGGGAGGGCTGGGACGGCCCCAAGGCGTCGAGCTCCATGGACACGGGCTGGTTCATCTGGAGCCGCGAGCATCGCGGCGCGCCGGCGATCCGCTTCTACGACTGGCTGGAGATATGCGGCGATGGGCCCATGGCATGCGACGCGAGCGCTACTCGCGACCGGGCTCACCAGATTGGCGGAAGCGACGAACTGGTTGACGTCGAAGCTGATCTGGTTGTCACGACGGGTTGATCCGGAGACACGGCTGTGAGCAGGCGAGATCTCCCTCCGGAAGACCCCATCCTGGCGCACGTCGAGCTCGTGACCCGCGAGCACCAGGCGCACCTCCTCCAGGCGATCGGCAAGGGTATGCAGGACAAGCGCGTCATGCACGCCATGCTGCTCGGGCACCTCCATGCCTACGCCGACTTCCTCCGGGTGACATACGGCCCAGAGAAGGCGGCCGAGACGTTCTTCGTGCTCGCCGACGATATCATCGCGAAGGCGCGCCCCGACGACCTGCCGCCGCCGCCGCCGGCCCGCAAGCGCTGGCCCTGGACATTCGGCAAGCGCTGAAGGGCAGGACGATGTCGCACCTGATCAACGGGATGGAGACGGAGCGCCCCAAGCGCATGCACCCGGACATGAGCCACTGGCGCCAGCTTCGGCAGACTGTGTTCGCGCGGTTCGGAGGGTTCTGCGCAGCCTGCCCGTCGCCGGCCGATGACCTTCATCATCGGCACTACGACCGCTTCGGCTGCGAGGAAGAGGGGGACGTCGTCCCGCTCTGCCGCGATTGCCACGAGGCGATCACATCGAGACTTCGGGCCGCACGGTACGCCGAGCGGGCCAAGCCGGCACCGGCCGTCGAGCCTGTAGAGAGGGCTCCTAGGCCGGTGCCGCGGAAGGCGGTCACCCCCACGCCTGTCATTGGGGGCTTACCGGTCGATCGGCCTGCACTGCCGTCGCCGGGCCTGACGAGGTTCTGACATGGCATACCGCACTTTCCAAGTCGAGATCGGCGGCAGTTCGCTGATCATGCACAACGGCCGCTCCGCCAACCCGGCGGACCAATTCGCCAAGGCGATGAAGGCCATCTCGTCGAAGAAGAAGAAGACCGACGCCGACTACGAGCATCTCGCGAACCTGGAGTTCCGTGCCGGTCTCTATGCAAACCACAAGGGCGAGGTGGTGCTCCCGGGCCACGTGCTCGAGGCCGCGATACACGGCGGTGCGAAGAAGTCCAACGAGGGCAAGCTCGCCCTGTCCGGTCTCTTCGTCGATGGGGATGCTGAGTTCCGCTACGACGGCGCGCCGAAGACCGTCGAGGAGCTCGAGGCAGATCCGGACTTCCGGATAGTGGCGCTGGTGAAGGTCGGGACGGCACGTGTTGCGCGCACCAGGCCGCATTTCAAGAACTGGACAGCGACGTTCAGCGTCTCGGTCGACCTCGCGGTCATCAACCCCGATCAGCTTCGACGCTGGCTCGTCGACTGCGGCGACTACGTCGGGATCGGCGATTGGCGCCCGCGTCACGGACGTTTCGCTGTTCAACGGATCGCCGCGATCGAGCCGAAGCCGGCTCTGCTCGCGGCCGAATAGTCGATCAGGGCGTGCCACGGCGAGGTGGGGTGCGGCAAGGCTAGGTAGGGCGTGGCTGGGTGTGGCGAGGCGCGGTTCTCATGGCGAGGCACGGAACGGCCCGGTTGGGCGAGCCGTGGCATGGCGAGGCCAGGCAGGGGATGGCATGGCGAGGTTTTCACGGCAAGGCGAGGCTGGTCGAGGCCAGGAATGGCGCGGCAAGGCACGGCTTGGCAAGTCCCGGCGGAGTGAGGCGGGGGCGAGGCAGGGTTTCTATCAGGCAATGTCTGATCAACACGGAAGGTAAATGAAATGGCACGCACACTAAAACCAGGTGACGGCGGCTCGACGGCCGCCAAGATCACCCTGACCGACCTCGACCGGTTCCTCGCGGACGCCAACCGCCACAAGGCGAACGCGTCGGAGCATGCCGGGTTCCTGGGCCAGGCGACCTCGCAGTTCTGCGATCGCTTCGGCCTGTCCCGCAAGGCGGTGACGTGGACCCGCACGCTGGCCGGGCTCGAGCCGGCGAAGCGGACCGAGATTGTCGCCGAGCTCCTCATGCTGTTCGGCGTGAAGGGCTGGATGGACGAGAACACCCTGTTCGGCACGCCGCAGGAGCAGGCGAAGGCCGACGTCGACAAGCAGAAGGCCAAGGGCAAGAAAGGTGACGGCGCCACCGGCGCGGACATCCAGAAGACACTCGACGCGGAAGCCTCGAAGGTCGTCCCGCTGAAGACCGCCGCGCCGACGGAGGCCGCCAAGCCCATCGACGAGTTCGACGCCGCCGCGCCGCCGGCCCCGCCCGCGCCGCCGCCGGCCCCCACGGCGCCCGCCACCGGCACGGTGCAGTAGGCCATGAGCATACCCCACGACGTCCTCTTGAGCCGGCTCAGCTACGACAAGGAGACCGGCGATTTCCGTTGGCTGATCAAGCCTTGCGCGCAGGTCGAGATAGGGGACGTCGCGGGGACGATCGCCAATACCGGGTATCGGGTGATCTCGCTCCTAGGCCGCACCTATCTGGCTCACCGGCTGGCTTGGTTCTATGTGACCGGCGAATGGCCGAAGGGGCTCATCGACCACAAGAACCGCACCGAGGCCGACAACCGGTGGGACAACCTGCGGCCGGCTGGGAGGCCTGAGAACGGTTTCAACGCCGTCGTCCATCGGGACAACCGGTCCGGCGTCAAAGGTGTGTGGTGGTCGCAGAACAGGTGGTGCGCCGGCATCTGCGTGCGAGGCAAGCGCATCCACCTTGGCCGGTTCACCTCAATCGAAGATGCGGCGGAGGCCTATCGAATGGCTGCAGAGAAACACCACGGCGAGTTCGCGCTTGCGGGACAGGCGGTGGCATGATGGCCGAGTGGACCAAGGGGCCAATCCTCTCGCTCGACATAGGGTCAGCCCTGGGCTGGTGCTCCGGAAAGCCCGGGTGCGTGAAGCCGCTGTTCGGCACGGTCCGGCTCGGCAGTGAAGGCGCGACGCCCGAGGACAAGGGCGTCGCGTTCTGCCGCTGGTTCGACGACATCGTGGCCGTCGAGCAGCCCTACGCTGTCTGCGTCGAATCCAGCATGGACCCCGCGGTCATGCTCCGGGTCGGCAACGGCTCGAAGGGGCTCCGCCTCGCGCTGGGCCTCAACTATCTCGCGTGCACCTATGCGCAGATGAAGGACATCACCCTCATCCGCCAGGTGAACGTTGATGACCACCGCCGCCACTTCCTGGGCCGAGCCCGGTTCAAGGGCGGGAGTGACGAGGCGAAGCGCTCCTGCGTGGCGCGCTGCCATCAACTCGGGTGGAAGGTGCCAGACAACAATGCGGCCGACGCGTGCGCAATCTGGGACTACGCGTGCGCCGTGTGGGCGCCGCGAACTTCCGCCCAGCAAGCGATAGACCGCATGGCGGCGGGGGTGCGCTTCTGATGCACCCCGGCGAGGTCACGGTCCCAGCGAACGTCGACACGGAGCAAGCGCTCCTCGGCGCGCTCCTGCTGCAGAACGGGCTCTATGCCCGGATCTCGCGCCTGGTGTCGGAGGACGACTTCTATGAGGACGTCCACCAGAAGATCTTCAGCCTGATCGTCTCCGCGATCAGCCAAGGCCGCTCCGCCAGCCCGATCACCATCAAGAGCTACATCGAGGACACCGACCTCGGCGGCATGCGGGTGTCCGAGTACCTGGCGCTCCTGGTCACGAACACGGCGACCACCGGCAACGTCGAGGAGTACGCCAAGACGATCCGCGACCTCGCGGCGCGCCGGGTGCTCATCACCATCGCCGACCGCATGAAGTCGGAGGCCTACACCGCCGGCATCGACGTCCCCGCCGTGGAGATGGCCCGGGAGGCGATGAAGGACATCCACGAGGCGGTGTCCAGCAACGGGGAGGTGAAGCAGGCGGCGTCGATCGGCGCGATCGCCGCGCGGGTCACCCAGATCACGACCGACCGGCTGCAGGGCAAGGAGCAGAACCTGCCGACCACCGGTCTGGTCGACCTGGATAAGGCGCTCGGCGGCGGGTTCCGGCCAGGGCGTCTCATCGTCCTCGCCGCGCGGCCGGGCGCCGGCAAGACCGTGCTGCTCACGTCGACCATGCGCCAGAGCGCGGCCGTCGGCTGGGGCGGGCTGATCTTCAGCCACGAGATCGACGAGGAGGAGATCGGGGCCCGCATCCTGGCCGACGAGTCCTTGGACAGCGAGATCGGGAAGATCGAGTACCAGCGGATCATGAACGGCTGGGTGAGCGCCGCCGAGGGCCAGAAGATCGGCGAGCTGCACCGCGTCGTGCGCGACTACCCGCTGCGTGTGGACTGCTCGTCCGGCCTGACCATGGCCGAGATCGAACTCCGCACCAGGATGGAGATGGAGCGCATGGACCGCGCCGGCCGGCCGCTGAAGGTCGTCGGGATCGACTACCTCCAGCTGATCAAGGCGTCTGGCGAGTACCGGGGCAACAAGGTTCTGGAGCTCGGCGGGATCGCGCTGCACGCGAAGGAGATGGCGAAGCGGCTCGGCATCTGCGTGGTGATGCTCTGCCAGATCAGCCGCGGCGTCGAAGGCCGCGAGGAGAAGCGCCCGACGATCTCTGACCTCCGCGGATCCGGCGAGATCGAGGAGACCGCCGACGTCGTCGGGCTCCTCTACCGCGAGGCCTACTACATTGAGAAGTCCCCCGAGTACCAGCGCGGGGAGGAGGGCTCGATCAGCCTCTACCTCTCCCGCCAGCACGACCTCGAATTGATCCTGGCGAAGAACCGGCTGGGCCCGGTCCGCACGGTCAATCTCTGGGCCGACATGAAGTTTTCCGCCATCCGAAGCGCGAGTCTGCCGGTATGAAATTCGACCCAAGATTGATCGCACTGCGAAACACCGTCGGCACGGACATGACCGTCGTCGTGTCGTGCGTGGCCCTCGCCGACAACAAGCTGGATGCGGTCGCGATGGCGGCCATCCTGGAGATCGACCCGGAAGTGGTTTCCGGCGTCATGGAGACGGCCCGGGAGATGGGGCTCATCGCCGCCGTGAAGAAGGATGCGGCGAAGAAGGATGCCGAAGCGAAGGCAGCGCGGTTGCCTGAGGACTGGCGCCTGATGAGCAAGGACGGGGAGTACGCCAAGCAGTTCGGGTTCTCGTACGACGAGATCCTGTCGATGGCGCAGAAGTTCAAGAACTACTTCCTGTCGAGCGGCGCGAAGAAGGTGTCGTGGTCGCGGACGTGGATGAATTGGGTCCAGACCGAAGCCGAGCGGAAGGGCAAGAAGGTCCATCATGATCAGACCCTCTTTGCCGCCCCGCCACCACCAACCGACAGCCGCGCCGGCACCTACCGGATCGCGGTCGACGCCTGGAGGAAGTCCCGCACGTGGAACCACGCGCTTGGGCCCGAGCCAGGTGAGCCGAACTGCCGGGTGCCGCCGGAGATCCTGCGCGAGTTCGGGGTGGCGTGACGTGGCGGTGCACCTGGGGCGCATCCGAGTTCCCGTGAAGGAATGGCACCTGGAGGCCTATCGGCGGTGGAAGGCCGGCGCCGACATGGGCACCCTCGCCAGGGAGTTCAAGGTCGATCGCACGACCGTCGAGAACGCCATCCACCGCGGGAAAGAGCGGGAGGAGAAGGAAGAGCGGGAGCGAGCGCGTGCGGTGCGCGGTGAGCCCCTGATCCCGCTCCCGTCCCGCGACAAGATCAATGAGGCATGCCGGCTGTTCGCCGCCGGCGAGATCGACATCGGCGAGCTTGCGAAGCGATTGCGGGGAAGGCACGGGGCATGAAGAAGCGAACACCGACGCCGAGCGGCGGCGTGCGGCGGGCCGCTCGTGACACACGGCGCCGGCAGAACAGGATGACGGAGCTCCTGGCGAAGAAGGATCGCGGCATGCTGTGCGGCGCCGAGCTCCGCCAGCTGGCCGACCTCGAGGCCAAGGAGCGGCGCGGCGCCTACCTGCGCTCCCTGGAGAAGAAGCGGGCGGACCTGACCGGCAAGAGCGGCAAACAGACGAAGGCCTTCCAGGCGGCCGCCTACGCCGCCCTGGGCCTTGATCTCCAGGCGGGCTACGACGGCCGTCCGCCGACCTTCCTGCCGGACCAGGACATCAATGAGGCCACCGCCGGCGGCAAGGGCTTCCGGAACGCCGTCCGCGATCCCCTGGCGCTGCTGCACCGCAAGGGCTCGATCGACGATGGCCAGTACAAGGCGGCCAACGACTACATCGCGCTGCGCGAGGATTACGAGCAGATCGGCGGCCGGGCGATCAATTACGGCGAGCGGGTCGACGGCGGCCGGGCCCCGGACTTCCTGGAGCGCCAGAGCAGCATCGGCGCCACCATGGACGCGTTCCGCCGGCACATGGGCGACCACCGGATGGGCCTCCTGGATGCCGCATGCATCGGCGGGAATGCGCTCTACGTCGTCGCCCAGATGGGGCGATGGGGCAGGGACCATCGGACGGTTCTCAAGGTTCTGCGCGCGGCGCTGGATCACGCAGGGAGGTTCTTCGGATGAGCGATGCGCCCGAGCGGATCGTCCATTTCATCGGCTTCCGTGGCGATGAGTTCTGGTCGGCCGTGCGCGTCTTTGGCCGGCCCCACTACATCCACCGGGGTTGGGATCTCCGGGCTCGACGGGAGATCGACGCTGGCGACGTGCTGGTGTTCGCCCAGGGCTCCGCTGACGATCCGCCCCGCACACGATCCTTCGACGACCTAAGGGAGACGACAGATGCCTGAGCGACCCACGGAACAGATGGTCAAAGCGGCGCTTATCGCCTTCGACATAAACCGCTGGAAGTCGCGCGAGACACAAATGGCGGACGCGATCGCCGCAGCCCTCGCAGTGCGAGAGAGCCCCCCCCGCGTGCGACACCTCAAGCGCGGCACGGTCTATGAGGTGATCGGCGAGGCCGAGGCGCAGGTTGCGGGGCCGCCGAACACGCCCCCTGGCATCGCATGGTCGCGGCAGTTGACGGAGGGGCACAAGCTGACCGTCTACCGGGGCGAGGACGGGCGGTTGTGGGCCCGGTTCTCGGACGAGTTCAACGACGGGCGGTTCGTGCCGGTGACGGTGCCGAAGTGCCTTCGCGACGCCAAGCACGATCATGGGTTGCAAGGTCCATGCTCTGCGGGTCAATGCCAGTGGCCCGACTGTCGCGAAGGAGGTGAGCATGATTGAGATCACCAACGAGATGCGTCGAGCCGGAGCATTGGCCGTCGCCAGGGCATCGGGGTTCGAATTCTCCGGCCCGGACATCCTGGAGAGCGTCAACCCTCGCGCGCACCAGTTCGTCGCGACGGCCGACGCGGTTCTCAGGGCGGCCCTCGCAGTGCGAGAGAGCCCCAACATACGGTGCAATCACGAGCCCTACCTGGGCCGATGCGCGCATTGCGACGCGCCGTTCAAGGATGGCCGCGCCATGTCCCTCAAGCCGGCGATCCCTTCTCCGCCCGATCTCGACTCCGACGAGGAAGCATTCTCGTGACGGATGAGGCCGACGACAAGGTCAAGCGACTGCCGGTCCGCTTTCGGACCCCGCGCGCCGACGATAACGCGCCGACGCTGCACATCGTTGAGACGTGGGATCGCTCGGCGTGCAACCATAAGTACCGCTTCGAAGGCGGGAAGATGCGCGACGCCACCTACGCTATCCGTGACGGCGAAACGGAGGTCGAATGCGGGCTCTGCGGAACCCGTCTTGATCCGATGTTCGTCCTTCGCCGCCTCGCGACGGATGAGACGCAGTGGCGTCGATCGGCTGAACGCTATGCAGACGAAATGCGCCGCCTGTCGGCCCGCAGCCGAACGAAGTGCGAGCATTGCGGCGAAATGACCAGGATCAGCCGGTCGTAGAAACGGCGCCCCACGGCGCCGCTCTCCCGTCGATCAGAAGTAGGCCAGCAGCCTCGCCAGCAGGCCCGGCGGCCTTGGCGGCACGCCCGGCACCGGCCGGTCCCTGATGGCCCGCAGCGTGCCCGCGGACAGGTCACGATAGTCCCGGCTCTGGATCACCTTCGACACCCGGCTGGCGGTCGCGGTGCCGTAGAGCTTCACCATCTTCGGCACCTCTTCGGCCAGGATGCGCTCGCGCGCCTCGAAGAACCACGTGCCGGCGGCCGTCGTCGACTCGATGCGCTTCCAGACGCGCTCGCATTCCTCGAACGCTGCCCACGCAATGGACGGATCTTCCACCACCCGCATGGTCAGGACTCCGGTCGGCCGATGATCGGAAGGCCGGGCTTGACCTTGTAGACCGCCACGTGCTCGCGCGCCCAGGCGGCCCGCATCTCCGGCGTATCGGGCCGGTCGCGGCGGAACTCGGCGTAGCGGGTCGGGATGATCTCGACGATTGCGGGGGCCGACGGTGTGCCGTCTTCGTCGTAGACGGTGAGCGCGCTCTGCACGTTCGCCAGGGCCATGCGGTGCACGCTGTTGAACTTGAGCACAGCGAACGCGTGTGGCTCCATCTCAGCGAACACGCCGTCGTTCGGGTATCCGATCAGGAAATAGACGCCATCGAGCGCGCCGATGAGGTTGTCGACGACCATGTCGAAGGCCTCCTCCAGAGCCAGCAGCGCGTCGATGTGCCCCTGGTGCATCGTCCAGGTGCGCGCCTTCTCGAGGTTCTCGACGATGTCCCGCCGCCCGGGCATGCCCAGCAGTTGCGCGAGCTCCGCCATGTCCAGGCCGAGGCGCAGGCGGATGGCTTTCAGGTCGGATGGCGTCACGTCTGACGGCTCCAGGTCGGCGTCGTTGTCGATCAGGGCGAGGGTCATGTTGTGCTCCTTCAGGTTGGGCCCGGTCAATCCCGGGCCGTGTTGTCGATCTCGGTCATCTTGCCCTTGAGGTGCCGGACGCGGGCGCTCCTGGTGCCATCCAGCCCGCCGGTCCAGCCTGGAAGCGTTTCCTCCCAGGAGGGCCGCGCCCGGCCCACCCGGCGGCCCTTTATGTTCGGGAAGAACCGCCAACCCTCGCCGGGCGAGTGCCAGCAGACGCCCAGGAGCGTTCCACGCCGGCCGAGAATGTCCCTCCACACCGCTATCTGGTAGTCGGGAGGATCAGCCATTTTCGCGGCCCTCCGCCTTCGCGATCGCCGCCCGCAGCGAGAACATGCCAGCCGGCGCGCCGATCACGCCCGGCATGTTCATGCCATCCGTGATCCACCACGCCTCGACGGAGCGCATGGCCACCAGCGCGTCACGCACCCATTCGTCAGCACGCACGAACGGGAAGCGTGGCTCCACGTCACCAGCTTCGAACACGTTGACGATGTAGGTGTCCTCGCCAGTCTTCGGCGATGGCCCCGCATGGATTGTGACGGCCACGCGCAGGCCCTGAGGGCTCCACCGGATGGAGTCGACCACGGCCACGGCGCCGGGCCAGAGAGTGACCGCGCGCCCTTCGTGCGTCTCGCCTGACGTCGGCGCGGTCATGATGAGGATCGTGCCTTGCTCCACGTGGAAGCCCAGGGTCGCCTTCGGGGCGATCATGTCAATCTGCGCCATGTCAGCGGCCCTCCGCCGTCCGGCGGATCATGCCGTCGCCCAGGAGCATCGACACCTCGTCGCGCGGGGCGTCGACGGGCACCGGGTCGGCTGGCGGCTTCCCCTCCGCGCGGGCGATGGCGGCCTCCACCAGGGCCTTGGTCTGTGGCGCCATGACTTGCCAGCCCAGGGACTGGCTCACGGCCTTCAGCGCCACCAGCATGTCGCGGGCCGCGTCGTGCTGCCGCTCGGAAGCGCCCAGGGCCGCCTTGTGGATCTCCGCATAGGCCACCCGGTAGGCGTCTCCGTCCTTCGCCTCGACGGGATCGCCGATCCGTTCGGAGATGAAGGTGGCGGAGTCGACGGCATAACCGCCCCCGCACTCCACATAGGCGCGGATCGCGCCCGCCGGGTCGTCGCCCTCGACGCGATAGGCCACGCGCCGCGTCTCGTAGGCGAAGATCACGTAAACGTTGTCTGCCATGTGATAGTCCTCCGTGTTGTGCCGCGACCGTTCGCGGCGTGGTTGGTGTTCAGATTGCCGTTTCACGCACGGCGACGATGGGAGTCGACTCGATGTCCGAGAGCTCCGTCTCGAACGCGCAATCAGGCTCGTCCATCGTGCTCCGGTAGAAACCGGCCTCGGCGTCCCATGCCTCATCAGGATAGCGCCCGATGAGCCAGTCGGCGCGCGTCGGCTCGCTCCCGCCGTCCGTGTTCGTCACCACGACATGCTCGCCGTTCGGCATGGTGCGGACCCATGCCATGCACCCTCCGGCCGTGTCGGTGAGCACGTAGCCACGGGCGGCCAGGATGGGAGCCAGGGGTTCGGAGGAATTCTCCTCGGTGTACGGGTGCGGCGGTAGCTCCACGCCAGCGGCGGCGGCAATGCGCGCGATGGCTTGGGCACGCTCGAAGGAGCATGCCTCGATCATCGGCCATTCCACGTCGTCCGGGTTGCGCTCGCAGCCGCCTTCTGCTTCCTCGGCGTCGTCCAGCGCGGCCTTGTGCTCGGCCAGGATGGCAGCGCGGATCGCCGCGAGCGGGTCCGGTTCCGGGGGCCGGATATGCCGCATGACGGCATCGGCGGCATCAGCCTCGCCGAGATTCCGGAGGAGCACGAACGCCGCCCCGCCGCCGCTCTTGTAGGTCTGGACGATGACTGGCGCGCCATCGACGGACAGGTATTCCATCCATGCGACGTCTGTGCCCTTCGGGCCGCGCATCTGCCACACGCACATCACGCGCGCACCGCGCTCGCGCAGCGACTTCTCCAGCCTGTTGTCCGGATAGGTCTTTGCCATGTGTCAGCCCTCCACCTCGTTCAGCGCCTCGGTTGCGGTCTCGAAATAGATCCGCCACTCGTCGCCGCGCTGGACGGCGCGCGGATCGTGACCGGTCGCCGTGACCTCGCTGTCGGCCGGGTGCCAGGCCCGCTCCAGCGCATCCATCTCCGGATCGATCACGTACCAGGGCCACTCGCCGGCCGCTGCGCCGGCGTCGTCGAACAGGACACCGCGCTCGGCGCATTCCGCCCGCTCGTCCTCATCCGGCGCCGGATAGGGGACCGTGACGCCGCTGGCCTTCAGCGCCTCCAGCAGCGCCGGCAGGACTTCTCCCAGCCGTGTGATGGCATCGAGCCCCTCCAAGGGGTCGCCGCTCCGGATCTCCGGGAATGCGGCGATCACGGCGAGCGCCGCGTCTTTCAGCACGTCCGGAACGTCGCCGTTCGGGTTGACTGTGCACACCGGCGCATCGTCCGGGAGCCGGACCACATAGTCCGCCGCCTCGCGTTCCACGCTGGAATTGGCGAAGTCTCGGAACGGCGCGCCGGACTGGACGAAAAGATCCTCCGCCGCGCGCGACGCCGCGTCCTCGTCGGCCGCTTCTACGGCAATCTCATAGGACACGCGTTCGCTCAGCGTGACGCTGAATTTCGGCATCGTGCATTCCTCCATCGTTCGCCCGGATCGTTCCGGGCATCGCAGGACAATGGCGTCCAGTGTGTGCCGTCCACCGGGGCGGGCGGCACAAGGCGAGACGTCAGGCCCTCCGTTTCGTGACACGCGCATTGCGTGTGAGGTTGAACCCGCAGCACTTCGTCACGGACGCGTCGCCATCGAACGTGACGCGGACGAAACCGTCCCGGGAATATCCCGCCACCCATCCCGCGCGCCCCTTGAGCATGGGGCACGTGCTCCCCGTGTAGGTGACGCGGACGCCTCGACTGAACTTCGACTCGTCCATCGGTTCAGCCCTCCGCGATGGCGATGGCGGCATCCATCGCCTCGATGACGTCGGCGCGCAGATAGAGGGGCTGGCCGGATGCCGCGCGGGCGGCCTTGAGCGCCGCAAGCATGGCGTCATGGGCGTTTACCGCGCGAATGATAGGCATGGCGTGATCGACGGAGACGGTCTCCGCTATCTTCACGCCAAAGGCGTTCACGATCACATCCGCGCGGTTGCTGGCCAGGGCGAGCGGCGCGTGAAGCGCGATCTTCATGGTCTGAGTCATCGTCTAGTGTCTCCAGGTTGCGCCCGGCATGTTCCGGGCAGGGATAGGGGAAGGCGGCCGGTTAGGGCCGCCCGGCCGTTATCAGATCACGACCTTTGAAAGGGCAAGGCGGACGGCATCAGAGCCATTTTCGCCATCGGCCACGAACGGAACTTCGCGGACCTCATAGTCCCAGTCATTGCCGCCGTGGTAGTCGGAAAGGCGGTCTATCGCATTCCCGGCGATGTACTCGGAGTGGCCCGCGTCGCCTGCAACGGCGAACTCGAACACATGAACGCCTGCCTTTAGCAGCGTGACGAGATGGATAGTCGGCAAGGTGTTTTCCTCCATTAGAAGGGGCGACAGTACGGGAAACTCTGGAAAATTACGCCGCCCGTTTCCACGCCGTTGCGAGCGCACCGGACGACGTTCCGAGCGACAGGCTACCCGCGAGCGGAAGCGGACGGCGCAGCGGAGGCGCAGGGATGGCAGGCATCGCCTTTGCCGCGTCCACGTAGCCGCTGGCCACGTCTCGCCAGTGTGCGGCCTTCCCGCGCGCGTCCTCCGCCGCTTCCGGCCACGTCGCCAGGTCACGCGACGCCAGCCACGCATAGCCCTCCGCTCGCCAGTGCGCGAGAATGAACCGGGCACGATGGTTGTCGTCCACCTCATCGGCGAGCGCTTCCACGTCCGGCAGATGGAAGGCGCCCCATCGCAGGGCATCGGTTTCCGCATTGGCGACGGCAGGGTCGTAGGACAGGCCCAGAGTTTCCACGTCGATGCGCGCGAAGTCCGGCACGTTCACGTGGTCGCAACAGGCTTGATAATCCGTCCGGAGCGCGCCCCATCCGGTTGAGATTTCGGACGGCTCGCCGCGCAGCACACGGGACCGAATGCGGCACCGATAGAACTCGATGGCGACCCGGGCCGCCTTGGCGATGGCGAACGGCTTGCCCGGCGTCACGTACTGGCCAGCGTGCACGGTCTCGCCATCGGCGAAGGTGAACGTCGCCACGTGGCGGACCGCGTTCCGGGCGCGCCCGAGCGGCGCGTCTATCCACGGCGCCCACGATGAAAGCGGCTCATCGGCTTTGACCTTACGGGCCGCCGGCAGGGCCGCGCGCAGCATGTCCGCCACGGCTCGCCAGTTCGCAGTCTCTGGCGAATCGGTCGCCATGTCATAGGCCAGGATGGCCAGCGCCTTGCGATCGCTCGCCTTGGTCGCGGACAGGTTTGCAGGGTCCAGAGCTTTCAAGGTGTCATCTCCGCGTTGTGGCCGGACCGTTCCGGCCTGGGATGGCGCCGGGCCCGTTTGGGCGCGCGGCGTTTCGCTCGCACATCCTGCATCAACAGGGCATGCGTCACATCTTGCAGTCTGGCGATGTCGCGCGCCGTCGATTGATGCGCCGCGCGTTTCGCCTGTATCCGGCCGATTAAGGCGGATCGCTGGGACTCGAGCGATGTCCGGTTCATTCGCCGCCCGCGATGCCGTGCAATTCGCGGTAGATGTCGCGGATGACGCCGTCCAGAAGGATAGCCTGGCCGGTTGTGGTGCGGCCCCACACGATGAGGCCAGCGAAGTCGCGGTCTATGCGTTCTCCGCGCGATTCGAGCTTATCGGCGAGCCATGACGACACCGCCCAATGTTCATAGATCTCCCTTTCGTGGGGCTCGATTCTGTATTCCTCGCACAACTCTTGCCATGAACCTTCGAACGATTCCGCTCGCCCGGTGTCCTCATCGACGAGCTTATCGTTGACGAGCATGCCGGGCGTCATGTCGGCACTTTTCCATCCGGCGTCCCGCGCGGCCTCTTCATAGTCGGGGATCGGAGTCGAGAGCTCCATAGCTTGCTCGCAAAGGTCACCTAGATCATTGCCCGGGCCGTTCGCCACTGTCGCCCCGTAAGCATTGGCCAGAGTGTGCACGAGCATGGAAAGGCAGTTTCCAACCTCATTCTGCACGAGCTTGCGGCAACCGTCCTGAATCGAGGACTCGTCATGCTTCGCAGTCATGGGACTTGCTCCAATTTTGGCCCGGACCGTTCCGGGCGTTCACGGACTCTAGCGTCCACTCATCTCGCCACACGGAACGCGCGGCGAGATGGATTGAGGCTAGGCCAGCGCAGCGCACCACGCGATAAGCGAGGCGCAGAATGTGCCAAGGCATACAATTTCGGCGAGAGTCCAAGCGGCTCGCACAACGGCTCGGCGGACCGTCATGAGCGCACCGCCTGCGCCGCGCGACCTATGCGCAGCGCTGTCACCATGGAACGCCGCTTCCACCCGTAGTAAGCGCGGATGGCGCGGAAACTGCCACGAAACGGGCCCGTGAATTGGCGATAGAGAGTCGCGCATTCCAGGCTGTCGCCGAGCCATGCGGCGCGCGCGTTGATCGTGATCATGATCACGACTCCAGCCATGAGCGCTTCGCAGCGATGCGCGCGCGTCGTCCGGACCGCATGAGGCGTTGCACCTCATCCTTCATGATGCGCCGAATCTTCCGCAGTTCACTGGGCTTGCTGGCAAGCATGGTCGACTCCATCGTGGTGCGCTCGGATCGTTCCGAGCGAGGCGCAGGCATGCGTCCCATGATACGGCGCGCGCGGTGTCGCGCCGTATGGTGCGAGGCAAGCCTAGGGGAGACGGGCGAAAGCCGACTCGTAGCCGCGCGACTCTTCCACGGTCGCCCGACATGCCTGGGCGGAGTAGCGCAGGCGATGCGGATCGCGGCGATCCCGGACGGCGTTCCGGCGGTAGCGCGCAGCCCATGCGAGCGCATCGAAGGACAGGGCGCGGCGTGGCCTATCGGCGAGGCATGATGTCCGGACCGTGACAGGCTCGCCATGCGCACGGGCTTTGTGCTGCCACGACATCGCGCGGGATCGGTACACGGAAAGCGTGAATGGCACGCCGTCCCGTTCAAACCCATAACCGAAAGTTGCAGCCTGGCCATAGCCGAGACGCCGCGCGGCATCGGTGCGGCACTGGCGAGAAAAGGCTTTCCACGCATCGCGATTCATCTCAGCGGCCCTCCGCCTTGGCAATGGTTGCGCGCATGTCGTCTATGTCGCGCAGGGTGGCGCGGACGCCGCGCGAAAGATCGCGTTCGATCCGTTTCAGAAGTGCCAGCATTTCCGGCGCCGCCGCGATGAGTCGCGCATCCGAGTCGCGCTGGATTCCCGTGGCGATGTGCAACGGGATCTCACCCATCGCGAAACCGCGATCCTGCCGAACGAAGAATGGCCAATCCACCGCCGCGCCATCGGCCACGCGTGCGCCGTCCTCGATCGCGACATCGGCGAAGGCCGGAGCGCAGCCGAGAGGCGTGCCATCGTCCCCGCGCACGATCCATGGGCCTGATGTGTGAGTCATCGCATCCACTCCAATTCAGTCCGGACCGTTCCGGACTCTCTGCATTCAATGGGACGGCGCATGCCACGCCGTCCGGTTCAATGCAGCGTCAAAGGGTCTCAACTTCGACGGCGACCACACGAACGGTCGCGCCCGTGTCGCGGTCGATAAGGTCGCGACCGATTTTGCGGCGCTCGCCTGTCGCCCAATTCTCCGCCTGTCCGGGCCCGCGCGTGTCATACGCTAGCCGCCTCCCGTCCGCATAGACCGTCACCACACGGTGCGTCACGGGCTGCGCCATGGCGCGAAGGATCAAAGGATGCGTCATGCCCGGGCCCTCACTTCGCCAGCCGCGCAAGCTCAGCCGCATAAACGGCCTTCGCCCCGTCGGAAAGGTTGCCGATAGCGATTGCCGTGCGCAGTAGCGTGATGCGCGATTCCTTCTTCGTCCGCGCGGCGTCCATATCGCGAAGGACTTCGCGCGCGCCGTCCGCTGTCATGGGTGCAGGGCGTTGGCGTGCCGCGTGCGTTGGTCTGGTTCCAGTCATGGCGAAAGCTCTTCAAACGAAAGTCAGAAAGTGACCGCGCGCCTTGTCGTGCACCGCGACCATGATGAAACCGCGCGCCGACTCTTTGAAGCGCGCCTCGATTGCCGAGTCGTCGCCGTCATAGTAGGCCGCAACGAAACGGAGCCACGCGCGGTCCGCCGCATCCCGTGTCCGGTATTCCATGGCGAGCGCTCCCGTCACGCTGCCAGCATGCGGCGCAGGCGCGCAAGGCGCGCAGCGCTCGCCGCACGACGGGCCCGGTCCGCTCGCCGCTGCGCCACGCGGTCGCCGATGCGATCCGCAAGCTCGCACGCCGCGCCAATGCCGTGCCAGAAGGCGAGCGCCGTAGCGAACGGCGCAGCCATCACTGCCAGCCATCCAAAGTTTGTCCAGAGAGTCGCGCACATCAGCTTGTGTCCTTCGCGTTCCGGCCGGTCAGTCCCGTCCGATGGACTCAACATAGCGCCAGGTCTGAACGACGCAAGACGAAAAACGAAACGGCAAAGAAATAATTCGCGTCGTCTTGGCGGACGAATCCCGCGCCCGCTCGATTGCAAGGCTCATGCCATGCGCGCCCATGATCACGCGAAGCACAAGACAAGCAACGAGCGTGTGCCAGGCTGCGATCGAGCGCGTCGCAACACTGAAAGGGATGGCCCCTCGAGCTTAAAACATCGCGCGGTATAGAGAGGACCGAGGGGTCGGTCATTTTTTGATACTTGGGAAATGAGGAAATTTGACACGTATGTCGGTTGATGCCATGCATCGTGTCATTCCGGAGAACCTATGAAGCGAACACCGGTCGTCAGCGACCTGGTCCCGACGTTCCGACGTCGCGAGCCGCCGCGTCTTCAGATGAAGCAGCGAGACGGAGCGCGGGGCAGTCGACACGAACGGGGCTATGACGCGAGATGGACGCGGTTGCGTGACAGGTTCCTGCGCGAAAATCCGTTATGTGCGGAGTGTTTGCGATGTAACCGCGACCAGGTTGCCGACGTAGTGGACCATATCCAGCCTGTCAGGGACTTCCCTGACAAGCGGCTGCTGAAATCCAATCTTCAAGCGCTATGTGTAGCCTGCCACGCCGGCAAAACGGCGATGGAGCAATACGCGCGGGAGATCGATTTGCTGGACGAGTTGCCCATCTGGGTCGCCGACATCTCGGCTCGACCCTTGCGGTTCAGACCGTCAGGTTTCAGATAAAATGCGGGCCCCGAAGGTGGTGGAACACCGACGAGGCCCTGACCGACGACCCGTAGGAGGGGCCGATGGCATACGAGTGCGTAGCCGCTCGCGCTGCAGACGACAAGTGCTGCGAGCGTTCCGGGTGTGGGCGCCAGGCGCGCACACGGCGGTATGGCCGGTTCTGTACCGCCCACCACAACGCGGCTTATCGATCACGGGTGAATGCCGGTCTGGAAGCGCAGCATCCGGCCTGCTCCGTGGCTGGCTGCGATCGCCCGGCGAGGAACCGTTCGGTTCTAGTTTGCGAGGCTCACTACTATCTCAAGGCGCGGACGGGGCGCGCGGAGAAGATCTCGCGGAAGGGGCGCGGCGACTCGCCGAACCCCTACACGATGATCCATCGTCCGGGTCACCCATTGGCCGACAAGCGCGGCAACGTCCGGGAACACCGTGTCGTGCTGTTCGAGGCGATCGGCTACGGCCCGCACGCCTGCAGATGGTGTGGTGCCGAGGTCGACTGGATGGTATCGGCGCGCGGTCCAGACAAGACAGTCGGCGCCTTGGAGGTGGACCACCTCGATGGTGACAAGGCACACAACGCGATCGAGAACCTCGTGCCGTCCTGCCACCGCTGCAACGGTGCGCGAGGGCTTTTTATGGGTTGGCTGCGCCGACATGGCGACGACCCGATGATCATCGCTGCGCTTCAAAACCGCAGCTGACGAGTTCTGGCCCTATGAGCGCAACGGTAGCGCTGGGCGCTCTAAACGCCACGGTTCCCGGTTCGAATCCGGGTGGGGCTACCACAACAGGGGACGACGATGCGTTAGCTCGCTCGCAACCGTGACCCTCCGGAGACCGATGTCGGAATTCCGATGTCGATAAATCCTGGAGAACCACGATGAAAGCCTACCTGAAAGTGAAGATCATGAGCCTCGCCGCCGAGGCTCGAATAATCCGGAAGCTTCAGAACCGCCGCGCGGCGTACCTGGTGGCGAAGCATCTGGCGAAGGGCCTGGACCGGGAGTGGTCCGGCTTGCACGCCCACCGCCGGTTCGATGTCCGCTGCGAGACGCGCTCCGCGCACCTGGCGTACGGCTTCCTCCGCGGGCGGCCGTACCGGGCGATGGAAGCCAAGTGCTGGCAGGGCCCGGACTGGAAGCGTGTCCAGCAGCTGGTCGAGAAGTTCGGCGAAGGTGATCGCCGCGAGCTCGTCCAGAAGTTCGCCGAATGGAAGGACGCCGCCTGATGTCGATCGTTGCGGGCAGGGGCCTGATGGGCCGCACGCTGGCCATGGCCGCCGCAGCCGCGGCGCTCTCCCTGGGCAGCGCCGGCATGCCGGAGAAATTCCGCGGCGCGATCCGCCCGGCGGCCAAGCGCTCGAAGGCGAAGTGCCGCGGGAACGGCTACTGGCTGCACCCGACGAAAGGATGGCGCGGCGGCCGCAAGGACGCGCGCTGACACGATACCCCAGGGGGCTCCGGCCCGACGCTGCCGTGGCAACAGGCCAGGGACCCGTCCCCCGACATCCAGAGCCGAGCAGCCGGGGGCCATGAGCCGGCGGGCAGGCCCAGGGGATAGCAAAACCCTGGGTGAGGCATGAGCACCCGAGCCCGCTGAAAGCCTCCGGGGCGTGATCGGAGGCGGGCGCCTGGCGAGGCGCCACAACATCGCGAGACGAGATGAGCGCCGAGACCTTCCACTGTCCCCGTGGCCCTGGTCCAGGATCTCCGCACAAGCCCCCGTTCGATGGTGTCGCCACCTGGCGCGACGACGGAACGTGCTCCTACTGCGGCTCGATGAGCCCGGAGCGGTTCTTCGAGTGCGTCGAAGCCGGCAACGAGCTCGTCCCGACTGACAAGAACTATAAGGTCTACGTCAGGCACCCGAACCCGATTGCCGGCAAGATAACCATCCGGCAAAGCGCCAACTACCAGCCGGGGCCGGACTGGATTGAGGCCACGCCGGAAGTCTGCAAGCAGTACGACTGGACGCCGGGCGAAGGTGGACCATATTGGGTGCTTCCGTCGCCGGAGGGGCCAATCGAAACCGGCAAGTTCTACTTCCAGCACCTCGACGAGGCCGGGCAAGTGCGCTTCATCGAGCTCCTGAACGCCAAGCGCGTGAAGCTGGCCTATCCGGGCCATTTCTACGTGGCGCCGTTCTTCATCAAGTTCAGCGCGCCGGCCGACGCCGGCTGACGAGTTCCCTGGCGAAAGCCGGGCGTCGATCCTCTTCACCGCGACAGGTGGCGAGGGGAGCCTGGCCGGTAGGCTGCAGTCGAAGCGGATCGACCGAGGGGGTGGAAGGCCCCCACTTCAGTTTCTGCGCGGTAGGGCAGTGGTAGCCCGCCTGGCTCATAACCAGGAGGTCGTCGGTTCAAATCCGACCTGCGCAACCAGTTCGAGCGGGGTCCGCTTCGGCCGTCCGACCGAGCAAATGCCGCCGGCTACCCTAACCGGCCCGCTCGAGCCTACCTGCAGCGGATCCTGTAGTGCGCGTCATAGAACGCGCCGCGCAGGCTTTCCCCCGTCTTGAGCAATTCGCGCTGCTCGACGACATAGCCTGCCGGGCAGAGCCGGTTCTCGCGCAGATAGAACTCGAGGTTCGAGATCCGGAAGGGCTCGCTGTCGACGATGTCCTGTTCGGAGTCGGCGCCGAGCTTCGCGGTGTAGGTGTAGACGCCGCCGCCCAGCGGGGTGAACGTCGTCTCCTTCATCCGCCGGTAGGTATCGCAGCCGGCCAGCGCCAGTGTCGCGGCCAGGCACACCACAATCGCTCGCATGGGAGATCTCCGCGCCGGGATGGCGCCGGGCAGATCTTCTACACGAACGGCCTCCGCCGTTCCATGACGCCATCGATCATCCAGGGAGCGCTCGCCATGCAAGAGGCCCCGGGGTCCAAACTCGTCGTCCGCGTGCTCACAGACGTGCTGATCAAGACGCTCTACGCGATCGCCCTGCTCGGCTGGCTGTCCGCGATCTTCGGAGACGACCTGTCCATCCTCCTCCCGACCTGAACCATGGGCCGCCCCGCACTCACCGACGCCGAGAAGAAGGCAAAGGGCACGTTCGATCCGCGGTACTCGGCGGACGCGCGGGCGGAGCGCGCCACGGAGAAGGTCGTCACCCTCCCGGTCCTGGACCACATCCCGAAGTGCCGGCTCCCGCTGGCGCCGGGCGGGATCGGCCAGGAGACCTACGACAGCCTCATTCGCACGCTGCACGAGCAGAAGCGGCTCACGGTCATGTCGCACCTCGAGGTCGAGGCCCTGGCCGCCGGCTATGAGGTGCTGCACCGCAAGATGAGCGCCGGCGGCAACGTGCCGGCGTCGGCGATCCAGGGCATCCTGTCCCGGATCGACAAGCTGCAGCGCATGGACGTCGACCGGCCGTTCGCCGGCTCGAGCACGGACCGCCCGAACAAGTTCTCGCGGAACGGCTTCGCGCAGCGGAAGCGCTGATGGCGCGGCCAAAGCGCAAGATCGCCGTCGAGTCCTATTCGCACCCGCTGCGGAGGGATTACGCCGACCTCCCGAACATCTTCGTGGAGATCGACGGCGAGGCGCAGCCGTTCGTCGACTACCCCACGATCGCCCGGGACTATGCCGAGCGCGTCGTCGACGGCCGGGTGATCGCGTGCCGCTACGTGGTCCTGGCGGCCGAGCGCTACCTGCGCTTCCTGAAGCGCGCCGAGAAGAAGGACAACGCGTTCCGGTTCTCGATCGAGCACGTCTGCGACGTGTGCTCGTTCCTCGAGAACCTGCCGCACGTGGAAGGTGAGTGGAACGAGCCGCTCATCGTCCTCGAGCCCTGGCAGATCTTCATGCTGGCGGCGATCTTCGGCTTCATCCGGAAGGACGGGAGCCGGCTCTGCCGCTGGGTCTATTTCGAGATCCCGCGCAAGAGCGCGAAGTCGACCCTGCTGGCCGGCATCGCGCTCTACGTCCTGACGTGCTCCGGCGAGGTCGGGCCCTCGATCTACATCGGCGCGCCGACGCTCGAGCAGGCCGGCAAGGTGTTCAGCCCGGCGTCGAAGATGGTCCAGAAGGACCAGGAGCTCCAGGAGGCCTTTGGGCTGCGCCCGCGCGCCCGGAAGATCTTCTCCGATGTCACGCTCGGCGCGATCGAGATGATCACGTCGGTCGGCGAGCACCAGGACGGCCACAACCCGTCGATGGTGATCCTCGAGGAGCTCCACGCCCAGAAGGCGGACCTCTACGAGGTGATGCGGTCGTCCTTCGGCGCCCGAAAGAACCCGCTGCTGTTCCAGATCACCACCGCCGGCCGCGTGGCCAGCGGCATCTGCTGGGACCAGCGCAAGCGCATGATCCGGATCCTCGAGGGCCTGGAGACCGCGGACGAGGTCTTCGGCGCGATCTACACGGTCGACAAGGACGACGAGGGCGGGAAGGACAAGAAGGACTACACCGCCTGCTTCACGGAGCGGGTGATGATCAAGGCGAACCCGATGTGGGGCGTCTCGGTCGACCCGACGAAGGCCTTCGAGTTCGCGAACGAGGCCAAGGGCTCCATCCGCCTGCGGGCGGAATTCCTGCGCACCAGGCTCAACGTCTGGTCGAACGCGGCGGAGCGCCTGATCCAGACCGAGGATTGGGACGCCTGCCTGGACCCGCGGCTCCGGCTGGAGGATTACCGCGGCCGCGACGCCTACATCGGCGTCGACCTGGCGTCGCGGCGGGACATGGCGGCGAAGGTCGTGATCATCGAGGACGGCGAGTACCTCATCGTCTTCGCGTCCTTCTACATCCCGTCCGACTGCGCCGCCTTCGGCGATCCGGACGTCGGCTCGCTCTACAAGGCCTGGGTCGACGACTACCACGTCTTCACCACGGGCCCGGGGATGATCGACTTCGACATGATCGAAGAGGACATCCGCGAGGACTGCCGGTTCTTCAACGTCAAGGCGATCGCGCTGGACCCCTTCCAGGCGCAGCAGCTGGCCCAGAACCTGGCGAAGCGGAACCTGCCGGCACTGCTGTTCCCGAACACGGCGCGGAACATGACGGAGCCGACGGACGACCTGGTGTCCAGGGTCGAGACCGGTCTCCTCCGGCACGACGGGAACCCCGTCCTGGCCTGGCACGCGTCGAACACGGTCGGCTACGAGGACCAGAAGGGGAACACGCTGCCGAAGAAGGACGCGCCGAACTCGATCTACAAGATCGACGGCATCGCGGCGGCGGTGTTCGCGAACGGTTGCCGGCTCCAGGCGAAGGAGCCCGACAAGAAGAAGCCCAAACTGGACGTCTACTCGAAGCGGGGCGTCCACGGGGCGTCGTCCGAAACCTGACGGAGAACTCTCATGGCGACCATTCCTCTGATCACCCCGGACGAGTCCGGCGTCACCGCGGCGGCCATGACTGCCACCGCCACCGGCGGCGACGCGTTCTCCTGCCCGAACGACACAGGCGACTACGTGTTCCTGTTCCGCAACGATCACTCGGCCGGCATCGATGTCTCGATGGTGTCCCAGCTGACGAACAAGGTGGTCCAGGGCGTCGGCAAGGTGTCCAAGGCCAACCAGACGAAGACCGTGGCGGCCAACGGCGGCATCTGCGCCTTCAAGCTGTCCAGGAACGAGATCTCCGCCTATCTGGACAACTCCGGCCTGGTGAACTTCAGCTACGCGTCCTGGAACGCGGCGCTGAAGGTCGTGGGCATGAAGGTGCCGGCCTAAGGCCGTCCGCCATGTCGCGTCGTCGCGCCCGCCGGCAGGCGGCCCGGGCCCAGGCCCAGGTCGCCCCCCGCGTCCCAACGTACCAGGAGGTCGGCAAGTCGATCTATTCGACATGGACCGGATCCGACGGGTCGTGGAAGACCCTGTCGGATCTCCTGGGCCTCCAGGGGGTCGCGGGCCCGACGTCGCTCCACGAGGCTTTGCGCAACACCGCCTTCCTGCTCTGCAGCGACATCGTCGCCCAGGACATCTCGAAGGCGAAGCTGCGCATGTACCGGAAGGTCGGCGACGACCGCCGCGTTGAGGTGAAGCCCAAAGACCATTCGCTCGCCGAGCTCCTGGCTCTGGATCCCAATCCGGAGCACACCTGGATGGACTTCTGGGACATGGTCATCCGGCACTTCGCGATCTCGCAGAACGCGTTCATCGCGAAGAAGATCACGACCCGCGGCGACATCCGCGCGCTGATCCCGATCGTGCCCGGCCGTGTGCAGGTTCTCGTCTACGAGGCCGGTGGCGTTTTCTACCAGGTGGCCCGCTCGACGATGTTTGAGCACATGCTCCTCAACGACTTCCCCGATCGGATGGACGGCGAGGACATGGTCCACGTGAAGGGGCGTCTCTACGACGGGCTCCAGGGCTATTCGAGCCTGCTGGCGGGCGCCGGCGCGCTGTCGCTGGCCGCGGCGGTTCAGACCTACCAGGACCGGCTCTACTCCGGCGGCGGGCGCTACAAGATCGCGTTCACCCTGAACGAAGACAAGGAGATGTCGAACGAGCAGTTCCAGCGTCTCCGCGGCCAGTTCAAGGAGATCTACCGCAAGACAATGGACAGCGACGAGCCGCTGCTCCTGGAGAACGGCGCCGACGTCAAGACGCTGATGATGACCGCCAAGGACAGCGAGATCGCCGTCGCGGTGAAGAACTCGCTGACCGACATCTGCCGCCTGTTCCGCATGCCGCCCCACAAGGTCATGCACTTCGACGGGATCAAGTACGAGAACATGGACTCCGCCGAGCGGATGTACGTGTCCGACAGCCTGGTTCCCACGGCGATGCGGTTCGAGGCGGCTCTCGAGCGCGCGCTCCTCACCCGCAGCGAGCGGCTCGAATACTGCTTCGAGTTCGATCGCGAGATGATGGCGGCGAGCGACCTGAAGACCCGGGCCGAAGTGGTCAAGATCGGCGTCCAGACGGGCGTGGTCACCGTGAACGAGGCGCGGCGCGACCTCGGCTACGACAAGCTTGAGGGTGACGCCGGCGATGTGCGGTCGATCCCGGTGAACGTCACCCTGGTGGACGGCAAGAACAAGCCGGTCCTGGACGGCGCGGCCGGCGCGCCGGGCGACAACCCCACCACCGACCCGCTGCAGCAGCCGGCCAACCCGCCGAAGTGAGGCACCCATGAAGAAGTACCTGTCCGCTCAGGAGTTCGCCAACGCCACCGACGAGGTGCGCGCAGCTTCTGTCGTGGCGAAGGGCTACCAGATCGAGACAAAGGCGGAGGGGGATGAGAACACGGTCACCTTCATCGTCTCCTCCGACAGCGTCGATCGCGATGGCGACATCGTCTACCAGGCCGGCATCGACTGGAGCCACTTCCAGAAGAACCCGGTGATCCTGTGGGCGCACAACTCGCGCGATCTCCCGATTGCGAAGGGGGGTAACCTGCGCCGGGAAGGCACCAAGACCCTGATGGACATGACCTTTGCGCCGGCCGAGGCCAACCCGAAGGCGCCCCAGGTGCGTGATCTCATCAAGGGCGGCTTCCTCAACACCGTCTCGATCGGGTTCATCCCGACCGAATACTCCTGGGTCGAGGACAAGAGCACCGGGCGTCGCGGTCTCGACATCAAGCGGTCCGAAGCCCTCGAGGTGTCGGTGGTTCCGGTCCCATCGAACCGGGACGCGCTGGTGACAGCCTACGCCAAGGGACTGGCCGTCGAGCCGGTCGAGGACGAGATCCGCACGATCCTGAAGGGATACGAGCTCGACGAGAACGACAAGGTGGTGGCCAAGGCGCCCGGGGATGGCGGCCCCCCCACAACGGAGACCAGCACCGAGACCACGACCGTCACGGTCAGCGTCTCCGTGAACGTCGGCAACGAGACCGAGACCGAGACGCCCGGCGCGCCCGGCGCGATGACCGACGCGGCTCCGTCCTTCCGGCAGAAGCTCTTCCGCGGCCTGGCGAAGGCGTTGGGCATGTCCGAGCAGGAAGCCGATGCGGCGCACGCCGCGCCCGAGCCGGAGACCAAGGATCCGCAGGATCCTCCGGCGCTGTCGACCGAAGACATCGACTCGAAGATGGCCGAGCTTCGCGCCCGCAATGCGCGGCTGAAGTCGGCCTTCGTCGAGGACTGAACCACTTCCCACCCGGGAAAACCGCCCCGTGAGGGGCGAAGCGAAGGGCTCCCTGACGGGGGCCCTTTTGCTTTGGCGAGACCCAGCAGACAGGAGAACATGATGACGCTGGAGCAGCTTCGCGCCCGCCTCAAGGAGCTCACGGAGGCGAACGAGAAGACCCTGAAGTCGGCCGCTGATGAAAAGCGCCGCCTGACGGCCGAGGAGATCAAGGCCGTCGACGATGCGACCGTCGAGGCCGAGGGCATTCAGAAGGAGATCGAGCTCCTGAAGCGCGCGAATGCGGTGAAGGCCGCGTCCGCCGTGCCCGCGAACACCCCGGTCGATCCGGCCGGCCGCGTCGCCCCGACGCCGAAGCGCGCCACCACGACCGAAGAGAAGGTCGGCGTGGTGATCAAGGGCCTCCTCATGTCCCACAAGGACAAGTCGAAGACCCCGCTCGCCCACATGGATGAGCTCGGCTACGGCGAGGTGGCCAAGGAGATCGAGTTCGGCACCAAGGCGCTCAACGCGTCGACGGCCATCTCCGGCGGCCTGCTCATCCCGACCGACATGAGCTCCGAGATCATCGAGCTCCTGCGGCCGAGCACCGCCTTCCTCCGCGGCGGCCCGATGCGGATTCCCATGCCGAACGGCAGCTACACGCTGCCCGGCGCCGCGACCGGTGCCAGCGCATCGTACACGACGGAAAGCCAGCCGGCCGGCGTGACCGAGCAGACCTTCCGTGACGTCACGATGAACGCCAAGACGCTCACGGCGCTCATCCCGGTCACCAACGATCTGCTGAACTACTCCATCGCCGGCACGCAGCAGTTCGTCCAGACGGACCTGATCAACGCGATGTCCGAGAAGATGGACAGCGCGGCGTTCCGCGGTGATGGCGTGACGGGCAACCCGCTCGGCATCTACAACATCACCGGCATCTCCTCCAACGCGGCGCAGAACACCACCACGCCCTCGGTGGCTCAGGTGGACGCGGATCTCCGCAAGGCGATCAACGCCTTCGTCACCGCGAACATGTCGCTGGCTGGTGCCGCGTGGGTCTTCCCGGCCACCACGATCGGCTATCTCCAGGACATGCGCGATGGCAACGGGAACCTGGTGTATCCGACGCTGAACGGGCCGAACCCGACGCTGAAGAACATCCCTGTCATCGACACCACCAACATGCCGACGAACCTCGGCGGTGGCGACGAGACCATCGTCGGCCTGGTGAACTTCCGCCACATCCTGTTCGGCGAGTCGATGCCGCTGGAGCTCGCTGTCTCCAGCGAGGCCGCGATCGAGGTGGGCGGCCAGGTGCTCTCCACCTTCCAGCGCCGCATGACCGCCATCATGGCCGTCATGCAGCACGACTTCAACACCCGTCACTACAAGGCGATCTCGCTGCTGACGGCGGTTCGGTGGGGCAAGTGACGTGGCAGACGAACTCATCGTTGTCCGCGTCCTGAAGTCCTTCGGGATGTACTACGCGAACGACACGGCCGGGTTTCCGGCCGCTGTCGTCGCCTCCCTGGTGAAGTCCGGCCACGCCCAGCGGCTGGAGCCGGAAGCCGCGGAGGGAGAAGCCGCGTCGGGCGACCCCGACCAGACCATCGATCCGTCGGCGCCCCCCGCGCCGCCGGCCGATGCACCGCCCGCCGATCCTGCCGCGGCGGCCGACAACGCTCTGACCGAACCGACCGCCGAGCCGGCGGAAGGGGAGACGCTCGAGAGCATCCCGGAGGACTGGCAGACCCTCCATGGAAACACGCGGAAGAAGTACGCGAAGCTGATCTCGGGCGCCCCGGTAGGGTCTCTCGATGAGGCGGATGCGATCATCGCCGCGGAAGTGCAGCGCCGCGCCGCGGCACCCTGATAGGAGGGCCAGATGAGCCTCAACAAGTTCCGTGACGGCGGCGCGTTCTGCCGGTCCGTTTACGCCGGCGGCGGTTCGGCGACTGCCGGCGGTGCCGGCGACAACACCGCGGCCAACGGCCCCTGGGTCAATCGCGACCAGGGCGTCGGTGGCATGTTCCGATCCGCCAAGCTGGTCATCAGCTACACGGCGGCGCTCGGCGCGGCGGCCACCCTGACCTTCAACGCGAAGATGCAGGACGCCACGTCCAGCGGCGGCGCCGGCGCGGCCGACATCGCGGCTGACACCATCGACAATTTCGCCATCCCGGCGACCATTGTCGGAACCGGTGCCGGCACCGTGACGGGGACGATCGAACTCGATCTGAACCTCGCGAAGGCGAAGCAGTACCTCCGCACGGTCATCACACCCGACCTCTCTGCGGCGAACACCGACACCTGCACCTGGCAGGCAACCCTGATCATGTTCGGTTTCGACCGTGACCCGGTCACCAAGACCCTCGCCTGATCGCGAGCGTCCAAGTGAGCAGCCCCCGGCCGGTCTCCCCTTGGGCCGTCCGGGGGCCCGCACACCGCGCCCCTGGCCCGACAAGGCCAAGGATGCGGACCGCGGCGACTATGTGAGGAAGGGCTGAACCATGGACCTCGTCCGCACCACCGCGCCGACGCGGTCCGAAATCCTGGCGTTCATCACCGTCCCCGCGGTCAAGGCGGCCAAGCGCATCGCGCACGATCTCGAGGATCAGCTGATCGCCGAATTCGTGGTGGATGCCTTCCAGTTCTTCGACGGCCCCGATGGCTGGCTCCGCCGCGCGGTGCTGCCGCAGGCCTGGACCTACTACCGCCCGGCCTTCTCCGACGAGATGGAGATCCCGGTGCCTCCGCTGGCAAGCGTCGAGGCTGTGAAGTATCGCGACGCCGCGGGCGCGCTGCAGACGCTGGCCCCGACGAACTACGAGGTCATCGACGGCACGTTCTTCGGCAAGATCGTCCTTGCCGCCGACGGCGCCTGGCCCACGACGAAGACGATGCAGCGGGCCGTGGAGATCCAGTTCCGCGCCGGCTGGGCCGCCGACGAGGTGCCGGGCCCGGTGCGCCGGTCGATCATGCTGCTGGCCGGATCGCTCTATGAGCACCGCGAGGCCGACTTCGAGGACACCCGGGTGTCGTTCGTGAGCCGCAAGATCGAATACGGGATCGAGAAGCTCGCCGGCCGGTTCCGGATCCTGAACGACCTCTATGACGTGTTCGCCGTCTGATGCGCTCCGGGAATTTGAGCCTGCCGGTCCAGATCTACCGGCGCAGCGAGCAGCTGGATCCCTACCGGCAGCGCCAGCTGGTCGAGACGCTCTGGCGTCAGGTCTGGTGCGAGTTCACGCCGTTCCGCGGCGGCGAGCTCTCGCGCACGGGCGATGTGACCGAGAACCCCACGGCGAAGTTCCGCTTCGCCTACCTGGACGTGATGGCGCCGGGCGCCGGCGGCGTGGTGCTGAACTCCGACATGGTGATCCGCCACGACGGCCGCGTCTGGGACATCGACGTCGTCCACATCGACCACGCCACCAAGCGCTACGTAGAGGTGATGGCGATCGCCAAGAGGCTCGCGGCCTGATGGCCTCCAAGGGCGGCGTGCGCGGGGCGGGCGAGCTCGCCAACGCGTTCCGGATGATAGGCAAGGCGCCGACCGCCGCCGCGCGCCGGCAAGCCCGCCAGGCCGCCCTGGAGCCGATCCGCCAGGCGGCCGCGGACCACCTGGTCCTGAACGACTCCATCGTCACGGGCGCCCTGCGCGCCTCGCTGGCGATCGGCGAGGACGTCCGGAAGAACACCTCGATCCTGGGCCAGCGCAAGGGCACGGTGAGGGGGCAGAACCCGAGCGCCACGGCGCACCTGGTCGAGTTCTCCGTCCGGCCGCACTACCAGCCGAACCGCTTCGGCGGGATCATGCACCCCGGTCACCCGGGCTACCCGTTCATGCGGCCGGCCTACGAACAGAAGCTGAACGTGGCGGGCCAGACCTACCTGCGCGAGATGGCGGCGGTGATCGAGACCATGGCCCGGTCCGTGCCGAAGCCCTCCAGGAGCCGCTCGTGAAGACGTGCACCCCGCAGCTGGCGGACCGCATGCTGCTGAACCCCGACCTGGTGGCCCTCGTCGGCCAGCGGGTGTGCCTGTTCCAGGCGGTCCAGAACGCGCCGCTGCCGGACATCGTGCTGGTGGACATCACGTCGAGCTTCAACCTGAACCTCGCCGGCGCCGACAGCATGACGATCAGGCGCATCCAGGTCACGTGCCGGGCGAAGACCTACCTGGAGGCTGACGCAATCGGCGAGGTCGTGCTTGCCACGATGCGCGCGATCAAGGGCCCGGTCGGGGACTTCAACGTCCAGGCGGCTATCCCGGTGAGCGACACCGCCTTCTTCGACGACACCACGAACATCTCGCACCGGAACATCGACTTCCGCGTGCACTACACCTGAGGGATCCGATGGCCGACGACGACCAGAGCGTCCAGGGCGAAGAGGCCCTGGCGGAAGCCGCCCCTGCGCCCGCGCCGAAGGCGCCCGAAACCCTCGATCCGCCGAAGTTCGCCGGCTGCTCGCCTGCCGCGTGCGGGCTGGAGCCGCGGCGCTGGGCGGACATCGAACACTGGTACTGCGACGCGTGCAACTTCAGCACGTTCTCCGCGGACGAAGCGGCCGGCCGCCGGCCGTCGCACAAGTCGTAACTCGCACAGGAGACATGAGAAATGGCGAGCACCAAGGCAATCGGCGCCGGCACCGTCCTTCAGATGGACGACGGGACGGGCGTCTACACCGCGATCGCGGAACTGGTTTCGATCGGCGAGCTCACCCGCGAGCGGCCGGAGGTCGACTCCACGTCGCTCTCGTCGACCGCCCGTGAGTACGTCCCCGGCCTGACCACGGCGCCGGAGCTGGACCTCGAGATGAACTTGCTCCTCGAGGACGCCACCCAGAACGACCTCACCGGTCTGGCCTACATCTTCAACAACTCGATCACCCGGAACTTCCGGCTTCTCCCGAACGGCGAGTCGAAGCAGATCCGCTTCGCGGCGTTCGTGAAGTCGCACACCTACGGGCCGTTCGAGATCGAGGCGGTGAAGAAGGGCAAGGCGCGCCTGAAGCTCACCGGCCCGGTGACGGTGGTCTGATCCCATGCACAACGGCTTTCAAGGGGAATGGCCGTTCCCGCAGTTCGGGGACGGCGTCGTCGTGCGGTTCAAGTCCTCGGATATGGCCAGGCTGCGCGGCCGGTACGGCTCGCCGCCTGGCACTCCGCCCCGCTACGACGAGAAGGGGAACCGGGTCGACCACTTCTGGCAGATCCTGTTCACGGGCATCAACGACATCGACCCGCTCATCATCACCGACCTCTTGCGCGCGGGGCTGAAGAAGCCGGGCGGCAAGGATCCGGTGGAGGGGATCGACTTCGACGACCTCCCGATCCCGTTCATCGAGTGCTGCCAGCCGCTGCTGGAGGGCATCATGCTCGCCCGTTGGGGCAAGACGACAGCGGAATACGCCCGTGAAGAGGCCGCGGCGGAGGCCGAGGAAAACCCTCAGACGGGCCCGGAGACGGTCTCGACGAGTTCGACCGGATCCTCCGGGCCGGATGGCGCGCCGGCCTGAAGCCGGCCGAGTGCTGGGAACTGACCCAGCACGAGATCATCTCCTACGCCGCCGAGCTCGGCGACCACGAGACGGGACGGATGCTGATGTGGGCCAACCACATCGGCCTGGGCTTCAACAGCCCGAAGACGCTCAACCAAATGCTTCGTGAGCGGAAGCGCGAAAAGGACGCCGAGCGCGACAGGCGCATCGGACAGAGCCAGACCAGAGGATTGATCGACGTGTTCTTGCGAGCAGGCGCGACAGTCGTCGCCGGGGATCGCCCCGCGTGACCACGACCATCGGCGGTATCACCGTCTACCTGACGGATGATACCGACCGCTTCCAGGCTTCCATGCGGCAGAACGCTGCTCTCGTCGAGCAGCAGTCGAACCGCATGTCGAAGGCTATGGGCGGCGCCGCCAAGTCGATCGACGAGCTCAACCGGAGGTCGTCCGGGTTCCAGCCGGACGGCTTCCGGGCTCTGGCCATCTCGGCCCTGCGCGCCGAGGATTCGGTCAAGCGCCTCGAGCTCAGTTTCTATGCCCTGGGCGCCGCGCTCGGCGGCGGCTTCCTCGGCACCGCGGCCGCCCGCGCGCTGGCCGACTACGCCGACAACTTCACCAACATCCGCAACAGGATCCGCACGGTCGTTGAGGGCCGCGGTGAGCAGCTGGCCGCCGAGCGCGACATCCTCGCGATCTCGGAACGGTCCCGCTCGTCGCTGCAGTCGACCGCGACCCTGTACGCCCGCATCTCCGCGTCCTCGCCGGAACTGGCGAAGAACGCCGGGAACCTGAACCGCGTCATCGAGACGGTTCAGAAGTCGTTCCAGGTCGGCGGGTCGACGACGCAGGAAGCGCAGGCCTCCGCGATTCAGCTGGCCCAGGCGCTGGGCTCCGGCCGTCTGCAGGGCGACGAACTCCGGTCGATCCTGGAGAACAACATCCCGCTGGCCAAGATCCTGGCGCGGGAGCTATCCGGCGGCAACGTGGGCAAGCTGAAGGAGCTCGGCTCCGACGGCCTGCTGACGTCCGAGAAGGTGATCGCCGCGATCCTGAAGGGGTCGGCGGAGATCGACGCGCAGTTCGAGCGCACCACCGCGCGCATCTCCGACGGCTTCACCCTCCTTAACAACGCCGTCACGGTCTACGTCGGTAAGCTGGACCAGGCCTTCGGCCTCTCCTCGTCCCTCGCCGGCGGCCTCTCCTCCCTCGCGAAGAACTTCGATAGCGTCGCCAATGCAGCGCTCATCGCCGGCGCGGCGATCGGCGGCGCGTTCCTGGGCCGCGGCGTCGGCTCCGGTGTCAAGGGCGTGGTCGACCGCGTCCAGGGCAACCGGGCCCAGGCGATCGCGAACAAGGACGCCGCCAGCAAGATCGTCAGCGACGCGATCGCCGCGTCGCAGCAGGCGCAGCTGCGCAGCCAGATCGCCGGCGCCATCTCCGACGACTTCCGCACGCTGCCGCGCTCCCAGCAGGCCGACCCCGCTCTCCTCAAGGCCCGCGCAGCCGCGGCCGCGAACGAGGACAAGGCCCTCCAGAACCGCGCGAAGCTGGTCGACCGGGAGGCCGAGGCCTACGTCCGCCTGGCCGACGCCCAGAACCAGTCCGTCAGCGCGTCCGCCGCCGCCCAGAAGCGGGTGGAGTCGACCACCAAGGGTGCGATCTCCGAGCAGGAGAAGCTGCAGAAGCTGATTGACGGCCGGGCCGTGAAGCAGGCGGCCCTGGACACCGCCGGCGGCGACGTGCGGCGGTCCGAGCTCCAGAAGTTCTATGCCGCCCTGGCGCGCGAGGTCGACGCCCGCACCGCGGTGGCCGACAGCCGCGCGGCCTACGCGCTGAACCAGGCGAACATCGCGTCGCTGCAGCGCGCCGAGGCGATGGCGAAGTCGAAGAAGGACTTCGAGTTCCTGGCCGCGATCCGCGACCGCCTGGCCGAAGAGGCGAGCCGCACGAAGGCCCTGTCCGACCAGCAGATCCTGGCCAGCAACGCGCTGCGCAAGGCGGAGATGGCCGCGGCGGAGGAAAGCGCGAAGATCAACTCGCGCCAGTTCTCCGACAAGGAGCGCGCCCAGGTCGCCCTGGACAAGTACGATTCCTCGATCGTCGCCCAGCAGCAGCGCGTGGCCCGCGCCGAGGAGGCCAAGGCCGCCGCCGCCCGCGCCGCGGACGACTCGAGGGTGCGCAGCGCCGCCGACGCGCAGGCGCGCCTGAACAAGATCGAGAACGACGCCCTGGCCGCCCGGCAGGCGCGGGTCAAGGCGGACCAGGCCGTCGACTTCACCACGGCGCAGCGCAAGGCCTTCGACGTCCAGATCCCGGTCTCGGCCGCGGCGAACCAGACGAAGCTGCTGAAGGAGACCGTCGACGCGGCGAACGCCTACAAGGCTTCGCTCGACACCGTCGCCGTGGCCCAGCGCAACGCCGCCGCGGCCGCGGGCCAGACCTCCCTGCCGATGGCCGTGTTCCGCACCGCCACGCAGGGCGCGGCCGCGGTGGTCGGGAGCCTGGTGTCGTTCCTGGGCGGGCCCTGGGGCGTGGCATTCGCCGCGGGCTCGGCGGCGCTCGGCGTGTGGGCGGCGTCCGCGGCCCAGGCCGCCCAGCGGGCCAAGGAGTACCAGGAGACCCTGGAGAGCCTGAAGGTCGCGACGGACCGCCTCACCGAGGCCAACCGCAGCGGCCTGATCGCGTCGACCAGCGAGGTCATCTCCAACCAGGCGACCGTGAAGCGGCTGCAGGACGGCCTGGCCGCCTCCCTCGACGAGCTCGCGGCCAAGGGCGGCGTGCGCGGCCCGGGGCTGGGCAACCTGATCGACTTCTCCGCCTTCAGCGGCTCGCTCATCGATCTCCGGAAGGGCTTCAACGCCGCCGGCCTGGATCTCGAGAAGTTCCTGCTGGCGCTGCGCGGGTCGAAGGACAACACGTTCACGGCCAAGGCGGCGATCGACGAGTTCATCACCGCGCTGGAGCGGGTAGGGGCAGCGAACCCGAACCTGTCCGGCGTCGTGAACGAGTTCCTCCGGGCGGCCCAGGCCATCCAGGCGGCGATCGGCCAGATCAACGCGTTCGAGATCGCGACGATCAACCAGCGGACCCGGCAGAACAACATCCGCTCGGCCTACGATCTCCCCGACGGTGCGGAGATCATCAAGAAGCAGTTCCAGCTGCCCGAGGAGCCGCCGCCGGTGTCGTCCGGGCCCCTCGGCCGGCTGATCGGCCAGTCGATGGCCAGCGATGCGATCGCCAAGGCGACCACGAAGAAGAAGGACCAGACCCCGGACAACGCCGCTGTCCAGAAGTTCATGCAGGAGGTGAAGGACGCCGGCGGCTGGATCAGCTACGACGACGCGGTCAAGGTCGTGCAGAAGCAGCTGGAGGGCGTGGCGAAGGCCGGCGGCCGCTCCCGCAAGACGCCGGAGCAGACCTTCGAGGAGAAGCTCGCCCGCCTGACCGAGGTCGGCAAGGCCTCCTTCTTCACCGACAGCGATCGCGAGCTCATCGAGAAGCTCTCGAGCCTGAAGGCCACCCCGGACCTGATCAAGTCGACGGGCGACGCCCTGCGCAACCGGACGGCACTGCCGGGCCAGGCGCAGCAGGTTCGCGACGCCCTCGAGCTCGAGAAGGCCGGAAAGCTCTACCGGGAGCTCATCCCGACCTACGGCACGCTGGACCAGCTGGCACCGCAACTGGAGGAGCGGCAGCGCCTGCTCAACATCGCGGTCCGCGACGGCGGGCTGACGGCGCAGCAGGCGGGCCTGGCCTATGCCGACTACCTGGCGTCGTTCAAGCAGTACCAGTGGATCACGAACGTCGCCGACGCGTTCGGCAGCTTCGCGGAGAGCGTCGCGACCGGGTCGACCAAGATCAAGGACGCGTTCAAGAACCTGCTGAAGGATCTCACGAAGATCGCGGTCAACCAGCTGCTGACGATCCCGATGCAGAACAGCCTCAAGACGCTGCTCGGCGGGTTCGTCGGGAGCGTTGGCGGCGGCGGTGGCGGGCTGCTCAGCAGCCTGTTCGGCGGGCTCTTCGGCGGGGGAGGGGGCTCGAGCCTCTATTCCACGGTCAGCGCGGCGGCCGTGAAGTTCCACGGCGGCGGCCTGGTCGGCGGCGGCGGAACGCCCGTGCTGGCGCCGGCCTCCGCGTTCGTGCGGGCCCCGCGCTTCCACACCGGCCTGAAGGCCGACGAGATGGCGGCGATCCTGCAGCGCGGCGAGCGCGTGCTGACCACGAAGCAGAACCAGCGGACGGAGAACGTCCTCGACGGCCTGACGAGCGCGGTCGAGAGCAGCGGATCGGGCGGAGGCGTGACCGTCATCCAGCAGAATTCCTTCGCCGCGGGCACCGACGTCGCCGCTATCATGAAGCTGCTCCCGGCGATCAAGGAAGCCTCCAAGGCCGCAGTCCGCGAGGACATGATGCGGGGCAAGCTCTGATGGCCATCACCTACCCGCTCACGATGCCGCCGGAGGTGGCCCGGGCCGCGAAGTTCATGCCGCGCCTCAAGCGCGCCACCTCGCTCTCCGAATCCATCTTCACGGCCGAGCAACAGGTCACGTCCTGGCCCTATGCCCGCTGGGAAGCGGATTGGGACATCGCGGCCTCGCTGCGCGACAAGGGCTCGGTCGTGGAGGGGTTCATCGCCGCCCTGCGCGGCCGGCGCGGGACGTTCCTGATGGGCCCGCTGCACGCCCTGAACCCGCAGGGGACGGTGAACACGTCCGGTGTCCAGGTGAACGCCGCCGCGGCCACCTATGCCACCGAGGTCTCGCTGAAGGGCATGGGCGCCGGCAATACACTGCGGATCGGCGACTACATCCAGTTCGGGTCAGGCCTTGGCGCCCGGCTGCACATCGTCTCCCAGGACGCCACGGCGAACGGATCCGGCGTAGCGACGGTCTCGATCGAGCCGGGGCTGCGCGGCGCCCTCGCGGTGAACGACCCGGTCGTGACCCAGAACATGGTCGGCGTGTGGCGGCTGAACGCCGACTCCATCGGCCCGAGCATCATCCCGGGCTTCATCTACGAGTCCCTGACGCTGCCGTGCATCGAGGCCGTGTGATGCCTCGCGCGCTGACGCCCGCCTTCCTCGCCGCGCTCGCGGAGCCGGAGCTCTTCCCCGCGCTGCTCGTCAGGGGCGAGTTCGACACCGGGAACCTGCTGCTCTGGACGGGCTACGGCGTCCGGAACATCGGCGGCGAGGACTACACGGGCACCGGAAACCTGCTCGACATCGAGCCCGTCGACGAGACGTCGGCGATCCAGTCGAACGGGGCGAAGTTCACCCTCGCCGGCATCTCGTCGCAGGCCGTATCGCTGGCCCTGGGCGAGCCGTACCAGGGCCGCCGGGTGGAGATCCTGCTGGCCCTGTTCAACTCCAGCTGGGAACTGATCGACGACCCGTCGGTCCTGTTCTCCGGCCGCGCCGACGTCATGGCGATCTCCGATGGCGCCGACCTGTGCACGATCGTGATGACGGCGGAGAGCCGCCTGGTCGACCTCCAGCGCGCGCGGATCCGCCGCTACGAGAACGAGGACCAGAAGATCGAATACCCCGGCGATCGCGGGTTCGAGTTCGTGTCGGTGATCCAGGACGTCCCGCTGAAGTGGGGCACGGGCTGATGCGGCGCGAGGACTGGCTCGCCAGGCTCGAGGCCCTGGTCCGGGACCGGCAGCACCGTGAATTCGCCTGGGGCACCTTCGACTGCTGCACGTTCGCGGCGGAAGCGGTCGAGGCCGTGACCGGCACCTATCCGGTGCCCGGGCTCCCGGGCGCCTACGACACCCGCATGGGCGCGCTCCGCTGGCTGGCCGAGAGGGGATTCGCCAACCTCGAGGCCGCTCTCGATGCCTTCGCCGGCGAGCGCCTGGCCTGGCCGCTCATGGCGCGCCGGGGCGACATCGTGCTGGTCAACGACATGACGGTTGGCGTCGTCCACCCGGCCGGCGGCGTGATCGCATGCCTGTCCGCCGACGCGCCGGGCCTCGCCCTGGTCTCACCACGGCTCGCTACGGCGGCTTGGGGTTCATAGTGCTCGCACTCGTCCTGGCTTTCCTCGTGGCCCAGACCGGGCCGGCGAGTGCAGATCCTATCTCCGCGCTGATCCTCGGCGCGGTCAGCACGTCGCTGGCGGCGAGCGCGACGGCGGTCGCGGTCACGACCTTCGTGCTCACGTCGGTGGCGTCGCTGGCTCTCAGCTTCGTCACCAGCAAGCTGTTCGCGCCGAAGCAGAAGAAGTCGCCGACCAACCTGGACTCGTCCATCAACGTGACGACCAGGGAGGCGCTGGCGCCGCGGCGGCTGGTCTACGGCAGGACGCGCCTGGGCGGGACGATCGTCTTCATCGGGACGACGGACAACAACCTGTTCCTGCACATGGTCATCGTGCTCTGCGAAGGGCCGATCGACGGTGTCGAGACCATCTATTTCAACGATGTGGCAGTCGTCACCGATCCGACGAACGGCTACGCCCTGTCGTCGCAATACAACGTCAACGGCAACCCCTACGCGATCGCGTTCCCCTATCTGGGCAGCGAGGACCAGGCGGCCAGCCACTACATGACGGCCTTCTTCCCGTCGCAGTGGACGGCCGATCACCGGCTGCGCGGGTGCGCCTATCTCTACGTGCGCCTGCAGTGGGACGCGAACATCTTCACGACGGGACTGCCGAACATCACGGCCGTCGTGAGGGGCAACCGGAACTACGACCCGCGGACCGGGACGCGCTACTGGTCGGACAACGCCGCGCTGTGCATCCGCGACTACATGCTGCGCCCGCACAACAAGGGCGGGGTCGGGGCCGGGCCCGACGAGATCGACGAAGACAACATGATCGCGCAGGCGAACATCTGCGACGAGATCATCCCGTTGTCGGATGGCACGACGGAGCGGCGCTACACGCTGAACGGCGTGATCCAGATGGATTCGCAGAACTCGCCGCAGTCGACGATCGAGACGATGCTCTCGGCCTGCGCCGGCGAGATGCCCTGGTCCAGCGGCGTGTTCTATCTCTTGGTCGGCGCCTGGCGGCCGCCGGTCTTCGAGATCACGGACACAATGATCGTCGCGCCGATCAAGGTTGAGCCCCGCCGGCCGCTGGCCGAGCAGTTCAACGCCGTGAAGGGGTCGTTCGTGAACCCGGCGGCGCGCTACGAGGCCGCCGACTACCCGGCGATCACCAGCGCCGTCTTCGAGGCCGAGGACAACGGGAACCAGATCTTCAAGGATCTCCCGCTCGAGTTCACGCAAAGCTCATCCATGGCCCAGCGCCTGGCCCGGATCGAGCTCCGGAAGTCGCGGGAGCCGATCGGCCTGACGCTGACGTGCGACATGCGCGCCTACCAGCTGACGGTCGGCGACGTCGTCACGATGACCCGGGCCCGGTACGGCTGGGCGTCGAAGGCCTTCGTGGTCACGGTCTGGCGGTGGGCGATCGCCAAGCAGGACGACGTCCCGCGGCTTGCCATCGAGCTCACGCTCCGCGAGACGTCGGCCGCGGTCTACGACTGGTCCGCCACCGACGAGCAGCTGCTGGCCGCGGCGCCGGCGACGAACCTGCCCAGGTGGAACGACGTCGGCGCGGTGTTCTCCGTCACCCTGTCGGCAGGGACCGCCGACCTCCTGATGGCGGGCGATGGCTCGGTCGTGAGCCGGATCCGGGTCACGTGGGTCGAGTCGGTCGACGCCTTCGTGAACCGCTACGAGATCCGCTGGAAGCAGAACACCGACCTGGCGTTCGGCGCCCCGGTGACGGTCGCCGCCGGATCGGCGTCCTTCTTCATCTCGCCGGTGGAGGACGGGCAGATCTACGTCGTCGAGGTCCGCGCGGTCTCCATCCTGGGCGCGGTCTCGGAATGGCGCCCGGGCACCGTCCTGGTCACCGGGAAGACCGAGGCTCCTCCGGACATCGCGAACATCCGGATCGCAGACGGAGTTCTGACCTGGGACTATCCGAACCCGCCGCCCGACTTGGCCGGGTTCAAGGTCCGGTATCAGGTCGGAAAGTACGTGTTCTGGCCGTCCGCGATCGACGCGCACTCCGCGCTTCTGGCGGCCGGGTTCTTCGATGCCTCCAGCCTGCTGTCGGGGACCATCACCTTCATGGTGAAGGCCGTCGACACGTCGGGGAACGAGAGCGCGACGCCCGCTGTCGTGATCACCGACCTTGGCGATTACCTCGTCGACAACGTGATCCTGGACGAAGACCTGAAGGCCGCTGGGTTCTTGGGAACGATCTCGAGCGGCGCCGTCTCGGGCGGGGATCTCGTGGGCGTTTCGACGGGCCTGTTCTGGCCGTCGAGCGACGTCAGCCCGTTCTGGCTGTTCGACGACAACGGCCTGTTCTGGCCGACCGACACGTACACGGACATCGTCTGGGCGTTCAGCTTCGAGGCGGACAGCGACCTCCTCGGGTCGACCATGTCGATCGCGTCGACCATCGAGGGCCGGCCGTGGACGATCTTGTTCCGCGACAGCGGCAACACCGCGTTCTGGCCGTCGAGCGATGGGGCCCTCTTCTGGGGTGAAGATGCCGACCTGTTCTGGGGGCCCGAAGGTGACTTCGTGCCATGGAGCGGGCAGTCCGCAGTCCGGGCCACGCGATACGACTTCATCGTGACGGTCTCGGGCGGGTCCATCCAGCCGCGGATCTCGGCGTTCAACCTGCTGTTCGACGTCCCCGACATCATGGAGTCGATCGGCGACGTGGCGGTGCTCGCCGCCGGGACGCTGCTGCCGCTCACGAAGACCTACCGCGCGATCGAGGCCGTCCAACTGACGCTCCAGGCGGGCGCCGGCGGCGCTGTGACGGCGCGGATCGAAAGCAAGTCTCCATCCGGCGTCCTGGTCAAGGCTCTGAACGCGGCCGGAACTCCAGTCGACGCCACTCTCGACGCCATCGTGCAGGGATACTGACATGACCGCATTGCCAGCGAACAACTTCGTCAACGATGGCGGCCGCACGTCCGGCGAGATGAAGACGGCGCTGAACGACATCGTCAAGTTCCTCCGCGAGCGCGGCGGCGCCGGCGCCGGCTGGGTTGGCCTGGCCGGCGGCGGGACGGTGGATCTCGGCGCGCAGACCGGGCGCATGTACAGCCTGACGGGCGGCCCGTCCGTGACGTCGCTCGGAACGACCGCGCCGGGCGACAGCTTCCCGTTCCTGATCAAGGTTGCCGCGCGCACCACGTTCACCCGCGGGGCGAACCTGCAGATCCAGGGCCTGGCCAACAACGGCGATGTTCTCGTCCTCGAGATCGACGACATCATCGGGGCGGTCTGGGAAGGCTCGAACGTCTGGCGCGTCTATGTCGTGTCCAGGGCTTCAGGCCAGGGGGCGACCAGCCCGTCCGGGTTGCGGAACAGGGTCATCAACGGCGATTTCCGGATCGACCAGCGCAATGCCGGCGCCAGCATCACGATCACCGCCGGCGCGGCGCTCCTCTACGGCCTCGATCGCTGGTATCTGGCCTGCACCGGAGCCAACGCGACGGCCCAGCAGGCCATATCTGGCGGGAAGGCGAGGCTCCTGATCAGCGGCGCGTCCGGCGTCACCGGGGCGACTGTCGGCCAGCGCATCGAGCGACAGAACAGCGACGACTTGGCCAACGGCCGCGCCTCGCTCTCGGTCGATATTCAGGCGGTCGGATCGCTGACGACGGTCAACTATGCGGTCTACCACGCCAACACGAATGACGCGTTCGGAACGATCGCCAGCCCCACGCGGACGCTCATCGCGTCGGGGCCGTTCACCGTCAGCACGACCGAAGCGCGCTACACGGTGCCGAACATCTCCATCCCCTCGGGGGCGACGACCGGCATCGAGATCGTCTTCAGCACTGGCGCGCTTGGGTCGGGGAACGGGTTCTATCTGGGCAACGTGCAACTCGAGGCCGGCTCGTTCTGCACGCCTTTCGATCGTCGCCCCCACGGCGCCGAACTGGCCCTGTGCCAGCGCTACTACGAGAAATCGTTCGACCAGAACGTGAAGCCAGCGCAGGCGACCGGCATCTATTCTGGAGCGATTACGACCCTTGTGGCCGGCTCGGCGTTCGTTGGGAACGCCCTGCTGACCAATCGTTTCAAGGTTGAAAAGCGCGCTACGCCTACGATCACTGCGTTTAATCCGCGCTCTGGCGGGACGTCGAACTGCATGACTGACAGCGCTGGGACCGACACAGGCGCTACGCTCAACGTCGCTGGCACATCTGGATTTATGTTCTACAACTCAGGTGGCGCGCTGAACGCGAATGCTTACGCGTACGTGCACTTCACCGCCGACGCGGAGCTCTGACCCATGCCCGCGCGCTCTGACCTGGACGTGTGGAAGGGCAACACCTTCGCGCGGACCTTCCGGCTGACGACCGATGACACGACGCCCCTGGATCTCACCGGGAGCGTCTTCGTGTTCCGGGTCGTCGACAGCGGCGCGGAGATCATCCGCTATGAGTCCGGGACCGACGACGAGCTCGCCGTCCCCACGCCGGCGAACGGCGAGGTGAACCTGCTGATGCCGGTGGCGGGAACACGCACCCTGCCGGAGGGCTCCGTGGCGCGCTACGAGCTCGAGCGCCGGATCGGACTCGAGCAGACGACGCTCCTCTATGGGCTGCTCGTCGTCACCGGCTGGGCGAACGACGATGCCTGACGTCGTCCAGATCCTGGTGCCGGCGCCGCCCGCCGTCGTCCAGGTCACCGTCCCGGGACAGGTCACCGCCGTCCAGGTGGTCGAGCGCGGGCCGCAGGGCCCGGCCGGCGACGCCATGGCGGCCTATGACCACGTGCAGGCCAGCCCTGCCAGCACCTGGACCGTGAACCACAACCTGGGGCGGATCCCGATCGTCGGGGTCCGGTCCGTCGGTGGCATCGAGATCGAGGGGGACGTGATCCACACCTCGGTCAACCAGACGCAGATCTCCTTCAACGTCCCAACGGCCGGCACCGCCCGCTTCCTCTAGGAGCACACGACCCATGTCCAAGCAGATGCTCACGAACCTCGACTTCAATGGGGTCGCGAAGCCGGTCAACCTCCTGGACCCGACAGCGGCCCAGGACGCCGCCACGAAGGCCTATGTCGACAGCCTCGTCGAGGGCCTCGCGTGGAAGGACTCCTGCCGCGTCGCCACGCAGGCGAACCTGTCGCTCGCGTCCCCGGGCTCGACGATCGACGGCGTAACGATGGCGACGAACGATCGCGTCCTGGTGCGGTCGCAGTCCACGGCGTCGGAGAACGGCATCTACATCTGGAACGGCGCCGCGGTGGCGATGACGCGGTCCCTTGACTGCAGCACCGCCGCGGAGCTCGAGCAGGCCATCTCCACGGTGGAGGAGGGCACCTCGGCCGGGGCCACCTACCGCCAGACCACGGTCAACTTCACCCTGGGCTCCGGCTCGGTGACCTGGGCGGCCTTCGGCACCGCCGCCGGCGCGGCATCGGAGTCGACCGCCGGCATCGCCGAGATCGCGACCCAGGCCGAGACAGACACCGGCACCGACGACGCGCGCTTCCTCACGCCCCTGAAGGCGAAGAGCGCATCGTGGATGCTGCGGAAGTTCTCGTCGACCTTCGGCGACGGCTCGGCCACGCAGTTCACGATCACCCACAACTTCGGGACGGATGACGTCCAGGTGGAGGTCTACCGGGCATCGGGCGCCAAGGACTCGATCCTGTGCGACGTCGACCGGCCGAGCACGAACGCCGTGCGGCTGACCTTCGCCGCGGCGCCGGCATCCAACGCCTTCCGCTGCGTGGTGATCGGGTAACCGCCCGATGAAGGCCCTCTCGAACATCGTCGCGGAAGGCCACAACGGGAACGTTGGTGCCTTCACCACCGGCGGGGGTGGCGCCGGCGCGACGCCCGTCGAGGTCACTGTCGACTTCGGCACGGTTCCCGTCTGGTCGAAGGGGTTCACCATCCTGCTCGCCGGCGCGCTCCTCAAGGAAGATGGCGGGGAGCTCCTGGCGGAAGACGGCGGCCAGATCCTCATCGACACCGATACCGCGGTGACCGTCGGCATGAAGGTCGTGATGACGGCCTCGGCCGAGACGGACGGGGACGAGCTCGAGATGGACGGCTTCATGGCGGCCGCTCGCGTCACCGCGACCGACACGGTCGAAGCCTTCATCCAGGCATTCCCTGGCCCCGTGACGGGCCAGCGCCGGTTCAACCTCCTGATCGGATAACCGACCCATGGCACAGATCCAGTCCGGCGATTCTTCCGCCCTGCTCTCCATCCACCCGACGGCCAAGGCGGCGCGCGGCCTGCTCTATGGGCCGGATGGATCGCTGATCACGCGCCAGCGCGGCGAGGCCGGGGGCCTCTCCGACTATGGCCTCGCGATCATGGGCATGAACGACGACAACTACCGCATGCAGCGGATGGACCGGACGGGTGGCGCGGCGGTCTCGCTGAACAACGTCCTGTTCTCGGAGCCGTTCGAAGGCGCCACCATCTCCGTGCCAAACCGGCTGACCTCGGCCGCTACGACGTTCACGGTGGCGCAGTCGGCGTCCCTCGGCCTGAACTTCAACAGCACGGCGATCACCACAAGCACATCGGCGGCTCTGGTCACCACCAACCGCCGGTTCATGAGGCTCCAGCGGGCGCCGCTGCATCTGCGGGCGCGCGCGCGCTTCGGCCATGTCGCGAACACCCTGATCGAGATCGGGTTCGGGGCCCCGGCCAACCAGATCTCGTCGCCGACCGTCGGGGCCTATTTCCAGTGCACCGCGGCCGGCGTCGTGCATGGCGTCTGGAGCTTCAACGGCGTCGACACGACCACGACCCCGTTCTCGATGCCGAGCGGCTGGCAGAGCAACTTCTATGTCTTCGACGTGATCCTGGACGACGACGACATCCTCTTCATGATCCAGGACACGACGACCGGGCTCATCGTCGGCGAGCGCCGGATCCAGCTGCCGTCGACCGGCGTCAGGATGTGGGACGCCACGCGCCTCCCGGCCTTCGGCCGCCTGTACTACCCCGCGGCGCCGGCGACGCCTGGAACGCTCATCCTGTCGGCGCTGGACGTCGTCCTGCTCGACGCCTTCATGAACAAGCCGTGGGCGCATACCTCGGCGCACATGGGCCTCGGCGGCGAGGTGCTTCCGACGACGTTCGCCCAGGCCGCGCAGTGGGCCAACTCGGCGGCGCCGTCCAGCGCTGCGCTGTCGAACACCACCCCGGGCTACACCACGCTCGGCGGCCTCTGGCAGTTCGCGGCCGTGGCCGGCGCCGCGACCGACTACATCCTGTTCGGCTTCACGGTGCCATCGCCCTACAGCTTCGTGTGCACCGGCGTGACCATCGACGCCTACAACACGGGCGCCGCGGTTGCGACGACGCCCTCGCTGCTGGCCTGGGCGGTCTCCCCCGACCAGACGGCGGCGTCCCTGGCGACGGCCAACAACCGGCGCGTGCCGCTGGGCGCGCAGTCGTTCGCAGTGGGTGCGGCCATCGGCGCCCGCGCCGACCGCGTCATCTCCGAGGACTTCTCGAACAGCCCGCTGGTGACCAACCCGGGCCGCATCCTCGGCCTCATCCTCCGCATGCCGATCGGCACGGCGACCGCGTCCCAGGTCATCGCCGGCACGGCGCTCTTCAAGGGGTACTTCGAATGATCGACCAGGTGACACTCAGCGGCGGCGATCTCGGCGGCGAGGTCGTGGAAGGGGAAGGCTGGGCCGAAGGGGAGCGCCGCGACTTCAACGGCTTCCTCTACGAGCGCCGCGGCGACCAGGCCGTGTTCGTGGGCATGGCGCCCTGAAGCCGACCCTCATCAGCATCCTCCAGGGCCGCCTCCGGGCGGCTCTCTCATTTCTGGAGACCGCAATGCCCCAACGCGAACCGCGCTGGCTCGAGCTCGCGCGCGCCGACCTCGGCGTGAAGGAGATCCCGGGCCCGCTCCACGCGGAGAAGGTGCTCGAGTACTTCCGAGAGGTCGGGCGCCCGGACATCACCAACGACGAGACCGCCTGGTGCGGTGCGTCCATCGGCGCCTGGCTGAAGCGCGCCGGCGAGGTGATCCTCCCGCCGGACAAGGTGCTCGGCTCCCGGAATTGGGAGCGCTGGGGCGTCCCGCTCACCGGCCCGCGCTTCGGCGCGATCGGCGTGAAGTACCGCGCCGGCGGGAGCCCGAAGGACTGGACCGGGCACGTCGGCATCATCGTCGCGGCCAACGCCACCACGATCTGGATGATCTCCGGCAACTCCGGCAACCGCGTGAGCATCGCCGCCTACAAGCGCGCGGAGTTCACGGCTTACCGGTGGTCCAAGGACACGCCGATCACGGCCCTGCCGCTGCCCACGTCCCTGGCGGCCGCCGGCGGGGTGACCGAGGCGTGAAGCCCCTGGTCCTCGCCTTCCTGCTCATCCTGGCCGGCTGCGCCGCTGTCCAGAAGATCCAGCGGCCTCCGGATCCGGAGCCTGGCCGCAACGTGTGGCGCGAATGGCTGAACGAAGGAGAGAAGCGATGAGGTTCCTCGATAGGAAGATCTGGTCTGGAGGTCTCGCGAGCGTCGCGGCCTACGCCATCGTGTGGTTCCTGAAGAGCCGTTACGGCATCGTCCTGTCCGAGGAAATGGTGACGGCCTTCATCATCACCACCTTCACATCGGTGGCCTGGGCCGTCCCGCCGTCTGTCCAGGACATCGTCAAGAGGGTCAACGGCACGATCATCGATGTGATCGCCAACAGCCCGAACATCCCGCTCGAGAAGACCGGCGATCCGCCGCCGCGGCCGGTGGCGAAGACGACCGTGTTGACGCCGCCAAACGAGGGCTCATCGGGCCGACGCACGCCATACAGCATCTTTCTGGCGCTCCTCCTGATCCTGCCGATGCTCGGCGCCTGCGGGTCGACCAAGGTCATTGAGAGCGCGGCGCCGGCCGTGACGACGGCGCCAATCACCAAGGCGGTGCAGACCGTCAGGGACATGCCCGATGAGGAAAAGTGGCGGCTGGCCTGCATTGGCGCCGACGGCATCTATGTCGGCTACGTCACGATGGTCGCGCCGAAGGTGTCCGACGCCTGGAACGTCAAGGTCCAGGGCGGCTACGAAGTGGTGAAGGTCATCTGCGCCAACCGACCGACGAACTACGCCGAGGGTCTCGTCACGCTCATGAAGGCGATCGCCGCCTTCAACGCCTCCATCCCGGCAAAGGCGGGTGCGTGATGTCGGATGCCTGGCAGGGGTCGGTGCTCGGCGTGAAGGCATCGGCAATCATATGGGGCGCGCTTGGCGGCGCCACGGCGGCCGCGCTCGGCCCGGGCACGTGGAAGCACCGCTTCGTCACGACGACCGTGGGCGGGGCGTTCGCCGTCGCCCTCGGCCCGCCGCTGGCGAGGATCGCCGACGCGATCGAGGCGGACCGCTGGGGTCTGTCCCAGGCGGAGATCGAGCCCGGGGTCATCTACATGGCCGGCGTGCTCGGGATGATGGTCTGTGCGTCCGTCATCGAGGCCGCTCGCCGCGTGCACGACAAGACCCCCAGCCTCGTCGATCACGTCCTTCCGAAAGACGACTGAGAGGGTCCGATGCCTGTGTTTCGCCCGTTCATCGAGAACTTCCCGTGGGGATCCAATCGCGGGTCGATCACCCCGCAGCCGCCGGGCTACGTCGACCACATCCGCCTGTCGGCCAACACGCCCAAGCGGTACGAGATTCCGGCGGGGGCGAAGAGCATCTCGTTCTCGGCGGATGGCGACTTCTACGCCCTCTACGGCGGGAGCTCGGTCGTGACGAGCATCCCATCGGACGATGTCACCGACGGCTCCGCTGCCGAGCTCAACCCGATGGCACGGCGCCTGCCGGACGGCATCACGCACATCTCGCTGGTCGCCCCGGCCGCCACCCGGGTCACCATCTCGGCCTGGTCCTGACATGCACGCGCTCCTGAACGGCCGCGCGCGGGCCCACGGCTACATCAACGGCCGCCTCGGAGGCTTCAGCCTCATCAACGGACGGCCGCGGATCCCGATCAGCATGGCGGGCCACTTCCTGCTCAAGGAGGATGGCGGCCTTCTGCTCGCCGAGGACGGTTTGCCGCTCGTCATCGACGACCCGTCCGACATCCTGCTGAAGGAGGACGGCTGGGCCCTGCTCGCCGAAGACGGCTCCTACATCCTCTTCGACCGCGGCGGTGCGTACCTCCTCAAGGAGGACGGTGGCGCCCTCCTGGCCGAAGACGGCACGCATATCGGCATCGACACCTCGTCGACCTTGGCCGGCCGGCCGGTCGGCATCTTCCCCTACATCCTGACGAGGACGCCCTGAGATGGTCGACTATGTCCCGCTGCTCGACGCGGACGGCTCTCCTTTCCAGGCGCCCGTCAACAAGGTCGGGTCGCTCAACTACCCGCTCGCGCAGCTGACGTTCGGCGGCTCCGGGTCAGCCACCTTCGTCTCACCCGCGAACCCGCTCCCGGTGACGGTCGACAACGTCAACGAGAACGGCCCGGCGCCGATGGCGAACAGCGTCTCGATCACGTTCGCGACGGACCAGACGGCCGTCCCGTTCTGGCAAGAGTACCGGCCGAACGCGACGAATGGCGCAAGCGTGGTCTCCGTGCTTTCGCCATCCTCGCCCGCGGCGGCTGCAATCAAGGGCAGTGCCGGCCGCCTACTGGGCTGGCAGCTGGTCAACACGTCAGCTGCGCTCCGGTCGGTGAAGATCTTCAACACGGTCGCGGGCAGCGTTTCCCTCGGCACCACGACGGCCATCTTCGAGATCGACATCCCTGCCGGCGGCCGGGCCGAGTTCCGGCTCGAGGGCGGCATCTCGTTCGCGACCGCCATGTCCTACGCCGTGACGAGCGCCAAGGGCCTCACGGACAGCACCAACACCGGGCTCGCGACGAACGACGTCAGCGGTGCCTTCTTCTACGCCTGACCGGCCGCTGGCCAGGCTGGCTTCCCATCATCACCCCATCCCATAGCGGAGCATTGATATGTCCGGCGCACCCGAAAAGATCTCAGCACGGCCCGCGGCGACCTCGATCGGCGGCGCCGACGAGGTCGTCCTCAACCAGGGCGGCGTCACCAAGCGTGGAGCGGCGGCCCTGCTGAAGGCCACCGTCGCCGGGCTCAAGTCATTCTACGTCCCGGTCCGGGCGGCCTATCCCGCGCAGGTTGCCGGGTGCGCCGCGCACGCCGCCGTGGCAGGGTCCGCCGGCCAGCCGGACGTATGGGTGCTCAGCTTCGACAAGACGACCAAGGAACACGCGCAGTTCGCTGTTCGGATGCCGAAGAATTGGGACCGCGGCGTCATCAAGGCGGCCTTCACCTGGCGCCACGCCGCCACCACGACGAACTTCGGCGTGCGGTGGGGTCTGGCCGCCGTTGCCGTGAGCGACGACGACACCCTCGCTGTCAACTTCGGCACGGCGCAGGAAGTGACGGACACGGGCGGCACGACCAATGACGTTTACGCGACAGGCGCGACGCCCGACATTACGGTTGCCGGCACGCCGCAGGCCGAGGACACCGTGTTCTTCGACGTCTACCGCGATCCGGCCAACGGCGCCGACAACCTCGACGTCGATGCCGACCTGATCGGCATCAAGATCTACTACACCACCGACACCACGGATGAGGCCTGAGCAATGACCGGCTTGGAACTGGTGGGCTTCGGGGCGCTACCGCCGTCCGGGGCGCCGCTGCTGGACGGCAGCGAAAGCGATGGCACCAACTCGATCGGCGGCGGCATCGGCTGGTTCAGCGGAGGCGGGGCGACCCTAGCGAACACCTCGTCTCCGGCGCCAGACGGGACGAACACCGCGTACACCCTCACCGAGGACTCCGGTGGCGGTCGGCATATGGCCTACAGCTACACGGGGACGATTTCAGGCGGCGTCTCGGCATCGGCATATCTGAAGGACATCAGCCGCCGGTATGCGATGCTGCACTACGAAGACAACTCCTCAGACGATTTCACCAATTCCATTTTTGCATTTGTCGATCTTGTCACCGGCACTATTACCGACAGCGGGTCGACCGGGACGATGGTGCTGAATTCGGTGACAATCGAAGCCGCAGTGGGCGGATTCTATAAGATCACGATGAATGGCACTCAGGTGAATACCCGGGGTGGAACGTTCAACATTCACCTATCGCAAGAGGCAACGAAGGCGGCTTCCTCGATCGATTACCATGGCCAGCCCGCTTACACGGGCGATGGCGCTTCCTCCATCTATGTGTGGCGGCCGAAGGTCGTCGACTGACCATGTCGTCGATCAGGCTATCCATCGTCAGCAGCGCGACCGCCAACCGGGGCGGCGTGCCGATCTGGCTCGCGAACCCTGAGGTTCGCGGGCGGTGCGAGGTCGATCGGAAGCTGTCCGCCCGCATCCCGCCCGGCGCCTATGTCTACACGCCGACCCTAGACTACGCCCGGCCGGTTCCGTCGTGGCAGTGGAATATTGACGGGGTGCCAATCCCAGGCGCCACCGACCCGATCTACGTCCCCGCGCCAGAAGACGAAGACAAGGAAATCACGGTCTCGGTGACCCTGAAGGGCGCGTATGCCTCTGCCGTCGCCACCAGCGGCAGCACGGTCGCCTATTACTCGAACACCCCGGGGTCCGGCGTCTACGCCGACGTGGTCACGTCCAACGTGGTCCAGGCCAATAGCGCCACGACCACGATCAACCTCGCCACGACTGGCGGCTGGAAGACCTCCAAGACCACCGGTTCGATGACGGCGGGGAGCCCCACGCTGACCGTCGCTGACGCCACGAACTTCTCCGTCGGCGACCAGGTCATCGTTGAGAACACCGCGTCGTACGGCTCGATGGGCGTGGGCGGCGCAGTGCCGGCGCTCTATTACGCCGATGCCACGGCCAGGGACGCCGACACATCGAAAGCGACCAACACACGCTGCTGGCTGCAATCCACGGGACGCGTGTTCCGCTGGAATGGGTCGGCGTGGGTTGCCGACCGGACCTCCACCAACGACCCGATCTACTACGGTTGGGCCATGCCGAAGGCCCTGGTGGCGACGATCACGGCCAAGTCGGGTAACACGCTCACACTCAACAAAGACGCCGTGGTGTCGATTACAGGGGCCAACGTCTACTTCGACTGCCTCCCGCTGGCGGCGGCGTATTTCAGCATCTATTCCGGAGCGGTCGCGAACCGCCGGCTGTACCTGCCGACGGGCGAGTACGCATTTTCGGACAAGATCGAGATGCTCGATCTGCAGGACTGCTTTCTCTTCGGTGACGGCAGAACCCTGTCTGTCATGTTCTCCCCAGCTGGGTGCTGGTCGTTCAACATCCGTGGCAATCAATGCCACCGGACCATCTTCCGGAACTTCGGATACCGAGGGAGCCATCGGCTGAACTCGTGGATCCTCGACGAGGATGGAAACCGGGCGCGCGGCATCCACTTCGAGCTTTCCTTCGATCTCTTGTTCGACAATCTCCGGTCAGACGAGACGATGAACGATGCCATCACGCTCGGCGCAAACTGCGGGCAGAGCGCGATCCGTTCCTGCTATGCGCGCTTCGTGACGCCGATCCGCTCCTACTTCCAGTGGACCTTCAATACGGCGGATACCACGGACAACAACCTCATCGATTGCGAGGTCAATTCCGACTACATGATCCCGGCCATCGAGTGTTTCCGGTCGGATCGCGTGAACATCATCCGCTTCAAGGGGCGGAACGCGATGATCTCGACGAACACCTCCGGAGGGTTCCTGATCGACAAGCCGTATCTCCGGTTCTCCGCCGGCTGCTTCTACGAATTCGACCCAGACAAGGCGCCCCTGTCCCAGAACGCCTGGTGGGGGAACCCCTTCATCAACATCAACACGAACATCGGCAACACGTCCGGCTCGGGGCTCGACCTGGCGGCCAACGGCGGCTCCGTGGTTGACGCGGACATCGAGGTCGAAGGCTACATGGACGCGACCTACAAGGTGCGCGGCAAGGCCATCATCGTCGCCCCCAGCTACGGCGGCGTGATGGTGCGGGGCGGCAGGATCAAGACGATCCCCTACGTTCCTGGCGATAGCATCGCCTGGGGCATCGGCTGCGATGGCGACAGCGTCACGACGTCGATGGTTCGATTCGAGGGGTTCACCCACGAGGATCCGGACTATCCGAATGCTGCCGACTGGTCCGTGTTCCATCGCTTCGCCGATACGGACGGGCACGGCCGGGTGTTCGCCTGCGTCGGCGAGCAGTTCAAGGCGCGCGTCAAACGGCGCAACCGGACCAACGCACAGTACATTTCCGATGGCGGAATATGACGCGCGATCTATGATAGCCCCGTTGGCGGATGCGGCCGGACGGGAGTGTTATCGTGCCCTTGCGGGTGTTTTTCGATCTGTCGCGGCAGGAAGAGTGGCATCGGCGCGAGTGGGAGAGAACGCTCGGAGCGTTGAGCCGCGACAAGAATGAGAACATCGCGATCGAAAGCAGCGGGGCGCTGGCCGATGTCGTCGTCAACACGATGGCGCCCCAGATCGCCGACGCGCTGCCGCCTGGTCGGAAGCGCAGCAGGCTCGATCGGAAAGTCATCACCTGGGACGCCGCCGACTTCCCGACGGGCCGATATAGCGGGCTGTATTGCTCGCTCGACAAGCGGCTGTTCGATGCGGGTCGGCATGCCACCTTCTGCTACCCGATCAGCTACAACGAGGTTGTCGACTTCACGCCGCTCGAGACGGCGTCCGTCGACTTCAGCTTCCACGGCGGCATCACATCGGGCGTGCGGCAGAAGATCGTCGCCCTGTGGCAGGGATGGGGAAAGTTCAACGCCACGTGCGTGGTCCAGGGCGGGCCCTGGAAGTCGATGTTCGACAGAAGCGGCCTCGATGTGAAGGTCCGGTACGCGGAGGGCATCAGCAAAAGCCGCTTCGTGATCTGCCCGCGCGGCAACGGACATGGATCGATCCGCCTGTTCGAGGTTCTGAAAGCGGGCCGCGTTCCGGTCATCATCAGCGACCGCTACGTCTTGCCGCCGCACATCGACTGGACGTCGTGTGCGATTGTCGTGCCTGAGATCGATGTGGCCGCGTTGCCCGAGATCGTCGCCGCGCACATGCCGCGCTGGAGCGCTATGGCGGCGACCGCGCGCAGGACATGGGAAGAGCATTTCTCGAGCGATGGGCTCCTCACCTACATGGGGTCCATCATCCCTGCGATCGCCAAAGCCGCTGCTGGCGAGGATGAAACGCTGGGGCAGTACGTGACGAGAACCGCATCATTGGCGGGGATCTCGGCGGCGCTGTACGCAAAGCCCCGCATCGGGCGTCTCGTCCACAAGATCAGGCGCGCCGGATAGCAACTCGGCAGGAGCAAACGCCCTGCCGCCACGAGGTCCGCATGGTGCGGACGCCGGGATGAGCCCGGCACAACACGCAGCAGAAAGTCTGTAGAGCCGGACCGCGGTGTTGCCTCCCGCGGCGTCGTGCTGTGTTCCATGCCCAGGGGGAGCCCTACCCGGAGCTCCCCCACATGGCAATCAGTTTCGGGGCTTGTCCCCGTCCATGGCCTTCATCTGAAGGCGCCCGGACCCGGGTGACGATCAACCTCGACTGGCCCGCCTGGCATCACGCCGGCGGGCCTTTTTGCGTTTCAGAACGAGTACGAGCACTCGGGTGGCGGGGCAGGGCGGTCCATCCAGAAGTCGAACGGCCACTTGAAAGCGACGAGGCCCCACTCATTGTCCTCGTCGAGGCCGTACACTGCCCACCGTTCGTGAAACTCGTCCCATTGCACGTCCGTCACGCGGAAGTGCTTCACCCACACGTCGATCTTGCGGTCCTTCGGCGCCGTCTCCGCGGGTTGCCAGCCCGCCGTCTCCATCAGCGCCTGGATCGCGACCCTGGCGACGTAGGCCCGGTCGATGTAGGGGAACTTCTCCGTCCCCCTGATCGCCTCCGGGGGCGGGTTCAGCATCGCCGTCTCGATCGCGATGGTGACCTTCTCGAGAGGGGTCATAGCTCCACCCGCCCATCGTTGGCGATCTTGCGGTATGCCGATCCCACGCTCAGCAGCGCCATCTTGATGATGTTAGCCTGCCGTCGCTCGTCGTGGGTTTCCAGATGGCGCGTGATGAAGGTGTTGAACATAGCGTAGGCGTCGTCCCACGCCGTCGCATGGACCTGGGCATTGGCCCGCTCCTCCGGAGTTGGCCGTCGGTGAATCTCAGGATCGAACTCGCGTTTCTCGGTCAAGGCTTCACCTCCACATCGGCTTCATCCGCGAACACCATGACCGGGAACGGGAGCACCACCATCTGGCGCCCTGGATCCAGGTCGTTAATGACGGTCGCAAGGCGATCCGCCTGTGTCTTCTCGTGGAAGGCGGCGATGGGGAGGGGCTTCCCGCTCCCATCGGAATAGACCGCGACCACGGCGTAGATCGTCTTGCCCATCATGGTCCGATCATCCACCACATCGCCTCCCAGAAGCCGACGGAGATTATGCCGATCAGGCCGCCCTCCGCCATCAGGATCCGGAGCGGCTTCGGCTCCCAGCCGACCGCGCGGAGTTCGGTGGCATCATAGACGCGCACCGCGTCGGGCTCCCGCTCGAGCGCGATCGCCAAGATTCCGTGGCCGAGGTTCTGCCGCACGACGGCGATCTTCCCCTCCCACACGCCGGCGAGTACCCGGACGCGCTTCCCCGGGAGAATGACAAGGCTGTTCCAGTTCATGATCTCTCCTACGGGACTCGCTACGGGACTCTGTGCGCCGAAGGCCGCATTTCGTTGCCGTTCTGTGCCGGTAGCGTGTCGGCGAGGGCTTGCGGTCGATCGGCGGAATCGATAGGAAACACAAGGGCGCGAGCCCCGGCGGGGTATAGCGCAGCCTGGTAGCGCGGAAGTTTTGGGTACTTCAGGTCGCAGGTTCGAATCCTGCTGCCCCGACCATCAACCCGGTCCGTCTCGCGCCGCCGCAGTCGAGTCAATGTCTTCGCAGGAACACGACGTCCATGACCGCTCGGATCTACCGCCCCGCCAGGACCGCCATGCAGTCCGGCACCGCCAAGACGACGCGCTGGCTGCTGGAGTTCGAGCAGGAGCGCGCCCGCGAGATCGATCCGCTCATGGGCTGGACCTCCTCCAGCGACACGCGCCAGCAGGTGAAGCTCTGGTTCGACACCCGCGAGGAAGCGGTGGCCTACGCCCAGCGCAACGGCATCGCGGCGACCGTCGAGGAGCCGAACGAGCCGCGCCGGCGCACGATCGCCTACTCGGACAATTTCCGCTTCAACCGCGTCGGCCAGTGGACCCACTGATCGGGCAAGGCGTCGTCTCCGACCGGCCCCGTAGCTCAGCTGGATAGAGCAGCCGCCTTCTAAGCGGCAGGTCGCAGGTTCGAGCCCTGCCGGGGTCGCCAGCATCCAGGGGCTCAGTCTCTCGCGCGTCCGCCTGCGCCCATCGACCCCGTGCCCTTCGATCGTTCGCGCCAGGACTTCACATTCCCTCAGTCCACGATGTCGTCCGCCCGGGCGATGAGGGTCTCCTTCAAGGGGATGCCGAGCCTGCGCGCCGTGCGAAGGTTCAACAGGAACTCCACCTTGGTGGGAAACTGGACCGGCAGGTTGCCGGGGGCCTCGCCCTTGAGGATGCGGGCCACGTAGCCCGCCGACCGCCGGAAGAGATCCAGGGTGTCGGCGCCGTAGGACATCAGGGCGCCGGCTTCCACGAAGCTTCGCACCTCCGAGATCACGGCCAGCGACAGCTTGTCGCCCAGCGCGATGATGGTGTCCTGGGTCGAGCGGGTCAGGAAGTCGTAGACGACGAAGACCGCCTGGCCCCCCTGGGCGGCATAGTCCGACATCAGCCGCACGATCTCGTCGGGGTTGCTCGAGGTCAGGCCGAGGCGCGTCGGGCGAAGGCCCTGCTCCCGGGCCGAGGTTTCCGTCTGGATGCCCCAGTCGCGATAGACCGGGTCGGTGACGGTGTGCAGGATGCCGATCGAGGAGAGCCCCGGCAGGACCTCGCGCACGAGTTCGATCCGCTTCGCCGAGAGCTCCTGGCCGAACCAGGAAAAGCCCGTCAGGTTGCCTCCGGGCCGGGCCACGGTGGCGAACAGGTCGCCGGGCACCGAGGGCAGGCCGACGCTCACCACGGGCAGCGTCGTCGATCGCACCAGGAGCCGCGCCACGGCCGGTCCGGGGGACAGGAACACCGCGATCTTGCGGGCGACCATCTCGGCGATGAAGCGCTGCGCCGCGCCGGCGTCGCCGCGGGCGTGAAACTCGACCAGGCGATAGGTCTGTCCGTCGACCAGCCCCTGCTCCTTCATCCCGCCGAGGAAGGCACCGAGCTGCGGCTGATCGGCCTCCTGGGTCGCCAGGCCCAGGAACACGATCTCCGGCAGGGCGGATTGGGCCCGCGCGGCGCCGGCGATCCCCGTGGCCAGCGGAGCGGAAAGGCCGATGCGCAGAAAAGACCGGCGATCCATGACCGTTCCCGCCAAGAGGCCGGCACCACGGCTGGCCGCCGCGGACGCCGGGTGAGCCATCCAGCCTCCACAATCAGAAATGGGCGGCCGGCCGTAAAGTCACGTTGAAGCTAGCGGGTCTCGTCCATCCGCTGGCGCCCCGCGGGCGACGCACGCCTGGATGCGCTGGAACCCCGCGGAGGCCGAGCCGTTGTCGGCTGAACCTCGACGGGGGCGCGACGGGAGAGACATCCCGTCCG